>NZ_JAALBX010000010.1 GCF_011077955.1 Citrobacter freundii
AAAGACAATCTGCTCTTCGGTGAATCGTGATTTTTTCATGGCACCACCTCCGTTCAGGGAGTGTAGATCATGCCGGAATTCTGTTTCTGAATGGCGCAGGATTTCGGGTCAGGGTCATCGCCACGGGTTTAACAGACACCTCGGAGTCATTTAAAATGACTTAAAGAGAGGTGCCCATGAGCGGTAAACGTTACCCCGAAGAGTTTAAAATTGAAGCAGTCAAACAGGTTATTGATCGCGGTCATTCTGTTTCCAGCGTTGCAACACGTCTCGATATCACCACCCACAGCCTTTACGCCTGGATAAAGAAGTACGGTCCGGACTCATCCACTAATAAAGAACAGTCAGATGCTCAGGCCGAGATCCGCCGACTCCAGAAGGAGTTGAAGCGGGTTACTGACGAACGGGACATATTAAAAAAAGCCGCGGCGTACTTCGCAAAGCTGTCCGATTGAGGTACGCCTTTATTCGTGACAACTCCCGTTGCTGGCCTGTTCGTCTGCTCTGCAGGGTGCTGGATGTTCATCCCAGTGGCTTTTACGCCTGGTTTAAGCAACCGTATTCTCAGCGCCATCAGGTAGATCTGAGACTGACGGGACAGATCAAACAGTTCTGGCTGGAGTCCGGTTGCGTTTATGGTTATCGCAAGATCCATCTGGACTTGCGGGATAGCGGGCAACAGTGCGGAGTGAACAGAGTCTGGCGACTGATGAATCGTGCCGGGATAAAGGCTCAGGTCGGGTACCGTAGCCCGCGGGCACGCAAAGGCGAGGCCAGTATCGTATCGCCCAACATGCTCCAGCGACAGTTCAATCCGGATGCTCCGGATAAGCGTTGGGTAACGGACATAACCTACGTCAGGACCCACGAAGGCTGGCTGTATCTTGCTGTGGTTGTTGATCTGTTCTCACGCAAAATTATCGGCTGGTCAATGCAATCACGGATGACAAAGGACATTGTCCTGAACGCACTGCTGATGGCTGTATGGCGGCGTAATCCCCAAAAACAGGTGCTGGTTCACTCGGACCAGGGCAGTCAGTACACAAGCCATGAGTGGCAGTCGTTCCTAAAAGCACACGGCCTGGAGGGGAGCATGAGCCGTCGCGGTAACTGTCACGATAATGCGGTTGCAGAAAGCTTTTTCCAGTTGCTGAAACGCGAACGGATAAAGAAAAAGATCTACGGAACGCGGGAAGAAGCCCGCAGCGATATTTTTGATTACATCGAAATGTTTTATAACAGTAAGCGTCGGCATGGTTCGAGCAATCAGATGTCACCGACAGAATATGAAAAGCAGTATTATCAACGGCTCGGAAGTGTCTAGATTATCCGTGGCGATTCATAATATAAATAAAAATTATCAATAAATATCAAAAAAATAAATTAAGTAGCTTGTTTTAACGTCTAATCGCTTCTGTTTTGTTTTAAGATGGCAATTAATCTCAAAAGGAATACGTTTCTTACAAAATCCACGCAATTGCGTGGATTTTTCATTTAATCATCTCTCAATTTGTCTCTTAGCGACGCAGTCAAATTCCCTCTTTCCTTTCGCGCCGCATGCCAGCCCACTTATTTAATAAACCCTGAGGCTGACTCAATAAGTTAATTCTCTCACTTTGTGAATTCCCGATTTTATTGCTTTACCGGCGACTATCCCTAACAACAAAAAATATCCTCTGTGATACCTTTTCTGCATCACAAAAATGGCAATTCATCCTCCTTATGCAAGGTGTAACAATCACCACACTTACAAGGAGACACTATGCAAACCCGAAATTTATCGCAAAATCTTACTGTCAGTTCCATTGGCTATGGCGCCATGGGACTGAGCGAGTTTTATGGTCAAACAGACGATAAGGCTTCCCTGCAGCTCTTACATAAACTTATCGACCTGAATATCACGTTTATTGATACCGCCAATCTGTATGGGCGGGGCCACAACGAAGCGCTGATAGGCCGCTTTCTTGCCGGGCTGGATAAGGCAACGCGTGAGCGGTTCATCATTGCCACAAAGTGCGGTATCGATCGTTCGCCCGATGAGTCCTATGCCCGCACCATTAACAATCAACCTGACTATATCATCCGCAACTGTCATGAATCTCTTAAGAGGCTGGGCGTTGAGCAAATCGATTTGTTCTATCTTCACCGAATTAGCGAAACGACCCCGATTGAGGAAAGCATGGAATGCCTGAGCCGTCTCGTTAAAGAAGGAAAGATCAACCACATTGGTCTTTGCGAAGTATCGGCATCAACGCTGCGTCGGGCCCATGCTGTTCATCCGCTGACTGCCCTGCAAACCGAATATTCCCTCTGGACGCGTGATATTGAAGAGGAAATTCTGCCGACGGCAAAAGCGCTAGGGATTGGCGTGGTCCCTTATTCACCGCTTGGCAGGGGGTTCTTAACTGGAAAGTATCGTAAGAACAGCGATTTTTCAGAGGGGGACTTCCGTAAAAATAACGAGCGGTTTATTCAGTCGAGCCTTGATCACAACGCAAAACTTTTAGATGCGGTGACTCCGCTGGCTGAAAAGTATGGCTACACTACCGGACAGATAGCGCTGGCATGGCTGCTTGCGCAGTACGATAAGCTGGTACCTATTCCCGGTACCAGGCACAGTAATTATCTGACCGAAAATGCCCATGCGGTCGATGTCGTGTTAACTGAAACAGATATTGCGTTACTGAACGGTATTCACCAGCATGTTGATATTAAAGGCCAACGGTACTCTGAAGAAGGTATGAAAGGCATCAACGCCTGAAATCGGGGATGAAAAAACCGGGAGATTCCCGGTTTTTTTTACGCTCAACGCTGCCGCTGTACTTCCTTGATATATAAATAAAACTGACACCAACCGCAGCCTCCCAAAAAATTTCCCGTCATCGATGGCAATCAGCATACCAGCCGAAGCCTGCGCGGTAGTCACACGTCACAAAGCTGTACCAGCCAGAATGCATAAGCAAGCGATGACCTTAACGTCTTTGTCTGGTTAGAATACCTGTTCTGATGAAGAGGATGAAATTTATGGCCACCGCAGGACACTTGATCAGCAACAACCTGCCCAGCGTGAAACAACTTCAGTGCTTCATTGCGGTTGCGCATGAGCTGAATTTTCGCAAAGCTGCCGAACGGCTGAGGATGACCCAGCCGCCATTAACCCGTCAGATACAATGCCTTGAAGCGGTACTCAATAAGCCGCTGTTCAATCGCAGCACCCATGACGTCATCCTGACGGACGCGGGTCGGGCACTGGTAATAAAAGCGGAAAAAATCCTCCAGGAACTTAATGCGCTGAAAATGGAGTCACTCGCCTCAGAAAGCAGTCTGCGCATCGGGCTTACCCGCACACTCAACTTTGAATTCATTGAGCCCGTCAACAGGCAACTCAGTAAACTCAATGCCCGTGACGATATTGAAACGCCCAATCTCACTTCTGCACAATTGCTTCAGTGTCTGTCAAAAAATATGTTTGACCTCGTTCTCACGGGGGAAAAGGCTATTGGACATGAAGACACCGTTCAGTATCGGTGGGTCTGTCGGGAACCCTTACTGATGGCTATCCCCGCCGGGCATCCGGCAAGTCTGAAAGACAACGTATCGCTGGACGACGTCAGTGATTTACCGCTGTTCTGGTTCTCACGAAGCGCTAATCCGTCTTTTTACGACAAATGTGAACGCTATTTTGAGCAGCTCACCACGCCTATAAAGAGAGTGAAAGAGCCGGAAGATTCACTGGTTATGCTTACGCACATAGCGCGAGGAAAAGGATTTGCCCTTATGCCCAGGTCGAAATGCACTTTCACGCAGGAAGGATTATGTTACCGGGCGCTGATACCCGCCGAAGCGGAAAAACTGAATATTGATATCTATGTGGCAACCCGACTTAACGAAGACCGTGAAGCGGTACTTCACGCGCAGGCCATATTGTGTGATAACCGCTTTTCAGAGTAACGGCCCCCTCCTCACTTCGCGGCACTGAAACAGATAAAGTGACCTTTCAGGATAACGGTAAGCCATAAGTGAGAAGTCATAAGGCCATGGAAAACCTGAGGAGCGTTACAGGCATCCCCCAAACATGCAGGTGATAAAGCCTGAGCGGGTCACTACTGACTAAGCGCCGCGTGCTTTCTTTCACCTTTCAGCAACCCGCCGTCTGAACCCGGCGATCCTCACCCGCCGCTTATCCCCCCGCAGTTTGGCGACGTCATATAAAAAGACAAGTGGGCGCAAGACAATGACCAGGGCTACACTGATGCCTGGCTAATCCTGTCAGGAGAACACATGATGAATCAACATCCTGCCATTGCCCTTCTTGGGCCTGGTGCCATCGGTACCACTATTGCCGCGTCCCTGCATGAAGTGGGCCGCACGCCGGTGCTGTGCGGGCGCACCGCGCATCCACAGTTACTGTTGCGTCACGACGACGGGGAAATCGTGGTGCCAGGCCCGGTGTTAACCGACCCGGCGACTATTCATCACCCTGTTGATGTGGTGTTCGTGGCTGTAAAAACCACGCAGGTTGCGGATAGTACAGGCTGGCTTGCCGCATTGTGCGATAAGAATACGGTGGTGTGCGCGCTTCAGAATGGCGTTGAGCAGAAAGCCCAACTGGCGCCTCTGGTTAATGGCGCAACGGTTGTGCCTTCAGTGGTGTGGTTCCCGGCGCAGCGAGAACCGGATGCGTCAGTCTGGCTTCGGGCCAGGCCGCGCCTGACGCTGCCGGACGTGCCGCAGGCTGCGCGCATCGTGGATGCCCTCAGCGGAACGCGATGTGGCGTTGAGCTCTCAGCCGATTTTGTTTCCATCGCCTGGCGCAAGCTTTTGCAAAATGCGGTTGCTGGTCTGATGGTGCTTGCGAATCGTCGCGCCGGGATGTTCTCCCGCACCGATATCACTGAACTGGCGCTGGCTTATCTGCGTGAATGTCTGACGGTCGCCCGTGCTGAAGGCGCGGTGCTGGATGATAGCGTGCCACAGGAAATCGTGGATGGGTTTCATCGCGCCCCGGCGGATTTAGGCACCTCCATCCTTGCCGACAGGCAGGCAAACCGTCCGCTGGAATGGGATATTCGCAACGGCGTGGTGCAGCGTCTGGGCCGCGCGCACGCCATCGAAACGCACATCAGCAATGTACTGGTCCCGCTGCTGGCGGCGGGCAGCGAAGGTCCGGGCTGAGGCGGCGTTGGCGGGATCGATTTTCTGTCCTGACAGGGCTTACGACTCCTGCAAGGATTTTTACGATAATCAGCTTGCCCGTTTGACTTATTTTGTAAAAAGATTACATTTCAGGACATGAAAACCGTTCTGATTATTGTTCCTGACGGCGGCATGCTGTTCGAAGCCGCGGGTATTGCCGATATTCTGATGCAGGCCAATCGCCTGCATCAGATGCCCGGTGACGCGCCGCGCTACCGAATAACCATTGCCACCACACAACCACACCAGGTTATCCACGGCCAGTCCGGCCTGAACCTGCTGGCGGACCATCGTCTCACCGATCTCGATCCCTTTGAGCCGCGCGACACCATTATGATAACCGGACGCGGCACGAACCCGGATGAAGGCGATGCGGTAGCAAGCTGGGTGCGTATGGCGGCCCCTCACACCCGTCGCGTTACCTCTATTTGCGGCGGTGCGATGCTGCTGGCGCAAGCCGGGCTGCTTGATGGACGTCGCGCCACCACCCACTGGCGTTTGCTGGAAGAGATGCAGGCGACGTACCCGCAAATCCATGTCGAAGGTGGCCCGCTTTATATTCAGGATGGCGAAGTCTGGACCTCCGGCGGGGTCAGTTCCGGGTTTGATTTAACCCTTGCGCTCGTAGAAGTGGACTATGGCTTCACCCTCGCCCGAGACATCGCGCAGGATATGGTGATGTATTTGCGCCGTCCCGGCGGGCAGTTGCAATTTAGCCGCTACAAGCTCGATCAGGCCGGGCATTCCGGGCCGGTGGGCGATTTGCAGCGCTGGATCCTGGCGCACCTCGCAGACGATCTCAGTGTTGATAAACTGGCCGATCGCGTCGCCATGAGTCCGCGTAACTTTACGCGCGTGTTTACCCGCGAAGTGGGCGTCTCCCCTGCCCGCTACGTCGCCGAAGCGCGTCTCGCCGCCGCGCGTGACCGACTGGAACAAACTACCGACACGCTGGAGCGCATCGCGCAACTCACCGGCTTTGGCAGCAGCATTAATCTGCGCCGGACCTTTGAGAAACAACTTCACCTCACCCCTGGCGACTACCGCGAGCGTTTTCACTGCCGGAAAATGGCGTAAAGTGATCCTTTTTTGTCATTTACGCCATAACGTCTGACGCCTACCCTTGACTTATCAACGGTACATCAGGAGGGTAGTATGATTAAGATTGGCATTAACGGCTTTGGCCGCATTGGGCGCAACGTGATGCGGGCCGCCCTGAAAAATGAACAGGTTCAGATTGTGGCCATTAACGATCTGACGGACAGTAAAACTCTCGCGCATCTTCTCAAATACGACTCCCTGCTCGGCACCCTGCCGTACCCCGTCGAAGCTGGCGACGGCGAGTTGCGTATCGACGGTAACGCGGTGAAGGTGTTCTCCGAGCGCGACCCGGCAAACATTCCGTGGAGCAGCGTCGGGGTGGATATCGTCATTGAAGCCACCGGCTTCTTTACCGAACGGGAAAAAGCGGCGGTGCATATCAGCCACGGCGGCGCAAAACGCGTCATTATCTCCGCCCCTGCGAAAAATGATGACCTGACCATCGTGATGGGTGTCAACCATCAGCACTACGATCCACAACAGCATTTTGTGGTCAGCAACGGCAGTTGCACGACGAATGGGCTTGCCCCGGCAGCGCTGGTACTGCATCAGCAATTTGGTATTGAACATGGCCTGATGAATACCACCCATGCTTATACCAATAGCCAGGCGCTGCACGATCAGCCGGAAAAAGATCTGCGTGGCGCGCGTGCCGCGGCCCTGTCGATTGTGCCCTACTCCAGCGGCGCGGCTAAGGCGCTCGGGAAAGTTATCCCGGAACTCGACGGGCGGTTAACCGGCTATTCACTGCGCGTACCGGTGCCTGTGGTATCGATTGTCGATCTCACCGTGACCCTGAAACGCGATGTGACGGTAGATGAAGTCAATGCGGCGTTTCGCGCCGCAGCGACGGACGGCCCGTTGCAGGGGATCCTGGGATACAGCGAAGAACCGCTGGTATCGAGCGATTATCAGGGCGACGCGCGCTCGTCCATTATCGACGGGCTCTCAACGCTTGTGATTGGCGGCAATCTGGTGAAAATTCTCGCCTGGTACGATAACGAATGGGCGTTTTCCAACCGCCTGATTGATCTCGCGCTTTTGATGGAACAGCGCGGTCTGTAACCGTCACCCATCGCTGTCTGAATCTTGCTCAGACAGCGATAGCCCGCCTGCCAGTACGCTCCCCCGCTCTGCTTTACAAAGTTGTACATGATAAAGTTAAAAACTTGTACAAACAGCACTGGCGAACCGCCGCCGTGCAGTCTACGGTTAAACAAACCAATAAAGCATGTACCACGGTGGTCCCTCATCAATGAGCGAAAACGAAAACACCTTTTCCGGCGGCCTGTCTGTCCACGAAATAAAAAGCAACATTGAACAGCATCTCGCGGCACTGCTGCAAAATTGCGATGGCAAAACGGCAGTGGGCCTGGCGATGCAGGAAAGTGTCCTTGGGCAGGGAAAGCGGATTCGGCCACTGATGATGTTGCTGATTGCCCATGATCTGGGGTATGCGGGTGAAAAAAAGACCTTACTCGATCTGGCCTGCGCCGTAGAGATGATCCATTCCGCCTCGCTTATCCTTGACGATATCCCCTGCATGGATAATGCCGATATGCGGCGCGGAAAACCGACCATTCATAAAAAGTACGGTGAAAGCGTAGCCATACTCGCCGCCATCGGTTTGCTCACCCGCGCCTTTGCGCTGGTGTCTTCCACCAGCGGGCTTAGCGGCGAGCAAAAGGCGCTTGCCGTCAGCGAACTGGCGAATGCCGTGGGTGAACAGGGTTTAGTGCTCGGGCAGTTTCGCGATCTGGCGGGCGTTGGGCAAAACCAGGACATCAACGACATTACCGCCACCAATGAATTAAAAACCGGCGTGCTGTTTATCGCTATGCTACAGGTGATCGGCCTGACCTCCCACGCAAACGAGGCCACACGTCAGCGTTTATCGGCTTTCGCCACCGATTTCGGCCAACTGTTTCAGCTTCTGGACGATCTGTCGGATTCGCATTACACCACCGGTAAGGATCGCAATAAAGACGCCGGAAAACCGACGCTTGTCAACGTGATGGGCCGCGACCATGTCTGCGATCGGGTTTACCGCCATTTTCATTCCGCGAATGAACATCTTGACGCCATCGGCGTGGCGGGTCAGGAAACCCGTCGGTTTATACATGCCCTGTTGACCCTGGCGCTGGCGGGCGAAAAGCCCGCGATGAAAATCGCCTGATGCTCTACCGGCATCTGTGAGATGCCCTAAACCGTATACCTTGCCTGTTTGAGGATTATCATGGCGTTGAAAGATCAGGGAATTGTTCAGAGAAAAAACGATCATCTGGACATTATCCTTAACTCCCCGCAGGACGTCACAGGAGCCAGCACGGGATTTGGCAACTGGCGCTTCGTTCACTGCGCGCTACCGGAAATCAATTACGACGCCATTGACTTAAAAACCGTCTTTCTTAACAAAACGCTCAATGCGCCACTGCTGATTAGCTCCATGACCGGCGGCGCTAAGCGCGCGACGATGATTAATCATCATCTGGCTGAAGCGGCGCAGGAATTGAAAGTCGCCATGGGCGTGGGTTCACAGCGCATTGCGCTTGAGGGCAAGGCGGATTGCGGCATTGATAAATCCTTGCGCAAACTGGCGCCGGATATTCCTCTGATGGCTAATCTGGGTGCCGCGCAACTTGTGGGCGCAAAAGGCATCGATGCCGCGCGGCGCGTGGTTGAGATGATTGAAGCCGACGCGCTGATTATTCATGTAAACCCGCTTCAGGAAATTCTTCAGCACGACGGCGACCGCGACTGGGCCGGTAAACTGGATGCCATCGCCCAGGTGGTCCGTCACCTGAGTGTTCCGGTGGTAGTGAAAGAAGTCGGCGCCGGCATTTCTGCCACCCTTGCGAGGCGTTTGATTGATGTCGGCGTCAGCGCCATTGACGTGGCGGGCGCGGGCGGCACCAGTTGGGCGGCAGTGGAAGGCAAGCGTGCCGACAACGCCCATCTGCGCGCACTGGCGACGGCTTTCGCCGACTGGGGCATTCCTACCGCTCAGGCGGTGCAGGATATTCGTGCTGCCTGTCCCCACATACCGGTGATCGCCTCCGGCGGGATACGCACGGGCATTGATGTTGCCAAAGCGCTGCGGCTTGGCGCAAGCCTTGCCGGGCAAGCCGCAGCGATACTCGACAGCGCTACAGAGTCAACCGAAGCCGTGATAGCGCGTTTCGCCATCACTATTGATCAACTTAAACTCGCCTGTTTCTGTACCGGCAGCATTAATCTTGATGCGCTAAAGACGGCAGAAATGGTCAGGTGCGGCAGGGACACGTGAGCCACTACGCGATAATCGTACCGCCGCTGTTTAGTCATATCCGGGCGATGGAAGCGCTGGCGCTCCATCTTAGCGGTAAAGGCCATCGGCTAACTTTTATTCTCCATCCGTCGCTTGTCACCTGTGATAATCCGCGCATCGGCGGCTGCCCGTCGCTGCCGGACAGCGTGCAGCGCGCCCAACAGCGTTTTCGCTCCCCTGCGGCGCGCACTTTTTTTCGCATTGCCGGTACGCTGGCGGCGCATACCGATGCGCTGTGCCATGCGCTGCCGGGCATCTTAAAACGTTTGCAGGTGGACGGCGCGATTGTTGATCAGATGGAACCCGCAGGCGGGCTGGTAAGTGAATTTTTAGGCCTGCCGTTTGTTTCGGTGGCCTGCGCCCTGCCCGTTAACCGTGAACCGGACTTGCCTTTGCCGGTAATGCCGTTCCGCTATGGCGAGGACAACACCGCCAGACGGCTGTATGCGGGCAGTGAGCAGGTGTATGACCGGCTGATGCAGGCGCACTACCGGGTGATTGATGCCTACAGCCGCCGGTTTGGGCTGCCCCGTAAACAACGGCTCGATGAGTGCCTGTCGCCGCTGGCGCAAATCGCCCAGGGCTGCGCAACATTTGATTTCCCGCGTCGCGAGTTGCCGGATAATTTTCATTATATCGGCACCTTCCAGCCCCTGCCGGAACTCCCCGCACGTCGGCGCAACGACGCACCGCAGGCGTTTGCCACCCTTGGCACCTTACAAGGCCACCAGTATTCCCTGTTACGCACCCTCGCGCGGGCCTGCCATCTGGCGGGGGTTAACGTGACGATCGCCCACTGCGACGGGCTGTCTCCTGCACAGGTGGACGGTTTATACCGCAACGGCGCCGCTCAAGTGGAAAGCTTCGTCCCGCAGCATGAGGTACTCCGGCAGGCCGATATGATGTTGTGTCATGCCGGGCTTAACACCGTTCTCGAAGCAATTTCGGTGCGCTGTCCGTCCATCGTAATGCCCGTGGCGTTCGACCAGCCCGCCGTCGCCGCAAGAGTGGTGTATCACGGACTTGGCCGCAAAGTGTCCCGGCTGGCATCGGCCTCGACTATCGCAAGCCAGATCACTGCGCTGCTGAATGAGGGGAGCGATTACCATCAACGGCTGGCGCAGGTAAGCCAGGCGATCCGCCAGGCGGGCGGCGCGGCGCGGGCGGCAAACCTTATTGAGCAGGCGCTCGACACCGGACGCCCCGTTAACGCAGGAGCGACACGCGCATGGAATGGGATCTGATTTTAGTCGGCGCAGGGCTTGCCAATGGCCTGATCGCCTGGCGTCTTAAGCAGGCGCGCCCGGAATTAATGATTCTGGTGATTGAACAGAGTAAAACCGCAGGCGGCAATCATACCTGGTCTTTTCACCATCATGATTTATCCGCCGGGCAGCATCAGTGGATAGCGCCGCTGCTCTCCCACCGCTGGCCCGGTTACGATGTCCTGTTTCCGCAATTGACGCGGGGCATTGACCAGGATTATTACACGATTTTTTCGGACCGGTTCGCCCGTAAACTTACCGAGGCGCTCGGTGAACATCTCTGGCTGGACTGCCCGGTAACGGCGCTAACGCCTCAAAGCGTACAGTTACAGAGCGGCGAAACGCTCACGGCCCGCGCGGTGATCGACGGTCGCGGTCAGGGTGATGTGACTTCGAGTCGCAACGCCTGGCAATGTTTCGTCGGCCAGGAGTGGCGACTCGCACAACCCCACGGGCTTACCCGCCCGCGACTGATGGACGCAACGGTGGCGCAATGCGACGCCTACCGGTTTTTCTATCTGTTGCCGCTTTCGCCCGACTGCGTGCTGATTGAAGACACGCGGTTCAGCAACCTGCCGATGCGCGACACCACCGAATATCGCGCCGCCATTGAGGAGTACGCCACAGCCCATGGCTGGACGCTCGATACTTTATTGCGAGAAGAAGCGGGCTGTCTGCCGCTCACCCTCTCAGGCTCGGCACCCGAGAGCGAAGCATGGCACCAGCCGCTTTCAGGGATGCGCGCTGGCTTGTTTCACGCCGTCACTGGCTATTCCCTGCCGCTCGCGGTGCAACTGGCCGACGCCGTAGCAGGCCTTGATGTGATTGACGCGCCGCATCTGGCGTCACTGACCCGCACAATGGCCGCCCGGCAGTGGCGCAGGCAGGGCTTTTTCCGCCTGCTCAACCGGATGCTGTTTTTAGCAGGCAAGCCAAACAACCGCTGGCGCGTCATGCAGCGTTTTTACGCATTACCCGATGACACCATCGCCCACTTTTATGCCGGGGATCTGACGCTTTGCGATAAGGCACGACTCTTAACAGGTAAGCCGCCCGTTCCGGTTTTTCAGGCGTTGCGGGCGGCCTTTAACACAGGGAATGAATCATGAAAAAAGCAGTGGTGATAGGCGCGGGTTTTGGCGGACTGGCGCTTGCGATCCGCCTTCAGTCGGCGGGGATCCAGACCACCGTGCTGGAACAGCGCGATAAGCCAGGCGGACGCGCGTATGTCTATCATGACCATGGATTTACCTTTGATGCCGGCCCCACGGTCATTACCGACCCGAGCGCGCTGGAAGAGTTATTTTCCGGTGCGGGCAAACGGCTTGAGGATTACGTTGAACTGATGCCGGTAGAGCCGTTTTACCGGTTGTGCTGGGAAGACGGCACCCGGTTTGATTACAGCAATAACGAGCCGCTGTTGCAGCGTCAAATTGCCGCACTGAACCCTGCTGATGTGCAGGGATACGCGCGCTTTCTGGATTACTCGAAAGCGGTGTTTAAAGAGGGTTATCTGCGGCTGGGCGCGACGCCTTTTTTGCATTTTAGCGATATGGTCAAAGTCAGCCCGCAACTGATGCGCCTGCGCGCGTGGGAGAATGTCTACCAGTCCGTCTCGCGCTTTATTAAAGACGAGCATCTGCGCCAGGCCTTTTCCTTCCATTCGCTGCTGGTGGGCGGCAACCCGTTCGCCACGTCAGCAATCTATACGCTTATTCATGCCCTTGAGCGGGAATGGGGTGTCTGGTTTCCCCGGGGCGGCACGGGCGCGCTGGTGGCGGGCATGGTCAAGCTGTTTACCGATCTGGGCGGGACGCTGGAACTGAACACCCCGGTTGAGCGTATTGAGGTGGATAAGCAGCGGGTAAGCCAGGTGGTGACGCAGGACGGGCGCGTATTTACGGCAGACGCCGTCGCCTCGAATGCCGACGTGGTGAATACCTATAAGAAGCTGCTCGGACACTATCCGCCCGGGCAGGCAAAAGGTCAGAAGCTTGCCGGTAAACGCATGAGCAACTCGCTGTTTGTACTCTATTTCGGGCTAAACGCCACGCACCCGCAGTTAGCGCATCACACCATCTGTTTTGGCGCGCGCTATAAAGCGCTGGTGCAGGAGATTTTTCACGGCTCGACGCTGTCAGAGGATTTTTCTTTATATTTGCACTCCCCCTGCGCGACCGACCCTTCTCTTGCTCCGCCCGGCTGCGGCGCGTTTTATGTGCTGACACCCGTGCCGCATTTGGGTAATGCGCCGCTGGACTGGAGCGTGGAAGGCCCGGCGCTACGCGAGCGGATTTTTGACTACCTTGAAGCCCGGTATATGCCGAATCTGCGCCAGCAACTGGTGACGCACCGCATTTTCACGCCGGACGATTTTGAGCATACGCTTGGCGCGCATTTGGGTTCAGCGTTTTCCCTGGAGCCGTTATTAACCCAAAGCGCCTGGTTCAGGCCGCATAACCGCGATGAACACCTGGATAACCTCTATCTGGTGGGAGCCGGCACCCACCCAGGCGCCGGGATCCCGGGCGTTATCGGTTCAGCCAAAGCCACAGCCCGGTTGATGCTGGAGGAGTTGGCATGAATAAACCGCTTTTCAATCATGCGGCGTTAACCATGCGCAAAGGTTCAAAAAGTTTCGATGCCGCCGCCAGGCTTTTTGATCCGAAAACGCGCCGTAGCGTGCTGATGCTCTATACCTGGTGCCGCCATTGCGATGACGTTATCGATAATCAAATAGCCGGTTTTACCGCAAACGCGCCCGCAAGCGTGACGCCGGAGCAACAGCTTGAACGGCTGCGCGATGCGACGCTTGCTGTTTATCAACGACACACGCCGACAGAACCGGCGTTTGCGGCGCTTCAAGAGGTGACGATGCACCATCACATTCCGGCTGAATGGCCGCTGGCGCATCTTGACGGGTTCGCCATGGACGTGCGCGGTGAACGTTATACTTCCCTTGATGACACCCTGCGTTATTGCTATCACGTGGCGGGCGTGGTGGGACTGATGATGGCGCATATTATGGGCGTGCGGGAGGCAAAGGTACTGGATCGCGCCTGCGACTTAGGACTTGCGTTTCAGCTCACCAATATTGCCCGGGACGTAATTGAAGATGCGCAGGCAGGGCGCTGCTATCTCCCTGCCAATTGGCTTGCGCAGGAAGGCCTCACTGCAAAAAGCTTCGCCCTGCCTGAGCATCGTCCGGCGCTGTTTCGCGTGGTGAAGCGACTGCTGGTGGCGGCGGAACCCTATTATGATTCCGCGCTGGCGGGTTTGCCTGCCCTGCCCCTGCGCTCGCGCTGGGCGATTGCCACCGCGCGCGACGTTTATCGCGCCATCGGCATTAAAGTCGCCCATGCCGGGGCCCGCGCCTGGGACAGACGCCAGCACACCACTAAACCGGAAAAATTAATGCTGCTGTTAAAAGGCGCAGGCCGGGCGGCTATCGCGCCGGTGGTTGCTCCTTCAGCGCGTCCGGCGTCGCTTTGGCAGCGGCCGCTCTAGACGGGCGCGGACGTTTACGCAGTTGCGCCTGTAATGCCTCCGGCGATTTCACCACCAGAAACCCAAACGACACACACCCCTCTTTCTCATTGACCGCATGATGAAAACGGTGCGCCAGCCACAGTCGCTTGAGGTAGCCTTTGCGTGGTACCCAGTGGAAGGGCCAGCGTTGATGCACCAGGCCATCGTGCACCAGAAAATAGAGCAACCCGTACAGCGTCATGCCTGCGCCAATCCACTGAAGCGGCCACACTCCCGCGGTGCCTGTGGCAATCAGCGCAATCGCAACGCCTGCAAACACCACCGCGTATAAGTCGTTGCGCTCAAACCAGCCGGTACGCGGCGCGTGATGGGATTGATGCCAGCGCCAACCAAAACCGTGCATTATGTAGCGATGAGACAACGCTGCCACCGCTTCCATTACCGCCGCGCTTGCTAAAACAATCACTACATTAAGCCACATGCTGACATCCCTTCTCTCGTTAACGCCATAAACCTGAACCAGTATAGTGCACGCCGTGATATTGGCAGGAGAGTAGACCGCTGATTGTGGTCTACAGTTAGTGCGGGTATGTTGAAATCCGCAGAGGCAACAGAATGAAACAAAAGACAGTGGCATTAATGTTGGGCTGTATGGCGAGCTACGCGTATGCCGCCGACGCACCGCAGTATGACGACGGTACGCAAAGCGTTTATTTACAATACTATCCCTCATCGAAAGCGGCGCCCGGTATGGCCCATACGCCAGGTCTGCGGATTAACTTCCCGGACGGCGATGCCCGCCCTGTGGAAATGGATACCGGCTCGACCGGCATTGTTATCTCTGCCGATGCTATCCCGAATATCGGCCAGCTTACCGGCACGCCTGGCAAACTTGTTTATAACAGCTCGGGGCGAATTATGATTGGCACCTGGGTGACGACACCCGTGACCCTGAGCGGCAGCAACGGAACGCATTTCGCTACGGCGCCGATACCGGTGCTGGCGGTCACGCAAATTGCCTGTCAGGACAATGCCCGCCACTGCACGCCAGAGGATAGCCCGCGAGGCGTCGCCATGATGGGCGTCGGGTTCGCCCGGGAAGGCAGCGAGCAGCAACAGAGCACCCCGGCGACCAATCCGCTATTAAATCCGGCCACGCCTGAGGGTTTCCATAAAGGGTATGTAGTCACGCGTGAAGGCGTGCACGTTGGGCTGAACGCTGCCGTTACCGGTGGTGGGTTTTCATACGTGAAGTTAGAGCCTGATCCGCAAGTGGCGGGCGAATGGCAGCCTGCGCCGGTGTGCATCGTCGTTAATAACGATCCTAAACGCTGCGGCACAGCGCTTATCGATACCGGGGTCACCGATATGTTTTTGACCGTGCCGCATTACCCGGATAAAACCCTGCCGGATAACGCGTCGCTGACCTTCACGTTTACTCCGCAGGTGAGCTATACCATTGCCGCCACGGGTGATGACTCAGCGCTGGCGCCAGAAAAAGTTATCCTGAACACCACGCGCGTCATGCCTTTTGTGAATACCGGGGTGAATTTTTTGAACGGCTTTGATGTGCTCTACGACGCCAAACAAGGCTACTTTGGCTACCGCCCCGTCAACCGCGCATCCCAGTAATCCGTTAACGCGGGCCTGGTGCCGTTAACCGGGTCCGACGTCGGGAACGACAGCGCGGCGATGCGCGCCAACATTTCGGGCGTCGCCGCCTGTCTGCATAAATCAAAATCCGCACCCGGCGGATACGCGCCCACCACCATAAAGTCGTCGGTGGCGGAAAGCCGCCGGTGCCCGGTCCCTGCCGGCAACAAAAGCACATCGCCGGTTTCCACATCCACTTCCACACCACCCGGCCCGCCGAGCATCAGATGCGCCGCGCCACGCGCCACGCCTAGCACTTCATGGGCGTTTGAATGGTAATGGTGGTAATCAAATATCCCATCGCGCCACTGCGGCGGCCAGCCATTGGCGGCAAACAGCGCTTCAAACCGGCTGGCAATATCGCCGTCCGACTCCACGTTTTTGTAGATAAGCACCGGTAAATGGGGGTTATTGGGCACCCAGTCATGGGCGGTCAGCATAATGGTTTGCGGAACAATGGCTTGGTTATCAGGCATCCGTCTTCTCCTTGCGTTAACACTGTCTGTTAACTGTAGACGGCGAATGCCTGGTCAACGCGCTATCCAGAGAACTCTGGATCACGGATTCACTGAACCGTCATCCCACCAGCGACTAAATGTCTGGCGGGTATTATCAAGCTCCACCGGTTCGCCAATTTTCGGGGTCAGTAAACGCCAGGGCTGGTTGGCGCTTGCGGCCGTCAGGCGCGCGATCGGCTCATTCCAGCGATGATGAGCGAGCTTGAATTTACTGTTATGGGACGGCAGCACGGCTTTGGCCTGCAAGTCGCTCGCGGCGCGGGCGGTATCTTCCGGGGCCATATGAATAAACGGCCATTGTTTATCGTATTGCCCGCATTCCAGAATCGCGACGTCAAAGCCGCCGAGCTTATCGGCAATGGCTTTAAAGTGTTTTCCATAGCCGCTGTCGCCCCCTAAATAGAGGCGGTGATGCGGAGTAATAATCGCATACGATGCCCACAGGGTCTGGTTGCGTTTAAAGAATCGCCCCGAAAAATGTTGCGCGGGCAGAATATGGATCTCTACTCCCTCTTTTTTCAGCACGCTATTCCAGCCGCCTTCAAAGATGTTATCCCGGGAGAAACCCCATTTTTCAAAATAAGAGCCGACGCCGGTAGGGGTCACGATTTGACCAATTTTGCCCCGCAGGGCGTTGATGGTCGGATAGTCCAGATGATCCCAGTGATCGTGGGTAATCAGCAAATAATCAATGTGCGGTATGTCATCGGCACGGTAAATATTACTGCCGCGAAACGCCACATTGGTATGAGGAACCGGCGAAGCGTAATCACTGAAAACCGGGTCGAGTAGATAATTTTTCCCGTCGAGGCGAATGAAGTAGCTGGAATGCCCCATCCATATCACCGCGTTATCAGCCAGTTTATGCAGGTCTGTTTTTTGCGACGGCAACGCCCCATCGGGCTGCGCGCCCTCATCTTTACCAAACAGAAAGCGATACCACAGGGTCAGACGGCTTTGGGTGCGCGTAACCGGAGGAGCCATCTCGGCGTTATGAAATTGCCCGTCACGATACAGCGGGTTATCCGGCTGAGGCTCAACGACAGGTGAAGCGTATTGGGGTTGCTGCAACCAGGCGAACAGGAGCAGCGTGACCAGTGCGATAAAGATAATCAAGTAGCGGATCCCATGTTTTAGTTTCGAACCTATTGGCATTGGTGCGTACGCTCCGGGCGAGTCAGCTACAGCCTGCGCTGTAGGGGCATTCTGTTATTACATGTTCAGTCGGATAAGGGTAGAACATGATGGGGAGCGCGGAGGGGGAAAGCACAAAGTGCCAAGGTAAGGGGGAAGGGTTAGGTTCAATTCGGGGGAGTGTTACGTTCAGTTCGGGGAAGGGTTACGTTCGCCAGACGTTCGTGGCTCAACGCGGCACTGGTGTACGCGAACGTGCAAAGGGGGGGTATCGCTCCCCCCTTTGCAATCCCCGCTCCCGGCCAGCAACCTCGCCGCTTCGCGGTTCCCTCGCCTCCATCTCCTCGCTTCAGGTCGGCCGGGATACGGCATCCTGCCTTTCCCGCCCTCAGGCCCGCGTCCATGCGGGCCTGACCTGGCTCGTCAATTACGCCTCGGCGATGTTGATGCCGGACACAACCCCACGGCTGACCTTTTTGTGTTTTCATTGAGGGATTATTGGTGTTCCTGTGTGCGTGACCTGCATCGTCAATTACGCCTCGGCGAGGTTGATGCCGGACCAGGACCCGTCACTGTTATTACAGTGAACGATTTTCTAAATCAGCATGACTACCGTGGAGAGGTTCGCACTCGCTACCAATATAGCCGGGGTATACCCGTATGTGTTGGCTTGGTGAATGTTTATGTGCAGTGGAAGTGTTACGTTCGCCAGGCGGTCGTGGCTCAACGCGGCACTGGTGTCCGCGAACGTGCAAAGGGGGGTATCGCTCCCCCCTTTGCAATCCCCGCTCCCGGCCAGCAACCTCGCCGCTTCGCGGTTCCCTCGCCTCCATCTCCTCGCTTCAGGTCGGCCGGGATACGGCATCCTGCCTTTCCCGACCTCAGGCCCAGATTACTCGGCCCATCCCTGGGCCTCGCCCCTGCGGGGCCGCCGCAAGCGGCGTTCAAAAGCGCTCCCGGCGTTTTGTCCATGCGGGCCTGACCTGGCTCGTCAATTACGCTTCGCCGAGGTTGATGCCGGACACAACCCCACGGCTGACATTCTTGTTTTTTCATTGAGGGCTTATTGGCGTTTTTGCGCACGTGACCTGACTTGTAAATTTCGCCTCGGCGAGGTTGATGCCGGACACAACCCCACGGCTGGAATGCATGTGTTGTGAATTGAAGGTAGAACTGTCGGGTTAGTGAAACCTTCGCAACCCAATATATTTCCCTGAGAACAAACCCTTCTCGGAAGTATTAAGCGCCACAAGACCTCATTCTTTTTAAACAAAAACCCTCATAGTGGTGGGTTTTCATTCCCCCATCGGAACCGCCGACACGATGGACGGGTGACGAGGGCTGGCGGCAGGGAAGCCGCCAGAGGGCGTGAGCCACAGGGATGTGGCGTCGCGCCCGGTCCGAAGGCAGAGGCCGTGAGTGGAGGGCACCGCGAAGCGGCGGTGACGTCAGGGGGAGCCGGGGTCGCCAGGGGGGCGGCGGCGAGCCCCCCTGGCACGTTCGCGTATGATCATGCCGCGTGAGGCAACTCACTTTTAGCGAACGGCACTATTCCACTACATTTCTACAGGCAACTTGCTGCTGCCAAAGCAAACGAAACCATCCCACCAGACCCGAATGAGCCCTTCCCACCCAGCAAAAAGCACACTGCTTTAATCACACACACTCACAGTGATGGGTTTTCATTCCCCCATCGGAACCGCCGACACGATGGCCGGATGACGAGGGCTGGCGGCAGGGAAGCCGCCAGAGGGCGTGAGCCACAGGGATGTGGCGTCGCGCCCGGTCCGAAGGCAGAGGCCGTGAGTGGAGGGCACCGCGAAGCGGCGGTGACGTCAGGGGGAGCCGGGGTCGCCAGGGGGGCGGCGGCGAGCCCCCCTGGCACGTTCGCAAAAGACCATGCCGCGTGGGGCAACCCACTTTTAGCGAACGGAACCATTCCACCAAACCCACCGGGGCACGCTACCAAAGCGAACGGAACCATTCCACAAAACTCATACTGGCAAAAGGCGCGCAGCCAAAGCGAACCGAACCCTTCCACAAAACTCATACTGGCAACGGGAAACTGGCTCGCCGCCAAAGCAAACTAAACACCGCCTGCCAGGCAAAATCTACTTCTGAGTCTGAATAAACGCCGCAAGCCCCTTGATTTGATCATCGGTGAGCCTCGCTTTTGCCCGGGCGGCGGCACCGGTTCCGCCACCGTCGCGGATGGCAGTCATGCCCTCAATCGCCTGCGATTGCGAAAGCGTAATCAGCGGCGGCGCTTTATTAAAGGCGGATTTATCGGCTTTATGACCGTGGCAGCCTGAACAGTCGCGCTGAAACTGGCGCGCATAATCCGGCGTAGCGGCAACGCTGGTTGACGCGTACGCCAGCCCACACCATATCAACATCCCCAGTCTCATTAACCTTCTCCCGCCAGTTTACGGAACGTGGCGGCAAGCGCCTGTTCATCACGTGCGCCCTGGTGCATATCAATCACCCGCCCTTTTGCGTCGATTAAAAACGACGTCGGCGTGCCGATAACCTGATAACGCTCCTGGGTGATTTTCATCTGATCGCGCACCACCGGATAGCTGACATGGTGTTCCGCCAGCATCGGCGCGATGTCCACCGTGTCGCTGTCAGTATTGACCGCCACCACCACCAGCTTGTCGCCCCACTGTTTGCTGAGCTTTTCAAGGGTGTGCATTTCCGCCATGCAGCCGCCGCAGTTCACCGACCAGAAATTCAGGTACACGCCCTTGCCCTGCCACTGCGCAAGCGTTGCTTCCTTGCCCTGGGTGTCAAAGGCCGCAAGTTGTGGCGCAGGCTCGCCCAGCGCCAGCTTTTCCTCTTTGCAGCCGTTTAATGCCGCCAGCAAAATAAACAACAGACTACGCCAGCGCATGATTACGCTCCTCGCTCAGGCATTTGCCATGTTGCAGGCGAATCACGCGATCGGCGAACTGGCCGAGCGCCGGGTTGTGGGTGACCATCACAATGGTGCGGCCCTGATTATGGAGATCTTTTAACAGCGCCAGCACCCGGCGCTCGTTCTCTTCGTCGAGGTTCCCGGTAGGTTCGTCGGCAAAAATAACCGGCGGTTCGTTGACCAGCGCTCTTGCGATACACACGCGCTGCTGCTCGCCGCCGGAAAGCTGGCTTGGCAGATGCGTCATACGGTGTTCCATGCCCACCTGCGCCAGCACCGCTTTCGCCGCGCTTTCATCCACCACGCTGTGATAATGCTGGGCCAGCATCACATTCTCAAGCGCGGTGAGAAACGGGATCAGATGGAATTGCTGGAACACCAGGCCGATTTTCTCGGCGCGAAAGCGTCGTCTGCCCTCTTCGTCAAGCCCTGCGGCGTCGGTGCCATCAAGAAATACCTGGCCGTCGCTGACGGTATCAAGGCAGGTGAGGATGTTCATCAGCGTGGTTTTACCGGAGCCGGAAGCACCCATAATCGCCACAAACTCGCCGCGCGCGATGCGCAGATTGATATCATCCAGCGCGGTCACGTCGCCGAAGCGTTTATACAGATGGCGGGTCTCGATCACCGCCTGCGGAATGCGCGATACAGACATGGCGCTACTCTCCTTTGAGAACTTTTGCCGGCTCGACGCTGACTGCACGCCGTACCGGGACAATGGCCGCCGCAGCGGCGACCAGAAGCGATAAAACTAACGTTATCGGCAGCACCGGCAACCGCAGCGCGATACTGGCGTTAAATACCGTCATGCCCAATAACTGCGCCAGCAAATAGCCAAGCACCCAACCGCAAACCACCGCTGCGAGAGCAATAAGCCCCGTTTCCGCCAGCATCTGGCGAATAATGTCGCCATGGGTCGCGCCGAGCGCTTTTTGCAGGGCAAATTCTTTGGCCCGCTCACCGACAATCGCCATCAGCGTGGTATTCACACACAGCGACGACAGCGCCAGGATAACGATGGAGACAAGCCCCATCAGGCCCTTGATTTTGTCGAGGACCTGGCCTTCGGAGGCGGAAACTTTACGGATCGGGCGTATATCAAGTTGCGGATACTGCTGTTGCAGTTTGCTGGCATATTGATCCACCTGCCCCAGGTCGTTATTTACGCTAAGCAACGCATGGTTTAGCTCATCGTGTTTATCAAGCAGGGTTTGCGCCAGATCGATATTCATGATCAGCATGTTATCGGTGGCGTCGCCCGCCTCAACCAGCCCTTTTACGCGCAAAGACTTTTTGCCGTCATCGTTGATAAGCGTGACGGTGTCGCCAGGCTTGAGGTTTAAGCGCAGAGCGAGCTTCACGCCGACCATGGCGTTGCGATCGTCAAAGTTTACCCCCACCCAGTCGCCGGTAACCTGCCAGTAAGGCGCCAGTTTCGGCATGGATTCAAACCACACGCCCATCACCACCACTTTTTCAAGTTCCGTGCGGGCCATGCCATAGAGCACGGGGCTTGCGGCATTAATCAGGCCTGACGGCGCATCGTCCAGGATGGGTTGCAATTCGCGCTGCGCCATGTTTTTGCCATGGCCTGGGCCGATGTAAAAGTTAGCCCCGAAGGTGCGCAGCTCTTCACTCATTTTGGCGTTGATATCGAAATAGACCGCCGAGAGCGCGGTCACAATCGCCGCCCCGACGGTGAGCGCGGCAAACACCACACTGACGCGCTGCATGCGCAGGCGCAACGCGCGCCAGACCAGTAACCACAGCATTCCCTGCTTAGCGCCCATACAGCACCTCCACCGGATAGAGGCGTGCAATACGCCGCGCCGGGAACCAGGTGCCAATCAGCGCTATCAATACCGCCACCACCAGCACGCAGGGCACCACCACCCAGGCAAAATTAAGCGGCGCATCGAACAGCATCAGGCCGATAGATTTCGCCAGCCCCCAGCCCGCCACGCAGCCTGCGGCACCGCCCAAAAGCCCGCTGCTGGCCGCTTCCAGATAAAACAGCAGCATAATTTGCCACTGGCGCGCGCCGAGGGCTTTCATCAGCCCTATCTCTTTGGCGCGCTCCATGATGGTGCTGGTCATCAGCGACGCGATACCCATCGCCGCCGCCACCAGCGCCGCCAGTGTCACCACCGCCAGCAGCAGTTGGATCTTGTCGATAACCACGCCTTCCGAGGCCGCCACCTGCCAGATAGGACGCACTACCGAGCCGGAAATCGCTTCTTCCAGTTGATGGGCGATGGAGGAAACAAACGCAGTGCAGTACCACAGGTCGTACTCCTCGGCGTTAAGCGCGTCCAGATTCTCTCTGGCGCGGCGCGACAGTTCGTTTTCCGGCACGGTCAGCGCCGATACGCGGATCGCCTGCACTTTACCCGGTAATCCCAGCAGCGATTGCACAAGGCTAAGCGGCATCACCAGTTGGTTGTCTTCATCGCCACCGCTCGCCAGAATGCCGCTCACGGTGAGGGTTTGGCTGTTGTTCTCACCCTTTAATGTCAGTTGGTCGCCAGGTTTAAGACCCAGACGTTTCGCCAGTGTCTGGCCTGCCAGGGTTTGCGGATGTTCCGCGACCGGCTCCTGCGGC
This sequence comes from Citrobacter freundii, assembly GCF_011077955.1. GTDB lineage: Bacteria > Pseudomonadota > Gammaproteobacteria > Enterobacterales > Enterobacteriaceae > Atlantibacter. The sequence goes on from NZ_JAALBX010000010.1 coordinate 23,183, forward strand.
CAGGCGCCCGTAACCTGCCAGTAAGGGCTTACCGCCTGTTGACCAATGCGATAATCCTCTTCATCGGGAACGTTCACCGGCTGATTAAAGAAGGTGCCAAGGATAGTGACCGGCTTATCGTTGAGCATCACCTCGCCGCCTAACAGCGGCGCGAAGCCGACAATGTTATTGCGCCAGAAGATGTCTTTGATGTTCGGAAGCTCTTTCTCATCCAGAAAATCCTGACCGGAAAGCGGGTTGCTCTTTTCACTAAATAGCGCTGGCAGGGCCGCCTGCCCCGCCGGTTCAATTAGAATATTGGCGCCGTAGGATTTCAGCTCCCGGGACATTTTGTCGCCAATATCAATCGATACTGCCAGCAATGCGGAGATCAATCCCGAAGCCAGAAAGACCGTCAGCACCGCCAGCAGTTTACGACGCAGATTACGCCCCCAGGTCTGGCGCAGCATTCGCCACAGCATGGTTACTCCTCCTTCGCGCCCGGAACAAACTGTTCCGGCGCGTTGCGAAAGCGGTTGTAGTTGGCTTCAGAGGCAAAGAACCAGGTTTTGCCCGCGTAGCTGAATTTGTACTCGGCTTTGTCGTTGGTAAGGGTCGCGCCGTTGACCGGATCGGTGACTTTCATGCTGATAACGGTGGAGAAATAATTCACGCCCGCTTCAAGCGACGCTTTGCTCAGGGTGAGTTCGTGGTTATCGGTTTGCCAGTCTTCTACCGGCACCGGGTTGCATCCCCCCGCTTTACCGATGGACGGAATAAAAATATGCACCCCGCACGCCACGCAAATCACCTGATTGCCTTCCATCACGTAGCCCTGATCGCCGCACAGCAGGCAAGCGTCGAACACCACGCCAAGGCGCAGTTTGTCCGGGTAGCGGTTGATAACGAAAAAGCGCACCGCTTTTCCGTCGTCGGCGACCCAGACGAATCGGTGCAATTTGCCATCACGCACCTGCTCAATCGGGATATGTACTTTGCCGTCTTTTTCAAGGATCACCGGTTTGGCCTCGGAAAGACGCGGCGGCTGGGAAGCCACTTGATCCCAGTAGAGTTGTCCGGCGGCAATCAGCACACCCGTACAAAGCGTGCTGAGTAGTAAACGGCGCGCCCCCAGATAACGAGCGCTGGCAAGGCGATGGGCGATGGGTTCGTGGGTTTGCCGACGAACGGCGCGGCGGCGTTGCAGCTCCGGCAGCCAGCAGACGGCCAGCACCACCAGCAACACGGCGCCCGCCCAGTTAAACCACGGGGCGTTATTGGTAACGCGCGAAACAAAGCTCAGCAGTGATTTGGTCAGCGGCAGCATCTGCAGTTTCATCAACAGCAGCAGTAAATCCCCCGCCAGCGGCACCAGCAGTAACAACGTTACCGCAAGCGCGGTGGGCCACTGGGTGCGCGGCATCCGGCGCAGCAGCATGGCGCACAGCACGGCCACCAGCGCCAGCAGCGCGAACGCGCCGACGAGGGCGGTGATATTCAGTAATAAATCGGTATTGAGCACATGAGTGGTGGTGACAGCGCCCAGATTGGGATCCTGCACCCAGTGGCGGGCCGCGCCGACAATCAGTACGCCCTGAGAGAGGTAACCGAGCCGGGTAGAAGGCAGACGCCAGGTGAACAGAAATAGCAGTAGTACCAGGATTTCCACGCCGGTCAGCACTAACTGAACCGTCTGACTCGTCGGTAGTTGTAATCCCAGCCAGCCGCCAGCAGCTAAGGCAAGCAGGCTAATCCACACCAGCGGACGAAGCCCGGTGGTCCGCCGCACTCCATTCACCCCGCACAGCAGCGCAATACATAAAAACGCCTGCAGGGTCGTGACAAAAAAGTAACTCATAACGTCAACTCAATGCGCTCAAAACCGCGTTGCGTAAAACCACAAAAGGGCGGCGGCATAGCCGACACCCTGGTCACATCGTCTCGCCTTTTTTACCCTGGCGGGGATCAGTTCAGACCGACGTATTTAAACTCGTAGCTGACGTCAAACGGTTTCCACCAGCGACCAACACCAGTTTCTTCATCGGTATGGCGGTGCATACCCGCTTTTGACGGCGGATCGATGTGGTAGGTCACTTTATAGTTGCCCACGCCCATCATTTTAATGTTCGCGCCGTAGTGCGGGCCGTCGCTTGCGACCATCGGCATGAAGGTGCCTTCCTGTTTCGCGCCGGTATCGGTGTTCACCAGGGTATAATTAATCGTCAGGAACGGGACCCATTCGCCCGCGCCGAAGCCGTTTTTGTTGCCTTCTACCGCATGGATATCCGCTTCAAGGTGAATATCCGCTTTTGCAGCCGGCAGGCCCATGCCGCGTGGCTCCATATCGATAGGTTGCAGGTAAACTGCCGCCAGTTCCATTTCGTTCATGGTAACCGGCTCGCCCGCCGGGTGTTCTTTAAAGGCAAACGCGGCCGGGGCGGTAAAAATCCCGGCGATCAGGGCACTGGCAATCAGGCTCTTCTTGATGGTCATCAGACTGGTCCTCTCGTCTCAACGAAAAATGGGTTAGGGTTTGCTTTTAATAATGTGTTGTTCAGATACCATCGCCCCGCGTCGCTGCATCACCCACAGGGCAATCAGCGCAGCGACCAATAACGCGGCCTGCGGTAACAAGGTTTCGACATAGGGGTAGATACCAAGCCAGCCGATTTCCGGCATGCCTGGCAGCAGCGTAGGCTGGAACAACTTGCCTTCCACCAGTTCCAGTACCCCTTTCCCGGCGAAGACAAACGCCATCAGGTACATAAAACTGCCGGTAAACATAAAGAACGGCTTAAGCGGCAGTTTGACGACCGAGTAGCGCATCAGGAACCAAGCGACCAGCAACATCACACAGCCGATAGCGAAACCGGCGAGGATGGCCAGATGCCCGGAAACATTACTGGCATCACCGACCAGCGCGTAATAGAACAGTACGGTTTCCGCCCCTTCGCGATACACCGCAAGGAAGCTCGTCATCCAAAGGCCAATCAGCGAACCGCGGCTCAGGGAGTTTGACAGTTTGCCTTCAAGCCAGGCTTTCCAGTGACGCGCTTCCACTTTGGAAAGTAGCCAGTAGCTCATGGAGAACAGCATAAAGACGGCGATAAGCATCGTGACGCCTTCAAGCAGTTCGCGGCTGGCGCCGGAGTTGGTGAACAGCAACTGGAAAATCACGGCGGTGATGACGCTGCAAACCAGCGCCACCACAACCGACTGGCGGATTAACGGCAGTTTGTCGTGATGGTTGTTTTTCACCATATAAGCCACGATGGCGGCGACGATGAGCAGCGCTTCCAGCCCTTCGCGCACAATGATCATCAGGCTGTATAACAGCAGGCTCCACTGGGTTTTTTCACCTTCGCCAAGCAGCGAAACTGCTTTCGCTAGATCCTGCTCCAGCGCCTGCGCTTCGGCGTTGAGCGCCGCAGGCGGCTGGCCGGCTTTCATCAGGCTGACGAGGCGCGTGAAGTGCCCTTCAAGCTGGGTTTTGAAGGCCACGTCGCGGGAACCGACTTTGTTTTCCATACCGCTTGCTTCGAACAGGTCGAAATAGGTGTCCTGCACCGCCATCATGCCGTCCTGCGCGTTGCCGTCGCTGTAGACGCCAATCGCCTCTTTCAGGCTACTGTTGATGCGGGAGGAGATGTTACCCCAGTCGGCCTGAGCGGCAGCGTCGGCATTGGTCGACTTTTTGCCGCTTTGCGGCGCGCTGACGGTCTGGGTGTTGCGGGTGGTCGGAAGGCCTGGCAACGTGTCTTCAATATCCTGCAACAGCGCAGTCACACCGTAGGCCACATCGTTGAGATTATCGGGTTTTGCCGTAAGCGCGATTAAAGCCGTGAACTGCTGATTAATGGCCGCGGCCTGCTGCGCAGAGCGATTTTTACGCACCGACATTTCCATTTCTGAGTTTTTAAAACCCTGATAATGGGCCTGCTGAACACTCTGGCTTGCCGCCGCGTATTGCCCTTGTTGATACTGCGTGACCGCCTGGGCCAGTAAGTCGTCAATGGTCTGGAAGCTTTGCTGCCAGTACGGGGCGATTTCGCTATTGCTGTAAGCATCATGCTGTTCCTGCGCCACGAGCTTATGACCGCCGTCAAGCACCGGTTCAACGTTATCGAGATCCTTTTTCAGCTCGTCGATTTTTCCCTGCACCTCCGCCATGGATTTGCCTTCGCCGATCATCTTGCGGATCTCGCTGAAGGTGCTCTCCATCTGGTAGCTTTTCTGGGCGGAAATATTGATGCGAATGGGGCCTTCAAGATTTTCGAAGACTTCGAAATACGCCATTTGCACTTCACGACGCGCGTCGCTCACTTTTTGCTGCTGGTAAAGCGCGGCAGTTTTATCAAGGCGCGTTTTGATGTCGTTGATATAAGGGGAATAATCGGTCGCAGACCACGCCAGCGAGCTTATCAATAAGCAGCAAACGGCAAGGAAGAATGAACGCATGTTGAACACGGCACGCCCTGATAATCTAAATAATATTTATTATCATTACCTATTTTGTCAGCTTTTGTACATGATTAAAATCATAAAACTAACAAATATTGACGTTCGCTTTCAAAAAGTGCCGTGAATGTATCTCTTTCGAATATTTTTTGTGCTATGGCGGCTTTTGCTCTGCTCAGTTACCTCTTTTTTTTGGCGAGAACGCCTTACTTAATAGCTATAGTAATGATGTGGTTTATCGCCATCTTTCTCCCCTTTCATACCGCGTCCTTTCACCGCTGTGTAACGCTACGCGGCGGGCTGCGGTGCCTATCCCATATTTCAGCAATTGAATTCAGGAATTGATATTTCATTTTCAAATATTCGCAACGTTATGCTCTCAAAACGTTAACAAACAAACCTGCGAATGTGATGGAGATGAACAATGACACGACAAATTAAACTCGGCGCATTTCTTCCCGGCGGCGGTCAACACGTGGCGGCATGGCGACATCCCGATCAACCTGCGGATGGCGCCACCCGTTTCGAATTTCATAAGCAACTGGCGTTAACCGCCGAGCGCGGGCTTTTTGATGCCTATTTCCTGGCCGATGGCCTCGCGGTACCAGCTAAAGGCGGCACCGAAGGCGGGCGCGCCAAGATTGCCGGTTTCGAACCCGTGACGCTGTTTTCCGCCCTCGCGCCACTGACTAAAAATATCGGTTTTATCGCCACGGCCTCAACCACTTACGAAGAGCCCTACAATCTGGCGCGTAAATTCGCATCGCTTGATTTGATTTCCGACGGACGCGCCGGCTGGAACGTGGTCACTACCGCAACCGAAGCTGCCGCGCTCAATTTTAATCTTGAGCAACAACATCCGCACGATTACCGCTACGAGCGGGCGCAAGAGCACGTTGAGGTGGTAAAAAAACTGTGGGACAGCTTTGAAGAAGACACTTTTATTCGCGATAAAGCCTCAGGGCAGTTTATCGATCCGGACAAAGTCCATACCGCCGATCACGTAGGTAAACACTTCAGAGTCAAAGGCCCGTTGAACGTGCCGCGCTCGCCGCAGGGCCATCCGGTGATTGTTCAGGCGGGGCAGTCTGACAGTGGGCGTGAACTGGCCGCCGCCACCGCCGAGGTTATTTTCACCTCTCACCAGCATATTGCCACCGCCCAGGAATTTTACCGTGACATCAAATCACGCGCCAAAGCGCTGGGCCGCCGACCGGAACATATTCTGGTGATGCCAGGCGTTGCCCCGTTTGTGGGACGGACCGAAGAAGAGGCCCAGGAAAAATACCGCCAGTTAACCTCGCTAATCGTTGAAGAAGACGGACTGGCGCTATTAAACGGCCTGACCGGCGGCACCCTGAATTTCGCCGATTACGACCTGGATGGGCCGCTGCCGCCCTTGCCCGCCACCGAAGGGATGAAATCGCGCCAGGCCCTGATCCGCCAGATTGCCGATGAGCATCAGTTCACAATTCGCGAGCTGTATCAGTGGATTGCCACCGCGCGCGGCCATTTCACGATTGTAGGCACCGCGGAGCACATCGCCGACACGCTCCAGGCGTGGTTTGAAAATGAGGCCGCCGATGGTTTCAATATTCTGCCGCCCTATCTGCCAGGCGCGTTGAATGACTTTATCGATCTGGTTATCCCGGAGTTGCAAAAACGCGGTCTGTTCCGCACCGCGTATGAAGGCACCACGCTGCGTGAAAACTTAGGGTTACCGTATCCGGAAAACCGCTATTCCCTTCTTCGCAATAACAAAGTGGCGTAAGGGGGTTCACGATGACTGACTTTAGCAAAGTATGGCCGCGCCCCCGAGCGCGCAGCCCCGGTGTGACGCTTGCGCTATCCGGGAAATGGCGCAAGCGTGCGCTGGCGTTAAGCGCGGACTACGGTCTGCTGTTCGTTTTCTTTGCGGGCTGGCAAATCGCCAGCACTCAGGGGTGGCTGAACCCGGCGGTGATCCCGCCGATTGATAAGGTGTTCTGGGCGCTGTGGAATGGCATCAGCTCCGGCGCGCTGCTTGATGATATTACGATAAGCCTGCAACGCGCCGGACTGGCGTTCTTCTCGGCGGTGATTATCGGTATTCCGCTTGGGCTTTTTATGGGGCAGATCCGCCCGCTTGAGCGCGCCCTGGATCCGCTGTTGCAGCTATTCCGCCAGACCTCAGCGCTGGCGCTGTATCCGGTATTTATTTTGCTGTTTGGGCTTGGGGAAAGCTCAAAAGTCTTTGTGATTTTCTGGGCCGCCCTGTTCCCGGTGCTGCTGGCCACCTTAAGCGGCGTGAAAGAAGTCGATCCGAAACTGCTGGAGATGGCGAAAACCTTTGGCGCACGACGCTTAACGGTCTTTCGGCGGGTGATTGTGCCCGCGTCGGTGCCGTCCATTTTCGTCGGTCTGCGCCTGTCGGCCACGACCGCCCTGCTGCTGCTGATTGCCGCCGAGATGATTGGCGCCAACAAAGGCATCGGTTTTCAGGTGATGAATGCGCAGTACAACTTCCAGATCCCGGTGATGTTTGCCGCCATTTTCCTGCTGGCTTTCCTGGGGCTGATGGCAAATTACATTCTGGTGCTTTTACAACGTCGGCTGTGTCGCTGGAACACCCATAACCACTAACTCGCGCCTGATGTCGACCGTTGATGATTTTATAAAGGATGTAAAAAATGAAAAAGCACATCGCCCTGTTTGCCGCCTTCGCTTTCGTAAGCCTGAGTTTTTCAACACAGGCAGCACCAGAGAACGTCACGCTGCGTTATCTGGCAAGTTATGGCGGGCTGTCTGCCCATGAACTTGCCGATGCATTGGGTTATTTCAACGGCACCGGCGTGTCGCTTGAGAATAAAGGGTATGCCAGCGGCGGCCCGGAATCGTTATTCGCGCTCGCTTCCGGCAGCGTGGATATTGGCTCTGCCGCCACCCCGGCGGTATTAAACGCCATCGCCAGCGGCAATAAATTCGTTGCCGCCTACCCCACGAACGGCATCGATAACACCACAAAATCGATTTTCTACGTCCGCGAAGACAGCCCCATTAAAACCGTAAAAGATTTGGCGGGGAAATCCGTTGCGATAAACACCCTTGGCGCGCATCTGGATTACACCCTGCGCGAAGCGTTGCGCCAGGCCGGATTGCCGCCCAACGCCGCAAGGCCGGTGGCAGTCCCTGGGCCGCAGCTCGAGCAAGTGTTGCGCTCAGGCCAGGTGGACGTGGCGGCGTTTGGCTACTGGCAAACCACCTTTGAGGGCGTCGCCCGCAGCCACGGCGGCCTGCGTCCGGTCTTTAATGATACCGATGTGCTCGGAGAGATAGCCGGCGGTTTCACCGTACTGCGTGAGGATTTCGTGGCAGCCCACCCGCAGGCGGCGAAAATCTTCGTCCAGCAATCAGCCCGCGCGCTGGACTACGCCCGGGAACACCCGCAAGAAGTGCGTGCCTTGATGGCGAAGGAGCTGAAAGCGCGGGGGGAAAACCCGGACGTGGCGCAGTACTTTTCCGGCTATGGCGTGCGCCCTGGCGGTCAGGCGCAAGATCGCGATGTGCAGTACTGGATAGATATCCTTGAGCGCGACGGCGCGCTGGCAAAAGGCCAAATCCAGGTGACTAACGTTTTATTCCATGCACAGTGAGGTGAGTAATGACCACGACCATTGATATCCGCCGCGGCGACGTTTCTGTGCAGGGGGTGTATAAATCGTTTTCGCTTAACGGTGAGCCGTTTGACGTGTTTCGCGATTTGACATTACATATCCGCGCCGGGCAGAGCATCGCCATCGTCGGCCCGAGCGGATGCGGGAAAACTACCCTGCTGCGCATTCTGGCAGGGCTTGAAGAACCCGATGCAGGCGATGTGCTGATTGACGGCAATGCGGTTCATGGACTGAGCCGCGAACGGGCGGTTATTTTTCAGGAGCCGCGCCTGCTGCCCTGGCTTTCCGTGCTGGATAACGTCAGTTTTGGCCTGGATGTGCAGCGCGTGTCTAAACGGGAATCCCGGCAGCGCGCCCGCAAGGCGCTGGCGCTTGTGGGATTAAGCGAATTCGAAAATGCCTGGCCCCGGCAACTGTCCGGCGGGATGGCTCAGCGGGTCGGTATTGCCCGGGCGTTAACCGTTCAGCCAGAGATTTTGCTGCTGGATGAACCGCTGGGCGCGCTGGACGCAATGACCAAAATCACCATGCAGGAAGAGTTAGCGCGTATTTGGGCGGAAGAAAACGTGACCATGATCCTGGTGACGCACGATCTGGAAGAAGCCATCTATCTGGCGGACCGGGTACTGGTGCTGCCCAAACATAAAGGCGGCGAAATCCGTTTTATTGACGTTGCCCTGCCCCGGCCACGGGTGCGAAGCCAACAGGAATTCGTGCTGCTGCGCCAGCAGCTTATGGCGGAATTCGGTCTGCACTAGTCTTGATTGCCACGCGTGAACCGCGCCCTGCACCGTCAGGGCGTTTTCGTGCCTAAAAGCCAGTTTATTTGTCTGTAAACCTCAGATTTGTCAATTCATGTGCCTCGCTTCGCCGATATTCGTCTAAGGTTTTTCTATGATTGTTTTCAGCCTCTGCGCTGGACGCTCGACCATGGAGAATTACTGATGACAAAATCCGCTCTGCGCCAACCCCGTACTTTGATGTTCGCCATACAGATTGCGCTGGGTAGCGCCTTCTTCCTTTTTAGCGCTCAACCCTCGTTTGCCGAGGATCAACCTAAAGCCGCCGTACAACCGCCAGACATCCTGTTAGGCCCGCTCTTTACCGATGTGCAAAGCGCGAAACTGTTCCCCGATCAAAAAACCTTCGCCGACGCGGTGCCGAAAAGCGATCCCTATATGATCCTTGCGGATTACCGGATGCAGCGTAACCAGTCGGGCTTTGATTTACGCCACTTTGTCGATCTGAATTTTGATCTGCCGAAAGCGGGAGAAAAATATGTGCCGCCGGCCAATCAAAGCCTGCGCGAGCATATTGATGGACTCTGGCCGGTGCTGACTCGCACTACCGATACCGCCGCCAAATGGGATTCGCTGTTGCCTTTGCCGGAGTCGTACGTGGTGCCTGGCGGACGTTTTCGCGAAGTGTATTACTGGGATAGCTACTTCACCATGCTGGGCCTTGCGGAAAGCGGCCACTGGGACAAAATCGAAGATATGGTGAAGAACTTCGCTTATGAAATCGATACCTGGGGCCATATTCCCAACGGCAACCGCAGTTACTATCTGAGCCGCTCGCAGCCGCCGTTTTTCTCGCTGATGGTGGAACTGCTGGCGACCCATGATAAAGAGGCGCTGAAAACCTTTAAGCCGCAGCTTACCAAAGAGTATCAATACTGGATGGAGGGCGGCGACAGCCTTGCGCCGGGCAACGCCACTAAGCGTGTGGTGAAACTGCAAAACGGCGCGCTGCTTAACCGTTACTGGGACGATCGCGATACGCCGCGTACCGAATCGTGGCTGGATGATGTGACCACCGCTAAAAACAACCCGGATCGCCCGGCGACGGAAATCTATCGCGATTTGCGCGCAGGCGCGGCATCGGGCTGGGACTTTAGCTCGCGCTGGATGGATAACCCGCAGCAATTAGGGTCGATTCACACCACGGCTATTATTCCGGTTGATTTGAACGCCTTAATGTTCCAGCTGGAAAAAACGCTCTCTCATGCCAGCAAAGCGGCGGGCGATGACGAAGGCGCGGCGCGTTTTGATAAGCTCGCCAGCCAACGCCAGCAGGCGATGGAGTCAACGTTATGGAATGACAAGCAGGGTTGGTACGCCGATTACGATATGCGACGTAAAGCCGTCAGCGACAAGCTTACCGCCGCGGCCCTGTTCCCGCTGTTTGTTAACGCTGCCGCGCAGGATCGCGCAGATAAAGTGGCAACCGCCACGCAGTCGCAACTGTTGAAACCGGGCGGCGTGGTCACCACGACGGTGAATACCGGCCAGCAGTGGGATGCGCCTAACGGCTGGGCGCCTTTGCAATGGGTCGCTGCCGTGGGGCTTGAGAATTATGGTCATAACGATCTGTCCATGGAAGTGACCTGGCGCTTCCTGACCAATGTTCAGCACACCTACGATCGCGAGAAAAAACTGGTCGAGAAATATGATGTCTCCTCCACCGGCACGGGCGGCGGCGGCGGTGAATATCCTTTACAGGACGGTTTTGGCTGGACGAACGGCGTGACGCTGAAAATGCTCGATAAGCTGTGCGCGACGCAAAAACCCTGCGATAACGTGCCCTCGACACGGCCGGTAGCGGCTTCCGGCACCACCCCGTCGGGCGCAGCTTCTAACCAGAACACGTCAGGCTCTGGGTCTCAGTCAACCTCAGGCGCTTCGTCGCAACCCGCTGCTGCTGGCTCATCCTCGCAAGCGGGTTCAGGTTCCAGATCGATGACGGATTCGGAGGCGAAACCGACTTCGGGATCCATGCTTAAGAATGATTCCGAGTCGAAACCGACTTCGGGCTCCCTGCTTAAAAGCGATTCCGAGTCGAAACCGACTTCGGGCTCCCTGCTGAAGAATGATTCCGAGTCGAAACCGGCTTCGGGTTCCCTGCTTAAGAATGATTCGGCCTCGCAAGCGTCAAAAGGGACAGAGCCCTCGCCGATGACTCATTCTGACTCGCAACCGACAAAAAGCACCGAGACAGCACCTGTTAAGGAAAAGTCACCGGAACCGGTTAACGCGCAGTAAGTTTATCGCGCGGCGCACGTGACTCTCTGTGGTGGTTTATAGGGAGTTACGTTCTGTCGGTTACGTGCTGATGAACAGCGACGTTCGGGGGAATGATTACGCTCGCCAGGGGTTTGTAGCTCATCGCAGCAGAGGTGTACGCGAACGTGCAAAGGGAGGGGTATCGCTCCCCCCTTTTGCAATCCCCGCTCCCGGTTCAATCACCTCGCCGCTGCATGGTGCCCTCGGCTCCATCTCCTCGCTTCAGGTCGGTCGGGATACGGCATCCTGCCTTTCCTGCCCTCATGCCCCGATCACTCGATTACTCGGCTCATCCTTGAGCCTCGGCGAGGTTAATGCCGGACCTGGGCCTGTCACTGTAACTTCAGTAAGCGGTTTCTGAATCGGCATGACTGCCGTGGAGAGGTTCGCGCTCACCACAGATATCGCCAGGGTATGCCTGTATGTTTTGCCTCGGCGAATGTTTATGTGCAGTGGAAGTGTTACGTTCGCCAGGCATGTGTAGCTCAATAAGGCACTGGCGTACGCGAACGTGCAAAGGGGGGTATCGCTCCCCCCTTTGCAATCCCCGCTCCCGGCCAACAACCTCGCCGCTGCGCGGTTCCCTCGGCTCCATCTCCTCGCTTCAGGTCGGCCGGGATACGGCATCCTGCCTTTCCCGACCTCAGGCCCAGATTACTCGGCCCATCCCTGGGCCTCGCCCCTGCGGGGCCGCCGCAAGCGGCGTTCAAAAGCGCTCCCGGCGCTTTTGTCCATGCGGGCCTGACCTGGCTCGTCAATTGCGCCTCGGCGATGTTGATGCCGGACACAACCCCACGGCTGATATTCTTGTTTTTTCAGTAAGGGCTTGTTGGCGTTTTTGCGCACGTGACCTGGCTTGTCTCTTGTGCCTCGGCGAGGTTGATGCCGGACCAGGACCCAAGGCTGACATTTTTGTGTTTTCAGTGAAGGCTTATTTGCGTTTTTGCGTGCCTGACCTGGCTCGTCAATTGCGCCTCGGCGATGTTGATGCCGGACACAACCCCACGGCTGGAATGCATGTGTTGTGAATTGAAGGAAGAACTGTCGGGTTACTGAAACCTTCGCAACCCAATATATTTCCCTGAGAACAAACCCTTCTCGGAAATATTAAGCGCAACAAGACCTCACTCTTTTAAACAAAAACCCTCACAGTGATGGGTTTTCCTTCCCCATCGGAACCGCCGAGGCGTTCGCGGCTGGTCGGGGCAAGCCGCAGGGATGCGGCTTGAGGGTGAGAAAGGCAGGATGCCGTATCTCGCCCGACCCGAAGCCAGACGCGATAAGCCGAGGGCACCGCGAAGCGGCGGTGACGTCAGGGGGGAGCCGGGGTCGCCAGGGGGGCGGCGGCGAGCCCCCCTGGCACGTTCGCGTAAGACCATGCCATGTGGGGCAACCCACTTTTAGCGAACGGAACCATTCAACTCCCCCCTCCCGGGCACACTGCCAAAGCGAACGGAACCATACAATTACATTTATAAAGGCAACTGGCTCGCTGCCCACGCAAACGAAACCATTCCACAAAACTTACCCTGGCAGCAGTCACCCACCTCACCCCTAAAGCGAATAAAAAAACGGCCTCAATGGGCCGTTTTTTTAAACGTCTGCGCTTAACTGCGTAACATCAATTCCTGCGCAACATGCGGAAAATCAACAGCACCACGATGGCGCCGACCACCGCGACCAGGAAACTTTGTAGATTAAAGCCCGTGACATCGCCGCCGATGCCGAAAAATGTTGCCAGCCACCCACCGACCACTGCACCAACGATACCGAGAATACAGGTCAGGATAAATCCGCCCCCGTCCCTTCCCGGCATAATAAACTTGGCAATGATACCGGCTATCAACCCAAAAATAATCCAGGATAAAATACCCATCGTGCTGCTCCTTAATTTTTTGCTGAAAAACATCACCCTCGCATGGCGGTGCACGCGAAGTGAAAGACTCTTCAAGTATAGGCAACGTTTCTAAAAAGGTGAGGAAGGTCACACGGTTAATCGTTTTTTTCACGACTGGTCGCTGGAATTTGTATTAAGTTTTCGCGCCGCCTGCCGATACCCTTGCAATCACTTTTGTACAAAGCAGGGATCCGGCACGTGAGTACGTATAATGACCAGTTTCTCAAACACCACCCGCTCGCCGTATTAGGCGTTTTACGGGATTTGCACAAAGCGCAGGTGCCCGTTCGCATCAGTTGGGGCACCCACCAGCTTATTAGCCGTATTCTTGATGTCGACGCCAGCCAGTTAGTGATGGATTTTGGTAGCCAGCCCCATGAGAACAAATCAGTACAGGAAGCCTCTGATATCCAGATTTGTGCAGAAACCCAGGGCGCGAAAATTGAGTTCAACCTGCCGCATTTAAAAGCTGGGGATTATCAGAATCTTCCGGCCTTTGTGACCGCGCTTCCCCCGTCGCTGTGGTTCGTCCAGCGCCGTGAATATTTCCGCATTCCCGCTCCGCTTCAGCCGGTTTTTTATTGCGAGGCCACCCTTAATACCGGCAGTAAGTTCCGTTTCCGTTTGGCGGATTTGTCTCTCGGTGGCTTAGGCGCGCTGGTGGATGGCCCGGTTCCGGATGGACTTCAGGAAGGTCAGCTTTTTTCTCAGGTAAAAATTGAACTGGGGGAATGGGGAACATTTCATTTCGATATGCAGCTGATCACCATTTCCGAGCGACTCACGGTGAGTAATAAAAACGAGACGGTGACGACTCCCCGCCTGAGTTTTCGTTTCCTTAACGTCAACCCGGCGGTGGAGCGGGAATTGCAGCGGATAATTTTCGCGCTCGAGCGCATCGCGCGCGAAAAAGCCGGCAAAGTACGCTAATTACATCGCGTCCATGGCCTTCTGCATTTTCCAGATATAGCGGGGGGCCTGGGGCGATGGATGATTTCTTTGTACGTGTTCGACAAACTCATCCGGACTGAGATCGTTAATCTTATCTATGGCCTTATTGCGATCGGAGGAGAACGTGCGCAATAACGCGCCTGCCCCGTTGGCGTAAGAAACCATCAGCGCATATTGCATAATGGTCGGATCCTCGATGCCTTTTAATGCCCCGTGCTCAAGAATACTCAGGTACGCGGTTCCCATGGAAATATTACGTTCCGGATTTTTAAGCTCGCTGGTGGAAGGCTGCCCGCTCCAGCCCATGTGGCGATAGACATCACGCCCTGACGTCGAGGCTTTCAACTGCATCAAGCCAATGGCATTGGATTTACTTACCGCGTTGGGATTGCCGCCGGATTCAATCGCAATAATAGCGGTAATTAACCGCGGGCTGACGCCCCAGGCTTCACCCGCTTTTTTGCTTATCGGGTACCACTGCATCGCGCGTTTCACCGGAACGTCCGGGTTCCACGGCGGATTGTTATAGTTGGACTTATTAGAAGAACATCCTGCCAGGAACAGAACCAATACAATCAGCCACTTATAATTCACGCAACCTATCCTTACTGTTTCGCCAAACCGGCCTGAAAACCCCCGTCGTGATGGTGTAAGCCTTTTAAACGACGGATGACAACGATCAATGTTAGCGGCATGATAGCGAATCCATGTAATAAATCAGCAAGGATTTGCCATGTCACGCATCCATCTCATTGCCCCTTCCGGTTACTGTTTTGCACAAGATGCCGCGCAGCGTGGCGTGCAACGGCTGACCGAGGCCGGACATCAGGTGAGTAATCAGGCCGTTATTTCCCGGCGTTTTCAACGATTTGCAGGTGACGACGCGGCGCGACTGGATGATATCAATCAGATTGCAACCCTTGAGAACGCCGATATCGTGATGCTGGTGCGCGGCGGTTACGGTGTCACGCGCCTTCTGGAAAATATAGATTATTCCGCAATCGCAACGCGTCTTCGCAACCACCCGTTGGTCATCTGCGGACACAGTGATTTTACCGCCGTGCAACTGCAACTGCTGGCAACTGAAAACGCCATTACCTTTAGCGGCCCCATGCTGGCAGGCAATTTTGGCGCGCCCGAGATGAACGTGTTTACCTGGGATCATTTCTGGCAAGCCGTCACCTCGCCGGAATATACGCTATGCTGGTCGTCCGCGTCGCCAGCGTGCCAGGCGCAAGGCACCGTGTGGGGGGGGAATCTGGCGATGCTGTGTTCACTGCTGGGTACGCCCTGGATGCCAGATATCGACGGCGGCATCCTGGTGATAGAAGACATCAACGAGCATCCCTACCGTATCGAACGAATGGTGCTGCAACTGCATCAGGCAGGCGTGCTGCGCCGCCAGAAAGCGCTCATCCTCGGCAGTTTCAGCGCCAGCAAGCCTAACGATTACGATAACGGCTACGACCTTTTTGCGATGATAGCGGCGCTACGTCAGCGGCTCGCGATACCAGTGATTAGCGGACTCCATTTTGGTCATGAACAGCGTACCGTGACTTTACCCCTTGGGGCGAGCGGTCACCTTCTCTGTCATGATGGTCGGGCATCATTAACGCTAAAAGGGCATCCCACAGTGAATCATTGCGGAAAAATCTATTCACATCATTAATTAATCCATCATTCCCGGCGCAATTGTGGTATACCAAAAAGGGTACGGGTAATACGCATTAGCGTCGGGCGCAAGGCTTGCGCCAGTAAGGCATCCTCTTAAAATCATAAAGCGCAAGGAGAACGATAACGTTGGACGGCGGGGCGATTTTTAGTCTTTTTATTTTGTGTTCAGTACTGGTCACTTGCAGTATTTTATTGAGTTCGTTTTCTTCCCGTCTCGGTATCCCCATTCTGGTTATCTTCCTGGCCATTGGTATGCTGGCAGGTATTGACGGCGTCGGCGGCATTCCTTTTGACAACTACCCTTTCGCGTATCTGATAAGTAACCTTGCGCTGGCGGTCATTCTGCTTGATGGCGGTATGCGTACCCAGGCAAGCTCCTTTCGCGTGGCGCTCGGTCCGGCTTTGTCGCTTGCGACGTTCGGGGTGATTGTCACCTCCGGGTTGACCGGCATGGCGGCAGCCTGGCTGTTTAAATTACCGCTGATGGAAGGCCTGCTTATCGGCGCTATCGTCGGTTCAACCGATGCAGCCGCGGTGTTTTCTCTGCTTGGCGGCAAAGGGCTCAACGAACGTGTCGGCGCGACGCTGGAAATTGAATCAGGCAGTAACGATCCGATGGCGGTGTTTCTGACGATTACCCTGATTGAGATGATTCAGCACAGCAATACAGCGTTAAGCTGGATGTTCGCCTGGGATATCATTCAACAGTTTGGCCTTGGTATCGTTCTCGGCCTTGGCGGCGGCTATCTGCTGCTGCAAATGATCAACCGTATTTCGATGCCTCAGGGGCTGTATCCGCTGCTGGCGTTAAGCGGCGGTATCATGATTTTCGCCATCACCACTGCGATTGACGGCAGCGGCATTCTGGCGGTCTATTTATGCGGATTTCTGCTCGGCAACCGCCCGATTCGCAACCGTTACGCGATTTTGCAAAACTTCGACGGTCTGGCATGGCTTGCGCAGATCGGGATGTTCCTGGTGCTGGGCCTGCTGGTCAATCCCTCTGATTTACTTTCTATCGCCATTCCGGCGCTGCTGCTGTCGCTTTGGATGATCCTGTTTGCGCGACCGCTGTCGGTATTTTTGGGCTTATTGCCGTTTCGTGGCTTTAACCTGCGCGAGCGGGTGTTTATCAGTTGGGTCGGCCTGCGTGGCGCAGTGCCTATCATTCTGGCCGTGTTCCCGATGATGGCAGGGCTTGATAACGCCCGGCTATTTTTCAACGTCGCGTTTTTTGTGGTGCTGGTATCGCTGTTGCTCCAGGGGACCACGCTCAGTTGGGCGGCCAAAAAAGCCAAAGTGGTGGTGCCGCCGGTCGGTGCGCCTATTTCCCGGGTTGGGCTTGATATCCATCCGGAAAATCCGTGGGAGCAGTTTGTTTATCAGTTGAGTGAAGAAAAATGGTGCGTGGGGGCGGCGCTGCGTGACCTGCATATGCCTAAACAAACCCGCATCGCGGCACTGTTTCGCAATAATCAGTTACTGCACCCCAACGGCGGCACGCGGCTTAAAGAAGGCGATATTCTGTGCGTAATTGGCCGTGAGCGTGATTTGCCGGCGCTGGGTAAACTATTTAGCCAGTCGCCGCCGGTCGAATTGGATCAACGTTTCTTCGGCGATTTTATTCTCGAAGCCAGCGCAAAATTTGCCGATGTGGCCTTTATCTACGGGCTTGAAGCGGATACCGGCTATGACGCCCAGAAAACCATCGGCGAGATTATTCAGGCTGAGTTAGGGGCGGCCCCCGTGGTGGGCGATCAGATTAATTTTGCCGGAATGCTCTGGTCGGTTGCCGAAAAAGAAGATAACCAAATACGTAAAGTGGGCCTGAGGGTGCCGGAAAACGAGGCGGAGTAATCCGCCCCGTTAGTCGAGTATCAAGAAAGGGTAACCACCGGGACGCGCGGCGCGAGCGCGCACATTAGCTCATACCCCACCGTACCGGACGGCGCGGCGACATCATCGATTTTGATGTTGTCGCCCCACAATTCTACCGAACTGCCAATTCCCGCCTGCGGACACGGCGTGAGATCCACCGCCAGCATATCCATCGAAACGCGCCCCACCGTTTGGGTTCGTATCCCTTCCACCATCACCGGTGTGCCGGATGGGGCCTGACGCGGATAGCCATCGGCATAGCCGCAGGCCACGATACCAATACGCTGCTCACCGCTGGCTTTATACAGGCTGCCATAACCCACCGTGTCGCCCGCTTTCAGGTTCTGAATGCCGATAATTTCGCTACACAGGGTCATCACGGGTTTAAGACCGGAGGTCGCCACATCTCGCCATTCACCGCTCGGCGAGGCGCCGTAGAGGATAATGCCCGGTCGCACCCAGTCGAAATGCGCCTGGGGATGCCACAGCGTGGCGGCGGAGTTGGCGAGTGAACGCGGGCAGTCCAGCCCTTCAGCCGCCCGTTCGATGCGCTCCAGCGGTTCGGTAATTCCGTCGGGTTGTTCGGCATCGGCAAAATGCGCCATCAGGGTGAGTTGGCCGACGTTTTTCAGCTCATGCAGTTGTTGCCAGACGGTATGGACCCGGTCGGGGGCAAAACCCAGCCGGTTCATGCCGCTGTTGATTTTCAAGTAAACATCAATAGGCGCATTAAGCCTGGCGTTTGCCAGCACTTTGACCTGCCAGTTGCTGTGCAACGTGGTGGTAAGACGGTACTGGTCAAATAAGGGCAGTTCATCGGCATGGAAAAAGCCCTCCAGCATCAGGATCGGGCCTTTCCAGCCGCGTTCACGCAGCAAAATTGCCTCTTCAATATTGAGCATGGCGAAGCCGTCGGTACCCGACAGGCTTGACCAGATGCGGTCAAGCCCATGTCCATACGCGTTTGCCTTCACAACCGACCATACCCGGGAATGGGGTGCGGCAGCGCGCACCACCTGAAGATTTTGCCGCAATGCCTGAAGATTGAGATGCGCGACAATCGGACGAGCCATGGTTACTCCTGTGTTATTGATGCGCCCCGTGTAACCGATGCGATGACGTTGGCCGAAATCCTCTGGAATAACGCGCCACGCTCAAATCGTCAAAAGGAATGGCCGGGGTGCGCCCGGAAATAAGATCGCTAATTAACTGACCGGAACCGCAGGCCATGGTCCAACCTAACGTGCCATGCCCGGTATTCAGCCATAAGTTTTTGTACGGGGTGCGTCCGACAATCGGCGTACCGTCCGGAGTCATGGGCCGTAAACCGGTCCAGAATGTCGCCTGTTCCACATGGCCGCCGCGCGGATAGAGATCGCGGACCACCATTTCAAGCGTTTCACGCCGCGGTTGCAATAACGCGGTATTGAACCCCACGATTTCCGCCATGCCACCTACGCGAATGCGGGAGTCAAAACGGGTAATGGCGATTTTGTAGGTTTCGTCCAGTACGGTGGACACCGGCGCCCCGCTCTCTTCGGCGATAGGGATTGTCAAAGAGTAGCCTTTCAAAGGATAGACCGGAATATCAACGATGCCTTTTAGCATCGCGGTAGAATAAGAGCCAAACGCCATGACGTACGCATCGGCTTTTACCACTTCCTGACCGCACTTGACGCCATAAATCTGATTGCCTTCATAAAGGAGGCTGTCAACGGGCGTGTTATAGCGAAACAGCACGCCTGCATCAGCCGCCATGCGCGCCAGACGCTGGGTAAATAACTGGCAATCGCCGGTTTCATCATTAGGCAGTTGTAGGCCGCCGGTCAGTTTGTGAGCCACTTCCCAGAGCGCTGGCTCAACTTCAGCAAGCCGAGCGGATTCAAGAAGTTGATACGGTACGCCCGCCTCTTCCAACACAGCGATATCTTTTGCGGCGTTTTCATACTGCTGTTCGGTGCGAAACAATTGCAACGTGCCGCCCTGACGCCCTTCATAGGCAATACCGGTGCTGGCGCGCAATGCTTTCAGGCAGTCGCGGCTGTATTCCGCAAGCCTCACCATACGGCCTTTGTTTTCCATGTAATGCCGGGTGTCGCAGTTACGCAACATTTGCCACATCCATTTAAGCTGAAAGCTGGAGCCATCAAGGCTTATCGCCAGCGGCGCATGGCGCTCAAACATCCATTTGATGGCTTTAAGCGGCACACCAGGTGCTGCCCAGGGCGCGGCGTAGCCCGGCGAGATTTGCCCGGCATTGGCGGCGCTGGTTTCAAGCGCGGCATCTGATTCTCTGTCGATGACGGTGACTTCATGCCCTTGCTGACGTAAATACCAGGCGCTGGTGACTCCCACCACGCCACTTCCTAGCACGACGACTCGCATATCCACTCCGAATTTAACCGAAAGAATAATGTTCTGATTACAAATTGATAACCCAGAAGAAAATATTATTCAACATACGCTTTTTTTATGGTGACTGACCTCACA
This sequence comes from Citrobacter freundii, assembly GCF_011077955.1. Taxonomy (GTDB): domain Bacteria; phylum Pseudomonadota; class Gammaproteobacteria; order Enterobacterales; family Enterobacteriaceae; genus Atlantibacter. The sequence continues at coordinate 43,225 of NZ_JAALBX010000010.1, forward strand.
TCTTCCTCAGCCAGCACAGGATGCTGAAAATTAGCATCTCCTGCTTTGCTCCCCTTTTCTGCAAAATAAAATGCTGGCGGCACCCGGCTATTTACCCTTTGCGGATCAATAAATCGCGCAGAAAAAAATTTCCACATTCCCCGGAATTTTTCGCGGTGTTCTATGCTTTGTAGGTAAGGTTCCCCGATCAGAGGGTTCCGCAAACAATGAGGGCGCGCTGATGGCTATTATTGATTCCGAAACAAGGGATTCCCGTCGCCTGAGCGATGGGCCAGACTGGACGTTCGATCTGCTGGATATCTATCTTGCTGAAATCGATAGAGTGGCGAAGCTGTACCGGCTCGACACCTACCCGCACCAAATTGAAGTCATCACCTCTGAACAGATGATGGACGCCTATTCCAGTATCGGGATGCCGATTAATTATCCACACTGGTCTTTCGGTAAAAAATTTATCGAAACGGAAAGGCTTTATAAGCATGGTCAGCAGGGTCTGGCCTATGAAATCGTCATCAACTCTAACCCCTGTATCGCCTACCTGATGGAAGAGAACACCATTACCATGCAAGCGCTGGTGATGGCTCATGCCTGCTACGGGCATAACTCTTTTTTCAAAAATAACTATTTATTCCGCAGTTGGACCGACGCCAGCTCCATCGTCGATTACCTGATATTCGCCCGCGGGTATATCACCGAGTGCGAAGAGCGCTATGGCGTGGATGAAGTGGAACGGTTGCTCGACTCCTGCCATGCCCTGATGAATTACGGGGTGGATCGCTACAAGCGCCCGCAGAAAATTTCGCTTCAGGAAGAGAAAGCGCGCCAAAAAAGTCGCGAAGAGTATCTGCAAAGCCAGGTGAATATGCTCTGGCGTACGCTGCCGCGCCGTGAAGCGGAAAAAGCGGTTGAAATGGAGCGCCGCTACCCGTCTGAACCTCAGGAAAACCTGCTCTATTTTATGGAGAAAAACGCGCCGCTGCTGGAGCCGTGGCAGCGCGAGATCCTGCGCATTGTGCGAAAAGTCAGCCAGTATTTTTATCCGCAGAAACAAACCCAGGTCATGAATGAGGGCTGGGCGACATTCTGGCACTACACCATTCTTAATCATCTTTATGATGAAGGAAAAGTAACCGAACGTTTTATGCTGGAATTCCTGCACAGCCACACCAATGTGGTGTTCCAGCCGCCCTATAACAGCCCCTGGTACAGCGGCATTAATCCGTATGCGCTGGGCTTTGCCATGTTCCAGGATATTAAACGCATCTGCCAGTCGCCTACTGAAGAAGATCGCTACTGGTTCCCGGATATCGCCGGAAGCGACTGGCTCGATACCCTGCACTTCGCGATGCGCGATTTTAAAGATGAGAGTTTTATCAGCCAGTTTCTGTCGCCAAAAGTGATGCGCGATTTCCGCCTGTTTACGGTGCTGGATGACGATCGCAACAACTATCTGGAGATTGCCGCTATCCATAATGAAGAGGGTTATCGCGAAATACGCAGTAAACTTTCTTCACAATATAACCTGAGTAACCTTGAGCCGAATATTCAGGTCTGGAATGTGGATTTACGCGGCGATCGGTCATTAACGTTGCGTTATATTCCGCACAATCGCGCGCCGCTGGATAAAGGCCGTCGGGAAGTGCTGAAGCACGTTCATCGCCTGTGGGGCTTTGATGTGATGCTTGAGCAGCAAAACGAAGACGGCAGTGTCGAATTGCTGGAACGTTGCCCGCCACGCATGAATACGTTGTAAAGTTACCTTTCCAAAAAGCCTGGCGATAATGCCCATTATCGTCAGGTTTTTTTATTACATTTCGGTAATTTTACGTAAGCCGTCGTAATGATTGCCCTTTTTTAGCCCTTCTTTTTTCATCGTCTAAACCTATCTCAACGATAGGTCAAACTTTGCATCTTTATTTCTGCGAATGACTACTATTTCCTGCATCAACATGGATTATTTGAAGGCTAATGATTAGCGCTGACAGAAGTTGACAGAGGAGTGTTTTGCCAGGACGACGCTACGTTATGCAGTTTGATACTGAGCTTTGCAATACGAAGAGATGACAGGAGTGTGAGTCGCCCATCATTTGGCTGCACCTGCAGAAGGAAAAATAAAATGATTATGCTATTACCTTTATTTAAAGTGCTAATAGTCATTACGCTGTTGTTCGGTCTCTGGGTGTTATTAGGCGGTACGGTACTTTTCGCCTTTGTGTCGGTACTTATTACCGGCCTATTGTTGGTTAAACCCCATAACCTCATTTAGACCAGCCTGTTTTTCTGACAGGATTTGGCGCGTGGCATTGTTTAACCGCTTTGTACGCGCAAATAAAAAGCCCCTCGGCAGATTGCCTGAGGGGCTTTTTATTGCATATTTCGCCTATTACGCTTCGTTGTTCAAAATCAGCTGACCATTGCTGTCGAGCGGGATTTTTTCACCCGGCTCTTTATCCATGCGGATTTTGCCTTTCTGATCGCCAATTTTGTAAGTCACATCGTAGCCAATCATCTTCTCTGACTTGTCGTATACCGTCTTGCAACGCTGCTGGGTCGTGGTGTAAGTGTCCCGCTCCTGCATGGCGCCCTGAATTTGATTGCCGGCGTAACCGCCGCCAAGCGCGCCCGCAACGGTTGCGATATCTTTACCGCGACCACCGCCGAACTGATGACCAATCACACCGCCTGCAACGGCGCCTAATACTGAGCCGGCAAGACGGTTTTCATCCTGAACCGGACGACGATGGGTAACCGTGACATTACGACACTCTTTACGCGGGATTTTTACCGTTTCCTTAATCGGCGCGGTAGCTACCACTTGTGCGTATTTTGGCGATGTGTCGAAAACATTCAGGCTGGCGACCGCAGCCACACCCAGCGCGGCTGCTACGCCAATCCCTATACCCGCTAACATTGATTTGTTCACAGGACATCCTCCTGGCTGTGTTATTCATACCAATTGTGAAAGCAAATGTTAGGGGAAGACATCAGACGAAGGATCAAAAACGCGTTTTTCAGGCGGAGCGAGAGGGTTTCAGAGGAGTCTGAGGGTAGCGCGGTTAACCCCCTCCTGCATTGAGGAGGGGGTTTTGAATTAATGCAGTTTAAGGCGTGGGCGGATCACGCGGTTGATACTACCCACCAGCATCATGAGCCCCGTTTTGACATAACCATGCAGGGCGATTTGGTGCATGCGGTAAAGCGAGATATAAACAAACCGCGCGATACGTCCTTCCACCATCATCGATCCACGCATCAGGTTGCCCATCAGGCTGCCGACCGTGGAGTAATTTGACAGGGAGACCAGCGAACCGTGGTCTTTATAAACGTAATCTTTAAGCGGTTTGTTCTTGTACTGCGCCAGAATGTTATGCAAGGCAAGGGACGCCATCTGGTGGGCAGCCTGCGCGCGCGGCGGCACAAATCCGCCCTCCGGACGTGCGCATGACGCGCAATCGCCAATGGCGAAAATGTCCGCGTCACGGGTGGTTTGCAACGTCGGTTGCACCACCAGTTGATTGATACGGTTCGTTTCCAGACCGCCTATCTCTTTCATAAAGTCCGGTGCTTTAATGCCTGCCGCCCAGACCATAAGATCTGCTTTAATAAACTCGCCGTCTTTGGTGTTCAGACCGTGAGCCTCTGCGCTGGTCACCATCGTGTTGGTCAACACGCGTACGCCAAGCTTCGTCAGTTCACTGTGCGCGGCGCCGGAAATACGCGGCGGCAGTGCCGGAAGGATGCGCTCGCCCGCTTCCACCAGCGTCACGTTAAGCGCTTCATTGGTCAGGCCTTTGTAACCGTAGCTGTGCAGTTGTTTCACCGCATTGTGCAGTTCCGCAGACAGTTCTACGCCCGTCGCCCCGCCGCCAACAATAGCGATATTCACTTTGCCGCTGGCGCCGAGATTAGAAGAATATTTCAGGAACAGGTTGAGCATTTCCTGATGGAAACGACGCGCCTGATGCGGGTTATCAAGGAAGATACAGTTGTCTTTGACGCCCGGCGTATTGAAGTCGTTCGACGTACTGCCGAGCGCCATCACCAGCGTGTCATAAGCCAGTTTACGTTCCGGCACCAGCAACTCGCCTTTCTCGTCGCGCAATTCTGCAAGCGTAATGGTCTTACTCTCACGGTTAATGTCGACCACGGAACCCAACTGGAACTGGAAGTGATGATTGCGAGCATGCGCCAGATAGCTCAGCGCATCCACCCCTTCATCAAGCGAACCAGTGGCCACTTCGTGCAACAACGGTTTCCACAAATGGCTGTGATTGCGATCTACTAACGTGATTTTGGCTTTTTTGCCACGACCTAACTTTTTACCTAGCTGTGTAGCCAGCTCAAGTCCGCCAGCGCCGCCGCCGACAATCACAATCTTTTTCAATGGCGTAGTCAACGTGACCCCCTTAAATTATTAACCAATTGTTAACTAAAAGTTATACAAATAGCTTTTAGTTAACAATGAGTTACCAGGATGAATGTCTCCTGATGACCAAAGAATAACATGAACGGGTCATTGGTCATACCAAATTTGATATGAATCAATTTTTATGCCGAAATCTTCAACAAAAAGGGCCAGCACCTGGCTGACCCTTTACATTTACCCTGAAGTTTCGCTTATCCCAGGCTTTTAAACGCCTTAATACGCTGTAAATGCGGGGAAATATTTTTGAATTTGTGGGTCTGTTGCTCATCCCAGACGATTTCATAAAAGGGTTGCAACACCTCAGCCGAACGGTGGCTGTCGAGCGCTTCGTCGTTACGGGACAACAGCACGAGGCAGCGATCGCGGTTTTTCTCGCGAAAGTTCTCCACGCATTTGGTCGCGATATCCCGATACTCTTCCGGACGGTCTATCTTCCCTTCCATATTTTCGTAAGGAAAAAGGTTGGGATTGAAAATGGCCTGGCGAATATCGCACAAAAACCCTACCCGCTCAGCCCAGAAGCCACCAAGCCCGACGCCACAAATTAGCGGTCGGTCATCCGCATTTAACTGTAGCATCTTGTCCACTTCACGCAGCAGATGTTGCATATCGTGTCTGGGGTGCAGGGTGCTGTAACTGATGAGCCGCACATCCGGATCGATAAATTGCAATTGCAGCACTTTTTCGTGATTACCCGGACTGCTTGAGTCAAAACCGTGTAAATAAATAATCATCGTCACCTCTACCTGCCGCTTAGCGAAAAATATACCCGCAGATTACAAGCCTGCCTTATGGGCCTGCCAGCGTTCATGCTGCGCTTCCAGCGCGCGGTTGACCTGCTTCCAGCGTGACGAAGCAAGCAGTTCGCTGCGCGAAAATGAACCTTTATGATACAAATGCGTAACACGGTCAGCATTGATCGGCGACAGGTTATCTAACACGCTAACCGCACCTTCACGATTATTACAAACCAGAATCATATCGCAACCCGCATCCAGCGAAGCCTGGCCGCGCTCGGCATAACTGCCCATGATCGCCGCGCCTTCCATCGACAAATCATCGGAAAAAATCACGCCGTCAAAACCCAGCTCGCCGCGTAGAACAGTTTTCAACCAGTGCGGCGACCCGCTCGCCGGAAGGCTGTCGACTTCAGGATAAATCACATGCGCGGGCATAATGGCGTCGAGCTTGTTATCAAGGATCAGGTTTTTGAACATCGACATATCATGGGTGCGGATTTCCTCCTCAGGACGCGGATCGCGTGGCGTCTCTTTATGGGAATCCTCCATTACCGCCCCGTGACCAGGGAAATGCTTGCCGGTGGTTTTCATGCCCGCGCTGTGCATGCCATCGATAAACTGCGTTGCAATGCGCAGAGCAATTTGTGGATCTTCATGGAATGAGCGCTCGCCTATTGCCGCGCTGATATGGCCCACATCCAGCACTGGCGCGAAGCTGATGTCGATATCCATGGCAATCATCTCGCTTGCCATCAGCCAACCGGCATCGAATGCCAGCTTGCTGCCCTCTTCCACGCCAAACAGTTCGGCAAAAGATTGTGCCGCCGGAAGCCGAGTAAATCCTTCACGAAAACGCTGAACGCGTCCGCCTTCCTGATCGACGGCGACAACCAGGCGATGACGTGAGGCCTCACGCACCTGGCGCACCAGTTCGCGCAACTGCGCCGGATCGTGATAGTTACGGGTAAACAGGATAAGCCCGCCCACCAGCGGATGATTTAAAATCTCGCGTTCTTCTGCATCCAGCTCGAATCCCGCCACATCCAGCATTACTGGTCCCACATCAACCTCCGGTTAGGTATTTTCAAGCCTGTTCCAGGCGTCGTTTGCTAAAAAAATAAAGTGTCTGTCGCGTGTTTGCCAATAGTGGCGCTCGTACCAGCCTGCCATTAACGCATCAGTCCAGGGCCGCCAACGGGCCACCTGAGCGCGCAGTTCGCGCCTGTCGAGTGATGCAAGCCTGGCATACTGTTCAATAACGCTTTCTCGCTGCGCCTCACTCATACTGGCCGCGGCTATCTCCAGCGCGACATCGCCATCCCCGGCATATTCCCAGTCGATAAGCCGCAGCTTTCCCGACTGGTGAACAATATTGCCCGGATGAAGATCCATATGTAGCGGCGCGAGACGCAGCGGCCGGGGTTCGCCCTGCGCGCCTAAGCGTTGCAGGGTACGCAGCCATAGTGGCGAACGCCTTGCCGGATCGCATTGTTGCCAGTAGCGCATTAATAGCGGCATAAGATGGATGCGCCAGCCGAAACACGTTTGGTGATGCAAAGTATACAGCAGCGCGGCGAGTGATGCGGCATCCGGCAGGGTGTCGAAGACCTCACCGTCAATAAATTCAGTAATTAGCCAGGTTCTGCCGAGGGCAAACGGTTGAGGACCTAATCCTGGCGTCAACCGTTTCAGCGCGCGATAGTGGCGCTGCAGAGTAACCCCCGGCTGGAGTGTGCCCACATCGCGGCGCGCTACCATCGGGATACCCGCCCACTCGAGACGCAGGCTTTGACCGCTGGACCCTGGTAAGGGAGAAACAGAACCGGCGGCCTGGGCCGCCGGGAATCTGGATTGAAGTAACGCGGTTAATGCCGCCTTACTGGGTTTGAGAGACTGCACCTTTACCTGACCAGATAATTTCGCCGGTTTGCACCAGCATCAGTTGCATTTGAAGCGTCGGGGAATTGACGTTTCCACCCGCGTTGGTATAGAGCACATAGTGAGCGCCAACGTTACGCGCAATGCCAATAGCTTTGCTGCGAGTACCTAAACTGTCCTGCGGCGAAAGACCCAGCTGCTGTTTCGCCATGGATAATTGCTGTGCGGAGACCAGTGTGAAGGTGTTATTGTTTGCCAGCGCATTGCGAAGCGCTTCGGTAGCAGGTGCCGTTTGCAGCGAACCGTTGGTGCGGTTATTGACGGAATCCACCAGCAGCACGCTACCTGGATTTACGCCGCCTGCCTGCAACATTTTGCCCACCATCGGTTGCATAGCGCCGCTCCAGTCATACTGGCGTACTTTCGGTTCAGGTGTTGTCGGTTCCTGATGTTCGATAGGCCCGGGCTGCGCCGGTACCGCAGGCACAGACGGTACGGTAGGCACCGGTTCCGATGGCGGCGCGGGCTGTTGTGGAGTCGGTTGAATCTGATCGACCGGCGCGGGCTGTTGTTGACCGCGCATCCCGCACCCAGACAGAATTAACGCTACTGTCGCCAGTAGCCAAAAACGAGGTAATCCCCTCATTAAGAGCACTCCTTATAACCAGAGATAGAGTCGTACCTGGCTTGCGCTTAAAAAAGGCGATGCCGCGGTAAGTTCGATACGACCTTGCGCAGGTATTATTACCGTGGCGGACTTATCCAGTGGATGCAATTCCAGTCCGCTCTCCTCATACCAATAAAACTGATAATTCAGCGTTACGGGTACATTCTTTTCATTGTAAATCGTACTGGTCGCGACGAGCTTGCCGGACTGGCTGGATAAATCTGGATTTTCGGCCGAAATACCCGCGCCGGTCACCGAGGCTTCCATCACCAGTGTTTGCCGATCGTTCACAGGAATTTCCGGACGCGAACTGCATCCCGCCAGGACCATGATGGATAACAAGGCAAAGATGCCCGCACGTTTCATTTTATTGCCCTTTATGGGAAAGCATCGGTCCCAACGCGCGTCCGCCCAGCAGATGCATATGGATGTGATACACCTCCTGCCCGCCGTGACGATTACAGTTCATAATCAAACGATACCCGTCTTCCGCTATGCCTTCCTGTTCGGCGATTTTTGCCGCTACGGTCAGCATACGCCCCAGCGCTTGCTCATGTTCCGCCGTCACGTCGTTAACGGTTGGGATAAGGACGTTCGGCACGATCAAAATGTGGGTCGGCGCTTGCGGGGAGATATCGCGAAACGCGGTCACCAGTTCATCCTGAAAAACGATGTCGGCTGGGATCTCGCGACGAATGATTTTGCTAAAAATGGTTTCTTCAGCCATGACCGTATCCTTATGTAAACCTGCGCCCGCCCTTTGGGAATTGCCGTCACGTTGACGGCAGCCTGGCGGCACAGTAAAAAGTGAGAATATGCTTAAAGAGTATATCACTCCAGCCCGTTGCCACAAACGAAACACTGGCTTGAATCAATAGGTTGCGATTAGCGCGTCGGGTTTAACGGGTTTGTATTGCCCTGGGCCTATGGTCTTACCGGCAATACAAACCGAACGTTTACGACTGAAGCGATGCCATATCGATAACAAAGCGGTATTTTACGTCGCTCTTTAGCATGCGCTCATACGCTTCGTTGATCTCCTGAATTTTGATCATTTCCACGTCGGAGACAATGCCTTTTTCGGCACAAAAATCGAGCATTTCCTGCGTCTCGGCGATGCCGCCAATGCACGAACCTGCAACCGAGCGGCGACCAATAATAAGCGGCACCGTATTGATATATGGCTGTAATTCACCTAACAGACCGACAAACACCAGCGTGCCGTCAAGGGTCATTGTCGACATATAGGGATTGATATCGTGGGTATACGGGACAGTATCGATTATCAGATCAAACTGATTCTTGACTTGGTTCATTTGAGACGGATCGGTAGAAATAATCACATGATGCGCCCCCAGACGACGCGCATCCTCTTCTTTACCCGGCGAGCGGGTAAACAAGGTCACGTCCGCACCCAGACCATTCGCCAGTTTAAGCGCCATATGCCCTAACCCACCAAGGCCTATTACGGCAACTTTACTGCCTTCACCGATCTTCCAGTGTTTAAGCGGCGACCAGGTCGTGATGCCTGCACACAAAAGTGGCGCTGCGCCTTTTAAATCGAGCCCGTCAGGAATGCGCAGGACAAAATCTTCACTGGCGATAATGGATTTAGAATACCCGCCATAGGTCGGTTTTTGATCGAAACGGTCCTGGCCATTGTAGGTCTGAATATTGCCCTCTTCGCAATACTGTTCCAGCCCTTGCTTACAGGGATTACATTCGCGACACGAATCAACCATACAACCAATGCCCGCCAGATCGCCGGGTTTAAATTTGGTGACCTTCTCCCCAACCGCTGTGACCCGTCCAATGATTTCGTGGCCTGGCACCAGTGGATATTGACTGAAGCCCCAGTCGTTTCGGGCCTGATGGAGATCGGAGTGGCAGACGCCGCAATAGAGAATTTCCAGCGTAACGTCATCGGGGCGCGGTGTGCGTCGTTCTACCTGAAAAGGCGCTAAAGGCGCTGTCGGAGAAAGCGCGGCATATCCTGAAACTTTCATCTTTATTATCTCTCGTTGTGAACAGACCTATTCACTGTAGACCCGCCCCCTCCTGATAACCACTTCATGAAAATAAACCACGCGCCGCCTGCCGTGGAAAAGAAGCCTATAAGCCATTTATTAAGTGATATGTGTTTATTTATGGTTATTTTTTAGAATATTTACCGTTAAACGCGCGCGCTTTCAGCGCGATCGAAATCACCCTTTTCGAAATCCCGTTTCATTTGGTGACTTACATTTGTTTACACCAATAGGTCAAATGAATATAGTTCTCATTTTTATTCGTATCAGCAATATTTCAACCAAAACATAATGCACCGCGCCATGACTCACCGCTGGCGTGCGGCACAAAATTTGCGACTTTCATTAAGGGTTAACTATGTCTTTCGTTTTCGATTCCAGGAAAAATTCGTTGCCGCATCGCTCACTGCTGGCAATGTGCATTTGCGCCGCGTTGCCGGTAAGTACGGCCCTCGCCGCACCGCAATCAGAAGACACCGTGCTGGTGGAAGCCTCTGCCACGAATGCGCCCGTCGAAGACAGTCAGGACTATAGCGTGAAGACGACCAGTGCCGGCACCAAAATGACACTGGTGCAGCGCGACATTCCGCAGTCAGTAAGCGTGGTGAGCGAACAGCGGATGCAGGATCAAAAACTGCAAACGTTGGGGGATGTGCTGTCAAATACCACTGGCGTTAGCGCCTCGGTCGCCGACTCCGATCGTATCTCTTATTACTCACGCGGCTTTCTTATTGATAACTATATGGTGGACGGCATTCCCACCTTTTTTGAAACTCGTTGGAACCTGGGAGATTCACTTTCAGATACTGCGCTGCTTGAGCGCGTGGAAGTGGTGCGTGGCGCAACCGGCCTGATGACCGGGCCGGGTAATCCGTCTGCGGCGGTGAATATGGTGCGTAAGCACGCCGACAGCCGCGAATTTAAAAGTGATCTTTCAGCAGAATACGGCAGCTGGGATAAACAGCGTTATGTCGCCGATGTGCAATCACCGTTAACTGATGACGGCAGAATTCGCGGCCGTATGGTGGCGGGTTACCAGAATAATGAAAGCTGGCTGGATCGTTATAACAACGAGAAAAAATTCTTCTACGGCGTGCTGGATGTCGATTTGACCGACATGACCCGTTTCTCGGTGGGTTATGAATATCAGGATATCAACACCGACAGCCAGACATGGGGCGGTTTGCCGCGCTGGTATACCGACGGCAGCTTGATTCGTCACAATAAGCATGACAGCACCGCGCCAGGCTGGGCATACAACGATAAAGACTTTAATAAAGTGTTCGCCACCCTCAAACAGAGCTTCGATAACAACTGGGAGCTGACGCTGAACGGCACCCATACCGAAATGAATCTCGACAGCAAGGCGCTGTATCTGGACGGGATGGTTGATAAAGCGACCGGTATGATGGAAAGCTATTATGGCGCCAGTTATCCGGTGGTGGGTGGCACGGGTTATAACACCGGCACGCGTAAAGTCGATGCGCTGGATCTCTACGCCAGTGGGCCGTACGAATTGTTAGGTCGCCAGCATCAGTTGATGGTGGGCGCCAACTACAGTAAACAGCATAATCGTTATCTCAACGACTGGGCCAATATCTCTTCTGATGAGCTTGGCAGCTATTACGATTACAGCGGCAACTTCCCGCAAACCGAGTGGCGCGATTTAGCACTGGCACAGGAAGATAAAGTCCATATCAAATCAGCGTATACCGCGACCCGTATTTCTCTTGCCGACCCGCTGCATTTGATTGTTGGGGCGCGCTATACCAAGTGGAGTAGCGATACCCTGAGCCAGAACATTGAGAAAAACAACACCACGCCGTATGCCGGTCTGGTTTTTGATATCAATGAGAACTGGTCTACTTATGCCAGCTATACCTCGGTATTCCAGCCGCAAACCGTACGTGACAGCAGCGGTAAATATCTGTCTCCTGTCACCGGGAATAACTACGAACTGGGCGTGAAATCCGACTGGATGGACAGCAGACTGACGACGTCTCTGGCAGTATTTCGCGTTGAGCAGAAGAACCTTGGCGTAAGTACCGGCCAGCCAATCCCGAGCCTGCCAAACGAAACGGCCTATACCGAAGCCGATGGCGTCACCAGTAAAGGTGTTGAGTTTGAAATCAACGGTGCGCTGACCGACTACTGGCAAATGACCTTTGGCGCAACGCGCTATGTGGCCGAAGACAACGATGGCAAGGCATTCAACCCGAACCTGCCACGCACTACCGTTAAATTGTTCACCAGCTATAACCTGCCGATGCTGCAACAGCTAACGGTTGGCGGCGGCGTAAACTGGCAAAACCGCGTTTACCAGGATGTCGCCACGCCGTACGGCACATTCCGTGCTGAACAGGGTAGCTACGCGCTGGTGGACTTGTTCAGTCGCTATCAGGTTACGAAAGATTTCTCGGTTCAGGCGAATCTCAATAATCTGTTTGATAAAGAATATGACACGAATGACGGTCAGTCTTATATCTACGGCGCCCCACGTAATTTCTCGGTTACCGCGAATTATCGTTTCTGATTGGCATCAGGCGAGCGGAGGAATGGTGTTCGCCAGGCGGCGTTTTGATGCTTAATAGTGGGTTATAAGCATTGGTTGGTCGTTACGTTTAGTGGCGCTGTTACGAGCGGTGGAAGTGTTACGTTCGCCAGGCGTTTGTGGCTCAACGCAGCACTGATGTACGCGAACGTGCAAAGGGGGGTATCGCTCCCCCCTTTGCAATCCCCGCTCCCGGCCAACAACCTCGCCGCTGCGCGGTTCCCTCGCCTCCATCTCCTCGCTTCAGGTCGGCCGGGATACGGCATCCTGCCTTTCCCGCCCTCAGCCCCACATCCCTGTGGGGCTGACCTGGCTCGTCAATTGCGTCTCGGCGATGTTGATGCCGGACCAGGGCCATCACTGTTATTACAGTGAACGACTTTCTAAATCGGCATGACTCCCGTTGAGAGGTTCGCACTCGTCACCGATATCGCCGGGGTATACCCGTATGTGTTGGCTTGGTGAATGTTTATGTGCAGTGGAAGTGTTACGTTCGCAAGACGTTCGTGGCTCAACGCAGCACTGATGTACGCGAACGTGCAAAGGGGGGTATCGCTCCCCCCTTTGCAATCCCCGCTCCCGGCCAACAACCTCGCCGCTTCGCGGTGCCCTCGCCTCCGTCTCCTCGCTTCAGGTCGGCCGGGATACGGCATCCTGCCTTTCCCGACCTCAGGCCCGCGTCCATGCGGGCCTGACCTGGCTCGTCAATTACGCCTCGGCGATGTTGATGCCGGACACAACCCCACGGCTGACATTTTTGTGTTTTCACTGAGGGATTATTGGCGTTCCTGTGTGCGTGACTTGGCTCGTCTGTTGCGCTTCGGCGTTATTGATACACAATCCCCACGGCTGGAGTTCCTGTGTTGTGTATGGGGGAAGAACTGTCGCGTTAATGGAATATTCGAAACCAGAGATATATCAAGGAAAACTCACCATGACCGGAGATATTAAACGCCAAAGCACCCCATTCTTCTCAATCCAATATGATCGCAGTGATGGGTTTTCATTCCCCCATCGGAACCGCCGACACGATGGCCGGATGACGAGGGCTGGCGGCAGGGAAGCCGCCAGAGGGCGTGAGCCACAGGGATGTGGCGTCGCGCCCGGTCCGAAGGCAGAGGCCATGAGTGGAGGGCACCGCGAAGCGGCGGTGACGTCAGGGGGAGCCGGGGTCGCCAGGGGGGCGGCGGCGAGCCCCCCTGGCACGTTCGCGTAAGACCATGCCATGTGGGGCAACCCACTTTTAGCGAACGGAACTATTCCACTACATTTCTACAGGCAATTTGCTGCTGCCAAAGCAAACGAAACCATCCCACCAGACCCGAATGAGCCCTTCCCACCCAGCAAAAAGCACACTTTTTTAATCAAACACCCTCACAGGGATGGGTTTTCACTCCCCCATCGGAACCGCCGACACGATGGACGGGTGACGAGGGCTGGCGGCAGGGAAGCCGCCAGAGGGCGTGAGTCACAGGGATGTGGCGTCGCGCCCGGTCCGAAGGCAGAGGCCGTGAGTGGAGGGCACCGCGAAGCGGCGGTGACGTCAGGGGGAGCCGGGGTCGCCAGGGCGGCGGCGGCGAGCCCCCCTGGCACGTTCGCGTAAGACCATGCCGCGTGAGGCAACCCACTTTTAGCGAACGGAACCATTCTACAAAACTCATTCTGGCAAGTGGCTCGCCGCCAAAGCGAACATAACCATTCCACAAAACTCACTCTCGCAAGTGGCTCGCCGCCAAAGCGAACAACAACACCTTTTAAAACCCCCATGGGGCATATTCTGAACCCAGAAATAAAAAAGGGAGCCTTTCGGCTCCCTCAGTTCTCCCCAAACCACACTTAGCTGTTACGGATGTACTCATCCATTTCAGTTTTCAGGTTATCGGATTTAGTCCCGAAAATTGCCTGAACGCCTGAACCAGCAACCACCACACCTGCAGCGCCCAGTTTTTTCAGGCCAGGCTGATCAACTTTCGCGACATCCGCCACGCTTACACGCAGACGGGTGATGCACGCATCCAGGTTAGTGATGTTTTCTTTACCGCCGAAAGCCGCAACCAGAGCCGGAGCCATTTCGCTGGTGCCCGTAGTTTTCGCGTCTTCGGTTGCATCTTCACGACCTGGGGTTTTCAGGTCCAGCGCTTTGATAAGCACGCGGAAGATGGTGTAGTAAACGATAGCGTAGCCTGCACCAATAATCGGGAACAGCCACAGCTTGCTGCTGTTACCGGACAGCACGATAAAGTCGATCAGACCGTGTGAGAACGACGTACCGTCACGCATACCCAGCAGGATACAGATCGGGAATGCCAGGCCTGCCAGAATCGCGTGGATTACATACAGGATTGGCGCAACGAACATAAAGGAGAACTCGATCGGCTCGGTGATACCGGTCAGGAACGAGGTCAACGCAGCGGAGATCATGATACCGCCGACTTTAGCGCGGTTTTCAGGCTTCGCTGAGTGCCAAATGGCAATCGCGGCAGCTGGCAGACCGTACATTTTAAACAGGAAGCCACCAGACAGCATGCCCGCGGTTTTGTCACCCGCCATATAACGCGGGATATCGCCGTGGAACACCTGACCTGCAGCGTTGGTGTATTCGCCAATCTGCATCTGGAAAGGAACGTTCCAGATATGGTGCAGACCGAACGGCACCAGGCAGCGTTCGATGAAGCCGTAAATACCAAACGCGACCACCGGGTTCTGATAAGCAGCCCATTGGGAGAAGCTCTGGATAGCCGAGCCAATCGGCGGCCAAATGAAGGACAGGATAACGCCTGTGAAGATCGCAGCCAGACCAGAAATGATCGGCACGAAACGTTTACCGGCGAAGAAGCCCAGATATTCAGGAAGCTTGATACGGTAGAAACGGTTGAACATATAGGCCGCAATCGCGCCCGAGATGATCCCACCGAGTACACCAGTATCCGCGAGGTGTTTACTCGCGATCTCTTCCGGTGGAAGGTGCAGAACCAGCGGGGCTACTACCGCCATGGTTTTCACCATGATGCCGTAAGCGACGACAGCGGCAAGGGCGGAAACGCCATCGTTATTGGTAAAGCCAAGCGCGACACCAATGGCGAAAATCAACGGCATGTTGGCGAAAACCGAACCGCCCGCTTCTGCCATAACATGGGAAACCACGGCTGGCAGCCAGCTGAAGTTTGCGGAACCGACACCCAGCAGAATACCTGCGATAGGGAGTACGGAAACCGGTAGCATCAGCGATTTACCCACCTTTTGCAGGTTAGCAAATGCATTCTTAAACATAATAGAGAGTGCTCCTGAGTATGAGTGCTTTTTACGCGATATACGCATCAGCCTGTGGGGAGAGACAGGCCATAATCAGGCATCTAAGTGCCCTTTATTTATTACGAAGAGTAAAATAAATAGGCTCAACATTGTTTGACAGCTATCACGTTTCAGCAAAGCGCAGGTCAAAAACTTGCATTTCTTTACATTTGGGATGTCTAAATGTGTCAAAACAATGCGTCACCGCCTGTTTTCAGGCGGTGAACTTTACTCGCTTTGATTATTAATTACGAGCTTTAAAATAACCCGGAGCGCCAGCCAATCAGGCGAGATGAGAGAGGTCGAGATGGAAGAGTTCGCAGAAATTACGCGTGGTTACGCGCGCCAGTTCTTCTACAGAAACCCCTTTAAGCACCGCCATGTATTCAGCGACATCTCTCACTAACGCAGGCTGGTTCTCTTTACCGCGATGAGGGACTGGCGTAAGCCAGGGGGAGTCCGTTTCAATCAGTAACCGGTCAAGCGGCACATAGCGCGCAGCATCACGTATTTGCTCTGCATTACGAAACGTCACGATACCTGAAAACGAAATATACATTCCAAGATCGAGAAGTTTCGCCGCCGTTTCCTTGTCCTCAGTAAAACAGTGTAGTACGCCACCGCATTCCGTCACCCTTTCCTCACGCAGAATCGTCAGGGTATCTTCACGGGCATCGCGGGTGTGAACAATCACGGGTTTTTTCAGCTCACCACCAATCCGCAAATGCTGGCGGAAGGCTTCCTGCTGCTGGAGCCGGGTTTCGGGGGTGTAATAATAATCAAGCCCGGTTTCTCCCATTGCCACAACGCGCGGATCCGCTGCCAGTTGGCGCAACTGCTCAACATCCCAGGCTTCGTCCTGATTGAGCGGATGCACGCCGCAAGAATAGGCAACGTTTTCTCGCTCGCCTATCAGATCGCGCATCGCCTGATAGCCCGGCAATGTGGTTGCCACCGCGAGGCAAAACTTCACATCACGCAAAGCGGCTTTTTCCAGTACATCATCAACGCTTTCATGCAGCGTTTTATAATCCAGCCCATCAAGGTGGCAGTGTGAATCAACTAAAAACATATCGTCTCTCAGAGGTGGGAATACGGGTTCGGGGAACCAGTACGCCACACCTGTTCCCAGGTTAAGAGTAGTTCAGTAAGCATCAGTTCGCGGTTAAGACCGGCGACCGAAGAAAGTTGTTCGCGGCAGCGCAGCGCCTGCGTCAACATGCTTTGAAGCACATTTTCCGATAAAGACGCCGCGAGCAGTTGGCTGTATGCGGTTAAATCGTTATGGGTAACGTAAGCGCCGGCACCCTGCCCGCTTTTAAGCGCGTCCAGTAACAGCGCCGCCAGCCAGTGCAAACGCATCAACACATCGTCATGATGCAATTCAGGCAACAGCGCCAGCGCATCACGGGTATTGACCGCTTTTTCCAGAGTCTCCGCGAGGCGCTGACGATGCGGCCAGGCAGGATTTTGCAGTAACGCTAACGCTGCTGCCGGCGCACCGCCGGTTAAACGTAAGGCCGCGATACGCTGTGGCTGCGGCGCATCGCACTCCCGCGCAAGCCAGGCCTCTGCCCAATGATCTTCAGGCGGAGGTAAATGCCAGTACAGACAGCGGCTGCGTAAGGTTGCGGGTAGGCGATCCGGATTGCGGCAACCTAACATAAACCAGGTTTTTTCCGGCGGCTCTTCCAGCGTTTTCAACAGCGCATTGGCTGCGGCTTCCGTTAACTGCTCAGCATCCCTTAGCCACACCACTTTAGCGCCGCCAAGCCGGGCATGGTCGTAGAGTTTTTCCGTGACCTCGCGGATGGCGTCAATACCCAACGCGGCTTTGCCTTTTTCCGGTTCAGGGGCGTAATAATCAGGGTGCGTCTGAGCCTGCATTAACTGGCAGGCACGACATTGCCCGCAGCTTTTAAGACCATCGGGCTTCTGGCACATCAGCCAGCGGCTGATGGCATAGATGAGCGCATCGTCGCCCATTCCCGGCAAAGCATGAACAAGTAACGCATGGTGACCACGACCAGCCTGGTGATTACCAACCAGTTGTTCATAGGCAGGACGAAGCCATGGGTACCATTTCATTACGCAAGCTCCCTGACCCAGCGCGTAACGGTTTCACGGATAGCGCGGGTGACATCTTCCAGCGACTGCGTGGCATCAATGGTTTTGATACGGCTGTCGGCTGCCGCCAGTTCCAGATACCGCGCGCGGGTACGATGGAAGAAATCAAACGATTCCTGCTCAATGCGGTCAAGCTCGCCCCGGGCGCGAGCACGTTTGAGGCCGACCACGGGATCGACGTCCAGATATAATGTCAGGTCCGGCGCGAAATCGCCCAGCACGGCCTGGCGTAACGTTTTTAAAAGGTTCGCATCGATACCACGTCCACCGCCCTGATAGGCCTGGGTCGAGAGGTCGTGGCGGTCGCCAATCACCCATGCGCCCCGGGCCAGCGCCGGTTTAATCACGGTTTCAACCAGTTGCACCCGCGCGGCGTAAAACAACAGCACTTCGGCTTTATCTGTAATGATTTCGTCACCGACGGATTGAATATCGAGCACCAGACTGCGCAACTTTTCCGCAAGGATTGTCCCGCCAGGCTCGCGAGTAAATTCCATGTCGACGATACCGAGCGATTTCAGCGTTTCAACCACAACATTCCGCGCAGTGGTCTTCCCTGCACCCTCTAATCCTTCAATGACAATGTACTTAGCCATCTTTTTCCTTCATAACTTTCAGATAGTCCTGCACCGACTTATTGTGGTCCGCGAGGTTGGTATTAAATGTGTGCCCGCCGTTGCCGTCTGCGACAAAATAAAGATACGGCGTTTTGGCAGGTTTCGCGGCAGCCATCAGCGAGGCATTGCCGGGAATGGCAATAGGCCCCGGCGGTAAACCGTTAATGATATACGTGTTATAAGGCGTTGGCGTGTCCAGCGCTTTGCGGGTCAGATTACCTTCATAACTTTCGCCCATGCCGTAAATCACTGTCGGATCGGTTTGTAAACGCATTCCGATGCGCAGGCGGTTTACGAACACCGAGGCTACTTCCGGGCGTTCGCTGGCAAGCGCCGTTTCTTTTTCTATGATCGACGCCATGGTCAGCAACTGTTCTTTGTCCTGGTACGGTAACCCTTCGGCTCTGGCGTTCCAGGCTTCATCAACGGCTTTTACCATACGCAGGTGCGCGCGTTTAAGCAAAGCGACGTCTGTCGTGTTCGCGCTATAAAGCCAGGTATCCGGATAAAACCAGCCTTCAATGGATTTCGACGTATCGAAACCGAGCGCGTCGGCCACGGTCTCATACTTGTCATCTTTCAGGGTGTGCTTGATATAAGGCGCGTCGCGCAATTTAGCAAGCCAGTCGCTCAGGCGCATACCTTCCACAAAACGTAACGGGAACTGTGCTTCTTTACCGCTTTCCAGCAATTTCAGCATATCGCGCACGGTCATATCCGGTGTGAAACGATAGGTACCGGCTTTGAAATGGGAAAGTTGTGGCTCAACTTTCAGCAGCCACTGGAAAACACGCGGGCGATTGATGATTTTCTCATCCGACAGCTGATTCCCCAGTGCCAGACGGCCTGTACCGGCTTTAAGGGTGAAGATGGTCTCTTGCGAAATCAGCAGGCGGCTATCGGCAAGTTGACGTACTTTCCAGTAACCGACGCCTGCGGCAATGGCAAGCGCGACAATAAACAGCAAAACAAAACGCAGCATTTTCTTCATGGGTTCGATACTACTCGCAAAGGGGAGCTAAATAGCAGTACGCATCACGTGATACGTAATGTGTCTTCATGGCCAAATTCACCGGAACAAGTGGCATAAGCGCATTACAGATAAATACCTCATCCGCCGTTTCAAGGGTGCTCGCAGGCTCATACACTTCTTCCACCTGCCAGGGGCTTTCTGCCAGCAACGCAAGAATATGCTGGCGCATTAGCCCGTTCACGCCTGCGTTATCGAGGCGCGGCGTGAAGATGCGCTGACCTTTACGCCAGAAGAGATTGGCGGCGCAGCATTCAATAAGCCAGCCATCGCTGTCTTGCACCAGCGCTTCTTGCGCAGTGGTGGTATCGAGATGGCGACGAATCAAAACTTGTTCCAGCCGGTTAAGATGCTTTAAACCTGCCAGCAGAGGGTTGCGGCCAAGCTGCACAGGACTCTTTGTGAGCGTAATACCCTGCTCCCGCCACTGCCGGTAATGCTCAGGATAAGGCGACGCATATATCAGGCGATTTGGCGTCTCACATCCTTCAGAGCTGTAACCTCGCCCCCCCGCGCCACGAGTGATAATCACTTTTAACACCGCCTGCTGGTGATCGTTGGCAACAGTGCGCATTTCTTCTCGCAGCACGTCGCTATCAGGCAGGGGGATACTGAGCCTGCCGCAGGCCTCAGTAAGGCGATTAATGTGCGCGTCAAACAGTCGAATATCGCCCTCGTTAACCCATGCCGTGGTGAAGCAGCCATCGCCAAATTGAATCCCACGATCGTAAGCCGTCAACGTATCTTGCCATGTGCCATTAATTAAGAACATAAGGGCTCCTTACCGAATGCGGGCTAGTGTCGCAGGATGTAAAGCGGGGGGCAAGTAGAGTAGTCTGATGAAAAAGGCCCGTAAACGGGCCTTTAAAAAGAATCGGTTAGATCTTTTTGAAGATCAGTGAACCGTTTGTGCCACCGAAGCCGAAGGAGTTACACAGGGTGTATTCCATACCCGTGACCTGGCGTGCCTCATGAGGAACGAAATCCAGATCGCAACCTTCATCCGGGTTATCCAGGTTGATGGTTGGCGGGACAACTTGATCGCGCAGAGCCAGAATCGAGAAGATAGACTCTACAGCGCCAGCCGCGCCCAACAGATGCCCGGTCATGGATTTGGTGGAGCTCACCATCACACGCGAAGCCGCATCGCCAAACACTGACTTAACCGCTTGCGCTTCCGCGACATCGCCCGCAGGGGTGGATGTACCGTGCGCATTCACGTAGGCAATCTGACCTGGTTCAATACCTGCGTCACGCAGTGCATTCGCCATCGCAAGCGCCGCGCCTGCACCGTTATCCGGCGGTGACGTCATGTGATAAGCATCGCTGCTCATCCCAAAGCCCACGACTTCACAATAAATTTTCGCGCCGCGTTTTTTCGCGTGTTCGTACTCTTCAAGCACCACAATGCCAGCGCCATCACCCAGTACAAAACCGTCACGCTCTTTATCCCACGGACGACTTGCTGCTTGCGGATTATCGTTACGGGTAGAAAGGGCGCGA
The DNA here is from genome assembly GCF_011077955.1 of Citrobacter freundii. Lineage (GTDB taxonomy): Bacteria > Pseudomonadota > Gammaproteobacteria > Enterobacterales > Enterobacteriaceae > Atlantibacter. The sequence goes on from NZ_JAALBX010000010.1 coordinate 64,082, forward strand.
GCCGCACCGAAACCACCTACGCCGAGAGGTGTACTGGCTTTTTCAGCCCCACCTGCCAGCATTGCGTCCGCATCACCATAAGCAATCATGCGTGCAGCATGACCGATATTGTGAACGCCTGAAGTACAGGCCGTGGCGATAGAGATGCTCGGTCCACGCAGGCCGAACATGATCGTCAAATGACCTGCCACCATGTTAACGATAGTTGACGGAACAAAAAACGGGCTGATCTTACGCGGGCCACCTGCCACGAGGGACGTGTGGTTTTCTTCGATAAGACCTAAACCCCCAATACCGGATCCGATTGCGGCGCCGATACGGGTTGCGTTTTCTTCCGTCACTTCCAGACCAGAATCATGCATGGCCTGAAAACCGGCAACAACTCCATATTGAATGAAGGCATCCATCTTGCGTTGATCTTTACGCGAGATGATATCTTCACAGTTAAAATCCTTTACTAAGCCAGCAAATTTTGTTGCATAGGCGCTAGTATCGAAATGGTCGATCAGGCTGATGCCACTCTGACCGGCAAGGAGAGCTTTCCAGGTAGACTCTACGGTATTGCCGACAGGAGACAACATGCCAAGTCCGGTCACAACTACACGACGCTTAGACACGTTTGTCCTCCAGGGAGGGATAAAAATGAGATTCGTGGGATAAAAAAACTCAGGCGGTCGAGTGACCGCCTGGAGATGTTCACTTAAGCCTGGTGACCGTTGATGTAATCAATGGCAGCCTGAACGGTAGTGATTTTCTCAGCTTCTTCGTCCGGAATCTCAGTATCAAACTCTTCTTCCAGAGCCATTACCAGCTCAACGGTGTCAAGAGAATCAGCGCCCAAGTCTTCAACGAAAGAAGCATTGTTGGTAACTTCTTCCTGCTTAACGCCCAGCTGCTCGCCGATAATTTTCTTAACGCGTTCTTCGATAGTGCTCATACTCTTAAATTTCCTATCAAAACTCGCTTTCGCGATGGTTTTCGTAGTGTATAAAATGTTGAAAAAGTTGCAACTAAATCCCGGCAGGTCGTACCACGATTTTACGCTATTTTGCGGGCATTCGCCCTCATAACGCAAATAATTTTATACCCTTCCCCGTTCAGAAGGCAGGTTTTCTGCCATCTCTGACCATTCTTGCTCACAGAATAAACCGCGAAGGCGAGAATATATTCAAAGATAACGCCTGATTCGAACAGCAAAAGGCATAAACGTGGTTAAACCATATACATCCCGCCGTTGACATGCAGAGTTTCACCAGAGATGTAACCTGCTTCATCAGAAGCTAAGAATGCAACCGCACTGGCGATTTCCTTCGCATCGCCCAGGCGACCCGCAGGAACCTGCGCCAGAATACCCGCACGCTGATCTTCTGACAGCGCACGCGTCATGTCCGTTTCAATAAAACCCGGAGCAACAACGTTCACCGTAATACCGCGGGACGCTACTTCGCGCGCCAGCGATTTACTAAAGCCAATAAGACCCGCTTTCGCCGCAGCGTAGTTGGCCTGACCAGCATTTCCCATGGTACCAACCACAGAACCGATAGTAATAATACGCCCATGACGTTTTTTCATCATAGCTCGCATTACTGCTTTTGACAGACGGAAAACAGATGAAAGATTGGTTTCGAGGATATCGCTCCACTCTTCTTCTTTCATGCGCATCAGCAAATTATCACGGGTGATACCGGCATTATTGACCAGAATATCCACTTCACCAAATTCGCTGCGAATGTTTTCCAGAACAGATTCGATAGATGCCGGATCGGTCACGTTAAGCATCATACCTTTACCATTGGCACCCAGATAGTCGCTTATCGCCTGCGCACCGCTTTCGCTGGTGGCAGTGCCGATAACTTTTGCGCCACGGGCAGCAAGGGTTTCAGCAATTGCACGGCCGATGCCGCGGCTCGCGCCGGTCACCAGCGCGATTTTTCCTTCAAAACTCATGGTATTCCTCGTCTTATTGCTCGAGTGCTGCGGCCAGGCTTGCCGGCTCGTTAATCGCCGATGCCGTTAAGCTATCGACGATACGTTTAGTCAGACCGGTCAGCACTTTGCCTGGACCAACTTCGTAAAGATGGGTGATATCACGGGATGCCATGAGCTCAACGCTTTTAGTCCATTGAACCGGGCTATAGAGCTGACGCACCAGCGCATTGCGGATCTCATCCGGATCGGTGGCACAGGCTACATCAACATTATTCACGACAGGAATAGTCGGCGCGTTAAAAGTGATGTTTTGCAACTCCACCGCCAGCTTTTCAGCGGCCGGTTTCATTAAGGCGCAATGCGACGGGACGCTTACCGGCAGCGGCAACGCACGTTTCGCGCCCGCGGCTTTACACGCCGCTCCCGCACGTTCCACGGCTTCTTTGTTGCCCGCGATAACGACCTGGCCTGGCGAGTTAAAGTTCACCGGCGATACGACTTGCCCTTGTGCGGACTCTTCACAAGCTTTCGCAATGGATTCATCATCCAGTCCGATAATCGCAGACATGGCGCCCGCGCCTTCCGGAACGGCGTCTTGCATCAGCTTACCGCGTAATTCGACCAGACGAACCGCATCGCTAAAGGCGATAACGCCCGCGCATACCAGCGCAGAATACTCGCCAAGGCTGTGACCGGCCATCATTGCCGGCGCTTTGCCGCCTTCCTGTTGCCAGACGCGCCACAGCGCCACTGATGCGGTCAAAAGCGCGGGTTGGGTTTGCCAGGTTTTATTCAGTTCTTCAGCAGGTCCTTGCTGAACCAGCGCCCACAGGTCATAACCTAAAACCGCAGAAGCCTCAGCAAAGGTCTCTTCTACGATAGGATATTGCGCAGCCATATCCGCCAGCATGCCCACAGCCTGAGAGCCTTGCCCTGGAAACACAAAAGCAAATTGCGTCATGTTTTTAATCCTTGTTTATCAGAAACGAACCAACGCCGAACCCCAGGTGAAGCCGCCGCCAAAGGCTTCCAGCAACACCAAGTGGCCAGGTTTGATACGGCCGTCGCGCACAGCTTCGTCCAGCGCGCTGGGAACAGACGCCGCAGAGGTATTACCGTGACGATCAAGCGTCACTACGACGTTATCCATCGACATACCCAGTTTTTTCGCCGTCGCACTGATAATGCGCAGGTTAGCCTGATGCGGAACCAGCCAGTCAAGCGAGGAACGATCGAGCTGATTCGCCGCCAGCGTTTCGTCAACGATATGCGCAAGTTCAGTCACGGCAACTTTAAATACTTCATTACCGCTCATGGTTAAATAAATGGGATTTTCCGGCACGACACGATCGTGATTCGGCAGCGTCAGCAGCTCACCATAGCTCCCATCGGCATGAAGATGGGTTGAAATGATGCCAGGCTCTTCAGAAGCGCCTACCACCACCGCGCCAGCGCCATCACCGAACAGGATGATCGTCCCGCGATCTTGTGGATCGAGTGTACGCGCCAGCACGTCTGAGCCGATAACCAGCGCATACTGCACTGCCCCTGATTTCACATACTGATCGACGACGCTCAGTGCGTAAGTGAAGCCCGCGCAAGCTGCGGCAACATCAAACGCCGGGCAGCCTTTAATGCCAAGCATGCTCTGAATCTGGCAGGCCGCGCTTGGGAACGCGTGAGTTGCGGAGGTGGTCGCCACCACAATCATGCCGATTTGTTGTTTATCGATCCCAGCCATCTCAATAGCGCGCAGCGCCGCCTGATAGCCCATGGAATCTACCGTCTCGTGAGGACCGGCGATACGACGCTCACGAATGCCCGTGCGGGTGACAATCCACTCGTCAGACGTATCCACAATTTTTTCAAGATCGGCGTTTGTTCGCACTTGCTCAGGCAGATAGCTGCCCGTGCCAATAATCTTCGTATACATGTACGCTCAGTCGCTCTTAGGTAATATATCCGCCGTTCTACTACCGCGGCGCTTAACGTTGTTCCGGGGTATTCCCGGTTGTTGCGCCATCCTGTAGTTCGAACCCTGCGGGATACAAACATTCCAGGCGAGCGGCAATCCGTTGTGGAACCTGCCGCTGCACCGCCTGCACTGCCTGTTCAATCGCGACGCTAAACGCGCGCTGATTGGCTGCGCCATGACTCTTAATCACAGTGCCGCGCAATCCTAACAGACAGGCGCCATTATACTGGTCGGGGTTGAGGTGACTGAATCGCCTCGAAAGGCTTTTTTGTAACCAATGCTTTAATAAACGCCACCACCACGACCGTTTTTTTCCTTCACCCTGCGATTTCAGCAGCGAAAGGAACATTCTTACAACACCCTCCATGGTTTTCAGTGTGACATTACCAACAAACCCATCACACACCAGCACATCCGTTTTGCCAGTCAGTAATTCATTGGCTTCAAGATAGCCAATATAATTCATTGAAGGCAGAGTTTTTAACACGGCTGAAGCATCGCGAATGCTGTCGAGGCCTTTTGTTTCTTCCTCGCCGATATTTAACAGCGCGACACGCGGAGTGGTAATGCCAAGGACTTCCTCAGCCATGACCGACCCCATAATGGCGAATTGCACAAGCATAGTGCTATCGCAGGCGACATTCGCGCCCAAATCCAGCACCACGGTTTTTCCTTTCTGCTGATGCGGCAGTACCGTCATTAGCGCCGGACGCTCAATGCCTTCAATCGGTTTTAACAGCAGTTTCGCAAGCCCCATTAACGCGCCGGTATTACCGGCGCTTACACAGGCCTGCGCCCGCCCTTCTTTAACTAACTCCAGCGCCATACGCATAGAGGAGCCACGGCTATTACGAACCGCCTGGGACGGCCTTGCATCACTGGCGATAACCGACTTTGACTCAATAATCTGCAAACGCGAACGTTGGTCGAAATCAGCTTTGGCGAGTAATGGAGTGATTGCGTCGGGATCGCCGACTAACAGAAGATTTAGCTGCGAATTAGAATTCAGTGCCTGCAAGGCTGCAGGCACTGTCACGGGGGGACCAAAATCCCCGCCCATGGCATCTAACGCAAGGGTTAGACGTGTCAAGGTATCGCCGGGTGACGTTACATCCCCGCGTGAACGGGGAAGCGACACTAAGTTTAATCACGCTTGCGCGTGATTACTTAGCGATAACCTTGCGGCCGCGGTAGTAACCGTCAGCAGTGATGTGGTGACGCAGGTGGGTTTCACCAGAAGTCTTATCAACAGACAGGCTGGTTACAGCGGTCAGTGCATCGTGAGAGCGACGCATGCCACGTTTGGAACGGGTTGGTTTATTCTGTTGTACGGCCATGGACCTTACTCCTCAATTACGGTTTACCCCGTTTGCGCGGGGAAGACCAATTACTTACGCTTTAAGCTGGCTAATACGGCAAACGGATTTGGCTTTTGCGCTTCTTCAGGCAGTTCACCAAATACCATGTCCGCTTCGGACACTTCACAGTGTTCATGATCATGCACCGGAACCACTGGCAGAGCGATGATGATTTCATCTTCAACTACCGCCAGCAGATCGATTTCACCGAATTCGTTAACCTCAATCGGTTCATACGCTTCCGGGAGTGCTTCAGCCTGTTCGTCTGAACGAACCGGACTAAAACAATATGTTGTGTGAACCTGATGGGAGAACGGATTCCCACAACGCTGACATGACAACGTCACCGTCACCTTCGCATCGCCGGTTAACACCGCGAGACGTTGGTTATCGATGGCGAAGCGCATGGAGCATTCCACATCACTGTCCACACTGACAACTGATTCAGCGACACGCTCAACCTGATCAGAGGTGTACACGCCATGGTAATCAAGGCGCTTTTGAGCGGTACGAACCGGATCGAGAGTCAGGGGTAATTTTACCTTTTGCATAGGGCGCGCATATTAACGTCGTAATGTCATAGAGTCAAAGGAAAAGGCGGTATCAACATGCCATTTGCTAATAAATCACACACAGCGTTGTCCACAGTTTAAGATGTGGCAAATAGAATCGCGAATTATGGTTTAAAAAATGACACAACTGGTACTGGCCTCTACCTCTCCTTTTCGTCAAAGCTTGCTGGAAAAACTGTGCATTCCCTTTATCAGCGCAGCCCCAGATGTTGATGAAACGCCATTAAAAAATGAAGACGCCCGCCAGCTTGTTATTCGACTGGCGCAACAAAAAGCCCAGTCGCTGGCACGTCTTTATCCGAATCATTTATTGATTGGATCGGACCAGGTTTGCGTCCTGGACGGGAAAATCACCGGTAAGCCGTTAACCGAAGAAAACGCACGTTTACAACTGACCCAGGCCAGCGGCCATGTCGTGACCTTTTATACCGGCCTTGCGCTTTATAATTCCGCAAATGGGCAATTACAAACCGAATGCGAGCCGTTTGATGTCCATTTCCGCCATTTGACGGGTGAGGAAATCGCCCGTTATGTCGAGAAAGAACGCCCGCTTTACTGTGCCGGGAGCTTTAAAAGCGAAGGACTTGGCATCACGTTATTCGAAAGGTTAAACGGCCGCGACCCTAATACGCTTGTGGGCTTACCGCTGATTGCGTTATGCCAGATGCTACGAAACGAAGGGGTCAATCCGCTGTTGTCGTTATGATAAAAGCCCGGTGACACCGGGCATAGTTTTACTTCGCGTCACGTAAAACGCGTAAACAGTGTTTTAGCTCATCATCAAGCGGCGCTTCAACGCGCAGGGTCTCGCCGGTATGCGGATGCTGAAATTTCAGCGCCGCTGCATGTAAGAACAGACGGCTTAAGCCCGTTTTCATCAACTGCTTATCAAACTCGCGGTCGCCATAACGATCGTCAAAAGCAATAGGATGACCAGCATGTTGAGTGTGAACGCGGATCTGGTGAGTACGCCCTGTCACCGGACTGCAACGCACCAGTGTGGAGAATGCATAACGTTCTTCGACTTTGAATCGCGTCTCAGACGGTTTGCCTTCGCTGTTCACGCGAACGATTCGCTCACCGCTTTGCAGAATATTTTTTAACAACGGCGCCTGAACCACTTTTACGTGCGACTGCCATTGCCCGCGCACCAGCGCCAGATAATCTTTCTGCATCTCTTTTCCGCGCAATTGTTCATGTAAAGAACGCAACGCAGAGCGTTTTTTGGCTACCAGCAGCACGCCAGAGGTATCGCGGTCAAGACGATGAACCAGTTCAAGGAAACGGGCTTCAGGGCGAAGCGCACGCAGTCCTTCAATGACCCCAAAGCTTAATCCGCTACCACCGTGAACCGCAGTGCCAGAAGGCTTATTCAGCACCAGGATGTAATCATCCTCATACAAAATCGCCTCGGTCAGCGCTGAGACTTTTTGCAGATGCGGCGATACCGCCTGCTCTTCGCGTTCAGCTACGCGAACCGGCGGGACGCGCACTTCATCGCCCGCTTCAAGCTTGTACTCGGGTTTGATGCGCTTCTTATTGACGCGGACTTCGCCTTTGCGAAGGATGCGATAAATCATACTTTTAGGCACACCTTTTAATTGGGTGCGTAAAAAGTTGTCGATGCGTTGCCCCGCTTCATCAGCGGTAATGGCAATCATTTTTACGGATGGAGTCTCAGTTTTCATGGTGGCGATTCTAATTATCGACATTCATTAGCGCCACTCATTTTTATATGCTTATACTTACTGTCACCCGGATTCTGATGGCAGAAGAATCACCGGATTGATGGTTATAACAACAATCGGTAATTTGTGGTTAAGAAACTGTGAGTAACCGGGTGATAAATGGCAAAAGTCAACTTGCTATAACAAGCTTAGCAATGGAATAATGCTTATGTTTTCCGTGTTAAAACTTGTTAAGACAAGGAACTTTGCGGAATTACCAGTTTTGCCTGACCGTTCATCCACGCAGCAATGGCGTAAGACGTATTGAACCATCAGGCAGTTAGCGGGCTGCGGGTTGCAGTCCTTACCGGTAAAATGGAAGCTTCTCTGGCGAAACATTCCCAGGCAGTTCCCCTGATAATTGCGCTGTATTTCCAGATGAAATACAGGCTACCGACACTCTGCGCCTCTTAAGCGAACGACAACCGTGAGGTTGGCGACGTGAACAGTCACGAGGCCATCGGTTCATACCCGGAAAGGCGTTATCATGCCCGCAGCTTAGTCGTCAATGTAAGAATAATGAGTAAGTTACGATGAAAAGAATGTTAATCAACGCGACTCAGCAAGAAGAGTTGCGTGTCGCCCTTGTTGATGGGCAGCGTCTGTACGACCTGGATATCGAAAGCCCTGGGCACGAACAGAAAAAAGCGAACATCTACAAAGGAAAAATCACACGTATTGAACCGAGTCTCGAAGCCGCTTTTGTTGATTATGGTGCCGAAAGACATGGTTTCCTGCCTCTGAAAGAAATCGCCCGCGAATACTTCCCTTCTAACTATGCTTCCCACGGTCGCCCAAACATCAAAGATGTGCTGCGTGAAGGCCAGGAAGTGATTGTTCAGATTGATAAAGAAGAGCGTGGTAATAAAGGCGCGGCCCTCACTACCTTCATCAGCCTGGCGGGCAGTTATCTGGTATTAATGCCGAATAACCCGCGCGCTGGCGGTATTTCTCGCCGTATTGAAGGCGACGATCGTACAGAATTGAAAGAAGCGCTGGCAAGCCTTGAACTGCCGGACGGCATGGGTCTTATCGTACGTACTGCTGGCGTGGGTAAATCCGCCGAAGCGCTGCAGTGGGATTTAAGCTTCCGCCTGAAACACTGGGAAGCGATTAAAAAAGCCGCCGAGAGCCGCCCTGCTCCGTTCCTGATCCATCAGGAAAGCAACGTTATCGTTCGTGCCTTCCGTGACTACCTGCGTCAGGATATCGGCGAAATCCTTATTGATAACCCGAAAGTCCTTGAACTGGCACGCCAGCACATTTCCGCACTGGGCCGCCCGGACTTTAGCAGCAAAATCAAACTGTACACCGGTGAAATCCCGCTGTTCAGCCATTATCAGATTGAATCGCAAATTGAATCCGCGTTCCAGCGTGAAGTGCGTCTGCCTTCCGGCGGCTCTATCGTCATTGATAGCACCGAAGCGCTGACCGCCATCGACATCAACTCCGCTCGCGCCACTCGCGGCGGCGATATCGAAGAAACCGCGTTTAACACCAACCTCGAAGCGGCAGATGAAATTGCCCGCCAGCTGCGTCTGCGCGATCTTGGCGGTCTGATTGTCATCGACTTTATCGACATGACCCCGGTGCGCCACCAGCGTGCGGTGGAAAACCGTCTACGTGAAGCCGTCCGTCAGGACCGCGCGCGTATTCAAATTTCTCATATTTCCCGTTTTGGCCTGCTTGAGATGTCTCGTCAGCGCCTGAGCCCTTCTCTTGGTGAGTCCAGCCACCACGTCTGCCCACGCTGTAGCGGTACCGGCACCATTCGTGATAACGAATCGCTGTCCTTATCTATTCTGCGTCTTATCGAAGAAGAAGCACTCAAAGAGAATACGCAAGAAGTTCACGCCATTGTTCCGGTACCGATCGCCTCTTATCTGCTGAACGAAAAACGTGACGCTATTACGGCTATTGAAACCCGTCAGGGTGGTGTGCGCGCGATAATCGTCCCGAACGATCAGATGGAAACGCCGCATTATTCTGTCCTGCGCGTGCGTAAAGGCGAAGAGACCAAAACGCTCAGCTATTTACTGCCGAAACTGCATGAAGAAGCAATGGCGATGCCGTCTGATGATGAGCCAGCCGAACGCAAACGTCCGGAAGAGCCTGCATTAGCTACCTTCGCTATGCCAGATATCCCGCCTGCGCCGCCGGAAGCGAAAACCGCTCAGGAAGCGCCGGCTAACGTTCAGGCCGCACCGCAAGTTACCGCGCCAGACGCACCGAAGCCGGGTCTACTGAGCCGTTTCGTCAGTGCGCTGAAATCTCTGTTCTCTGATGAGTCTGAAACGCCTACGCCAGTCGTTGAAGAACCGAAGAAAGAAGCGAGCGAAGAGAAACAGCGTGGCGATCGTCGTAATAACCGTCGTCAGAACAACCGTCGTGACCGCAATGACCGTCCGAACCGTGAAAATCGTGAAGGTCGTGAAGGTCGCGATAATCGCAACAATAACGAGGGGCGTGAACCTCGTGAAGAGAATCGCCGCAATCGCCGTCAGGCTCAACAGCAACCAGTTGAAGCGCGTGAAATCCGTGAAGTTGAGACTGACGACGCTGAGCAAACCAAAGGTCGTGACGAGCAGCAGCCGCGTCGCGAGCGCAACCGCCGTCGCTCTGACGATAAACGTCAGGCTCAGCAAGATGTTAAAGCGCTTAATCGTGAAGACGTGGTGGAGCCTGAAGCCGAGCAGGAAGAACGCGTTCAGGTTATGCCGCGTCGTAAACAGCGCCAGTTAACGCAGAAAGTTCGCTACACCAACGATGTGGTGGAGTCAGAGGCTATCGTGAACGACGATGTTCAGGATACCGCGCCGACCCCGAGTACTGAACTTGCCACTATTCCACTGCCTGCGGTTGTTGAGAACGACACCCCTGAGCAGGAAGAAGCCAGTGATAACCGCGTTGAAAACAGTGGCATGCCGCGTCGTTCACGTCGTTCCCCGCGTCATCTGCGCGTGAGTGGTCAGCGTCGTCGCCGTTACCGCGATGAGCGCTACCCGTCGACGTCGCCAATGCCGTTAACAGTTGCTTGTGCGTCGCCGGAAATGGCTTCAGGTAAAGTCTGGATCCGCTACCCTGTCGCACAACCTCTGGCTGTTGAACAACAGGAGCCACAGGAAGCGCAGACTGAACAAGCGGTAGAGATGCCGGTTGCTCAGCCAACGGTAAATGAAGAGGCTGTCCAGAATGCGCCAGTGGTAACCGAGGTTGCCGAAACGCCTCAGGTAGAGACGTCACATCCGGAAGTGATTGCCGCACCGGTTGATGCACAGCCGGAAATCATCGCGCCTGAAGATGAGACAGTGGCGGAACAGGTTGCAGAAGACGCGAAAGCAGTGGATTCGTCAGTAGAAGAAAGCGCAGACGAATCCGTTACGCACGAACCTGTAACCGTTGAGCCCGCTCATGAAGAAAGCAGCGTGAACGCGCCGCAAGTGCAGCCAGTTGCACAGCCACGCGTTGAGGAACCTGTAGCGTCTGAAACCGCCGCACCGGTTGATGAACCTCGAGCCGCGCAAACTGCACCATCCTTTGATGAGCCGGTAGCGCCGCAAGCTGCGGCATCGGTTAATGAAACGCAAGTCGCGCAAACCGCACCATCCGTTGATGCGCCGGCAGTACAGGAAGCCACTGCATCGGTTAATGAGCCGGTACGCGAACCTGCTGCCGCGCAGCCAGCGTCTGAAGCCAAGCCTGCACCTGTTGCACGCCACGAAACGGATAGCGTTAAGCCGCATGCCACCGCGCCGATGACCCGTGCGCCAGCGCCGGAATATGTTCCGGAGCCGCCTCGTCACAGTGATTGGGTTCGCGAACCTTTTGACTTTAACGGCAAAGGTTCAGCGGGCGGACATAGCGCCAGCCATACAGCGACGGCACCTGCGACACGTCCAGGTCAGCCAGAATAAGCACCTCTCAAGCCGGTCTTCACGACCGGCTTTTTTTTTGCTTCTGCGGTACCTGCGTTCCCATCAGCGCCGGCAAAATGTCGCGCATTAAATCCAGAAACTTACGCAACCTCGCCGGGTAGTAACGGCTATAGGGATAGACCAACCACACTGGCAAAGGCGCGGCCTGCCATTGGGGAAGAACCTGTATCAATTTCCCCTCGAGGATATCGCGCTTCACAATCCAGGCTGACACAATCCCCAGACCCAGCCCTGTCAGTACTGTTTCACGCACCGCGTATAAACTGTCGGTACTCAAGCGCGGCGTAATAGAAAGCGCCCGACTTTCGCCGCTGTCGGAATGTTTAAGAACCACTTCATGCTGATAAAAAGTGCTTAATGCGACCCAGGGCAACGACGCCAAATCCTCCGGTTCGTTAATAAAGGGCTTGCTTTTAATAAGCTCAGGCGTCGCGACGACGATGCGGGGGACTTCCGCCAGTAACACCGATATGGTCGACGGATCAGGTTGGGTGCCGACGTGGATCGCACAATCAATATTTTCGCTGATAAAGAGTGGCGCTTTATCATTGAGTAACCATTCGACATTCATTTGCGGATACTGATGCAGAAATTGCGTCAGAGGTGGAATTAACTGCTCCTGTCCAAACGCATGAGGCGCGCGCACCCGCAATGTCCCCACAGGTTCATCTTCTGCATTGCGTAAATCATCTTCCAGCATCATCCAGTGTCCGGTGACAGTCTTGGCGTGCTGAAAGCACCGCTCACCATCATCAGTCAGTTTCATGGCGTGTGTGGTTCGCAACAACAGTTTGCTGCCCAGCATCGCCTCCAGCGTCTGCAACCGCCGACTTACTGTGGCCTGCGTCGTATTAAGTTGCACTGCTGCCGCGCTTAACGAGCCGCTTTCAATGATTCTAATAAACGTATTCATCAGTTCAATTCTATCTATACGCTCAGTTTTCATCTGTCATCTCTGGTTATACGTTTAGCGTATTACCGTTTTATCAGATGTCTGTCTACCACGCTATAGCGTCATCACTCACAATCCTCTGCAGTCACCGACAACGAGGATTTACCCATGACTACCGATCTTTCTCCTTCTGTTTTACTGCGTACCTTGCTGGTGCTTGCTGCGGCCGCCGGGTTTAGCGTGGCATCGATTTATTACGCCCAACCGATCCTGCCGATGATGGGCGACACCTTACAACTCAGCATTGGCAGCATCGGTTTGATCCCAACGTTGACTCAGGCGGGCTATGCGCTCGGCATCCTGTTTCTTTTGCCGCTGGGCGACCGCTTCGACCGGCGCATTATTATTCTGTTGAAAATGCTGGCGCTGGCGCTAATGCTTATGCTGTATAGCCTTTCAGGCGGCGAACACAGTGTGCTGGTGCTCAGTTTGTTGCTGGGTGCCAGCGCTACTGTCGCGCAAGACATCGTGCCGGCAGCCGCGATTTTGTCCGCCTCAGGAAAACAGGGTAAAGCGGTAGGCATGGTGATGACGGGTTTGTTACTGGGAATTTTGCTCTCCCGTACCGTGAGCGGTGTGGTCAGCGCAGCCTGGGGGTGGCGCATCATGTACCAGATGGCAGCATTAAGTATCGCCCTGACTGGCGTTGCGTTATGGCGTGTGCTGCCACGTTTTGGTTCACAGACGACACTGACGTACCCGATGCTGGTGAAATCGATGGTGCAGTTATGGGCGCGCCATCCAGCGTTACGCCGCGCGGCATTCGCGCAAGGTCTATTATCCGTTGGTTTTAGCGCATTCTGGTCAATGCTTGCAGTAATGTTAAGCCAGCAATTTCATCTGGGCAGCGCAGTGGCAGGTGCTTTTGGCATCGCTGGTGCCGCAGGCGCGCTCGCGGCACCGCTCTCCGGGTCGCTTGCCGATAAAGTGGGCTCAAACCGCGTCACGCAATATGCGGCAGGCCTGACCACCGTTTCTTTTGGGTTAATGCTCTTTATGCCGCTTTTGCCGGACGTGTGGCAACTTGGGCTTATTGCACTTTGTGCTATCGGTTTTGATTTAGGAATGCAGTCCTCGCTGGTTGCGCACCAGACGCTGGTCTACAAACTGGATCCCCAGGCGCGTGGCCGTTTGAACGCATTACTCTTTACCGGTGTATTTATCGGTATGGCTTTAGGCTCAGTACTGGGTAGCGCGATGTGGGGGGAATTTGGCTGGCCGGGTGTAATTGTACTTTCGGTAATCGCAAGCCTGGCAAGTCTTATCGTAAGGATGGTAGAACGCCGTCGTCTGCACCTTCAGGACCTGAATCCGACCCGCGGTTAAAATACCAAGAAATATTGATGCCCGTTACGTTATTAACCAACAACGCTGACGGGCAATACACCTCGCTACACGACCCCCCATCTTAAATACAATCCTAAAAAGATATGTATATCTCCTTAATAACTCTATTTTGAGTAAAATAAAAATTAATATTATTCATTATGCTTTCTCGCGACGGTTTTTTCTCAACGTTGGATCCTGAGCCAGATCGTCATTCCAAATTTTTGATTTTAACACCGACAGATGAATGGATACCTGATAACAAAATAAACGGAAAGCGTCAGCACACTGAATACACGCCGAGATATCAGATAAAATCATCAGCGCTGCGAAAAGTAATATATAATAAATATCAATGAATTACTGATTAATTAATCAAATTAACCTGATGTAACAATTTCAATGAAATATAAATTCTCTATAGCTAAGAACCATGTTACAAAAACAAATTAAACTGAAATGTATATATTTATCCTTCTAAATGAACACTTTTCATTTATAGAAAACTTATGTATCGCCCCGAGATAATGCGTCACAGGTTGTGATGCCTTAATATACTCGTACAGTAAATATTAATGAGAGGATTTTTATGCGCCCTCTGCGCACCCCGCCAAATAACCGAAAAATCCCGCTGCAAAAAAATGTCTACTGCGCAGCATTAGAGCGGATTTCATGGGTTTTCGATTCTTTTGACCGTATTTGTATGTCGTTTTCAGGTGGTAAAGATTCAACCCTGCTTTTCCATTTAGTCGCGCAAGAAGCACGCCGTCGAAAACGAACCTTCAGCGTGATGTTTATCGACTGGGAAGTACAATTTCAGTACACCATCCAGCACATCCAGACAATGAAGCAATTATATAAAGATTGTACAGATACGTTTTACTGGATTGCGATCCCTATTACCACAGTCAATGGCACCTCGAGTTATCAACCAGAATGGACGGCATGGGAACCAGGCGTGAAATGGGTGCGCCAACCTCCGGAAGGTGCGATTACCGATCCTGCGTTGTTTCCATTTTATACCCTGGGGATGACGTTTGAGGATTTCGTTCCCTCTTTTAATGACTGGCTTGCTCGTACACAGCCGGTAACACCCACCGCCATCCTGACCGGGATGCGTGCAGACGAATCCTTGCTGCGCTTTCAAAGCATCTGCGATCGGCGTAAAACGCGTTACAGTCCCGATAAGCCCTGGACCACAGCCAGCATGTCATCGGGCGCGTGCACTATCGCCCCGCTCTACGACTGGAAAACGGCCGACATTTGGTCATGGTTCGCGCGCACAGGCGAGCCGTGTAATCCGCT
Organism: Citrobacter freundii; assembly: GCF_011077955.1. Classification (GTDB taxonomy): domain Bacteria; phylum Pseudomonadota; class Gammaproteobacteria; order Enterobacterales; family Enterobacteriaceae; genus Atlantibacter. The sequence goes on from NZ_JAALBX010000010.1 coordinate 79,161, forward strand.
ATATCAGTTAATGTTTCAGGCAGGCGTTAAACCACGCTATATGCGGGTGTGCGAACCTTTTGGACCCGAACAGCGCGCCGGGTTGTGGCTGTTTCATGTACTGGAACCGCAACGCTGGGATCAAATATGCCAGCGCGTCAGCGGCGCCCGCACGGCCGAAATCTATGCGGCGGATCGCAACGGCTTTTACGGACAAGGGCAAATCAATAAACCCAGCGAAATGACATGGCGCGACTACGCGATGTTCCTGCTTGATAGTCTCCCTCCCTCAACGGCGGAACACTATCGCAATAAGATAGCCGTGTATTTGCAATGGTACCGGGAACGGGATTATCCCGACGATATTCCCGACTTTCAGGATAAAGACACCGGCAGCAAAGATATCCCCTCGTGGCGCCGCATCTGCCGGACGATTTTACGTAACGATTACTGGTGCCGCGCACTCTCGTTTAGCCCCACCCGAACCCATCACTATGAACGCTGGAAAAAGCGTGTACAGGAGAAACGAAAATTATGGAATGTGATATGAGCGTTCCCTTATCGGGGCTACTGTCCCCGCTTCTCGACTGGATTGAGGCGTTGCCTGAAGACGCGAGAATAGACGCATTAAATCAGATAAGAAAAGCCTTACATACGCTGAGCCCCTTTCAGGATCAGCCGATTGATTGCGTGCTGTGGATAAAATCGACGCAACTGCAAGAAAACAACTACAACCCAAATGTCATGGCTGCGGCTGAGAGAAAACTTCTGGTGCATTCGCTTATACACGATGGCTACACCCAGCCCGTAGTGGCCACGCCCCATAAAGAAAACACACTGAATCTGGTGGATGGCGCTCATCGGTTCCGGGCAGGGAAAAAGGATAAAACGCTCGCAGCCCGCCTGCGCGGGTATATGCCTGTTGTCTTACTAAATAGAGAAGAGACTGACAGAGACGCTAATATCGCGTCAACGGTGCGCCACAATCGCGCGCGCGGAAAGCATAAAATCCCGGCGATGTCGTCACTTATCCAGGAGTTGTCACGCCATGGTTGGGATGATGCCTACATCGCTGAAGAGTTAGGGATGGAGGCGGAAGAAGTGCTGCGCCTTAAACAAACGGCCGGGCTTAAAGAAATGTTCGCTGACCGGCACTTTTCGCAAGCATGGACTGTCGACTAACCGGCTAAAAAAAAGCCCGCTCCGGGGTGCGGAAGCGGGCATAAAGCATATCCAGTTTCAAAATATGCTTAAATTGTTCGCCTTAGCGATTTAACTGGAACAGCGACATGCCTTGCATATCGGTGAAGGTCTTATAAGACGCCTGAAGCGCGGCCTGCTGCATCACATAGGATGAGATAACCGAGCTCCAGTCCGCATCAATAAGGTTACTCATCTGCTGCGTCTGACCAAGCGCACGGTCGGTACCAAGCGCATCAAGGCTTGTCAGTTCAGCAAGTTGCGTCCCCAGTTCAGCCTGTACGGTTAATACGTTGTTCAGCGAGTTTCTAAGACCGCGGTTGGTTTTATCTACCGCCGCGTCCAGGGCAAGTTTCTCAGCATCAGTGGCCCCCGCTTTGGGCGTTTTTAGTGCAGCGATAGTGGTATCCAGCATAGTAAACAGGCTTTTTTCCTGAGGCGTGCCATCAGGCTCAGGAACCGCATTACTATTAATATGCATAAAGACTGAATCACCGGTATGGCCTATCACCATCTCACGGGCGGAATCCACTTTTTGGGTGATCTGCTCCGTACCGCCCTTATATTCAATATTGCCAGGGGGACCGCTAAATGGCGCCGCGTCGGTTTTAAAACCGGCGAAGATAAAGCGGCCATTACCATCTGTGCTGTTCGCGAGGTTCAACAGTTGATCGCGGATACCCTGCAAATCGGTGGCAAGCGAGGCGCGGTCATCGTCGCTCAGCGTGCCATTGCCCGCCTGAACAACCTTTTCCTGCGCGGTCTGGATAGCCGTGGTTGCCTGAGTAAGAACGCTGCTTTCCAGCGACACCCTCTGCGTGGCGAAAGTACGCGCCATGGTGTATTGACTGTTTTCCGCCTGCGCCTGAGACAGCACCACCGCTTGCGCGGCGGCAATCGGGTCATCGGAGGCTTTGTTTACCCGCTTGCCGGTAGCCATTTGCTCACCGTAGCCCAGCCATTCCGTCTGCGCGTTAGTCACACCACGCATATTCTGCTGGTACATCATCTGAGTACTGATACGCATCTATCAATTCTCCCGTTAGCGGATAGACAGCAGCGCATCAAACAGCGAGGACGCCGTCTGAAGCACCTGGGCATTCGCCAGGTAATACTGCTGGAAACGTTGCAGGTTGCCGTACTCCTCGTCGAGGTTAACGCCGGAGATAGACTGCTGCTGGTTAGTTAACTGAACGACCACATTACTCTGGGTGGTACTGGTTACTTTCAGCGTGCTGGTTTTATTACCCACATCGCTGACCAGGCTTGCATATGCGTCGTTAAACGTCTTATTGCCGCCCACCATTTTCGTGTTTTGCAGATTGAGTAATTTCTGGCCGTTGGTGTTATCGCTCTCACCGCTGCCGGTCGCGCTTCCCATCGCGATTTTCGACTCGTCTGTAATATTGACAGACATATTGATGATGGCATTGCTGACGGGTTTCACCACGAAGGAGTCGTTATTAGCCGCCGTACCGGTAATGCCGATTTTCAGTCCATCAAATTCAATGGAATCACCATTATCGGTGAAAGTAACATTGGTATTGTTTGATAAACGAGTCACCTGCCAGTCAGTTCCCACGCGGGAAATTTTATAATCCGAGGCCTGAACTTTCGACGTATCGGTAAAGGTCGCGTCAAGGGTGGCGCCAGGTTTGCTGTTACGGTCGTTGCTGAGCACCTGCGCAATGCCCAATTTGAAGAACGCATCACCAGGATCGCCGTTCGCGTCAACGCCAGCTTCGTGTTGCTTATTGAAGGCATCGGCAAATGACAGCGCCATCTGATTCAGGGAGTTGCGGGTTTGGTCCAAATCCTGTGAACGGAATGCCAGCAGACCGCCAAGCGAGCCTGTGGTAAGTAATTTTTCCGGGATTTCGATATTGCCTGCGGTTTTATCAACAAACGCTACCGTAGTACGCGACGGATCGGCGTTCGACGCGACCGCCGCCAGTTGGTTCGCAGAGCTGCCCTGTACCAGGGTATACCCATTTCCGACGGTGAGGTTGTACGTACCGCCGTCCTGAACCGTCACTTCAACGCCCACTATCTTGTTCAATTCACTGACCAGATGGTCACGCTGATCAAGGAGATCGTTCGGGGAGGCGCCTGCACCTACGCCGGTCAGACGGGTGATCTGGTCGTTAAGGTTTGCCACCTGCTTCGCATAAGCGTTGATCTGTTCCACGCTTGACGAGACGGCTCCATTCACTTCTTTGTTCTGATCGCGCAAGTACTGATCGGTAACGCGGAACTGGTTAACCATGCCCTGGGCTTTGCCAAGCAATGCCTGACGCGCAGCCGGATCTTCAGCATTACTCACCAGCGTTTGCATGGTTTTGAAAAAATCCTGCACGGTTGATGAGATGGTATTAGTGCTGCTGGAGAGCATATTGTCGATTTTCGACATTTGCTCATAGCGCGTGGTCAGGCCGCTGCCCTGATTTTGCGCAGCGCGCAATTGGTTGGAGATAAACGCGTCATATTCACGGTGAACGGCGGTCACGTTAACGCCATTGCCCACCCATCCGCCGGCACCCAGAGTACTGTTGGCTTGAGAAAGCACCGTCGTCTGACGGGTATAGCCCGCAACACTATAATTATTAATGTTGTTACTGACAGTATTCAGTGATGCCTGAGCTGCGTTAAGGCCGCTCATTGCGCTGTTAATTAAGCTACTGGCCATGGAGGTTCCTTATGAACTTTTAGACGCGGTTCCTGCATAACACTATCGGCAGGTCTACCTCAAACTTGAGGCATTTTCAGAACAAAGTAGAAATATCGTTGTTATAGGCTTTAGAGACTTTTTCACCCATGGCCTTAAGCTGGCCTATCATCGTTGTCAGCTTGCGAGCATAGTTCGGGTCGGTGGCATAGCCGGCCTTCTGCAAGGCGCTCGCGCCCTGCTCTGCCGTTGCTGCGGTTGTCACCGCGGCGTAGCGCGGATTGTGAGTCAGGAAGCTCACGTAGTCTGACAACGCTTCCAGATAGGAACCGTAGGCACGGAATTTGGCCTTCACTTTTTTCGCTTCGCCGTTTTCGAATTCCGTAGTCGTGACTTCCGCTACTTCGCCTTTCCATCCCGGGCTTGCTTTAATACCGAACAGGTTAAAACTCGGCTCGCCGTTTGCCTTCAGGATCTGACGCTGCCCCCAGCCTGATTCGAGCGCCGCTTGCGCCAGAATCAGGTGATGGGGAACGCCGCTTTGCTCACTGGCAAGTTTCGCAGGCAGCGACAGCGCCGCCAGGAAGTCTTTGCTGTCGCCGCTAAGCGGTTCATCCTGGGATGTTTGCGGCATCTCAGTTGCCGGGCGCGGTACCGCCTGGCGCACGGTTTGCGCCAGGGTTTGGGTCTGGTACCGGTTGATGGTTTCCAGATCGAACTTCATCGGCACCTGGTCCGGCGTGTCCGCCGGTTCCTGGGTTTCGGTGGACATCTGTTTGACCATCGCATCGGCAAGCCCCAGCCCTTTACCGCCTGACAGGTGCTGCGCTATCTGCTGATCGTACATGCTGGTGTAAAGTCGCGTTTGATCGCTGCTGAACAAGCCATCTTTCGGCAGCGCTTCACGCATACTTTTCAGCATCATCTGGACAAACATGCCTTCGACCTGCTGAGCGACCGCCTTGATGTTAGCCTTCGGGTCATGCCCGGTCCTGGCTTTTAAATCATTCAGCGAGTTGGCGTCCCACGCCGCGCTGGAAAGCAGTTTGGTGTCGTTGAGCATAAAATTGACCTAGATGATTTCCAGTTTGGCGCGCAGGCAGCCCGCCGTTTGCATCGATTGCAGAATCGACATTAAATCTATCGGTGTTGCGCCAAGCGCATTAAGCGCTCGCACTACATTGTTCAGGTTGGCGCTGGAACGCACGCTTTGTAGCGAGCCGCCGCTCTGACGCATATCGATTTGGGTCTGTTGCGTAACCACCGTCTGCCCCCCCGCTAACGGGGTGTCTGGCTGGCTCACATCGTTCTGACGATTCACCGTTACCGACAGATTGCCCTGCGCTACGGCACAGCTATCCAGCGTGACCTCCCGGTTCATGACCACCGAGCCGGTGCGGGAGTTAATAATCACGCGGGCATCCTGCGGCGCGACGTTCACCTCCAGATTCTGGATATCCGCAAGTAACCGCACCTGGGAGCTGCCGCCGGTCGGCACACGCACCTGGATGGTACGAGAGTCGAGTGCAGTAGCATTACCGTAACCACGCGCCCGGTTGATGGTGTCGGTGATCTGCTGAGCAAGGGTGAAGTCTTCACGGTTTAACTGCAGATTCAGGGTATTGCCATTGCCAAATTGGCTTGGCAACTCACGCTCTACGACCGCGCCGTTAGAGATGCGCCCACCATTCAGCTGGTTGACCTGGACACTGCTGCCCCCCGCCGACGCGCCTGCGCCGCCGACCAGAATGTTGCCCTGGGCCAGCGCATAAACCTGGTTATCGACGCCTTTAAGCGGCGTCATCAACAACGTACCGCCGCGCAGACTTTTGGCGTTACCCATTGAGGAGACCACGACGTCAATGGTTTGTCCCTGGCGGGCAAACGCCGGGAAGCTTGCGGTCACCATCACCGCCGCGACGTTTTTCAGCTGCATGTTAGTCCCTGGAGGCACGGTGATGCCCAACTGGGAAAGCATGTTGTTCAGGCTCTGCGTGGTAAATGGCGTCTGAGTCGTCTGGTCACCCGTTCCGTCAAGACCTACCACCAGCCCGTAGCCGATTAAGGAGTTTTCTCGTACGCCCTGTACGCTTGTGAGGTCACGAATACGGTCGGCCTGGGCGAAAGTCGCTACCAGCACCAACGCGATTGTGAAGAGTGATTTAAACATAGTCACCTCGCTTACATCGGCGATAAATTAAGGAAGAAACGTTGCAGCCAGCCCATATTCTGCGCTTCGTTGATATAGCCGTTGCCGACATATTCGATACGCGCATCCGCCACATTGGTGGACGGGACCGTGTTGCTGCCACTGATGGTGCGTGGGTTCACGACACCGGAGAAACGGATAAACTCAGTACCCTGGTTGATGGCTATCTGTTTTTCGCCCACCACATGCAGGTTACCGTTCGCCAGCACCTGATCGACGGTCACCGTTAATGTGCCGCTAAAGGTGTTACTGGCATTCGCGCCGCCTTTACCGTTAAAGGTATTGCCGCCGGCAGCTTCTACCGACGCGCGATCGTTGCCGAATAAGCCCTCCAGGTAGCGAGGTACGGCATCAAACCCAAATTTGGTTTTGCCGTCGCGACTGGCATTTGCAGACGAGCTCTTACTGGCGCTGACGTTTTCCTGAAGCACGATAGTCAGGGTATCGCCGATATTGCGCGGTCTGCGGTCTTCAAAGAGCGGCTGATAGCCGTAATTAATCGGCTGAGCAGACTGGAAAATGGAACCATTTACCACCGGCGCGGCGCCAGGTGCGGGTTGCGCGGTAGTCGCGCCCTGCACCAGCGGCTTCGAGGGTACCCAGGCACACCCGGACAGCGTGACCATCAAGGCGATGAATAAAGGGCGATATTGCGCACCGGTATTTTGCATTGCTTTCATCTTCAGTATTCGCGCCCGGCGCGAGAACGCGCCGGGTTCACGTTAGAGTTGCGTCAGTTTTTGCAGCATCTGGTCAGTGGTAGAAACCGCTTTACTGTTAATTTCATAAGCGCGTTGTACCTGGATCATGTTCACCAGTTCTTCCGCCACATTAACGTTGGAGGTTTCTACATAGCCCTGATACAGCAGGCCCGCACCGTTCAGTCCAGGTGTGCTTTCATTAGGCGCGCCGGAGGACTGGGTTTCGATGTAGAGGTTTTCACCGATGCTTTCGAGCCCGGTGTCGTTCATAAAGGTGGTCAGGTTAAGCTGCCCTACCTGTACCGGCGCCGCCTGGCCCTGCTGGGTTACGCTCACCAGACCATCGCGACCGATAGTGATGCTAAGCGCATTCGCAGGAACAGTAATGGCAGGCTGAACCTGGAACCCACCGGCGGTGACCAGTTGACCGTTCTGATCCACCTGGAAAGAACCATCGCGGGTATACGCTGAGGTGCCGTCCGGCAGCAGAACCTGGAAAAAGCCCTGGCCTTTAATCGCCACATCTTTGCTGTTGCTGGTTTGCGACAGGTTGCCCTGGCTGTGCAAACGTTCGGTTGCAACAGGTCGCACGCCGGTACCAATCTGCAAGCCAGACGGCAACGTCGTTTGTTCAGAAGACTGCGCGCCTGGCTGGCGGACCGTTTGATAGAGCAAGTCTTCAAACACCGCACGCTGGCGTTTAAAACCATTGGTACTGACGTTCGCCAGGTTGTTGGCGATCACGTCCATGTTGGTTTGCTGGGCATCGAGGCCAGTTTTAGCAATCCATAACGAGCTGATCATAAGAGTGTCCTTATTAGGTCATCGACAGCAGTTGGTTAGCCCGCTGGGAGTTATCATCAACGCTTGAGATAACCTTCATTTGCATCTCAAAACGTCGGGCGTTGGCTATCATATCGGTCATCGCTTCGACGGGTTTGACGTTGCTCCCCTCCAGCACGCCGGACATCACGCGGATGGATGGATCGGCTTGTAACGTCGGACCGCGCTGCGCCTGTGCGCTGGCGCTTAAACGGAACAGGCCATCATCGCCACGAACGATATCTTTGGCGTCGGCCTTCACAAGCTTCAGACGGCCAACGGGTGCCACCGTGTTCGGCGGATCGCCAGGATTAAGCGCCGATATGGTGCCGTCCGCCGCGATGCTGATTTCCGAACCTTCCGGCACCACAATCGGACCGCCATCGCCCATGACGGGATTACCCTGAATGGTCAACTGCCCCGCGGCGGTGACCTGGATATTCCCGTTGCGGGTATACGCCTCAGTGCCCGCCGCGCTTTGTACGGCTATCCAGCCATCCTGTTGCAGCGCCACATCCAGTGGACGCGAGGTGTAATCAAGCGCCCCCTGCGACATATTCGCCCCTGGCGTGGAGGCTGTCACCAGCGTACGGGTCGGCAGTGATAAGCCTTCTACCGGTACGGCACGCAGCGCGGTAAGCTGGGCGCGAAAACCCGGCGTTGAGGCGTTGGCCAGATTGCTTGCATTGACCGCTTGTTGATTCAGGGTCTGGCTGGCAGCGCCCATTGCGGTATAAATTGCGTGATCCATAGAGCCGTCCCGTCAAGCGTTAGCGCAGGTTAACCAGCGTGTTCAGGATCTGATCCTGCGTTTTGATAGTCTGGGCGTTCGACTGGTAGTTACGCTGGGCCACAATCATGCTCACCAGCTCTTTACTCAGATCCACGTTCGAGGCTTCAAGCGCGCCGTTAGTTAACTGACCAAAGTTGCCGCTGCCTGCGGTGCCTAAAAGCGCCACGCCAGAGGCATTGCTCGCTTCCCACAGGTTATCGCCCTGTGAAGAGAGACCTTCCGGGTTGGCAAAGTTCGCCAGCACGATCTGCCCCAGCAGTTGCTGTTTCTCATTCGAGTAGTTGCCCACAACCGTACCGTCATCGTTGATCTGATAGCTCACCAGGTCGCCCGGTTTGTAGCCATCCTGTCGGGTGGAAACGATGTTGTTAGCGCCGGTGTTTTGCTGCATGGAGCCGGTAAAATCCAGGGTAAACCCGGCGGCGGCTACGCCATTCAGAACGCCAGGCGTCATCGCGACGGTCGCCGGAGAGGTTAATTTACCGTTGCCGTCAAACGTCATAGCGACAGGACCTGTTGGCGTGCTGCCAGCTACGCTGCTGTCCTGATAATAAACTTCCCAGTTGCTGTCGCCGTTCTTACGGAAGTAAACGTTCATGTCATGGGCGTTGCCCTGGGTATCAAATACCGTGACGCTGCCTTTTTTGTTGTAACTATCCGCATTAGTGGGAGTAAAGGCTGCCGTAACAGTTTTGTCTGACGAGTTCAGGTTGACGACCATTGACGCTTTTTGGGTGACTTTCGCCGCCATCAATGTGTTTGGAATATTCAGGCCAACCGGGTTTGCACCCTGTTGGATAGTCGGCGGCGTGCCGGTTGCCGGGTAACCGGTCACCTGCATACCCTGCATGTTGGTCAGGTTACGACTTTCATCGAGTTTGAACTGACCGTTGCGGCTATAAAATACAGAGCCGTTGCTGTCTACCAGACGGAAAAAACCGTTCTGGCTGATGGCGACGTCAAGGCCGCGACCGGTATTGGTGGTGATGCCGTCGCTGAAATCCTGGGTTACCGCCGCGACTTTTACACCCAGACCCACTTTGGATCCTGCGAACATGTCAGCGAAGGAAACGGAAGCGGATTTGAAGCCATAAGTGGCGGAGTTGGCAATGTTGTTGCCAATTACGTCAAGATTTGAGGCCGCAGCATTCAGGCCGCTGACCGCTTGAGAAAAGCCCATGTCTTACTCCTGTGAGTGCAAGCGTTAAATGATTTGTCTGACTTCGCTGATAGGCAGCGTGCCATAGGTGCCCAAATCCAACAGCGTACTGCCGTTGGAACGAGTAACGCCGTTGACTAAGGCGAAATTGAGCGGTTGAGCGACTAACTGCGTACCGGCGGAGCTTGCAGAAACAGTCACGTTGTAGGCCCCGTCCGGCACGATAGTGCCGTCGGTCATCTTGCCATCCCAGTTAAAGGTGTGGACCCCAGCGCTCAGCTTGCCGATATCCAGGGTTTGCATTACTACGCCGTCTTTGTTGGTGATCGTGGCGGTGACGGTATCCGCCGCTTGTTGCAATTCAATGCCAAACGGTGTGGTGGTTTCTTTGCCGGAGAGGATCGTGCCGCCCGGGATCATCACGCCGCGATCGATTAACGCGCTGGCCTGAACAGACTGATTGTTGTCGAGCTGACCCGACACTGCGCCAAGCGTGGTGTTGAGCTTTTCAATCCCACTCACGGTGCTGATTTGCGCCAACTGAGTGGTGAGTTCATTGTTTTGCAGCGGATTAGTCGGATCCTGGTTTTTCAACTGCGCCACCAGCAAGGTCAGAAAGCTGCTTTGCAGGTCTGATGCGCTGTTACCAGTGAGCGTTTTGGTGCCGGTTGCATTACTGGCACCGGCGCCACTGATACCATTGTTTGTAGGATCTTTGACGTTAACGGCGATAGACATGGTGTTTTCCTTATTGTCCGATGGTCAGCGTTTTGAGCATCATGCTTTTCACGGTGTTCAGCACTTCCACGTTCGCCTGATAGCTGCGCGACGCAGACATGGTGTTGACCATTTCGCCGACCACATCGACATTTGGCATTTTGACGTAACCGTTAGCGTCCGCCAGCGGGTTGCCTGGCTCATAAACCAGCTTGTCGGGATCCTGGCTTTCAACAACCTGGCTGACTTTTACGCCGCCCGTTGCCGCGCCCGGTTGGGCATCAACCTGGAATACCACCTGTTTAGCGCGGTAAGGTTTGCCATCCGGTCCGGTGACGCTGTCGGCGTTGGCGAGGTTACTCGCCGCCACGTTCAGACGTTTCGATTGCGCGGTCATCGCTGAACCGGCGATATCAAAAATATTGAGCAGCGCCATGATTAATTTCCTTGTTGCAGCACGGACATCATGCCTTTAATTTGCCCACTCATTAGCGTCAAATCGGTCTGATATTTCAGCGCGTTATCTGCAAATTGAGTACGTTCGCGGTCCATATCCACCGTGTTGCCGTCCATTGACGGTTGGTCAGGAACGCGATAGAGCAAATTAACGGACGGCGCCGTAGAAGCCTGGGCGGGAATGTGTTGAGAGGAGGTCAATGTCAGAGCAACAGTGTTGCCTTGAGCACGTCCACGCTCCATCACGTTTTTTAATTGACTGGCGAAGTCAATATCCCTGGCCTGAAAGCCTGGGGTATCGGCATTGGCAATGTTCGCCGCCAGGATCTCCTGACGTTGCGCGCGCAAATTGAGGGCTTCTTGCTGAAAACGCAACGCGGCATCGAGTTTGTCGAGCATGATTTCTCCGCGAATAGCATGGTAATGGTGACAGCTTAATCCGTAGCCACTGCTCCTTATCGTTGGAATAAGCGCAAAATGCGTCGCTATTTGTTGCCTTGATAGAGAGCGAGTCACGCTAGAATCATCACCGTCGTACTACCGGAGCCTTTTGATGAAACGTTTACCCGCTACGCTTACTACCGCTTTGATGCTGTTAAGCGCATCAGCCTGCGCCGATGTGACGTCGGGATTAACGGCGTTTTTTTCACAACGGCTGGCGGGAATCAGCGACGACGTTCAGGTCACAGTGAAGACGCCACAGGCGAACTGGCCGACATGCGAAATGCCGGAATTCAGTTTGCCCGGCAATGCGAGGCTGTGGGGTAATCTCAGCGTGCAGGCGCGTTGCGATAACGATAAACGTTTCCTGCAGGTGACCGTTGAAGCGAATGGCGAGTACGTGGTGGCGAGCGCCCCTGTTGCTCGTGGCAGCGAGTTAAACGATGCCAATCTTCGCCTGCAACGTGGAAGACTTGATCAATTGCCGCCGCGCGCGATGCTGTCGCTCGATCAGGCGCGGCAAGCCCAGACGCTACGTGATTTAGCGCCAGGGCAGACCATAACGATGTCTATGGTGCGTCAATCCTGGCGAATTAAAGCCGGGCAGCGCGTCATGGTGATTGCCAGCGGTGAGGGGTTTAGCGTCAATAGCGAAGGCCAGGCGCTCAACAACGCCGCGGTGGCGCAAAATGCCCGGGTACGCATGGCGAATGGCCAGGTAGTCAGTGGTACGGTTGATAATGATGGGAATATTCTGATAACGCTATAATGTTTTGCCTCTACACTCATCCAAAGGAGTTCGCTAAATGGGTGAAAACCGCGCCAGTACTGGGCTTAAGGGGCAACACCGTAGAGTAAGAGATTCATTCTTGTCATTAATCTGCTACTTAGAACGATGATGGGTGTAAAGATTTTGCTGCGGCTGCCGATAGAATATCAACAAATGATAAGACAGGCTCACAGCCACGAGCCCCTCGATGAGGATTGATAAATGAGCATAGAACGCACATCGCCTTTAAAACCGATCGGCACAGTCCAACCGCGCGAGGCGGCTGAGTCTTCACACGTTCCCGTTAATCGTCTGGATAAAACGGCTTCAGCAACCAGCACCAGCGTCACGTTCAGCGGCGCGCAGGCTCGTCTGATGCAAGCCGGCAGCAGTGATATTAATATGGAGCGCGTTGAAGCGCTTAAAACCGCCATCCGAAACGGCGAGCTTAAGATGGACACAGGCAAAATTGCCGATGCGTTAATTGATGAAGCTCAGAGTTTCTTGCAGAGTAAATAACGGTATGAGTCGTCTGTCAGAATTGCTGGATCAAATGACGGCGGTCCTCAACTCCCTCAAAGAGGTGATGGACGCCGAACAACTTCAATTATCAGCAGGTTATGTCAATGGCAGTGCATTGCAACGGATTACCGAGCAAAAGAGTTCACTGTTAGCGACGCTTGATTATCTGGAGCAGCAACGACGCGCGGAGCAAAATGCGACGCGCAGCGCTAATGACGATGTACCGCGACGCTGGCAGGCAATTACTGAAACTACGCTACAACTGCGTACACTTAATCAGCACAATGGCTGGCTGCTGGAAGGGCAAATCGCCCGTAATCAGCAGGCGCTTGAAGTGCTTAAGCCCCATCAGGAACCGAATCTGTACGGGGCCGACGGACAAACATCGTACAGCATCCGTGGCGGGAAGAAGATTTCGATTTAACCGCACCTTTGCAGTGATGTTCCCATCCCATACTTTCACAGGGTGAATTTTATTCACCCCTGTCTTCCCTTGCCCTCTTTTTACTACTGACGTCATTTGCGACATATCTAAAAAAGATTGCTCGCACTGGCAGCACGACGACGCCTTTCTCAAAGACACATGTTTCTCAGCGTTCCAGAAGCAAAACGCCCTCTTTGAATGAGAAAAGCCGCCACGCTCTCAGGCATAACGCCCTCAGAAAACGAAGCGGCTTTTCATCAAGCTTAAGGGCGAGCTTTATACGGCAGCCCTTATAAATGGCATTAAACCGTTCTGCGGGCGAAGTCTTTTACCCGGAACCCCAACGCCGCAAGCGTGGCAAAATAGGCAAACACACCGACAATCACTACCGCCGACAGACGCAAAATGCGATAAAGCATCGAGCCGATATCCCATGCAGGCATTATCATCAGCATACCGATAAGCGCCCCAGCCATTACCAACACCGCAATGATCAAGCGCGTTAAAAAACGCGCCCAGCCCGGTTCTGGCTGGAAAATATCTTGTTTACGCAACTGCCAGTACAGCAGGCTGGCGTTAAGGCAGGCGGCAAGGCCAATAGAGAGGGACAGCCCGGCGTGCTTGAGCGGACCAATAAACGCCAGGTTCATTAGCTGGGTCATGATAAGCGTCACAATGGCGATTTTGACCGGCGTTTTAATGTTCTGACGGGAGTAAAAACCCGGCGCCAGCACTTTTACGACTATCAAGCCCATCAGCCCCACAGAATACGCCACCAGCGCACGCTGGGTCATGACTGCGTCAAAAGCCGTGAACTTACCGTATTGAAACAGCGCGGCAATGAGCGGCTCAGCCAGAATGCCGAGCGCTACAGCGCTTGGCAGCGCCAGCAAGAAGCACAACCGCAGCCCCCAGTCCATCAGGCGGTTATATTCCTGATGATTGCCGCTTGCAAAGCTCCTTGAGAGTGACGGCAGCAAAATCGTGCCCAGCGCCACGCCCAGTACGCCAGACGGAAACTCCATCAAGCGGTCGGCGTAATACATCCAGGAAACCGAGCCTGAGACCAAAAACGAGGCGAAAATCGTGTTGATGATGAGCGAGATTTGGCTTACCGATACGCCCAAAATAGCCGGCCCCATCTGCCTGACCACCCGCATCGCGCCCGCATCACGAAGATTGACGCGCGGTAAAACCAACATGCCGATTTTTTTCAGATGCGGCAGTTGATACAGCAGTTGCAACACACCGCCCGCCGTCACCGCCCAGGCAAGCGCCAGTACCGGCGGATGGAAGTACGGCGCGGCAAAGAGCGCAAAGCCTATCATGCTGATATTTAACAGCGTCGGCGCAAAGGCGGGAACGGAAAAGCGATTCCAGGTATTCAGGATAGCCCCGGCCAGAGATGCCAGCGAAATCAACAGAATATAGGGGAACGTTATTCGCAGCAGTTGCTCGGTTAAGGCAAACTTCTCCGCCGTGTCCACAAAGCCCGGCGCTGTCACCAGAATCACCCAGTGCGCGCCCACAATGCCTAGCACAGTGACCACCGCCAGCGCCAGGGTCAATAAGCCTGAGACATAGGAGATAAAGAGCCGGGTGGCCTCTTCGCCCTGCTTACTTTTATATTCCGCGAGAATAGGGACAAACGCCTGAGAAAAGGCGCCTTCGGCGAAAATACGCCGCAACAGATTGGGTAATTTGAATGCCACAAAAAAGGCGTCAGTCGCCATTCCAGCGCCAAACACCCGTGCCACAATGGCGTCACGCGCAAAACCGAGCACGCGGGAAAACATGGTCATCGAGCTGACCGCAGCCAGCGATTTTAATAAATTCATTCATCCATTCCACAAACACTAACGCCTGCAAAGCAGGCGTCAGGTATTCAGCGAGCGCCTAGTCTACCCGAGCGCGAGGGAATTTCTAGCGGCAGATAACGCGCGTGGTTATTCCTCCATCGCCTCACGCCAGAGTTTTTCCACCACCCGCTGCGCCAGCAGGGCCTGTTCGCCTGCGGTTTCTGGAATGGTCTGATTTGCCACGCAGTCGATAAAATGGTGGGCGCACCCGACGAAACCACGCTGTTCAAGGGTGCTTTGCCAGCCAGGAACCGGCTCGGCGCGGATCCCTGCCCCGCACTCTTCCTGCCAGTCACGCATATCCGTCACCTGGTACAGCCCGCCCTCAGTGACTGCCTGCACCCATTCACGCTGGCTACCGGCACGGCGGTGCATACTGGTGGTAATTTGTAACTGTTGATGCGCAAAGTGATGCTCGGCATAGAGCATTTCGCCTTGATCATTGGTCTGGATCACGCCGCCTGATAATTCCGCCGCTCCGCCTGCCAGCCACAACGCGGTATCAACCACATGGAGATAGTCATCTAACAGGGTAAAACGCAGGTCATGCGGGCCGACGCTGTCGGCGCGGTGTTTATCCATGCGCAGCGACGCACACGCGCCGAGACGCGCTTTAAGCTCACGATAGCGCGGGGCAAAGCGGCGGTTAAAACCCACCATCAGGGTGCGTTTTTTGCGCGCGGCTAACTCTACCAGCCGCTCGGCCTCAACGAGATTCTCGGCAAGGGGCTTATCGACGCACACGTGTACCCCCGCGTTGAGCAGCTCGCTGACCACCGCATAATGGCTGGCGGTGCTGCTATGAACAAATACCGCATCGCAGCGCGTCGCCAGTTCAGCAATCGACCCGACGTAAGGGATGCGGTAAGCGTCACACAGTGGCTGTGCTCTGGCCTGCGTCGGTGAAAACGCGCCCGCCAGTTGCCAGCGCGTCGCCGCAGAAAGCACTGGCAACCACGCTTTCTGTGCGATGCCGCCAAGGCCCACCATGCCAATTTTCAATAACGTCATGCTTATTCTCCGAGGTGCGCTAACAGAGAGTCGAGGCGTGTCTGTAATTCCTGAACCTGCGCTTCCAGCGTTTCGACACGCAACGCTAAATCATCAGACGCGACACGCGGGTGTGCGTCATCCGCTGCGGGAATGGCTGCCTCGCCGCAAAAAAGATGCATATAGCGGCTCTCGCGTTTGCCGGGCTCGCGCGCCAGACGGGCGACAAACGGACCATCTTCACGACTCGCCAGCCGCTCCAGCGTATTTTCCACCTCCTCCATATCGGCGAATTCATACATCCGGGAGGTGCGACCCCGCAGTTCGCCTGGCGTTTGCGCGCCGCGCAACAGCAGCGTGGCGATAAGCGCCACTTCTGCGGCGCTGAGCTTTAAGTCGCCAAATTCAGAATTGCAAAAACGCTGTTCGTACTTCATCACGCGGTTACCAAATCCGCTCACGGTGCGCACGTAATGGCGCTTCACCAGCATATCGAGCGTATTTTGCACCTCGGATTCACTCAGATTGAGCACCGGCTCACGGTTGGTTTTCTGGTTGCAGGCCGTCACGACGCCGTTTACCGACAGCGGATACTGCTCAGGCGTAGTGACCTGTTTTTCCAGCATACAGCCAATCACGCGGGCTTCGACGGCGCTGAGTTGGTATTTCATTCGGTTTCCTTAACGACCTGCGGTCCATTCTTTGGTGGTAAGTGCGGTTAATACGTGATCGCGCCAGACGCCGTCGATCAGTAAATAGTCTTTGGCGAAGCCCTCTTTTTCAAAGCCAAGACGGGCAAGCAAATTGCCGCTGCGTTGGTTGTGAGGCATATAATTCGCCATGATGCGATGAATATGCTGCGTCCGCTGCATATAGCGAATGGCGGATGTCAGCGCTTCAAACATCAGCCCCTGCCCTTGCCATTTTTCCCCGAGCGAGTAACCCAGATAACAGGCGTGAAACGAGCCGCGAACCACATTCGAGAAGTTAGCGACGCCATAAATCTCTTTTTCTTCGGGATCAAACAGCGCGAAATAGAAGGCGCTGCCCTGCTTATGAAGTTCATTGATCATACTAAGCCGTGCCTGCCAGCCGGAAGGATAGCAGTGGCTCTCATCGCGAATCGGCTCCCAGGGCTTTAAAAATTGCCGGTTTTCGGCGTAGTAGTCAGCCAGTCGCCAGGCATCTCTTTCATAAATCAGGCGCACAACCATGCGATCGGTCGTGAGTCTTATTTTCGGCACATTGTTGCGATAGCCAAACATCTGTTATTACTCCTTGCAGGCACTGTTTTTACCCATAAGCCACGCCATGTTTTTACTATACCTTTAGGCCGGACAATAGTGAAAACAGCAACATGCCTTTTTTCCTGACATAAAGATGGTGTGAACGATGAACGACATCAATCAATCTTACAGATTGATAAAAAAATATTGTCGCCACGATCGTGGGAAAATGTGAGCTGGAGCCGCAAAATAGCCGGGTGTGGTTTCGTTTCCCGGGAGGGGAGATGGCTGGCGTCTCGCAGGCTAGGGTCCTGGGTAAATACTTCCTGCTGCTCGATAATATGTTAGTGGTTCTGGGGTTCTTCGTTGTTTTTCCACTGATTTCTATACGGTTTGTTGATCAAATGGGTTGGGCCGCGCTGATGGTCGGGATTGCGCTTGGCCTGCGCCAGTTGACGCAGCAAGGTTTAGGCATCTTCGGCGGCGCGATTGCCGATCGCTTCGGCGCAAAACCGATGATTGTCACCGGCATGCTGCTGCGCGCGGCCGGGTTCGCCACGATGGGGATAGCCCAGGAGCCGTGGCTGCTGTGGTTTTCGTGCTTTTTATCCGGCATTGGCGGCACCCTGTTCGATCCGCCGCGCTCAGCGCTGGTTATCAAACTGGTGCGTCCGCACCAACGCGGGCGCTTCTTTTCTATTTTAATGATGCAAGACAGCGCAGGGGCGGTAGTTGGCGCGCTGCTTGGCAGTTGGCTGCTGCAATATGATTTCCGCCTGGTGTGCGGCGTGGGCGCGCTGCTGTTTGTGCTGTGCGCGATCGTGAACGCCTGGCTTTTGCCTGCTTATAAGCTTTCTACTATCCGCACACCGATGCGCGAGGGTATGACGCGGGTGTTGAAAGACAAACGCTTTATTACTTACGTATTAACGCTTGCCGGTTATTACATGCTGGCAGTGCAGGTCATGCTGATGCTGCCGATCATGGTGAATAACATTGCCGGTACGCCTGCGGCGGTGAAATGGATGTACGCCATTGAGGCCGCGCTGTCGCTGACGTTGCTCTACCCCATCGCCCGCTGGAGCGAAAAACGCTTTCGTCTCGAACAGCGTCTCATGGCAGGGCTGCTGTTGATGACGTTAAGCCTGGTGCCAATCGGCCTTACCACGTCGTTGCAACAGTTGTTTACGTTAATTTGCGTCTTTTATATCGGCTCCATTATTGCCGAACCGGCGCGTGAGACATTAAGCGCGTCGCTTGCCGATGCCCGTGCGCGTGGCAGCTATATGGGCTTCAGCCGTCTGGGGCTGGCGATTGGCGGCGCGTTTGGCTACGCGGGCGGCGGCTGGCTGTTCGATATGGGGCACACGCTGGAACAACCGGAGCTGCCCTGGGCGATGCTTGGCGCGGTCGGTCTCATTACGTTCCTGGCGCTGGGGTGGCAATTCAGTCATCGACGCGTCGATCCCTCAATGCTTGAGCCGGGCGGCTGATTTGCCCCCTGCTTTTTTCTCTTCCATACTGAATGTTACAGTCATCATATGGAGGAGAAACGTGAAGCTATATATTTACGATCACTGCCCATTTTGCGTAAAAGCACGCATGATATTCGGGCTGAAGAATATCCCCGTTGAGCTCAACGTCCTGCTGAATGACGATGTTGATACCCCCACCCGCATGATCGGCCAGAAGATGGCCCCCATTCTTCAAAAAGACGACAGCCGCTATATGGCTGAAAGCATGGACATTGTGCACTATGTCGATAAGCTCAATGGCACACCGCTGCTCACCGGGGCGCGTAACCCCGCCATCGCCGCCTGGCTTCGTAAAGTAAACGAGTATACTAATCGTCTGCTGTTGCCGCGCATGGCTAAAGCGCCGTTTGATGAGTTTTCTACCCCCGAAGCTCGCGCGTACTTTATTGAGAAAAAGCAGGCTGCTATTGGCTCGTTTGAAGAGCATTTGTCCCATTCGCAAGGCCTGGTCAAAAAGATGAGTGACGACCTGCGCGATCTTGAGAAACTTATCAAAGAGCCGAACGCGGTAAATGGTGAGCTGTCAGATGATGATTTCGATCTGTTTCCCCTGCTTCGAAATCTGACGCTGGTGCAAGGCATCACCTGGCCGACCCGCGTGGCTGATTATCGCGATAATATGGCTAAACAAACGCAGGTGAATCTGCTCACCTCGCTCGCCATCTAAACCTATGCCCGTGCCGGCGTTCCGCGCCGGCCTTTCGGTTTTTTCCTCTGGTTATTTCAGCACGGCTGCGCGATGCTTTCGTCACAAAAGGATGACGTACCGCCGAGGAATTCTATGAATAAATTTTTTATCGCATTGGTTGGGCTTCTCACCGTGCTGGTGGTGGGCTGTAATCAACTCACGCAATACAGCGTGACCGAACAGGAAATCAATCAGGCGCTGGCAAAACGTAATAACTACGCCAAAGATTTAGGGTTACCGGGCCTTGCCGACGCGCATATTGTTCTGTCAAACCTGACAAGCCAGATAGGCCGCCAGGAGCCCAATAAAGTCACACTTAACGGCGACGCAAATGTGAATCTGACGTCGATTTTCGGTAATCAACAAGCCACGCTGAAGCTTACCCTGAAAGCGCTGCCGACTTTTAATAAAGAGCAAGGCGCGATTTATTTGCA
Source organism: Citrobacter freundii (assembly GCF_011077955.1). Lineage (GTDB taxonomy): Bacteria > Pseudomonadota > Gammaproteobacteria > Enterobacterales > Enterobacteriaceae > Atlantibacter. The sequence goes on from NZ_JAALBX010000010.1 coordinate 98,750, forward strand.
GGACATGGAAGTGGTTAACGTTGAGGTGCTACCTCAAAAAATGGAAAGCGTGATGAAAACCATCACGCCGTATCTGAATCAGTCGTTAAAAGCTTATTTCAACCAGCAGCCAGCCTATGTGTTAAGTGAAGATCGCTCCAAAGGTGAGGCGCTCGCAAAGCAATATGCCAAAGGGATTGAAGTGAAACCCGGTGAAATTGTCATCCCGTTTGTGGAGTAATGCGGAGCGCGCTCAGCGCGCGCCCGTCAAAAAAGGATGCAAACGAAAACGTTTACGCTTATCCTTTGTGCCCGGCATAAATCCAGCCATTGTTGACTGATTTCCCACCAGCCGGAGCACGCTTATGACAGTTTCACCCCAGGAATTAACGATAATACGCCCAGACGACTGGCACGTTCATTTACGCGATGGCGAAATGCTTAACGTCGTCGTGCCCTATACCAGTGAAACCTATGCGCGGGCGATTGTGATGCCAAACCTGGCGCCCCCTGTCACAACCGTCGAAGCCGCCCGCGCTTATCGTCAACGTATTCTTAACGCCGTGCCCGCTGGACAGTCATTCACCCCTTTAATGACGTGCTATCTCACCGATACGCTTGATGCCAATGAGCTTGAGCGTGGGTTTAACGAAGGCGTTTTTACCGCGGCGAAGCTGTACCCGGCCAATGCAACCACCAATTCCAGCCACGGCGTTACCAGTGTTGATGCGATTATGCCGGTGCTTGAGCGAATGGAAAAAATCGGGATGCCGCTGTTGGTACACGGGGAAGTCACCCATGCCGATATTGATATCTTTGACCGTGAAGCGCGCTTTATCGAAACGGTGATGGAGCCGCTACGTCAACGTCTTCCAGGTCTTAACGTGGTGTTTGAACACATCACCACTAAAGATGCCGCCCAGTATGTGCAGGAAGGCAACTCGCGGTTGGCCGCGACCATTACCCCGCAGCATTTGATGTTTAACCGCAACCATATGCTGGTGGGCGGCGTGCGCCCTCACCTTTACTGCCTGCCGATTTTAAAACGCAGCGTACATCAACAGGCGCTGCGTGAACTGGTCGCAAGCGGCTGCGATCGGGTCTTTTTAGGCACCGATTCCGCGCCCCATGCACGGCACAAAAAAGAGACCAGTTGCGGCTGCGCTGGCTGCTTTAACGCGCCTTCCGCGTTGGGCGCTTATGCCACCGTTTTTGAAGAGATGAACGCGCTCGCCCATTTTGAAGCGTTCTGTTCCCTCAACGGTCCTCGCTTTTATGGCCTGCCGGTAAATAATGAGCGTATTACGTTAATCAAACAGGATGAGATGATCATTTCTGACATCGCTCTGAGCGATGACACGCTGATTCCTTTCCTCGCCGGTGAAACGGTACGCTGGTCGGTAAAACGCTGACAGAGAAATATTTTCTTCCCCCTGTTGCAACCTGGAGAGCGAGACTGTATAAATATCCAGTATATGACAACAGGGGGCGATCATGCGTATTGAAGTCACCATAGCCAAAACTACTGTATTACCACCCGGCGCGATTGACGCGCTGACTAACGAACTCGCGCGTCGGATTGAGAACACGTTTCCTGATACCGGCAACCAGGTGAGCGTGCGCTATGCTGCTGCGAATCACCTCTCCGTGCTCGGTGGCGCTAAAGAAGACAAAGACCGGATTAGTGAAATTCTTCAGGAGACCTGGGAAAGCGCTGAGGACTGGTTCGCTACGCCTTGAATTCGTATTGCCTCAGCGCACCCCACAGGCGGTACGTAGCCCGTACGTGCGTCGTGGTGTGCTGAGACATGCCGGATAGTAAAAATAAAAACAATTTCTCTCATTGTATCTTTCCGGGCTCGCCGCCCGGTTTTTTAAAACCCTCCCTAACTCAAATTCATTTTCAGCATTATCTGTATTGAACGACGTTAAGCGTTTATTTATAAGAATAAGTTGCCGTTTCATTGTTCAAACAATTCCACTGATTTAAAAAAAATGTGTTGCAACAAATATATTTCTTAGACGTTACCGTCAAACCACTGATATACTCAAATTGCTTCAATAAAAGACGCATTGAACCTCGAATGACGTTGTCTATAAACACGAATAAGGGGGTTATAATGGTAAAGAATAATGAAGTCATCCAAACACATCCCCTTGTAGGGTGGGACATCAGCACCGTTGATAGCTACGATGCCATGATGTTACGTTTGCACTATCAGTCACCAGACCGTCCTAATCAAGAAGATACAGAAGTAGGTCAAACCCTTTGGCTGACCACTGATGTTGCTCGTCAGTTTATATCGATACTCGAAGCAGGCATTGCCAAAATAGAATCCGGTGATTTCGAGCAAAATGATTACCGCAAACATTAGTTTGCTCATCATCTCAACTTCTAAACAACAGGCACCTCAGGGTGCCTAATTTTTTGATTATTCTTAACGCTGCGTTACATTAATTTCCCTTAAGCGTTACCGCTAATTTTTTCTGATTATATTTTCCACAATGTGAATGTTAACGCGCAGCGCTAATCTTGTTTCTTTTGTTCATCTTCTTTACTCTGCTACTCCCCCACTCAAATGGAGAAAATGTCCATGGAGTACGATCTTATTATTGTTGGCAGTGGCTCGGTTGGGGCTGCTGCTGGCTATTACGCAACCAAAGCGGGCCTGAAAGTGCTCATGACCGACGCCGCGCATCCGCCGCATAAGGAAGGCAGTCATCACGGCGAAAGCCGATTGATCCGTCATGCCTACGGTGAAGGCGAAAAGTACGTGCCGCTGGTCCTGAGAGCGCAGGCATTGTGGAATGAATTACAAACGCTTAGCGGTGAGAAGATTTTTACCAAAAGCGGCGTACTGAATCTGGGGCCTGCCCAATCCGAATTTTTATCCAACGCAGAACAAAGCGCGCGACAGTTCTCTTTGCCGCTTGAAAAGCTCGATGCCGAAACGCTCATGGCTCGCTGGCCGGAAATCACTGTACCATCGGATTATATTGGGCTTTTTGAACCAGACTCCGGCGTGCTGCATAGCGAAACCGCCATTGCCGCGTTAATTCGCCTGGCTGAAGAAGCCGGATGCGCGCAATTGTTTAACTGCCCGGTCGCGGCGATTCATATGGATGCGCAGGGGGTCAGTATTGATACCTCTGAAGGGACCTTTCATGGCCGAAAATTGCTGGTAAGCGCAGGGACCTGGGTTACACGTCTCATCCCCGGGTTGCCCGTCACGCCGGTACGTAAAATTTTTGCCTGGTATCAGGCGGATGGTCGTTACAGTACCAATAATCGTTTCCCGGCCTTTACCGGCGAATTGCCCAATGGCGACCAGTTTTATGGTTTTCCGGCGGACAATAATGAATTGAAGATCGGTAAGCATAATGGCGGGCAGGTGATTAACGCGCCTGAGGAACGTAAACCGTTTGGCGCCGTCTCAACCGATGGCGCGGAGGCTTTTCCGTTTTTACGTCAAATTCTGCCTGGCATCGGTGGTTGTTTGTATGGCGCATCCTGCACCTATGACAACTCCCCGGACGAAGATTTTATTATCGATACGCTGCCAGACGCCCCCAATGTGCTGGTTATAACAGGCCTGAGCGGACACGGATTCAAGTTTGCCTCCGTGTTAGGGGAAATTGCCTGCGAATTCGCACAAAACGCGCCTCATCGTTTCGATTTGACGCCTTTTGCGCTGAACCGCTTTAACCACGCGTAATCATCGGGGCGGATCTCTGTCTTAATGAAACAACTACGGCGTAAATAATTACGCCGCAGTTATCCTGCATCTTCGCGAACACAAGCATTAAGCTTGCAAGGAACCCGCTCTGGGCGCTCTGGGCGTGAAGAAATCGACCATAAAATATTCAATAAAATTGACGTAGATTGACAAAGCGCTGACACTTTTTTAATCCGTTCAGTGCGCCTCGATTGCCCGTCGAATGCTGGCTGGCGCGTCATCCAGGCCACGTTTTATCTGCAAATTTAATTCAATTTATTTGATTAACAGCTTCCATTTTTTTGGATTGATTTTGATTCTCATTAACGCCATTGTTGCCACACGATTAAAATTTAACAGGCATACAACATGCAGTGGCGTAACTCTTCTAACCGATACGGTCATCTTTCCGTTCTTTTACACTGGATAGTTGCCCTGACCGTTTACAGTATGTTTGCCCTTGGTTTGTGGATGGTGTCTCTCGGTTATTACGATAGCTGGTATCACGATGCGCCTGACATCCACAAAAGCATTGGCATTTTGCTGATGATGGTCATGGTCATACGCCTGATGTGGCGTTTTATATCAAAGCCCCCCGGCGCGCTTACCACTTATTCCCCCTTTACCCGCATCGCCGCCAAAACGGGCCATGCCCTGCTGTATCTGCTGCTGTTTGCCCTTCTGTTCAGCGGATATTTGATTTCAACCGCCGATGGCAAACCTGTGAGCGTATTTGGCTGGTTTGAGATACCGGCAACCCTCAGCGATGCCGGCGTACAGGCCGATCTCGCCGGAGAAATTCATCTCTGGCTGGCATGGAGTGTGGTGATTTTTTCCGTCCTGCACGCGCTTGCCGCACTTAAACACCACTTTATCGATAAAGATGCCACCCTGAAGCGGATGCTCGGGAAAGCGTCATAACTGTCACATTAAAAGACAAAAAGGAGCGAAAATGAAAAAGAGCCTGCTGGGGTTAACGTTTGGTGCCCTGTTATTCACGACCGGCTCCGCTGTGGCTGCGGATTACGTCATCGACAAACAAGGCCAGCACGCCTTCGTCAACTTCCGCATTCAGCACCTGGGCTATAGCTGGGTGTACGGCACCTTCCGTGATTTCGACGGATCATTCACCTTTGATGAGAAGAACCCGGCAGCGGATAAAGTGAATGTCACTATCAATACAACCAGTCTTGATACAAACCATGCGGAACGTGACAAACACCTGCGTAGCGGCGATTTCCTGAATGTGGCGAAATTCCCCCAGGCGACCTTCACCTCAACGGAAGTTAAAAAAGACGGTGACGAACTCGATATTACCGGCAACCTGACGCTGAACGGCGTAACAAAACCGATTACGCTTGAAGCCAAATTAATTGGCAAGGGTAGCGATCCGTGGGGTGGCGAGCGCGCAGGTTTTGAGGCAAGCGGCAAAATTCACCTGAAGGATTTTAATATTACTAAGGATTTGGGGCCGGCATCTCAGGACGTTGAACTTATTATTTCTGTGGAAGGCGTTCAGAAAAAATAACGGTTTCCCTCGCGGCGGGTGCCGCGAGGGAGCAGATCATTGTGGGTCGGGAATGCCCAGTTTGGTGTTTAACCGTCCCCGGGATTTATTGAATATTTTCGTACCCGTTTCCCTTCCGGCCCGCAGCTGGCGCTGCTGCTCTTCTGGTAACGCATGTTCTTCAACGCACCGCTCGCTGCAACAGCCGTTATATTTTTGTGCACATGCCGGGCATTGAATGAAAAGCAAATGACAGCCATCATTTTTACAGTTGGTATGCGTATCGCACGGCGCGCCGCACTGGTGACAATGCGCAATAACCTCGTCGCTGATGCGCTCCCCCATCCGCTCATCAAACACAAAGTTTTTACCGACAAAACGCACCGGTAAACCCTGTTCGCGGGCGCGGCGCGCATATTCAATAATGCCGCCTTCAATATGCCAGACCTGTTTAAAACCGTTGTGCCGCATCCAGGCGCTGGCTTTTTCGCAACGTATGCCGCCTGTGCAATACATAACAATTTTTTTGTCTTTATGCGCTTCCATCATTTCCACGGCTTTCGGCAACTGCTCGCGGAACGTGTCGGCAGGGATTTCTAGTGCATTCTCGAAATGCCCCACTTCGTACTCGTAGTGGTTACGCATATCGATAAATACCGCATCGGGATCGTCCATCATCGCGTTAACTTCTTCCGCTTTGAGGTATTCACCGACATCGCTTGCGTTAAATAGCGGGTCATCAATCCCGTCAGCCACAATACGATCGCGGACCTTCATGCGCAGCACCCAGAACGATTTTCCATCGTCATCCAGCGCGATGTTTAAGCGCAGCCCCTCAAGCGCCGGATCAAAGCGGTATAAAACATCGCGCAGCGCCTCAAGATTAGTCGCCGGAACGCTTATCTGGGCATTGATCCCTTCTTTGGCAAGGTATACGCGGCCAAAGACGTTAAGCTCAACGAACGCCTGATAAAGCGCATCGCGGGTGGCTTGCGGATTGACAATAGTGAAATATTTATAGAATGAGACTGTGGTGCGCGGCTCGGTTTCCGCCAGCATGCGCGCCTTGAGTTCCTCATTCGAAATGCGGTTATGTAACACTGGCATGGTGTTCGTTCCTGCAATCGGTAGAAGGGAATTTATCGCGCGGCATCATATAGCATTTAACACCAATTTACATCCACACATTATGCGCTACATTTATCCCCCTTTATCAACAAAGTCAGCAGGACATCTGGCTCTCTTTCTGAGATTTTTGGCCCCGAGAAAAATTAATGCCACAATAGGCGGCATGGTGTCCCGATTTGTCATTCAGGAAATACATGACTCAATTACCTACATTTTCGCGTCGTTTGCTTCATCCTCGCTACTGGCTGACCTGGCTTGGTATCGGCCTTCTCTGGCTGGTGGTGCTTCTGCCTTACCCGGTGCTGTATCGCCTTGGCCGTGTTATGGGACATGTGGCGATGCGCTTTATGAAGCGTCGGAGCCGTATTGCGTACCGTAATCTGGAACTCTCTTTTCCGCAGATGTCAGCAGATGAACGCCATCAGATGGTGGTAAAAAACTTTGAATCGGTAGGCCTTGGCCTGCTGGAAACCGGTATGGCCTGGTTCTGGCCCACCTGGCGCATAAACCGCTGGTTTGATGTTTCCGGTACTGAATATATCAAAGCGGTGCAGTCGCAGGGCCGAGGCGTGCTGCTGATTGGCATTCATTTCCTGACGTTGGAACTGGGGGCGCGGGTCTTCGGTATTCATAACCCTGGCATCGGTGTGTACCGTCCTAATGACAATCCCTTGCTCGACTGGCTGCAAACCTGGGGCCGCATGCGTTCCAATAAATCGATGATCGATCGAAAAGATCTGAAGGGAATGGTGCGAGCGTTAAAAAACGCTGAAGTCATCTGGTACGCCCCGGATCATGACTACGGCCCGCGCAGTAGCGTATTTGTTCCTTTGTTTGCGGTAGAACAGGCTGCTACCACTACCGGCACATGGATGCTGGCGAAAATGTCGAAGGCCTGCGTGGTGCCTTTTGTCCCGCGCCGTAAGCCGGACGGCAAAGGCTACGAGATGATTATTCTTGAGCCGGAATGTAATCCGCCGTTAGAGAATGCTGAGGAAACTGCGCGCTGGATGAATGGCGTAGTAGAGCGCTGCATTATGATGGCCCCCGAGCAATATATGTGGCTCCACCGTCGTTTTAAAACGCGCCCCGAAGGCATGCCATCGCGCTATTAACCCGCCCGGCGGCAAGTCTGTGCCGCCGCGCTGTAACAACTCACCCTGTTTCACAATTAAAATTTCATATTAATACTGGCAATCTTCCAGTTTCGTCTATTCTTTCCTGAAAAGCCGATCCATACAGGGAGATTGCCATGTCTATGTACGCCACACTTGAAGAAGCCATTGACGCCGCCCGTGAAGAGTTCCTTGCGGACAATCCGGGTATCACTGAAGACGAGGCAAGTATTCAGCAGCTTAATATCCAGAAATACATCCTTCAGGATGGCGATATTATGTGGCAGGCTGAATTTTTCGCCGATGACGCGCAAGACGGTGAGTGTCTGCCGGTATTAACCGGCGAAGCGGCGCAAAGCGTGTTTGATGGTGATTTTGACGAGATAGAACTGCGTCAGGAATGGCTTGAGGAAAACACCCTTCATGAATGGGATGAAGGTGAATTCCAGTTGGAGCCGCCGCTTGATACCGAAGAAGGCCAGGCCGCAGCAGATGAATGGGACGAGCGTTAAGTTACTCGTAAGGGCCGTGACTCGTATCCACTGGAAGAAGCAGAGTATCGAATATCAGCGAAAACGGCAGATCGAGCACGGTGACATAGCGCCACGCTGAGTCTCTCACGTCCCATTGAACGCCGGGATAATACTGGTTGCCATGCCCCTGTCCGGGTATCGTTCGGCTAATGATGCTGCCACAGCCGCTCAATAACATGGCAACCAGGATGATAACCAGAACGCGCATTGAAATTCCTTCCCCGCAGTAATGAATCATATAGATAAAAAAGCCGGCCCTGGTGGCCGGCTTTTTACATAACGATAAAGTTTAGCGCGTTTTTAAAGCACTGGGGTTGAGTGTTAATGCCTGATATTCCGCTACCCATGAAGAGTATCTTTCAGGCGAGGCCCAGACGCGATAATGCATGCGTGAAAGCGTCACCGGGTCACTTAACAAGACCAGTCGACGGTCGCGGTTAAGTTTATCCGGCGTTTCGTTAAGCGCTTGTTCAACGTGACGATCGCGGGCAATTTCCAGCACCTCGCTTGCGCGGTGGCGTGCCGTTGCCATCGCCGTTGCTAAGGCGTTAAACGACGGATGGAAAATCGCATGCATAAAGCCATCGTTTAGGCAGCGCTCGCGGTTCTGGTGCAAATAGCGTTCGGTATCCAGCAGCACCTGCGGCGTATCGTACTCTTCCGGGATCAGGAACAGCTTCCAGCGTTTGGTACGCAGGCCGACGGTCGCGCGGCTTGAAATCACCGAGACGAACGGAGAGAGGATCAACGAGAACACAATCGGTGCCAGCCAGAACAGGAAACGCAAGTCGAGCCATGCCATGCCGACGGCCCACACCAGGCCCAGCAGCAGCTGCGAGCCATGACGCATAAACGCCTCGCCCCATGGGGTGGAGTCGTCATCACGCTGAGGCGAGTTCCACACCACTTCCCAACCGAGGAATGCGCTGACCACAAATACGGTGTGGAACAGCATACGCACCGGCGCAAGCAGAACGGAGAACAGCACTTCCAGTAAGAGTGACAAAGTCACACGGAAGAAGCCGCCATACTCTTTACTGCCCTTACACCAGATGAGCAAGACACTCAAAAGCTTAGGCAGGAACAAGAGCACCATGGTTGACGCAAACAATGCAATCGCCAGTTCTGGACGCCACTGCGGCCACACCGGGAACAACTGGCGCGGTTGCAGGAAGTACTGCGGCTCAGTCAGCGCGTGAACCACCTGTAAGGCCGTGGAAAGCGCAAGGAACATAAACCAGAGCGGCGCAGAAAGGTATGACATAACCCCGGTCAGGAACACCGCGCGGTGTACCGGGTGCATCCCTTTTACCAGGAACAAGCGGAAGTTCATCAGGTTCCCGTGGCACCAGCGGCGGTCACGCTTAAGCTCATCAAGCAGATTTGGCGGCAACTCTTCATAAGAACCGGGTAGATCGTAGGCAATCCAGACGCCCCAACCTGCACGACGCATCAACGCCGCTTCCACAAAGTCATGCGAGAGGATCGACCCCGCGAACGAACCTTCGCCCGGTAGCGGCGCCAGCGCACAGTGCTCAATAAACGGCTTAACGCGGATTATGGCATTATGACCCCAGTAGTGGGATTCGCCCAACTGCCAGAAGTGCAGACCGGCTGTAAACAGCGGACCATAAACGCGCGTCGCAAACTGCTGACAACGAGCATAGAGCGTGTCCATCCCGGATGCTTTCGGGGAAGACTGGATAATCCCGGCGTTCGGATTCGCTTCCATCAGGCGCACCAGGCTGGTCAGGCACTCGCCAGTCATCACCGAGTCGGCATCAAGCACCACCATATAGCTGTACTGGCTACCCCAGCGACGGCAGAAATCATCAATGTTACCGCTTTTGCGTTTTACGCGACGGCGACGGCGACGATAGAAAATCTGTCCTTCGCCCTGTACTTCTGCGATCAGTTCCATCCAGGCTTTCTGCTCAGCAACGCAGATATCCGGGTTGTAACTGTCGCTTAGGATGTAAACGTCGAAATGCTGTTGCTGCCCGGTGGCTTTCACCGATTCCCAGGTCGCGCGCAGGCCTGCGAAAACGCGATCAACGTCTTCGTTACAGATAGGCATGATAAGCGCGGTACGGTGCTCGGGATTAATCGGCTCATCACCGGTTGTTGAGGCGGAAATACTGTATTTATCTCGCCCAATCAACAGTTGCAAAAAGCCCATGAGCGCCGTCCAGAATCCGGCGGAAACCCAACAGAACAGGATGGCAAACAGGATAAGTATGCCGCTTTGCAGAATATACGGCAGCAACTGCATAAACGAGACCAACAAATCCTGACCGAACATATCGGCAGGGTTGATCAGCGCCCACCCCTGGTAAGGGAGAATGGTTTTCATATACCAGGTGGCTACAACCGTTTGAGACAGCGTTAACAGCAGCAGGATGTAACGGCGGATTGTCCCGACGGTACGCCATTTTTGCTCAGAGGCTTGCTGCTCTTGCGTCAAACGGGAAAGATAACGCGGCGCGACCTCACGCCCACGCAGACGGTCCCAGAAACGACCAACCGGGTTGGTGCGCCAGGGATCAGGGAACATAGATGAACGCTTCGCTTTCGGCATGGCCTCCAGCTGGGTACGCCCTTCGTCATCTTTGATAAGCTGACCGTCAGCCAGAGAATCAGGCCAGCTCATTTCCAGACGCGTTTTTACCGACTCAAGCGGCGAATCATCTTCACGGGACACGGAAAAACCAGGCTCCCCGAGAGCATGATGCACCGCGCTTAAATCGGAGGCGCTCTCCGCCAGCGCCGCTTTCGCCTGAGCAGAAAGCGGCAACGCCTCAATATAGGGATTTGACTTATTCATTGGCAGGTAGCTGATAGCTCCAGGTTTCACTTAGCGTCTGATCGCCATTGACCAGTGCGGCACGCATTTCAGTGGTTTTCTTAGCGTCTTTGAGTTTAACGCGCAGCGTCATACGCCATCCTTTGGTAACAGGATTATAGCGCACCGCGCTGTCGACGATTTCACCGTTCTCTCCGATGCTGGCTTGCGCGCTAACTGGCGTTTCAGGCGGCAGCATTTTCATTTCCGGGCCTGCGAAATCGACCACGAAAGCCATGGTGCCATCCGGCTGGCGGATAAGGTTTGACTGTTTCACATCACCGGTAGAACGACGCGTTTGCGTGACATAGGCATTATCAGGATCGTGGAGCTTGTCTTCGTCACGGCTGAAGGTCAGCGTGTATTTGAAGTTCATCTCTTTGCCAGGCTCCGGCAATTGGTCCGGCGTCCAGTATGCGACGATGTTGTCATTGGTTTCATCGTTGGTTGGGATCTCAACCAGTTCGATTTTCCCTTTACCCCATTCGCCAACAGGGGTTACCCAGGCGCTTGGGCGCTGGTCGTAACGATCGTCAATGTCTTCAAAGCGTGAGAATTCACGGCCGCGTTGCAGTAATCCAAAGCCTTGCGGATTTTCCATACTGAACGAGCTGACAGCCAGATGCTTAGGATTATTCAGCGGACGCCAAATCCACTCACCATTGCCAGCGTGGATGGATAAACCGTTAGAGTCATGCAGTTCCGGGCGGTAGTTAGTCGCAGGGGATGGCTGATTCGGCCCGAACAAGAACATGCTGGTTAATGGCGCAACGCCCAGTTTGCCCACTTTATCGCGCAAATACACTTTAGACTGGACATCAACAACCGTATCGCGGCCTGGCATAATCACAAAGCGATAGGCACCGGTCGCGCGTGGGGAATCAAGCAGTGCATAAATGGTCAAACGTTTATCAGTAGGTTTAGGACGCTCAATCCAGAATTCACGAAAATGCGGGAATTCTTCGCCGGACGGCAGCGCCGTATCAATAGCAAGGCCGCGTGCGGACAAACCGTAAACCTGGCCCTGGCCAATGACGCGGAAATAGCTCGCGCCCAGCATACTGACTATTTCGTCGTTCTTATCTTTGCTATTGATGGGATAAAGAACTTTAAAGCCCGCGAAACCCAGGTCTTTAACGGTGTCTTTATCGTGCTGTACATCGCCAAAATTGAACAGATCGGGATTGTATTTGATCTTGCGCACCGCGGAGGCCGTCACTTCATTGATAGCGACCGGCGTGTCGAAGTACATACCCTGATGGTAAAATTCAAGCTTAAATGGGGTCTTTACGTTGTTCCAGTAGGCTTTGTCGTGATTGAACTGAATCTGCTGGTAATCCGCGTATTTCATATCGCGGAAAACGGACGGCAGATTGCTCTTAGGCGCTTCATAGCCTTTATCAGCTAATGATTTCGCCTGTTTTGCGACATCGTCAATGGAGAATGCCCAAACCGAAGTGGTATAAAGGGACAACATCACTGCCGCGCCTAACCAGTGCAATTTCATCTTTTGTTGTTTAATTTTCATATTAATTAGCACATCCCCCTTTGTGTGCTTAAATCAATCCAATCCATTTTAATGGAAACTCTGGCTTTCCGACAACATAATCCCCTCTTTGTTCATCCCGCTGGCTCAGGGTTTATACAGTTATGGACGCCAGGATTCATTTTGCGCCTTTCGCCTGGAGACTCTCTCCGGAAGTTGGTGTAGGGTTGCCTGCAAATTTACCCATCCAGGGTCTGACGGATAAGACGAAAAGTCCGAGAGTTTACGGTGTTATATGAAGACGACCTCAACACAACGAGAATATTTTCTGGATTCGATCCGGGCATGGTTAATGCTGCTTGGGATCCCTTTCCACATTTCACTAATCTATTCGAGTCATCAGTGGCATGTTAACAGTGTCGAGCCGTCGTGGTGGTTAACGCTGTTTAACGATTTCGTCCATTCTTTCCGAATGCAGGTCTTTTTCGTCATTTCTGGTTACTTTTCATACATGTTGTTCTTACGCTACCCACGCGTGAAATGGTGGAAAGTCCGCGTCGAACGGGTCGGTATACCCATGGTTACGGCTGTCTTCTTCTTAACATTGCCGCAATTCATCATGTTGCAATTTGTGAAGGGCCAGGCTGATAAGTGGCACACTTTGAGCGGCTATGAAAAATATAATACCCTTGCATGGGAGCTCATTTCACATTTGTGGTTCTTATTAGTTCTGATGGTATTAACCAGTCTTGGATTAATTTGGTTTAAAAATATATCTGCGCGCATCACTGAAGACCGTCCCGGATGGACCAAGAATATCACACTAGGAAAACTCTCAATTATTTTCCTGCTATTGGGCGTGTTTTATGCGGCCATTCGCCGTATTTTACTTTACGTTTACCCACCTATTTTGAGTGACGGATTATTTTATTTTATCGTCATGCAAACCCTGTTTTACACGCCATTTTTCATTCTCGGCGCAATTGCGTTTAAGCATCCCTCCATCAAAGCAATGTTGACCGCCCCCTCCCGCGGATGCGCGCTTGGCGCGGTTGTGGCGTTTGTCGCCTATGTAGTTAACCAGCGCTATGGTCATGGTGATGCGTGGATGTACGAGACGGAATATGTCATCACCATGTTTCTCGGGTTGTGTATGGTAAACGTGGTGTTTTCGTTAGGCCATCGCCTGTTGAATTTCCAGTCTGCGCGGGTGACGTATTTTGTTAACGCGTCGCTGTTTATCTATCTGGTGCATCACCCATTGACCCTGTTTTACGGGGCCTATATCACGCCACATATCGCCTCAAACACGCTGGGCTTTATTAGTGGGTTAGTCTTTGTGATTGGTATTGCGCTGGCACTCTATGAAATCCATCTGCGGATCCCAATGCTGCGTTTTCTGTTTTCAGGAAAACCGCAAACTAAGCCAGTTGTGAAAACACCCGTCGAAAAAGAGTTACAGTAACCACTCAACCGGGAGCCAATAGGCAAGCTTTACCAGTACGCGCTGCCAGAAGCGAGTCTTTGGCTCTTTCACCAATACGACTTCCTGCCCATCACGGTACTCTACCCAATTCACCCGCCCTAATGCGTCAAGCCGTAAAGTCCATGCCGCTTCCTGCTGGCTTTGCACAAACCGGCGGTGGATGTGGCGCGCCAGATCCGGGCTTTCAATAACCAGGCCCATTTCAGTATTCAGCATTGCCGAACGCGGGTCGAAATTGAACGATCCGATAAACACGTGGTTTTCATCCACGCTAAAGGTTTTGGCATGTAAGCTGGAACCAGAATTCCCGGTAAGCCCCCGGTCATGTGGCATGCGCTCCTTCTGAGGACCGGGCTTAAGTTCATAGAGCGAGATGCCATGGCGCAAAAGCTTCTTTCGCCAGCGGGCATAGCCGGCATGCACGACGGCGACATCATTAGCCGCTAATGAATTAGTCAGGATCGCGATATTGACGCCTTTGCGCTTAAGCATCAGCAACTGTGCCACGCCTGCGCGAGTCGGGACAAAGTAAGAAGAGATGATATCAAGCTGTTTTGTCGGCTCGCCGATGACATTCAACATACGTAAGGGCAAGAGCGAATGCCGGCGCGCTTTGCCCTCCCCTTTGCGCGGATCGTCACTTAGCAGGCGTGCTTTAGCCCAAATCATCGACAACGTGCCGGCATCAAGATGCGTGGCAAAATGCGTGGTGGCAAGCTTATCCAGATAAGTACGGGCGATCGGATCGTGCTGCCATTCAGGGGGAAATTGTACGCGCTGCTCAATTTCTTCTTCGTTAACATCAAGCACTTTTTCAAGCGTTGAGACCGACGCACAGGTCCAGTAACGCTCAAAATCTTCGCATACCTCTGCGACCACCGGGCCAATGGTCAGTACATCAAGGTCGGAAAAAAGCGGTTCGTCACCGGCGCCAAAATAGGCATCACCGATATTACGCCCGCCAATAATGGTCGCCTCGCCATCAACGATAAAGCTTTTATTGTGCATACGGCGGTTGAGACGAGCAAAATCAGTCAGATAGCCTAATGCGCGGAAAAAACGAAACGAAAAGGGGTTAAAAAGGCGGACTTCAATATTGGGATGGGCGCTCAGTAATCGCAGTACACTATCCATGCCAAGCGTGTTGTTGTCATCTAATAAAAGACGAACCCGCACACCCCGTTTTGCCGCCTCAAGTAATGCGGAAAACAGCAGTCTGCCTGACATATCATCTTCCCAGATATAGTACTGAACATCCAGGGTTTGCTCGGCCATCTCTGCGAGCAGATAACGGGCGGCGAACGCATCCAGGCTGTCAGCCAGAGTATGCACGCCGCTATGATCGGGATGCGCTTGCGTTTTTGGCGCAATGGCTCGCCCAAGACGTGTTTTAGCGATCTTGTTCTGGGGTAAGTTGTGCAAGTAATCGTTGGTAAAGTCGGGTGTTTTCTTCGTCATAGCAGACAAAGTATACCTGCTCCGGTAAAGCGTGCCGGGTAAGATAGTCTGAAACCGTGTTGACGGCGATTTCTGCCGCGGCCGGTTTAGGGTAACCGTAAATGCCGGTGCTAATTGCCGGGAAAGCCACGGTCTTATATCCATTAGCACTCACCAATTGCAGACTGTTTCGGTAGGCATCAGAAAGCAGCTGCGCCTCATGTTGATCGCCATCACGCCACACAGGCCCAACCGTGTGTACCACGGCTTTCGCCGCAAGATCGCCTGCCGTGGTGATGACTGCATGTCCTGTGGGACAACTGCCCTGCTGCTGACGAACCTGCATGCAGGCCTCCAGTAAAGCAGGCCCGGCCGCACGATGGATGGCGCCATCCACCCCGCCACCGCCCATCAATGACGTATTCGCTGCATTCACAATCACATCTACCGTCATTTGGGTAATATCGCCCTGTATGACTTCTATTCTGGTTTTCATCGCTGCCTCCTGAGAGTTCTGTTTTGAGTGTAGAACATCTATTACCTGAGGCGTCTGCCGCGCTGTATTACGTCAGGCACAGGTTTCTCATTGCATGCAGATCGCACGCTATGCCTTAACATAAAAGAAAAGCGCGGCAGTCTCAGTAGGCGATTATTGGTAGTTAATGTTGACGATTGCTACTTTTTTATTGTCATCAAGGTAGTGAAGTTTAACCGTAGCCGGCACATTGCTTTTAATGGAGGTGGCATTGATTTGTGTTATCGGAATGGATCGCTTAACGCGCGTCGACCCTACGGGACACTCAACCATCATCCTGCGCTCGTCGTGAGTAAATTCACAACCCTCTTCAACGATTGCGCCGACAAAATGAATCGTTCCGCAGTTACCTGACGCGCTAAACGCAGGCGAACCAAACAGGTAAAGCGACAGACAACCCAGCGGCAGTAATGAATGCATGCGCATTGTTTATTCCTCATAAGCGCTTCATCCTGAAGACATAATGAGCCCTTGAATGTAACTATAATTGAACTTAAATTTAACAATTACTTAAATTTATGAACACAATTACACACTTATCCGGGCAGAGCTAATGAGTACTACCGGCAAAATCGCCAAACCACAGAGGAACGTCATGAACGGCTATAGCACGCCCGGCGGTGACCACTGTTGTTTGATGTTGAGCGATTTACCATCGCTTACGGTTACCAGAACGGTCAATTCATCCCCCGGCTCTACATTTATCGCTAAACGGGAGAGGGAAAACGGTTTATTGCTGATGATGTGTGCTTGTGAACGCTGGCGGGTATTGCTGTTGCCTGAGGCACCTTTTCGCACGGCTTCCAGTTGAATTTGGCAGTCGCAATCTTGCGTAAGCATCACTTGCGGCACAATAGTCCAGACGGAACCCTGTTGTTGGGCATCGATAACGATTTGGTTGGTCAGGGCGGCGAGTAATATCATGGTGTACATATTTCTCCTCCATAAAAAAACAGGGCCGTAGCCCTGTTCTTAATATGCCGTACTCTTAGTACTGAGCAGCGTTCACAAAGTTGTTGTAACCGCGCTGAGTAACATCTGCAGATGCATAGTTGTCAGTCTGGACAACGTTAGCATAATGAGAGTTACCACGCTGGCTGATAGTGATGTCAGAACGGATAGCATTCTGGTTCACGTTAACAGCGTTGAAGTTACCTTTCTGGGTAACATCGGTATCAGAAGCGAAACCGCCAGTTTGTTTGATGTCAGCGGTGTTTTTAACGCCATCCTGATCCAGCCAAATGTTGCTGTCTTTAGCAGACTGCTGAACATTTGCGAAGTTGTTGAGTTTAGATTGGTTAATATCAACCAGAGAACCATCAGCGTTAGTCTGAACTGAATTCACAACGTGGTGAGCACCGTCCTGATAAATTTTCAGTTCTGCGCCAGACTGAGATGGATGCCAGCCATTACGTTCTGCCATAGCGCTGCCAGAAATAACGACCAATGCTGCAACTGCTGCCACTTTAAATAATTTCATGGTGTAACCCCCATCGGATTGATATTAAGTCGTTCTGAATTTAGCGTTGAGTAACGCGAATATTCATGAACGAGTTGTTTTGAACAACGACTGCGGTTTTTTGTGTACCATATTGAGTAACATTTGCTCTATTACCCGTACCTTTCTGGATAATAGTCGCACTGTTACCAAACCCATTCTGCTGTATATCTGCATCATTCTGGAAGCCATCCTGAGCGATATACGCCAGATTGTAATTTCCTGATTGGTCTACATTTGCTCTGTTTCCATTGCCATTTTGCACAACAACGGTTTGCAATTTATGGCCTTCCTGGCGAGTAATGGCTCTGTTATTTGAGCCATCTTGACCAATAATAGCTGTCTGATTGTATGAAGACTTGCTTAATTCATTCACAGCAAAGTTATATTCTGCTGCCGCAAGATCATTACTATACGAATAAGCCACTCCGGGCGTACCCAATATAGTCAACATCATCAACAACAATTTGTTTTTCATGTTGTCACCTTGGGCTGGCAGGATAATTAAGACAATTATCCTATCAATCATTTAAATTTGTAAGAGCAGCTAACAAAATGTTATTGCCGCGTTACGGAGAAGAGTATGTCCGCGGAAACATATTAAATATCTCACCCGCGAGTCGTATTTTTTATTATTCGTTCATTAGAAAGTATGAGAATTGCTGTTGGGTAATAAGGAAGGAAACCTGGCTGAAGAAAAAAATTTTTTGATGGGTACAAGGTCATGAAGCCGTCACATTCAGAGAGTCACAAAATGGTCACGAAGAGGCATCGCAAAAAAAAGATCGTCAACGGTTGTCACCACGCACTCATTATCTATACAAAATTGTCTGTCAGCTTTACGTCGGTGTTACCCGCAAGATTAGAGGTAATACATTTTTTGAAATAAATAATTATATCTATAAAAAACAATAGTATAGATTTGAATTTTATGTTTTTAAAATGATGCAACTCATTAAAAATGTACAACTTATCTATTAATTTTTTCATTAGAAAAATCTTCGCATTAACATTTATTTATTTGGTTTTACATTCTGTAACATCTTTAACACTTGATTTAAGGTTGGTAATGACTAGATTTGTTTCAGCACTACTTTTAAATGTTTTCTTTTTCATCGCCCTCTCCGGGGATGATTGATTAATTTCTCTATACACAGCAGTGCAGCATCTGTCAGTACTTCTGGTGGGCTGAATGGTTAATCAGCCCAACTGATGGATGTCATTATTAAAAACAGTGGGGTTTCATCATGTACAGTGAAGTTCAGATCCTGCCTGGCCAAACGTTGTTCTTGATTACCAAACCATCTTTACAGGCGACAGCGTTATTACAGCATTTAAAATCGTCATTGGGAATAAACGGAAAGCTGCATAACATACAGCGTTCCGTTGATGATATCCCGGCTAATAGTCTGATTCTATTGGATATGATGGAAGCTGATAAGAAGCTGATTCAGTACTGGCAAGATAATCTGGGTCGCAAAAATATCAATCTTAAAATCGTGTTATTGAACACGCCCGATGAGTATCCGTTTCGAGAAATCGAAGGCTGGCCACACATTCATGGTGTCTTTTATGCTCATGAAGACCAGTCTTGCGTGCTTGAAGGGATGCGCGGTGTGCTGCGCGGTGAATGCTATTTTTCGCAAAAGCTTGCCAGTTATTTGATTACCCACTCCGGCAATTACCGGTATAACGGTGGAGAATCATCAATGCTGACGCATCGTGAGAAAGAGATCCTCAATAAATTACGGGTTGGCGCATCAAACATTGAAATCGCGCAGGCCCTGTTTATTAGCGAAAACACAGTTAAAACGCATCTTTATAATCTGTTTAAGAAGATCGCGGTAAAAAACCGAACTCAAGCCGTTTCATGGGCTAACGATAACCTCAGGCGATAAGCCATGAACACACTCAAAGGTTTAATAGTGACCTGTGGAATTCTATGGGTCACTACGACTGCACACGCCGTTGAAGTAGAAGTACCCGGATTATTAACAGACCATACCGTTTCATCTATTGGGCACGATTTTTATCGTGACTTTAGTCATAAATGGGAAAGTTCTTTCAACGGAAATATAACCATTAATGAGAGACCCAGCGCACGATGGGGAAGCTGGATAACCATTACGCTTGATCAGGAGGTGCTTTTTCAGCTTTTCCTTTTCCCCACAAAACGTGAGTTCGAAAAAAACGTCGATATTGCACTTGCGCAGACTCAGGAAGCATTGCAGCGTCGTCAAATAGATAAAGTGTTATTGAGCACCGGTGATTTAACCAGCGACGAATTTTAATTCTCAATAAATCTATTCAGGAGGCTGCCATGCGTCTCGCATACAGCATGATTTCGCTATTATTGATTGCGCCATTATCGTGGGGCGGGAATATGACATTTCAATTCCGCAACCCGAATTTTGGCGGAAATCCAAATAATGGAGCGTTTTTATTAAATAGCGCCCAGGCTCAAAACTCTTATAAAGACCCAAGCTACAACAGCGATCTAGGTTATCAGGCCCCTACGGCGCTGGATAATTTTAGCCAGGCCTTACAATCCCAGGTACTTGGCAACTTAATGTCAAACATCAGCACAGGCAAACCCGGCCGCATGGTTACCAACGACTTTATCGTTGATATCGCTAACCGTGATGGTCAATTGCAACTGAACGTCACCGATCGTAAAACCGGTATGTCCTCGATCATTGAGGTCTCGGGATTACAGTACAGCTCCGGCACAGAATAACCCGGTTTAAAAAGGACTCTTATCATGCAGCGCTTACTTTTACTTTTAGCAGTGATGTTATTAAGTGGCTGTTTAACCGCTCCACCGAGAGAAGCGGCAAAACCCACATTAATGCCCCGCGCGCAAAGCTATCGCGATTTGGTGAAACTGCCGGAGCCGAAAGGGAAACTCTATGTGTCGGTATATAACATTCAGGATGAAACCGGGCAATTTAAACCATACCCGGCGAGTAACTTCTCGACCGCCGTGCCACAGAGCGCCACCTCAATGCTGGTGACTGCGCTTAAGGACTCGAAATGGTTTGTACCGCTTGAGCGTCAGGGCCTTCAAAACCTGCTGAACGAGCGCAAAATCATTCGCGCGGCGCAGGAAAACGGCACCGTTGCCCCGAATAACCGTATGCCCCTTGATTCATTACGAGCGGCAAATATCATGATTGAAGGTTCGATCATCGGTTATGAAAGCAATGTGAAATCGGGTGGTATCGGCGCGCGTTACTTTGGCATCGGCGCGGACACGCAATATCAGCTCGACCAGATAGCGGTGAACTTACGTGTCGTGAATGTGAGTACCGGTGAAGTGCTTTCTTCAGTTAACACCAGCAAAACGATTTTGTCTTATGAAGTGCAGGCAGGGGTATTCCGCTTTATCGACTATCAGCGCTTGCTGGAAGGCGAAATGGGTTACACCTCAAATGAACCTGTGATGATGTGCCTGATGTCGGCCATCGAGACCGGGGTAATTTACCTGGTGAACGACGGGATTAACCGCGGATTGTGGGATCTGCAAAACCCGGCGGACGTGAATAACAATATTTTAGTGAAATACCGGGACATGGCTACGCCGCCAGAATCCTGATAACGACTGACAGCAATGATAAAAAACCAGCTCAGGCTGGTTTTTTATCGTTTTGCATCAACGTTTTTTTTTCATGACGGCTGCCAAGCCAGATACCGCTGGTTTTCATTGCAAAACCAAACAGCAAGCCCAACAGTAACGACGGCACAACTAACCGCCAGTCACCCTGCCCGGCAAAGGTGGCACAGGCGCCAATAAAAGTCCCGGGCACAAATGACAACAGCAGGTGTTTCGCCTGTACGCACATCAAAAAGGCTACGACGCCGGTAATGATATAGCCCAGCAGCGAAAAATGCGCAGCCATCGCGCTGGTATGAATAATGACCTGCGCCCAGAGAACGCCGCTACATAACGTACAGGCCGTCATGGCTAAGCCTTTAAGGCCGGTTTTCGGACACGCAAAATAGGCGGTGCATCCGAGGAAGCCCGCCCAACTAATTAAACCGAGCGAAATAGCAACCCAACCCCAGAGACCGGAGAGAATGCCTGTCGTCAGCGCTAAAGAAATGAGTATGTTCATGGCGGCGTATCTTAGCAGAAGCGCCGGCCCCTAATGAGATACTCCGCACAAAATTTAGAGATGATGTTACTGTGTTACATTGAAGATGTGATTTAGATCACTCTTCATCTTCCTCAGTTAATTCATCCCACATCGCCAGCACCGCTTCACGAGACAACTGGGCAAGGGTACGCCAGAATGCGCTCGCTGCATTCGCTTCGACTTTACCGAAGAAGGTGTCACACCAGGGCAGCAGGAAGTCTGCGAACAAGGTTTCAATCGCTTCGTTTTCATCCTCCGCCGCATTATCTTCAAGCCACGACGCGGCTAATAACAGCGTACCAATATGATCGGCCGCACTTTCGCCAAGCGGCATACCGCGCGCCTCTAAAAAGGCGCGTACTTGCGCTTCACTGCCCTCTTCTTGCCAGTACGAACGGTACGGCGGCACACGGCACTCATCGCCTACAAACAGCGCCTGGTAATC
The DNA here is from genome assembly GCF_011077955.1 of Citrobacter freundii. GTDB lineage: Bacteria > Pseudomonadota > Gammaproteobacteria > Enterobacterales > Enterobacteriaceae > Atlantibacter. Next base: position 120,593 of record NZ_JAALBX010000010.1, read on the forward strand.
CGCTGTCAGCGCCGGAAGATCAACGCTTTTTTGCAAGCGTGCCAGCAACTCATCTTGCTCAAGCGGCCAGTTCTGCGAAAGCTTTCCCTCTTTGATGAGGGCAAATACAGGCGCCATTACCGCATCATCCGGATGACGATAATAAAGCGACCCCAACAGGCGGCAAATAATTGAAAACTCGTTCATAAACATTCCATTGGTAATGCGCCCGTACAGAGCGCTTAGGATTAAAAATCAGCGAATTCAGGAATTGAAGGCACACCACGTGCGGCCAGGAAGTCAAGGAAACGGCGCGGTGTCACGTTAAGAATGCGGTCTTCAGGGAAATCAACGGCGCGGATAATCTTCAGGCTTTCATCAAAATTGCCAAGCGTGAAGGCGGTATGGGAGTCGGAGCCGAGGGCGAGCCAGCCGCCTGCGTCACGTACCGCAGCAGCGATGCGGGTACAGTTGGCTTCACTGCCTTTGCGAGAATGCAAAAAAGACGAGTTGTTGATTTCAAGCGCTACTTGATACTTAGCCGCGGCTTGTGCGATGGCATCAATATCCACCGGGAATTTTGGATTGCCAGGGTGGCTAATCATATGGACATTCCCATTCGCCATAGCGGCTATCATGGCTTCGGTATGGATGTCGCTGTTCTGTGGCGCAAAAACTGGTTCGTGAAAACCGGCGATGATGAAATCCAGCGCATCCAGCATCGGGCCGGTGCAATCAATCTCGCCTGCGGTATTTTTGATATTGGCTTCAATGCCGCGCAGGATCCCTACGCCATCCACCACGCGTGGCCAAATACGCATATTGATAAAATGCCAGTAGTGCGGCGCATCTGCCATATCAGGGCCGTGATCGGTTATCGCGAACAGCTTAATGCCGTTGCGTTTCGCGGCAGCGATATAATCATGCAGATTGCTGTAAGCATGGGTACTGGCGATGGTATGCATATGCAGGTCAACGGGATACATGATTTTCTCCTCTACGTTTTCAGTAAGGATACCAGTTTCGGCGTTGAAGATCAGACGAAATGCCCGGCGCAAGCCGCCGGGCTGGGCTTCAGTATCCCCTTGAGAGATTAACCTGACCTGGCGGGATTTCGCCCTTTTCGAGGCGCAAAATAGTTTTACTGATGTAGTCGATGGCCTCAAGCGGGCGCGTGACGGCTGCGATATGAGGGGTAATATCAACTCGCGGATGCGCCCACAACGGGCTCGAATCCGGCAACGGTTCCTGGTTAAAAACATCAAGCATGGCGGCGCTGATTTTTCCGCGATCAAGCGCTGCCAGCAAATCCTCTTCTACAAGATGCACGCCGCGCGCCAGATTCATCACGTACGCCTTATCAGCCAGTTTATTTAAAAGCGCAGTGTTGATGATGCCCGTGGTTTCCGGCGTATTCGGCAGTAGATTTATCAACACGCGCGTACCCTGAAGAAAGGCATCGCGCTCCTCGGGTCCTGCGAAACTTTCTACACCGGGATAATGTTTACGACTCCGGCTCCAGCAGCGTACCGGGAATCCCCAGTGAAGCAGGCTTTCCGCCACTTTAGCGCCCAAAACCCCGGCGCCCATGATCCCAACGGTGAACGTATCGCGGGAATATTCCTCAAGCGGCAGCCACTTCGCTTCCCGTTTTTGCGCCCGGTAATCATCAAAACGTCTGAACCAATGCAATACCTGGCTTACCGCATATTCCTGCATTTGTAATGCCATACCGGTATCTTCGAGACGATAAAGGGGAACACCAGACGGTAGCATATCGGGGTGTTGTTGAAGTTTGCTCAGAATGGAATCCACCCCCGCCCCCAGCGCGAAGACGGCTTTTAGGGTTGTTCGACCACTCAACATTTCCACCGGGGGATGCCAGACCAACGCATAATCAGCGCGATTGCCATCGCCAGGTGTCCATGCTCTTACCCGCGCCTGCGGCAGCGCTTTTTGTAAATTTTCAATCCAAAATGATGTATCGAATGTGGGGTGATAAAAAATAATATCCATAGCGTCTCCTTTTTTACCAGGATCGCGGCAAAGGCAATCAGATGCAAGGCGCATTGCCCTGAATTTCATCAATTTGCTGTTTTAAGAATCAGGTTGCTGGAAGTTTGATTAAACACGCGCAATAACGCGAAAAGTTGATTGACGCCGCAAGCGGATTTCCCTACATTAGCGCCCGTCCCGCTAATAACGGGAAGACAATATGGTGAGGTGTCCGAGTGGCTGAAGGAGCACGCCTGGAAAGTGTGTATACGGCAACGTATCGGGGGTTCGAATCCCCCCCTCACCGCCATATTCTGGGAAAGGCTCGTACGCAAGTACGGGCCTTTTTCGTTTGCCTCAAGCCAGGGGGGGTGAGAAGCCCCGACCGGGGGTCGACCACTGGCGAGCGAAGTAAATCACTCCCCCTTTCCTTTCCCCACATCCCAAGTCCCGGCCACGTTGCACATAATATTGAATGCGTTCGCCATTTTCGTGCTGCAAAACCGCGTTATGGCAATGCCTCTGATACGGGTACAACATCACACCTAAAAGTATGTTGTAACTAATAAGCGCGTCATAACGATTATCGCTACGAATTAAAAAGCTCGCTGTAACGCGAGCCTTCATGATGACTTTTTAGTGCGTTTCGTTCTGCGGCGTAAATTTAAGCTCAATCAACGCAATGGCTTTTTGCACCGCACGCACCGTCACCGGATCGGCAGCGGCGTTTGCGCCCACATTAATTGATTTCAGTTGGCTTGCCATCTTTTCCCGTACTTCAACAGGGGCGATGACATCAATGACGTCAAGGATCTGCTTAATGACTAACTGACAGGCAACGATATCAGAAACCAGTTCATCTTCCGGGGTGAGGGTTTGCGACATTTTCTTCTCCTTTGTTAGGAAGCGCAGGGTAGCGACATTAGCTACAAAATGCGAATTTGCACTTCATACACGATGAACGGCACATACTGCCTGAAAATAAAGAAGAAAAAATGAGGAAAAGCGATTAAAAAATGAAAAGACGTTTCACATTGACTACGCTGAGAGCATCATAACGTTAAAATAGTGGTATGGCGGGCAAAAAAAAACCTGCCGCAGCAGGTCTTTACGCAGAACTTAAAACATTGAGGCCGGCGGGACATCTTTAAAAGTGCTGCAGTAGTTTTTGAACATGCTTTTGAGGATAGCGCGCAGTTTCATGGTGTGCTCCATTGTTATTCGGTTGTTATAGTGCAGGCGAATCATGCTATGGACTAATAATATGATCGCCATCACAAATTTCAACCGATTTGTGATGTTAATCACAACAAAAAAGGCACAACATTACCGTTAAACGCTCATTATTCTTTATAAATCATCACATTACTTTAACAAAATAAATCTGCAAATTTTATAAATTTTTTTTATGCCAGGTAAGCGAACCATGTCACAAACAACGTCGCCGCGACGCGGCCTCTCCCCCACAGCGCTGCTGGTTGCAGGCGCTTTTTTTATGGAATTTCTTGATGGAACGGTGATAGCGACCGCGCTGCCGGAAATGGCGCGCACCTTCGGCGTTGATGCGGTAGATTTAAATATTGGCATCAGCGCGTATCTGCTAACCCTGGCAGTCTTAATTCCCGCCAGCGGCTGGATTGCCGATCGCTTTGGCGCGCGGTCCGTATTCACCCTGGCTCTGGCGATATTTACGTTGTCATCAGTCTTTTGCGGGTTGGCGCAAAGTCTCGAGTGGTTTGTGGCCATGCGCGTGATGCAAGGTGTAGGCGGCGCGCTGATGGTCCCGGTAGGCAGACTGGCAGTGCTGCGCACGACACCAAAAAATGAGTTAATCAAAGCAATAGCTACCCTCACCTGGCCTGCGTTGGTGGCACCCATTATTGGCCCGCCACTGGGCGGATTTATAACAAGCTACGCAAACTGGCGGTGGATTTTCTACATTAATTTGCCGCTGGGGCTAATCGCCATGGTACTAGCCTGGCGGCTCATCGCCCCCCTCACTGACAGCGAACGACGTCCCTTTGATAGCCTCGGTTTCACCAGCACCGGCATCGCCATGATTAGCCTGGTTTACGCCATGGAAACGCTGGGCGAGCAACAGCCAGATGTCTTACAGGCAGCGGGCTTACTGATTCTCGGTAGCGGCGCGCTATTATTTTCACTGCGTCATTTTCAACGCAGCGCTTACCCCATGATTCGCCTTGATGCGCTGAAAATTAAAACCTTCGCCGTAACCCTGTATGGCGGCTCCCTGTTTCGCGCCTCTATCAGCGCCGTGCCATTTATGCTGCCGCTGATGTTTCAGGTGGGTTTTGGCATGGACGCGTTTCATTCAGGCCTGTTGGTGCTGGCAGTATTTGTAGGGAATTTAACCATCAAGCCTGCCACGACGCCGCTCATTCGTTGGCTTGGCTTTAAAAAGTTATTATTGATTAACGGATTTTTAAATGTCATTTCCCTGCTGGCATGCGCAATGCTAACGCCGCACACACCGGTATGGCTGATTTTACTGATTCTTTATCTCGGCGGCGTTTTCCGCTCTGTACAGTTCACGGCGGTAAGTACCCTCGCCTTTGCCGATGTTCCTGCAAAAGAGATGAGCTACGCCAATACCTTATTTAGTACCGCGACGCAGTTGGCGGTAGGCCTTGGTATTACCCTTGGGGCGATAAGCATCCGATTGGGGGATAGCGTGGCGCAGTGGCTTAATATTGCAACAATTGAAGGCGTAGATTTCCGCGTGGGGTTCGTTTTTATCGCCTTAATCTGCCTCGCGGGCATGGTTGATACCTTACGGTTATCAGCTAAAGCCGGAAGCCTGGTCTCTTCGCGATAAAAACATGGCGTCGTGGGGACGACGCCATAACGTTGTTAGCCTAAAAGCTGACGAACAAAAGCAATAATTTCCTGGTCCTGGCCGTTTTCAAACAAGCATTTCTGGAAACGTTCGCCGGAAACCGCTGTTTTTACCAGTTCAGGATCAATAGCGCGCAGCGTATCAAGATAGTTTTCTTTCACTACGGCCGCTTTTACCTGGTTGAGGATACCTGCATTACGCACTTGCGGCTCTTTACGCTCTGGCGGATAGCCTTCCCCTTTGCGTCCGGTAAAGGCTTTTTCAAAGATAAAGCGCACGTTGAGTTCCGCGCCCCAACCAAACCCTTTGGCGAAAGGGAGCGATAACGCGTTGCCGTTGTTGATCTGGGAGAACAAAAAGGCGTCCGCCGGATCGATGCAATAGCCGCAAACCACGCCCGGATGAATATTAAGCGACATCAGCGCGCCCTGGCCGGTACCGCACCCTGTGACCACAAAATCCACGGCTTTAGCGTTCAGCAGGATGCTTGCCATAATACCAAGATGGATGTAAGTCAGGTGATGATCGCTTTCGCCGTTCATGCCTACGTTATACACCGCGTAACCTTTCTCATCGGCCACTGCTTTCAATTCATTGAGTATAACGGGGTTTTTAGCCGCCTGGCTGTTTTCCATCATCAGTGCAATTTTCATCAGTTATCTCCAGCTCATGTGCGGTGAATCCGCTTTAATCACCTATGATAGCCGCACAACACTGGGTGGCAAACACACTTTCAGAATTAATGAAAAAATGTTTTATAAATTCGTACATCGTTCACAGTTTATTGCTGAGCCAACGTAACGCGACATTTTTGCCACTGATAAGCATGAACAGCACAGATAAGGCTTACCACTGCCGCTATTTAAGCCATTGGCGCTGTTTCCGTGTGCGATGATGAAGCAATGTTTCTGTAATGAGAGTCGCCATGAATCGTTCGATAGCGGTACTACTTTTTTTCACCCTGGCAGGCTGCACTATCCCTAAAACACCGCAAGTGGTAGGCGGCAATCAATCGTTAGGGCTGGTGCGTCTGGGTTTTGACGTGCCCGCGTTACAACGTGCCAAGATTGATGATTATCTGGCCCTGGCGACCGCCACGAAGCAGTGCCAGAACTGGGGCTTTGATCATGCGGTTCGTTATGGCGATCCCATCACGACCTGTAGCGTAATAAGCGGCACCCAGTGCATGAATGAAAGCGTCATTCTTAATTACCAGTGTCAGGGCCGGGTGTTCACCACCGCTCAGCCTGTTTATTAACATTCAATTGGCAGCTCCCGGCTGCCATTATTTTTTTGCGCAAAAATTCACGCGTCGCGCAGGTTAATTTCACTTATTCCACACTAATGACTGATTAATAATCCCCGCCTTTTTATTTTAATGATTTTAATTACCATTTGCATTTTTACTTATTAATTTCTTTTGCGTTACTTTTTGCAAATGAATTAATAACAATTTATAGTGGCTTTAAATCCGCCCTGCATTCTCATTTGGAGCAAGTATGCTTAAGCCTGAAATGTTCGAAAAACTCAATGAGCAAATGAACCTGGAATTATTTTCATCTTTGCTTTATCAACAAATGAGCGCCTGGTGCAGCTACCATAGTTTTGAAGGCGCGGCGGCATTTTTGCGCCGTCACGCGCAGGAAGAAATGGGCCATATGCAGCGCCTGTTTGACTACCTGACCGATACCGGAAGCCTGCCGCAAATCAAACAGATAGCAAGCCCCTTCGCCGAGTATGCTTCCCTTGATGAATTATTTCACGCGACTTATGAACACGAGCAATTAATTACCCAGCAGATTAATGAACTCGCTCACACCGCAATGACCACACAGGATTACCCGACATTTAATTTCCTGCAATGGTATGTTGCTGAACAACACGAAGAAGAAAAACTGTTTAAATCGGTTCTTGATAAATTGCGTCTGGTTGGCAAAAGTAATGAAGGGCTTTATTACGTTGACAGAGAACTTGCAACGCTTGATACGCCGGTATAAATGATTAAGCGGGCCATTGCGCCCGCTTTTTTAATGCTGACAAATTTTGCTTTTGTCGGTAATGAATCCTTCCTCAGCCGGAATAAATTTTCCACGCGCTGCAAGAAAATCCACTAATTCCCGCGCCGTCATCCCTTCCTGTGAACAGGTATGAAATCGCGCCGCTGCGCCAAATTTCTCATCAATAGCCGCGACCAGGCGTTCGGTGGTCCATGACTGACCGTTTGCCAGCATCATATTCAGTACTTCATGCCCATGAATCGATGTCATCAATGTCTCCTTATCCAAAAAGCCATAATAAGTGGCGTACAGGCTGCGAATGTTGTTGTATCGCAATAAATCGCATTGCATATACACCTTTTAACCGTAAATAATATTTTACACATACCGTAAGCCATATTTGACGACATCACGTTTTTGCCTTACCCTGCGCCGCATAATTCAACAGGAATTGACCATCTTTTAGAGGGAAGCGTGAAGAATCGCACTCTTGGCAGTACATTTATCGTGGCGGGCACCACCATTGGGGCGGGAATGTTGGCAATGCCGCTCGCGGCTGCTGGCGTTGGTTTTGGTGTCACGCTGGTATTACTGTTATGTCTCTGGGCGCTGATGTGTTACACCTCGCTACTGCTGGTAGAGGTGTATCAGCACGTCCCCGCCGATACCGGTCTGGGATCGCTTGCCCGTCGCTATCTGGGCAGGCCAGGCCAGTGGCTCACGGGTTTCAGTATGCTGTTTCTCATGTATGCCTTAACGGCGGCGTATATTAGCGGCGCCGGAGAATTACTGGCATCGAGCCTGTCGCAGTGGTTTTCTGCCGATATATCCCCCGAAAGCGGCGTGCTGCTGTTCACTGTCGTTGCCGGTAGCATTGTGTGCATCGGTACCCACATGGTCGATATGTTTAACCGCCTGCTGTTTAGCGCCAAAATTATTTTGCTGGTGGTCATGCTGACATTGCTGATGCCGCATATTCATCAGGTGAATCTTCTGACGCTTCCGCTGGAACAAGGGCTTGCGCTGTCGGCTATGCCGGTGATATTCACCTCTTTTGGCTTTCATGGCAGTGTCCCGAGCATTGTGAGCTATTTACAGGGCGATGTGCGAAAACTGCGCCGGGTATTTATCACAGGCAGTGCTATCCCGCTGGTGGCTTATATTTTCTGGCAGATGGCGACGCTCGGTGCGATTGATTCCGCTACCTTTAGCGCATTACTGGCCAACCACAGCGGCTTGAACGGGCTTCTTCAGGCCGTACGCGAAGTGGTCGCCAGTCCGCATGTTGAGCTGGCGGTTCATCTTTTTGCCGATCTGGCCCTCGCCACCTCGTTTTTAGGGGTATCGTTAGGACTGTTTGATTATTTAAGCGATTTGTTCCGGCGCAACCGCAACACTTCCGGGCGCATCCAAAGCGGAATAATGACTTTTGCCCCGCCACTGGTTTTTGCCCTGTTTTATCCGCAGGGATTTGTCATGGCGCTGGGCTATGCGGGCGTGGCGCTGGCCATTCTTGCGCTGATTATTCCGTCATTATTAGTGTGGAAAAGCAGGCAGCAACACCGCGTTGCGGGATACCGGGTAACTGGCGGTACGCCGTTACTGGCGCTTATTTTCCTAAGCGGCATCGGGATTATTATTATTCAGGCTTTAATCGTTGGCGGGATATTGCCGGCGGCGGGTTAATAAGCGTGCACAAGAAAGGCGGAAACCGAAGTTTCCGCCCTGTTTTTTTTACGAGATTACGCGCCCACTGGCGGGGTAAAGGCCGTCAGTTCCAGTACCGGCCCGGTATATTTCTCGGCCATAACCAGCGCCGTGTTACCTACGCAGCCGTTCGCCAGACGTGAAGACGGGATATCTTTGGTGAGCACGTTCGCCCCACCGTTTTTACAAATCCCGGTCCCTGCATAATCCAGATCCGGCCATGCGCCTTCATGGATACACACCACGCCCTGCTTGATGCCATCGGTCACTTTCGCGCCCGTTAATACCTGGCCGCGGCTGTTCCAGACGCGAACCAAATCACCATCGGCAATACCGCGTTTTTTAGCATCTTCAGGATGGATATACAGCGGCTCGCGGTTTGCGACCGCATACTCTTTACGCAGTGACGCGTAGTTAAGCTGGCTGTGTAAGCGATGCGCCGGGTGCGCGGTTAACAGTTGCAGTTCGCCCTCTTTGGCATTGCCTGCCCACTCGTCTGGCTCCAGCCAGCTTGGGTGCGCCGGGCAATCTTTATAGTTAAAGCCTTCGATGGTTTTAGAATAGATCTCGATTTTGCCGCTCGGCGTACCCAGCGGGTTCATAACCGGATCTTTTCGGAAATCCGCGTAACGTACGTAGGCTTCTTCTTTCGGGTTTTTACGCATTTCGATAAGCTTATTCGCTTCCCAGAATGCGGTGAACTGCGGCATGTTGACGCGCTGTTGACGCGCGCCTTTTTGCGCGACTTCGTAGAACTCACGCAGCCAGTCCATTTCGCTCTTACCTTCGGTGTACACCGCTTTACCGCCAGCCTTGAGCAATTCGGCCATATCCGCGAAGACATCAAAATCGCTACGGGCTTCAAACTGCGGCTCGATAGCTTTTTTCATCGGCACCAGGTGCTGATTACTGTAATCCCCGGTCATGGTCAGGTCGTTACGTTCAAACGACGTGGTGATCGGCAGAACGATATCCGCATGTTTGGCAGCAGCCGTCCAGTAGCACTCAGAAATGACGACCATTTCCGGTTTCTGCCAGGCTTTTACCAGGCGGTTGGTGTCCTGATGATGAGTAAAGTTACCGCCGCCGGCCCACCAAATCATGCGCAGATCCGGGAAGGTTTGCTCTTTACCATTGTGCTGGTATTTGCCCCCTGGGTTTTCCAGCGCTTCAACGATACGCGCCACCGGGAAAGCTTCAACCGCGTCAGAAGTTGCCCAGTCGTTGCCTGCAGAAGAGCCGCCCGCGATTTTCGCGGAAATCGCCGACAGCACGCCGCCGCTGCGGGTCGGGTTGCCGCCGTTTGAGTAGTGATAAGAGAAACCGAAACCACCGCCTTCGGTACCAATCTGGCCCAGCATCGCCGCCAGGGTGACCAGCATCCAGTGACGCTGTTCACCGTATTGTTGACGCTGAATGCCCCAACCCGCCATCAGCATGGTTCTGTTTTTGGCGAAAATCTCCGCCAGGATTTCCATTTGTTTGGCCGGCACGCCGCAAATCTTCTCAGCCCAGGCAGGCGTTTTCGGCGTGTTATCGTTTTTACCGGTCAGATACGCTTCAAATTCGCTATAGCCGGTGGTGTATTTCTCAAGGAATGCTTTATCGTGCAGCCCTTTTTCCACCAGCGAAGAAGCGATACCGAGCATCATCGCCACATCGGTGCCCATATTCGGGGCGATCCACTGGGCTTTGTCACCAAAGAAATCAATGGTTTCGGAACGAATCGGGTCGATGGCGATAACGGTTTTGCCGGACGCTTTCAGTTTATTGAAGTACTCAAGCCCCTGCTCGTCGGTGCTGCTCCAGGCGATTTTCAGGGTGTTAAGCGGGTTCAGGCCCCACAACACGACGACCTGGCTGTGTTCCAGCACTACCGGCCACACGGTCTGCTGTTCATAGACTTCAACGGAACCCACAACGTGCGGCATGATGACTTGCGCGGCGCCGGTGGAATAGTCACCCGTGTGCCCGGTATAACCGCCCGCCATACTCATATAGCGTTGCAGTAAGGTTTGCGCTTTATGCAGCACGCCACTGGAGCGCCAGCCGTAGGAGCCGGCGAACACAGAAGACGGGCCATGCTCTTTACGAATACGCATATGTTGTTCGTGGATAAGTTTCATAGCGTCTTCCCAGGAGACGCGAACAAACTCATCTCTACCGCGTTTGCCATCCGGTTTGCCTGGTGCGCTTAAAAAGCCTTTACGCACCATCGGATATTTAACACGGCACGGGGTATGCGCCTGGTCCGGTGCAGTGCTTTGCAGGGAGTTAGGAATAGTTTTCGCAAGCGCGCCTTTTGACGAAACAATTTTTCCGTCTTGTACTTCTACATATATCGCACCCCAACGCGCCGCGGTGAGGATGCCGTTACCTGGCGCTTGCGCGGCCCAGGATTTAAGAGGGATGGCGGAAGTCACCATCATGGCGCCAGCGGTACCGCCGGCATATTTAATAAGATTGCGTCGTGAAATGTTCATAGGTTCTCCTTTATTAATCCTTTTTCTGTTATTCCCTGGTGGCAATGTCTTTCGCGTGATACTGGAACCAACGGGTCAGGATATCTAAATCCTCTGCGCTGATATCGGTACGTGCCCCCATCCCTTTTGCAACGGAAGGCCAGGCATTGATGGTGTAGTGATCGGATGAAATTGGTGCATGACAGCCGGAGCAGTAAGCCTGATCGAGGGTTTTGGCGTAGTTCCAAATCTCGTCGGGTTTGCCGAGTGCCGGTACTGCCAGCGGAGCGCGCAGCGAAACAGTGCGCCATGCGTTTCCGTAAGGATCTTTTTGCCAGTCGCTCGACACTTTCAGGGCTTTCTGCCCTTCATCGGTTAGCGTCGCGAGAACCAGGCGTTGGCCGGCTGACAGATAAATAACCTGTTCTGCGCCCTGCATTTGGCTACCGGTAATCTCAACTTCACGCGCATCGCCAGATTTACCGACAACGGCAAGTTTTGTGGCGGGATAAACGGTGCCGAGATTGCCAAGCGGCGCAGGGGCAACGGGATACACTTCTTTAGCATCGGCCGGAGTCTGGCGCGCCTGCTCAATCAGGGCGTCGTGAGCTTTACTGTCAACCTTGATTTCAGGCGGGAAGTGGGCGATACCTTTGTGGCAATCGATACAGGTTTGTTTTTCCTTGATACCCAGTGCGTGCATTTTCTGCGCGTCGGCGCTCTGCTTTTGGAGATCCATGGCATCAAACTGATGACAAGAGCGGCAGGTTGCTGAGTCGTTGGCTTTCATCTGATCCCAGACGGTTTGCGCCATCCCCAGCCGGTGCTCTTCAAATTTTTCCGGGGTATCAATTTTGCCGGTGACAAACTCGTGGTAGATATCTTTACTCGCGCGGATTTTGGTAATCAGGTAATCCATGCCGGTTTTGGGAATATGGCAATCATGACACTCGGCACGAATGCCTTTCTGGTTCATAAAGTGCGCAGATCCCTGGTACTCTTCATAAGGGGCTTGCATGGTGTGACAGGAAAGACAAAACGCTGTATCCGACGTTTTATGCATCACCCACATTGAAGACAGCGTAAAGGCTCCACCCAGTAAAATGCCGACAAAAAGAAGTCCGGCAATCCATTTCCATTTCTTATTCATACCTTGCCCTGCAATTAATCCATCATTGGTGTGTAATTTTGTGCAAGGTATTTTGAGGGATGTAGAAATTTGAATGTTTGATGTAACACAAAAGTGGTATTAACCAGAAAGGGTTATTCGTGCTTTTGATCGGGTTTTATGAAAATCGCTGACAGGTAGGCGCTAACATCTTGTTGTATCAGCAGTTGCGCCGCTTTCGTTGTGTATGTATTTATATAACGAGATAAAGATTACGGTCCGTGATTAATTGAAAAAAATAAACCGGCATTTCAGGCCGGTTTATTTGCTAATTAATGTAAACAGCAACTTTTATATTTTTTTCCGCTGCCGCAAGGACAGGGATCATTACGGCCCACTTTCGTTTCCGCAATATAAGGGGCTGGCGCTACAGGTTCAGGATGCTGATGCTCAGACCAGTATTCATACAAACTCAGAGCGGCAAGACGAATATCATCAATACTGCGCTGATACGCTTCCGGCGTCATATTTTCAAGCGAAGCCTGATTCTCTTCGCGGCCATGCAACTCAATGGACTCAAGAGACATCCGGTGAGATTCCGGCAGAGTTGACCAGTCCGACAACGCCACGCCCCGCAAGTACCCATAACACCAGTCTTCCACCACCATGTACTCTTCACCCTCGACGTCTTGTGCGCCAAACAGGGGTTCGTACTGGTCAGGATAGGCGCTGAGCCTGTCTGAAATGTCTTCCATATGCTGGAATACCAGATTCATAAAGCGTTCCATTTCACGTGCGTCCTGCCATTTCGGCACGCTATCCGCCCCGCCCCACACCGCCACCAGCCATTCGCTCGGCTCAGGCATAGAGGGGCCGGATAATAACGCAGTCAACATGCCGTCCAGTTCAGACACATCTACCACCGCGCGGTCGCTGGCATATTTCGCAAAAATTCCATCAAGCCATTCCAGCTCTTTTTCGTTCAGTGGTCCCTGATTCATTGGATCGCCTCCTTCGGCGTCACGTTGCCCACAAATACCCATAACCTGTGCGGCGTGTTGACGACAATTATAACGCGATTTCAACTCGATTCGGGAAACGGATTAACGCCGGTGTTGCGCCAGTTGGGCGATATCCGCAGGCGTGGTGCGACAACAGCCGCCAATCAGTCGTGCGCCGGCGCGCAGCCAGTCATCCAGATGGCTTTCCAGCGAGCCGCATTGCCCTGCGCCATGCGTCCAGTTTTTGGCAACAGCGTCATAGCGTTCGCCCGAATTGGGGTACGCCACCAGCGGCAGCGTGGTCAAATCGTGGAGCGTTTCTAACGCCTCGGTCGTTTTATCAAGCGCAATACAATTAACGCCAAGGGCAAGCACCTGGTCGTGTCCATCAAGCAGTGCCGCCACGTTGCTAAGCGGCGTACCGTCGCTCAAGTGTGCACTGTCGCGTAAGGTAAAGGTAAACCATGCGGTAGTGGTGGGAAATTCAGTCAGTAACGTGAGTAACGCCCGCGTCTCGGCAAAGGAAGGCAGCGTTTCGCACGCCAGCAAATCTACCCCTGCCTCCACCAGCGCGGCGATGCGCGGACGATGAAATGTGCAAAATTCATCAGGGCTTAAGGAATAGTCGCCGCGATACTCCGAGCCATCTGCCAGATACGCGCCGTAAGGCCCAACGGAGCCGGCAATCAGAAGCGTTCCGCTTTCAGGCGCTTCTGCCTGCCTGTCCGCTCGTGCCCGTTGCGCCAGCGCGACGCTTTGTTTAATTAACGCAATCGACTGTGATGCATCCAGTCCTTTTGCGGCGAACCCTGCTGGCGTCGCCTGATAGCTCGCGGTGATAGCGCACTGCGCGCCTGCGCGAAAATAGTCGAGATGGACCTGATAAATACGCTCGGGGTTTTCCAGCAGGATCTTAGCGGACCAGAGTGAGTCAGTAAGGTCGCAACCGCGGGCTTCAAGCTCCGTTGCGAGTGCGCCATCCAGCACAATAAACGGCGCTTTCGCCAGTAACGGAAGTAACGGGTTGTTAATCGGCATCTGGCGTCTCCTGCATGGCGCGAAAGTGAGTCAACGACGCGTCTTGCGGTTTGCTGAAACCGTAAACGCCCCGCTGACGACAAGCCTGAGTTTAGCGCGAGCGCGCGAGGGATTCACGACGGCTACAGGTCGCGGGTTCACAATAACAGTCAGAAAAGGTTGCCAGGCCATGATATTTCCTCCGTTTTTATGAACATAGCGCGCCGCAACCGGCTTTTCTGTCAGGATAAAGTCGCAATCGGTTTCACCGTACTGGTGCATTCGGTGGGCTTTTTGGCCCCGTTTTCGCGCATGTGCAGCAACGACGCTCACAACCAGCGGCATTTTTCCTCGCTTTTCATCCTGGTACGCGCTTTGCAATTCCCTTACAGGTTTTCCCATTCTGGCGAGGTAAGGTATGGCAAGCGTAACCGAACAACCAACAACACTAAAACGTACTCTGGGCAGTTTCCGTTTATGGGGGATTGCGGTAGGGCTGGTCATTTCAGGGGAGTATTTCGGCTGGAGTTATGGCTGGTCTCAGGCCGGCACCATGGGTTTTCTGATAGTGGCGCTGGCTATTGCCGCGATGTATTGCGCCTTCATTTTTAGCTTTACTGAACTGACAACGGCTATCCCTCACGCAGGCGGCCCGTTTGCTTATGCCTATCGCGCCTTTGGACCGACAGGCGGGTTTATCGCCGGGTTTGCCACATTAATTGAATTTGTGTTCGCACCGCCTGCTATCGCCATGGCGATCGGCGCCTATCTCAATGTGCAGTTTCCGTCACTGGATCCCAAATGGGTCGCGTGCGGAGCTTATGTTATTTTTATGACGCTCAACATACTGGGCGTTGGCATCGCTGCGACCTTTGAACTTATCGTCACGTTGCTGGCGATTTTCGAACTACTGGTCTTTATGGGCGTGGTGGCGCCTGGCTTCTCATGGGGCAATTTCACCGCTAACGGCTGGGCGGGGGCGGAAAGCTTCAGCAGCCTGGCGCTGCCGGGTATGTTTGCCGCTATCCCGTTCGCAATCTGGTTTTTCCTTGCGATTGAAGGCGCCTCGATGGCGGCAGAAGAAGCGCGCGATCCGCAGCGCACGATCCCCCGCGCCCTTGGCGGCGGCATTCTGACCTTAACTGTCCTGGCAATCGGCGTCATGGTTTTTGCCGGGGGCGTAGGCGACTGGCGTACGCTGTCTAATATCAATGATCCCTTGCCCCAGGCGATGAAAGTGGTAGTGGGTGGCAGCAGCGGCTGGCTGCATATGCTGGTGTGGCTGGGCCTGTTTGGGCTGGTGGCATCGTTCCACGGCATCATTATGGGCTATTCCCGACAGATTTTTTCTCTGGCCCGCGCCGGGTTTCTTCCTGCCTCGCTTGCGAAAGTTAACCCTCGCACCCGCACGCCGCACCTGGCTATCCTCGCAGGCGGCGTGGTGGGTATCGCCGCCATTTTCTCGGATTCATTAATTTCCATCAGCGGCATGCCATTGACGGCATGTATCGTCACCATGTCGGTATTTGGCGCTATTGTTATGTATATCGTCTCAATGCTGGCGCTGTTTAAATTACGCCGCAGCGAGCCGAATCTGGTGCGCCCGTTTAAAGCGCCGTTATTTCCCGTGGCACCCGCGTTTGCGCTGGGTATGGCGGTACTTTGTCTGGCGGCGATGGTGTATTACAACCCTGTACTGGCGCTGATTTTCGCCGCCATGATGCTTTGCGGCTATGTGTGGTTCCGTCTTTCTGCATCGGCGCGTGAACGCGCGGCGCTCGATCCGCAACTGCGGGCGCTGTCGTAAGGAGAAACGCATGTATCGCACCACTCTGGCGCACCGGGTTTACCGGTTCGCCAGCTTAAAAGAGGTAATGGCGAAAGCGACCCCAGCCCGCTCTGGCGACTGCCTGGCGGGCGTAGCGGCGGACAGCGCGGAAGAACGGATGGCGGCGAAAATGGCCCTTGCCGACATTCCGTTGCGCGACCTGCTCACCAACCCGCTTATCCCTTATGAATCCGATGACGTGACCCGCCTGATTATTGATACGCATGATGCCAGCGCGTTCGCCGCCATCAGCCATTTAACCGTGGGCGATTTTCGCGACTGGTTACTCGGCGATGAGGCGGACAGCGCGACGTTAAGCCGCATCGCGCGCGGCATTACGCCAGAAATGGCAGCGGCGGTGAGTAAATTAATGCGCAATCAGGATTTGATTCTGGTGGCCAGTAAATGCCGCGTAGTGACGCGCTTTCGCAATACCATAGGCCTGCCGGGTCATTTAAGCGTTCGTCTGCAACCCAATCACCCCACCGATGATTTAAAAGGCATCGCTGCCAGTATGCTTGACGGGCTGCTGTATGGCGCAGGCGATGCGGTAGTGGGCATTAACCCGGCGAGCGACAGCCTACCCGTGCTGGACAGGCTTAATCATATGATGGATGACATCATCCAGCGTTTTACCATTCCCACGCAGTCGTGCGTTCTGACTCACGTCACCAACACGGTGCAACTTATTGAGCGCGGCTCGCCGGTGGACCTGGTGTTCCAGTCTGTCGCGGGAACAGAAGCGGCGAATCGCGGGTTTGGTATTTCCCTCTCTTTGCTGGCGGAGGCGCGGGACGCTGCGCTGTCGCTTAAGCGCGGCACGATCGGCAATAACGTAATGTATTTCGAGACGGGCCAGGGAAGTTGCCTGTCGGCCAATGCGCATCACGGGGTCGATCAGCAAACCTGCGAAGCGCGCGCCTACGCGGTGGCGCGTCATTTCGATCCGCTGCTGGTGAATACTGTCGTGGGGTTCATCGGCCCGGAGTATTTGTATGACGGAAAACAGATTATCCGCGCCGGGCTTGAGGATCATTTTTGCGGCAAGCTGATGGGGCTGCCGCTCGGCTGCGACGTCTGCTATACCAACCACGCCGAAGCGGATCAGGATGATATGGATACGCTGCTGACGCTGCTGTGTAACGCCGGCTTGACGTTTCTGATTGGCGTGCCGGGCGCGGACGACATCATGCTCAATTACCAGAGCACGTCCTTTCATGATGCGCTGTATGCGCGACGCTTATTAGGACTGAAACATGCCCCTGAATTTGCGCAGTGGCTAAGCAATATGCAGCTTATTGATAACCATGGACAGTTACGTTTAACCGGCGCCAGCCATCCGCTACTCGCTGCCATGCCGTAAGGAGAAATCATGCACGCACCCGATGCCTGGAAAGCGTTAAATCAATTTACCGATGCCCGTATTGCGCTTGGGCGCAGCGGCGCCAGCCTGCCTACCGCCGAGGTGTTGAAATTCGGCCTCGCGCACGCTCAGGCGCGGGACGCAATCCACCAGCCTTTCGATAGCGAAACGCTTGCCACGCAGCTCGCCGCGTCAGGTCTTGAAACGCTTACAGTTCATAGTCAGGCAACGGACCGGCACGTTTTTCTTAATCGCCCCGATCTGGGTCGTCGTCTAAACGAGGAAAGCCGCGAGATGTTGCTTTCGCGCCGCACGCCCGCTCACGATGTGCTACTGGTGATTGGCGACGGGTTGTCTTCTCATGCGGTGCACCGACAGGCGGTGCCGTTAATCAACGCCCTGATGCCTTTTCTCACCACGCTTGGATTAACCGCAGGCCCTGTGGTGCTTGCGCATCAGTCACGCGTTGCGCTGGGAGATGATATTGGTGAATGTCTTCACAGCAAGGCAGTGGCAATGCTCATTGGCGAACGGCCCGGATTATCCTCACCGGATAGCCTCGGCGTTTATCTCACCTGGAAGCCCGAGCGCTCGCGCATTGAAGCAGAACGCAACTGTATTTCAAATATTCGCCCGGAAGGGCTGAGCTATGATGCGGCGGCTTTTAAGCTGGCATGGTTACTTGAGCAAGCTTTTCTAAGGCGTTTGACGGGGGTGGGCCTGAAAGATGAAAGCGACAACCCGGCACTCTGGGATAAGGTCAGGCCACAAATAGCAAAACATAACCACACGCTTTAACGCCATCGGCGCGATGTGTTTTTGATAATGTGTATACGCTGTGACGTTACGTCCTGCCCCGGCATCGTTGCGGGCGTATTATACGTGAGGCGTGAAGGCAGAACGTAAGACGTAAAAATTTCGGGAATTCAGTGAGTTTCTACGTTAAAGGT
This sequence comes from Citrobacter freundii, assembly GCF_011077955.1. Taxonomy (GTDB): domain Bacteria; phylum Pseudomonadota; class Gammaproteobacteria; order Enterobacterales; family Enterobacteriaceae; genus Atlantibacter. The sequence goes on from NZ_JAALBX010000010.1 coordinate 138,857, forward strand.
AGAGTGGAACGATAAGGGATTACTTCTGCTTTTGTCTGGCCGATGACTTCGCAGATGAACTTATCACGGTGACCCTGAAGCCGCATCAACAAGGCACTTTGCGTACGTTTTAAGCCAAATAACCCGTTCGTTAAGGCGCTTCCTCGCATCAGCTCTCCCGCAATATCCGTTTGGCGTATCGGTATAAATAAACCTTTATTATCCGACGTTGCAGCACAAGCGTTTTTACAGCCGCCAAAGTTAGCTGCTCTGGCCTGAGAAAATGTAACCGTTCGCCCGTCAAAATCGACAAGAAGCCCCTTTTGCCCGGTACGCATTCAGATAAAGCGCCAGCATTGGCATCACTTACGGTGTGAGGCACACAGGTAATTAAAGGAAGCACAGATGGCGGGAAAGGTGGCATAAGGCCGAATTGCAGGCAGTAAAAATCCGCCTTCATAGAAGGCGGCATTGATTGCGCCCTAAAAGGGCGTACCCAAACCCTTAAAAAGAAGTCTCTACCAGTCCTGTTGGATTTAAATCCGAAGACAATAAGGCAGAGCCAAAACCTGTTGATGACCACGCCCACAGGACGTGGTTTTCAATTGGCAATAAAAAACCACCCGAAGGTGGTTTCTACGACACTGCTTATCATTGATTTTATTTTTTGTTTCCCGTGGTGCCCGGGGCGGGACTTGAACCCGCACAGCGCGAACGCCGAGGGATTTTAAATCCCTTGTGTCTACCGATTTCACCACCCGGGCTCGGGAAATTTGGAGGCGCGTTCCGGAGTCGAACCGGACTAGACGGATTTGCAATCCGCTACATAACCGCTTTGCTAACGCGCCAAATACTGCTGCCTTTTCAGGCTTATACCCGCAAAAAAGCGAATATAAAAATTTGGAGCGGGAAACGAGACTCGAACTCGCGACCCCGACCTTGGCAAGGTCGTGCTCTACCAACTGAGCTATTCCCGCAGTCATCAGGTAATTATCTAATTACTTGATTTTGCTATCTTCTGGCAAACTGTGCTGCCGTTCGATGCGTTGCATTCTACTTGCCTGACGCAATGAGTCAACGAAATTTTCTGCGTAAGCGATTCGTTTGATGAATTTTGCGTCTATTAGATCACGGTTCGAGCAAATCGCCGCGCGCTGCGTGCAAATACTGGAACATTGACCAGAAAGTGAGTACCGCCGCCACAAAGAAAAGCGCGATCCCGGCGTATTCTACCCAAATGTTAGGCCGCCACAGCAAGCCAATTAACGCCACCATTTGGGCCGTTGTCTTCACTTTGCCAATCCAGGAGACCGCCACGCGAGAGCGTTTGCCAATTTCCGCCATCCACTCACGCAGCGCGGAGATAATAATCTCACGGGCAATCATGGTCGCGGCGGGCAGCGTAATCCACCAGCTGTGATAATGCTCTACCACCAGCACCATCGCGATGCCGACTAACACCTTATCCGCCACCGGATCAAGAAACGCCCCAAAACGGGTACTTTGATTCCAGCGACGCGCCAGATAGCCGTCAAACCAGTCGGTGACAGCGGCTACCCAAAAGATAAACGCGCAGGCAAAGGGCGCCCAGTTAAACGGCAGGTAAAACGCCAGCACGAAAAACGGGATTAAGACGACACGAAACAGAGTAAGTAGAGTAGGAATATTAATTCGCATGGCGCCGGGTAACTGTCTGTAGTCAGTGGAAATTAAGGCTATGTTGCTACATAGCCCCTAATGTTTCAACGAGTAGTAGATCTTTTCTGCAAGCGCCTGTGAAATTCCGGGCACTTTTGCAATCTCTTCAATGCTGGCATTAAGAAGCGGCTGTAACCCGCCCATATATTTTAAGAGCATTTGGCGACGTTTCGGCCCAATCCCTTCAATAGTTTCAAGCGTACTGGTCGTCCTGACCTTGGCGCGTTTTTTACGATGCCCGGTAATCGCGTGATTGTGCGACTCATCACGAATATGCTGAATCACATGCAGCGCAGGCGAATCAGGCGGAAGCGAGAACCCCTCACCTTCTGGTTCAAAAAACAGCGTTTCAAGGCCAGCTTTACGATCGGCGCCTTTGGCGACGCCAAGCAGTAAAGGATGATGCTTATCCCAGGTCACATCGAGTTCAGCAAACACGGCTTTCGCCTGCCCCAACTGCCCTTTCCCGCCGTCAATTAAAATAACATCCGGGACTTTACCTTCTTCTATGGCTTTTCCGTAGCGGCGACACAGCACCTGATTCATCGCGGCATAATCATCTCCGGGTGTAATGCCGGTAATGTTATAGCGTCGGTATTCAGCGCGCAGCGGCCCATTGGCATCGAACACCACGCACGATGCCACCGTTTGCTCGCCCATCGTATGGCTGATATCAAAACACTCCATGCGCTTAATCTCAGGGAGTTTAAGCGTGGCCGCCAGCGCCGTTAAGCGTTGGGTGATGGTGGATTGCTGTGATAAGCGCGTCACCAGCGCCGTCGCGGCATTAGTGCGGGCAAGCTTTAAGTAGCGCGCCCGGTCGCCGCGTGGACGGGTTTGAACATGGACCCGACGCCCCGCCACTTCAGACAGCGAATCGGCCAGCACACTTTCATCAGAGAGTTTAAAATCAAGCAGGATTTCAGACGGCAATGTGCGCATCTGGCTGCCTTGCAGATAAAACTGCCCGACAAACGTTTCAACGACTTCGGCAAGCTCCGTACCGCCTGGCACTTTTGGGTAGTAACTACGGCTGCCCAGCACTTTACCCTGACGGATAAAGAGAACATGCACGCAGGCCATGCCGGCATCAAACGCCACGCCGATAACGTCCAAATCGTCGCCAGTATTAGACACAAACTGTTTCTCGGTGACACGCCGAACGGCCTGAATCTGATCGCGAATGCGCGCGGCCTCTTCAAACTCAAGGTTCTGACTGGCACGCTCCATTCGCGCTACCAGCTTCGTCAGTACCTGGTCGTCTTTACCTGCGAGAAACAACCGCACGTATTCCACTTGTTGTGCGTACTCTTCCTCACTTACCAGCCCTTCTACGCAGGGGCCAAGGCAGCGGCCAATCTGATACTGTAAACAGGGTCGCGAGCGATTACGGTAAACGCTGTTTTCACACTGGCGCACCGGGAAGATTTTTTGTAGCAGCGCTAAGGTTTCTCGTACCGCATAACCGTTCGGGAACGGGCCGAAATACTCGCCTTTGGCGTGTTTCGCGCCGCGATGCACTGCCAGCCGAGGATGGGTATCACCGCTTAAAAAGATGAACGGATACGATTTATCATCGCGCAGCAGGACGTTATAACGCGGCTGATAGAGCTTGATGTAATTGTGCTCAAGCAGCAACGCTTCGGTTTCGGTGTGGGTAACAGTCACGTCGATAGTGGCAATTTGCGCCACCAGCGCTTCCGTCTTACGACTTGAAAGCTGAACACGAAAGTAGCTGGAAAGACGTTTTTTGAGATCTTTCGCTTTACCCACATAGATGACCGTACCCCCGGCATCGTACATACGATACACACCGGGTTGACTGGTAACGGTTTTTAAAAAAGATTTAGAATCGAACACATCACTCACTGGCTGACTAATGACTGGGCATTACACAGGCCATGACGGATAGCAAGATGCGTCAGTTCAACATCGCCATGAATGTTCAGTTTGCTGAACATTCGGTAACGGTAGCTGTTCACCGTTTTGGGGCTGAGATTGAGCTGCTCGGAAATCTCGTTCACCTTCTGGCCTTTGGTAATCATGAGCATAATCTGCAATTCCCGTTCAGACAAACTGGAAAACGGCGATTCCGCGTTTGCAGGCTCAATCTGGCTTAGCGCCATCTGCTGGGCGATATCCGACGCGATGTAACGCTGCCCGGCAAAGACGGAACGAATGGCGCTCACCACTTCAGAAGGGGCGGCGCCTTTGCTCAAATACCCTGCCGCGCCAGCCTGCATCACTTTTGCGGGCAGTGGATTCTCGGTATGGATTGTTAACATGATGACTTTGATGTCAGCGCTCGAGCGCGCAATTTTACGCGTAGCCTCAAGTCCGCCGATACCGGGCATGTTCATGTCCATCAGGACCACATCCACCGGGTTTGAACGGCACCATTTTACGGCATCCTCGCCGCAACAGGCTTCACCTGCGACTTTAATGCCCTTGATATCATCAAGAATGCGTCGTATCCCTGCGCGCACCAGTTCATGGTCATCAACAAGAAGAACGTTGATCAAAAGATACATCTCCAGAAAAGGGATAACGCTGCTGAAAGATAATTTCCCATATATTAACGGGTTTTAAGTCAACTTTAAAACGCAAAAAAAGCAGTATCTCGTTCCCGCTCGCATTTCTTGAAAGAAACCGTGAAAAAAGAAGGGAGAAGTGGTGCAAGACGCGTTTATTTAAATCATTTTATTCAATGTGTTATAAATAAAACAAATAAGTAATATTAAAAATACATTGAAAAAACAATGAATCAACTTTTAGTAAAATCACTATTTAATAGTTAAAAAACGTTACTGGCACATATAAGCTTTTTAACCAAAAACCCAGTGAGAATGCATTCCGTAGACCGCTTCCTTTATTTAAGCGAAGCGCCACTGCAGGCGGGCAAAAAACAACCACACCTGACTTTTGGCAGGCTTGTGGTATACTCCGCGCCCTTAAGAGCAACATCACGCTTTTTACGCGCGATAATTCCATTGAGGTAATAACATGAGCACCCCTGATTTTTCCACCAATGACAATATTCAGGAACTGGCACTGGAAGTTTCTTGTATGAAAAACCTGCTAACCCTTATGCTCCAGGCCATGGGCCAGGCAGATGCGGGCCGGGTGATTATCAAGATGGAAAAACAGATCACTCAAATGGAAGATACCGCGCAGGCGGAACTGTTCAGCAATACCGTTAAGCAAATTAAACAAGCTTACCGCCAGTAATAAAAACGCGGCGGGGAGTGTACTTGCCGCCGCGTCAAAACATATTGCACGTGTAAACTCCGTTATATCAGCCCCATCGCCACCGCATAACAAGCGACCTGAGTTTTATTAGGCGCATTGAATTTTTTCTGCATGTTCTTTTGATGAAAATTAACCGTATTTTCAGAAATCGATAAGATCATGGCTATCTCGGACGATGTTTTCCCCTCTGCCGTCCACTGTAATATCTCGCGCTCGCGTTTGCTGAACTTCATTTCAAGGCCAGTCATCGCCGGAGAATTCATACGCAGCAACGCCATCATGCTGAGTTCCGCCAGGTAATACAGGCGTAGCGCCAGCTCATCGTCAGAAAGCCAGGCATCCTGCGCCCTGAGATTTGATGTAGACAGAAAGCCTAATGCCCGTCCGGGCGCCATCACCGTCTGGGTCACGCCATTTTTCAGTCCATAATCGCGCGCCGCGTCCCAAAAATCAGGCACCGTACTAAATAGCTCATCGTTCCATGGCAGGTAGCCGCGATGGAAATTATTGGGATTGAGTACCGGGTCGATAGCGGCATAGTTTTCAGCCTGATAATGCTGCGTCCAGTCGCTCCGATAGGTAGTAAAAATGGTAAGCTTAGGGCGGGTAAAAGGCACTGGATGCCTTATGCACAGCGCATAATACTCAAACGCCATGGCTTTTGTTTCACTCGCTAAAAGTTTCTCTACTTCTGCGCTGGTCTGGGCTTCCTGAAAACGATTGAATACGTTTTTCCGCCAGTTGAAAAAGTCACTGTCCGTCATTCTGCGTTGTGCATGCCTTGTACATTCATTAATTGTTCTGATGAGATAAAGTACCACAAATGAGACTTTATCTTATCAATCAATACAGGGATTAATATTCACTAGCCAGATGAATTCGCTACACAACCTGCAATTTTTCATCATTTTCACTAAATTGACCGCAATCGGGCTGGCACGCACCACCACACCCGGCGTCAGGAAGGGAGCATTACGCTTCGTTTATTGCATCAGAAATTTTTCAAGAAATTGTCGGGTTCGCGGCTGTTGCGGATCCGTAAACAGTGTCTTTGCAGGCCCCTGCTCAACAATACGCCCCTGATCCATAAAGATGGCCCGGTCCGCGACATCGCGGGCAAAACTCATCTCATGCGTGACGATAACCATGGTGCGTTTCTCCTGCGCCAGTTGACGTATAGCGCTTAGCACCTCGCCTACCAGCTCCGGGTCGAGCGCGGAGGTCGGCTCATCGAATAAAATCACATCAGGGCGCATCGCCAGTGCTCTGGCAATCGCCACACGCTGTTGCTGCCCGCCGGAAAGGCGACGCGGATAGCTGGTTTCTTTGCCGGTGAGTCCCACTTTCGCCAGAAGTTCACGCGCACGCGCCGACGCCTCATCTTTAGGCTCGCCTTTTACGATAACTGGCCCCTCAATGATGTTCTCAAGCACCGTGCGGTGCGGAAACAGATTGAAGTTCTGAAAGACAAACCCAACATGCTGGCGCAATTCGCGCACCAGGCCTTTTTGCTTGCCCATCGATTGCGCGGCATCAATGATGATGTTGCCGACCTGAATAGTGCCCGCATCGGGTTGCTCAAGCAGATTAATGCTACGCAGCAACGTCGTTTTGCCGGAGCCGCTGGGGCCAATAATGGCCACCACTTCACCCGGCTTAACCTCAAGGTCGATGCCGTGCAATACCGTCTGGCCGTGAAACTTTTTCACCAGTTGTTTGACTGAAATCGCGCTCATTTCGGATCACGCTCCTGACGGTTAAGCTGGTTTTCAAAGTAATTTTGCAGGCTGGAAAGGACTGTCGCCATTACCCAATAAATCAACGAGGCTGCAAGGTACATAGTAAACACTTCAAGCGTACGCGAGGTGATAAGTTGCGCCTGACGGAACAATTCAGGTACCTGAATGGTGGCGGCAAGCGACGTATCTTTCACCAGGCTGATGAAGCTGTTGCTAAGTGGGGGCAACGCGACCCGCGCCGCCTGAGGCAGAATGGCGCGACGCAGTGCCTGCCAGCGCGTCATCCCGATACTGGCAGCCGCTTCCCACTGGCCTTTATCAATAGAGGAGATAGCCGCGCGCAGCGTTTCTGAAGCATAGGCGGCGGTATTGAGCGAAAGCCCAATCATGGCTGCGGGAATAGGATCGAGCTCAATGCCAAATTGCGGCAAACCGTAGTAGATCATAAAGAGCTGTGCGATAAGCGGCGTACCGCGAAATATCGAAATATAAATACGCGCAAGCCAGGAGACCGGCCAGACAGGCGACAGACGCATCAACGCCAGAATAAAGCCGAGCACAAGGCCAAAAAACATCCCGCCAATACTCAGTTGCAGCGTAAACACCGCCCCTTTCAGTAAATACGGTAAGGAATCGATAATCAGTTGAATACTTTCTTGCATTATTGTTCTTTCACCGGAATTCAAACGTGCGGATGATAGGCGAATAGCGCAGGCGCGCCGCCGGTATGCACAAACAGGATAGGCCCGGTATCCTTAAAACGACGCTGGCTGATGCCATCGATGAGCCCCGCCATGGCTTTTCCGGTATAGACCGGATCAAGCAAAATCCCTTCGAGTTGGGCGAGCAGTTTCACGGCTTCCATCCCTTCTTCATTCGGAATACCGTAGCCCGGACCGAAATAATCATCCCACAAGACAATTTCTGCCGATGCCGTGAGTTCAAGCGCCCCCGCCACCGCCTGTTGCAAAGCAACCACTTTAGGTTTCTGCATGGCAATACTGCGCGATACGGTGACGCCTATTAATTCCACCTCCGGCATGACCTGCTCAAGCCCCACGGACAGGCCCGCATGCGTCCCTGCGCTACCCGATGCCACCACCACTGACGACACGTTTACCGACTCACACTGGTGGCCAATTTCCAGCGCACTTTCCACATAACCGAGCGCGCCGAGCGCGTTAGAGCCGCCCACCGGGATCACATACGGACGAAAGCCTTGCGCTTCGACACGGGTGGCGATGGCCTCAAGCTGCGCATCCGGGTCATGCAGCGCGTCACACATCTCAATCTGGACATTGAACAGGTCCAGCAGCAGACGGTTACCGTTGGTTAAATAGTTTTCTGCACGGGTACCAAGCGGATTTTCCAGCAGCGCCACACAGTTCAGGCCAAGCTTTGCCGCCACCGCCGCGGTCTGGCGCACGTGGTTGGACTGAATGGCGCCCGCGGTAATAAGCGTATCCGCGCCTTCACGCAGGGCATCAGCCGCCAGAAACTCCAGTTTGCGCAGCTTATTGCCGCCCATCGCCATCGGCGTCACATCGTCACGCTTGATATAGATTTCCCGGCCCAGGTAATCAGAAAAGCGCGGCAAAAATTCAAGCGGGGTGGGTGCGCCAATAAATTCAAGACGGGGAAAACGGGTTAAATGTTGCAGTGACATGACACCTCCGGATGCCGTTTAATTATCGCAGACCTGATAATTATGCATTACTTGCGTCAGGGCAAACGTAATGCAATAAAAAAGGTGCTGATTTCAGCACCTTTTTACGGCGAGGACGACTTATTTGGTCACGTCAGCGCCAAACCATTTTTGAGACAGTTTGGCGAGCGTCCCGTCTTTTTGCATCTCTGCGATAGCCTGATCGACCGCTTTAAGCATGTCGTCGTTACCTTTGCGCAGTGCAACGCCCGCTTCCTGACGGGAGAACGGTTCGCCTGCAACCGCCAGGGTGTCTTTGGTTTTCTTCACCAAATCCAGCGCGGCCAGACGGTCAACCAGAATGGCGTCGATACGGCCTACTCGCAGATCCTGGTATTTTGTCGGGTCATCATCATAAGTGCGGATATCCACGCCCTGTACGTTCTGACGTAGCCACTCTTCATAGTTAGTGCCAAGGCCAACGCCCACTTTTTTCCCTTTCAGGTCATCTGCAGATTTGATGCTGCTCTCGTTGCCTTTTTTCACCAGCGCCTGAATACCAGAGACGGTATACGGCGTAGAGAAGTCATACTTTTTCTTACGCTCATCAGAAATGGTGACCTGGTTTATGACCACGTCAATGCGCTTAGAATCAAGCGACGCCAGCATGCCGTCCCATTTAGTCGGTTTAAGCGTTGCTTTTACGCCAAGATGCTTTGCCAGCTCTTCGGCGAATTCCACTTCAAAACCAGTAAGTTTTCCGTCATCGCCCTGGAAGCTAAACGGCGGGTACGTGCCTTCAAGGCCCACCAGCAGCGTGCCGCGTTCTTTGACTTTATTCAGTAAATCTTCTGCTGCGAAGGTTTTTACGCTTACGCCTGCCATTAACGCCACGGCCATGACGCCCATCAGCGCCTGACGGCCAAACTGTGCAAGTTTCATAGATACCCCAGATATCGAAATTTTCAGCCAGTTTAATGAGTTACACCTGTTTCGCAAACAACAGAATGGAACGAGTTATGCCAAATTAATATATAGCAGAAGTCGTCTCATACAAGGCTTTTGGTGTTTCACTTTGGTGGCTGTGATTCAAATAACGGGAATATTTACGCAGTGCGATGCGGTAGTTATTGGTACTGGTGGGCGGCAACCAGCGTTCGAGTTTTTCTTCGATCTCGCCTTGTTTAGCCTGCTCGGCCGGGATTTGTTGCGCTTCGAGATGTTCGCCAAGACGGCGCAGACGCACGACATACTCGCGAATCGTGCCCGGACTCATGTCGGTACGTTCGAAAAGATATTGTTTGAAGCCAATGATGTCGAAATGCTCGCTTTGCACTTTGCAATGCAGATCGCCGCAGAACCGACACAGTGCTGACCATTCGTGACGCTGGCCAGCCCAGGTGGCTTCATCGATAAGGGTATCGAGTTGAGCGATAGCCGTTTTATTAACAATAGTCCCACGATGAACCAGCGTAATGCGGTCCAGTAATTTGCCGCAATGGGCGCAATGGGTTTCAGCGTGCTTAAAGTCTTTCAGGTAGCGGCTAATAGGCCGTTTTTTTTGTTGTTGCTCGGTCATAATAACTCCCGGTGTAGCATGCGTGAGTGGCATTTCCAGGATGATGAGCAGCTCAACAACCTATAACTTACCCAGACGAGACCTTAGCCGTTTTATTGCCTGGCTGTGCAACTGGCTTACCCGCGACTCTCCCACTTCCAGAACCGCGCCAATCTCTTTGAGATTGAGCTCTTCCTGGTAGTAGAGCGTCAGCACCAGTTGTTCACGTTCCGGCAACGCTTCAATCGCTTCCATAACGCGATGACGAAGGCTGCTTTCCAACAACTGTTGCAACGGGTTTTCGCTTTGATGCTCTTCGGTCACCAGCTCAATACTGTCGCCGTGCTCTTCCCGCCACTCGTCGTAGGAAAAAAGCTGGCTGTTGTTGGTGTCGAGCAGCATCTGACGATACTCGTCAAGCGCAATCCCCAAACGCTGCGCCACTTCTGTTTCGCTGGCGTTGCGTCCGAGTTCTTGTTCCAGTTGACCGATGGCCTGTGCGACTTCGCGGGCATTACGTCGGACGCTGCGCGGCACCCAATCGCGGCTGCGCAATTCGTCCAGCATCGCACCCCGAATACGCTGTACTGCGTAAGTGGTAAATGCCGTACCTTGCAGGGCGTCGTAACGTTCCACTGCATTCAATAACCCGATTCCGCCTGCTTGAATCAGATCGTCGAGTTCAACACTCGCCGGCAAGCGTACCTGCAGGCGCAATGCTTCGTGACGCACCAGCGGGACATAACGCTGCCATAGCGAGTGTTTATCCATTACACCATCAGCGGTATAGAGTGAATTCACGATAAACAGCCCTGCGTTAATTAAGTTATCGGCATGATTATCCGTTTCTGGAGGACTTTTAATTGGGTGAATAGTGGGTGAAATGGGGTGTATTTAGGGGTTATAGAGAGGTCTGATCAGTAAAAAACCCCGCAAGAGCGGGGTTTGGTAAGGTTTATTTGCGAATTAACGCAGCAGAGAAAGAACGCCCTGAGTCGTCTGGTTAGCCTGTGCCAGTACAGACGTACCTGCTTGCTGCAGGATCTGCGCACGGGACATGTTAGACACTTCAGTCGCGTAGTCAGCATCTTCGATACGGCTACGAGCAGAAGACAGGTTGTTCACCGTGTTGCCGAGGTTGGTGATGGCAGAATCGAAACGGTTCTGTACCGCACCCAAAGAGCTACGCAGTTTATCAACTTTGGCCAGCGCCTCGTCCAGTTTAGCCAAAGGATTCGTTGTGCTAATAGATTTCAAATCGCTTGCAGACAATTCTTTAGTTTTATCAACAGTAACTGTAGCTGCTGCGGAACCTAAAGTAGTCAGCGTGGCTGCGTAAGTTTTTTCGCCGTCGCGAACAATAGCTTTAGCACTACCATCAGATCCTAAAGCATACTCCACTTCATTACCATCACTGTCTTTGATAACAGAGGTATTTCCGGAAGTTTTATCAACGTTTACAGCTAAATATTTCCCATCGGAAGTTTTAGCAACATAAGTATCGGTAATACCTTTACCATCTTTATCAAGAACTTGATGAACTTCCAGATTCTTTCCACCAGAATAAACTGACATCGGCGAATCGTTAAATGCTAAAGCTTTACCTGCTTTATTAGTGGAAACATCAACTGCAACCGCGTTGCCTGCGGCATCAGCAGCAAATGCAGTAACGCGTCCACCGAAATTAGCTAATTCAACATTTTTAGGAGTTCCACCAACATCAGTTTGGACAGCTTTATAGCCACTACTATCTTGCTGTAAAAGAGTATAGCTTGCGGTTGCGTCATTTGAAGCCTGAGTGACAAAAAGAGATTGCCCATCAACTTCAATTTTATAGACTTTTGAATCGGTACCTACGGCATCAGTAGTATCATGAGTATCTGTAGCACTGCTGCCAAAATAATTAGCAATTAAACCATCAAAGTTAGGTCCAGTACCTGTGTTAGCTCTAAATTTCGCACCGAAACCTGCACCTGCAGTACTATTAACTGAGCCATCAGCTGCTATAACATTAGTTAAACCTGATGCGGCTTGGCTTTTTAATGTCACGGTACTCGACATAGGGACTTTACCCGGCGCAACGCTGAAACTTCCTAAACCTAAAGTTTTAGAGTCGATTTTATCCAATGCGATTTCAATGGTTTCACCATCGTTAGCGCCAACCTGGATTTTCATTGTTTGGTCAGAAGCCAACACTTTTACGCCGTTGAACTGAGTCTGACCAGATACGCGATCGATTTCGCTCAGACGCTGAGTGATTTCGTCCTGGATAGAATTCAGGTCAGAATCAGAGTTTGTACCGTTGGTTGCCTGAACAGCCAACTCACGAACACGCTGCAGGTTGTTGTTGATTTCAGACAACGCGCCTTCAGTGGTCTGCGCAACGGAGATACCGTCGTTAGCGTTACGGGAAGCCTGAGTCAGGCCTTTGATGTTAGAGGTAAAGCGGTTAGCAATCGCCTGGCCAGCGGCATCGTCTTTAGCGCTGTTGATACGCAGGCCGGAAGACAAACGCTCAATCGCAGAGCTCAGGGTAGACTGAGATTTGTTCAAGTTGTTCTGGGTCAACAGCGACAGGCTGTTAGTGTTAATGACTTGTGCCATGATCTTTTCCTTATCAATTTACATCTTGATGTTGTTGGGCCGTTGCCCACGGTCTTGTCACCGTAACTCATGTATCGGCACCCCCTTTTCGAACTTTAGAAAATTTTTAATTCCCGGCGATTTTTTCTTTCTAACCGGCTTTCAAACAGGCTTTTATTAGGAACAGTTTTTAACCTCACGAATTAACCTGCTTATTAGGCATTATTCCGTCCATTACTCTGCGCAAATATAATTAAACTTTGCCGCCAGATTGCCGATATCGCGTTTAACTACTGTTTGCAATCACAAGGAAATGTCATGGCTTCAATTACATCTTTAGGTATTGGTGCTAACTTACCGCTGGATTCGCTGTTAGCTAACCTAACCAGTGCTGAAAAAGCGCGCCTGACGCCGATTAATAAACAGCAAAGTGCCAATACTGCACGCCTCACCGCGTATGGCACGCTTAAAGGCGCGCTGGAAAAATTCCAGAGCGCCAATACCACATTAAATAATGCGGATCTGTTTAAAAGCACGACGGCGAAAAGCAGCAGTACCGATTTAACCGTAAGTACCGCGGCGGGCGCGGCTGCGGGCAAATACACCATTAATGTAACGCAACTGGCTCAGGCGCAATCCCTGACTACCAATACGCTAATTACCTCAAGTACCGACGCGCTCGGTGATACCAGCGCCAGTGAACGCACAATCACGATTAACCAAACCGGCCGTAAAGAACCTTTGGTTATCAAACTGGGCAGTGACAAAACGTCGCTTGAGGGTATCCGCGATGCCATTAACGAAGCTGACGGCGGCGTCTCGGCGAGCATTGTTAAGGTCAACGATAAAAATTTTCAACTCGTGCTCACCTCTGCGCAAACCGGTACCGACAACCAAATGGTGATTAGCGTTAACGGTGATGCCAAACTTAACGGGTTACTAGGTTTTGATGGCACCAGCGGTGGCATGGATGTGTTGGTGCACGCGAAAAATGCGCAACTGTCTGTTAACAATATCAATATTGAACGACAGAGCAATACCATAACCGATGCGCCACAGGGCGTGACGCTGAACCTCACCAAAGAAGTCAGCAACGTGACGGTAACGGTTGATAAAAGTAACGATCAGTCCAAAGCGGCGATTAAAGGGTGGGTTGATGCCTATAACTCCCTGATTGACACCTTCAGCTCCCTGACAAAATACACCGCAGTCGATCCGGGCACCACTGATCAAAATAACAGCAACGGCCCACTACTTGGCGACACTGTAGTACGTACCATCCAGACCGGTTTGCGAGCGATGTTTACTCAGAGTGATACCGGCTCAAGTTTTAAAACGATGAATGAAATCGGTATCACATCTGACGGCACAACCGGCAAATTAAAGATTGATGATACCAAGCTGACCAAAGCGTTAGATGAAAACTCTTCCGCAACGCGACTACTGTTGGTGGGGGACGGTAAAGAGACCGGCATTACCACCAAACTGGCATCCACGGTTAAAGGCTACCTGGCGGATGACGGCATCATCGATACCGCGAAGGACAGCATTAACTCTACGCTGAAAAAGTTGACCAAACAGTATTTGGCCACCAATGAAAGCATTGATGCGACGGTTGCGCGTTATAAAGCGCAGTTCACCCAGCTTGATTCCATGATGAGCAAACTGAACAGCACCAGTTCGTATATTACTCAACAATTTACGGCGATGAGCAAATCCAGCTAATGATGAGAGGTCATTATGTATAACGCCAGTGGCACTAACGCCTACGCCCGCGTGGGCGTAGAGAGTGCCGTAATGAGTGCCAGCCCCCATCAGCTTATCGTGCTGTTGTTCGACGGTGCGATGAGCGCATTAGTGCGCGCTCGCCTGTTTATGGAACAGGGCGAAATAGTGGCAAAGGGTGAAGCGCTGAGCAAAGCCATTAATATTATCGATAACGGTTTGAAAGCGGGTCTGGACAACGAACAGGGCGGTGAAATCGCGACCAATCTGTCTTCGCTGTATGACTATATGGTGCGCCGTCTGCTACAGGCCAATTTGCATAACGACAGCCAGGCGATTGAAGAAGTTGAAGGACTGCTCAGCGACATCGCTGATGCATGGAAACAAATCTCCCCTCAACCGGCTCATGCCCAGGAGTAACATTAATGTCACCCAACGTGGAGTTAATTAGCCGCTGGCAGCATGTTGCGCTGATGAGCCAGACCCTACTGGATCTGGCGCAAAGGGGTGAGTGGGAGTTATTACTTGAAAAGGAAGTCGCCTACCTGCAGTCCGTGGAGGCGGTTATGATATCGCCTGCACCGATAATCAGTAAGCAAGTGCAGGATATGCTGGAAACTTACCTGAAGCAGACACTGGAAAACGAGCAGCAGCTAAAAGCGCTGCTCCAACAACGCCTGGACGAGTTAAGCGAGCTTATCGGTCAGTCCTCGCGTCAGCAATCCTTAAACAATGCTTACGGCAGACTGTCCGGAATGCTGCTGGTTCCCAATACCCCCGCTAACTAACGCAACGTTAATTTTCCCGCGCTCTGGTGAGTTGATGAAGATCTTCCATACTCCAGAAGTCAGCTAAATGACTTCTGGAGCAAGGAAGATGCACAATCCTACCATACTACAATGTTTTCACTGGTATTCGCCCGGCGGCGGCACGTTATGGCCGGAGATAGCAGAACGCGCAGCGACCTTCAATGATATCGGCATCAATATGGTCTGGCTCCCCCCTACCTGTAAAGGCAGCGAAGGCGAGCACTCCATTGGGTATGACACGTACGATCTGTTTGATCTGGGTGAATTCTTTCAGAAAGGATCCGTTGCCACGAAATATGGCACCAGAGAACAACTGCACCAGGCCATTGATGCCTTGCATCAATATGATATTGCCGTCCTGTTGGATGTAGTGGTTAACCATAAGATGGGCGCAGATGAAAAAGAACGGGTACAGGTTAATCCCGTAAACGAACAAGACAGAAATCAGATTCATCATGACGTCATCGACTGCGAAGCCTGGACCCGTTACACCTTTCCAGCCCGCCAGGGGCAATATTCAAAATTTATTTGGGATTATAAATGCTTCAGCGGCGTTGATCGCATTGAAAACCCTGCTCAAGACGGGGTGTTCAAAATTATTAACGACTACACCGGCGATGGCTGGAACGATCAGGTTGACGATGAGAACGGCAACTTTGATTACCTGATGGGTTCTAATATCGACTATCGCAACCGCGCGGTAACCGAAGAGATAAAATACTGGGCGCGCTGGGTGATGAGTCAAACGCACTGTGACGGATTTCGCCTGGATGCCGTGAAACATATTCCCGCCTGGTTTTATAAAGAATGGATCGAGCACGTACAGGAAGTGGCGCCAAAGCCGTTGTTTATCGTGGCGGAATACTGGGCCAACGACGTGACGAAACTGCAACAGTATATTGAGCAAGTGGATAGCCAAACCATGCTCTTTGATGTGCCGCTACACATGAAATTCCACGAAGCCTCCCTGAAGGGAAGCGACTACGATATGCGTGAAATTTTTACCGGCACACTGGTAGAAGCAGATCCGTTCCACGCCGTCACGCTTGTCGCCAATCATGACACGCAGCCGCTTCAGGCGCTGGAAGCGCCGGTGGAAACGTGGTTTAAACCGCTGGCTTATGCGCTGATCTTATTGCGTGAAAATGGGGTGCCGTCCGTGTTTTATCCCGATCTGTATGGCGCGCGCTATGAAGATACCGGTGGCGATGGCGAGCGCTATCACATTGAAATGCCTGTTGTCGACAAGCTCGAATCCCTGATCCTGGCACGCCAGCGTTTCGCGCACGGCGTGCAGACTTTATGGTTCGATCATCCCAACTGCATCGCTTTTAGTCGCAGCGGAACCACAGAGGCGCCAGGATGCGTGGTTGTGATGTCAAACAGCGATGCTGGCGAGAAGACGCTGGAGCTTGGAGAAAACTACGCCAATAAAACCTGGATCGATTTTTTAGGCAATCAGGATCTGCGCATTTCTACTGATGAAACCGGCACCGGCGTCTTTACCTGCCCGGGCGGCAACGTCAGCGTATGGGTAATCGAAGAAGCATTACAACGCACATAACCTCAAAACACCGGCTTGAGTTCTGGGGAGGCTCAATCCGGCGTCGCGTAAAAACGTTAACCTTACGCTGCGTAGCCCGATTAAGGCAGCGGGCTTAACAACGGATGCGCCTTCAAAAAGTCGGCGCACTCTTGAGTTGGACGCTGCACCCGCTGTAATTCCATGCCGGCATACTCCAGCCGGTCGCCGGTTCGCTCAACGCCATAAATTTCGAGTTTCTCGGTGACGTTATAAAGATCCCCGCCGCGCAGCATCAGTTTACCGGGCAGCGCAATTACCCGTTGCCACTGGCGGCAATCGAGAGTGTCGCCCTTTTCGGTCACAATAAAACTGGCTATCGCCTCGGGGCTTACCAGCTTGCTCTGCGGCCCTTGAGACTGCCAGTAACCGGCAAGCCCGGCCGGTGCCGGCGCTTTCACGACGTCCTTATAATTATCCACCTGTGCGCAGCCGCTCATGGCCAGCAAAGCCGCTGCCAGTGCATATTTTTTCATCATTGTTCCTGCAATATCTAAAAAAATGAGTGTGGCATTAAAGCATTATCGCCGCCAGCCTTCTTGTTGCGCAATAAAGTGGCTAACGCATCACTAATCCTTCTTTTGCCCCTGCAAATACTGAGGAAAAGGCGTATGATGCCCGCTCTTTCCTGCGCGTTCCCGCGCTTTTTACATCCGTCTGAGTTCAGAGGATAAAAACCATGTCATGGCAACAATTCAAACAGCAGTACCTCATTAAATTCTGGGCGCCGCTGCCAGCGGTTATCGCCGCCGGGATCCTCTCCACTTACTACTTCGGTCTGACCGGCACGTTCTGGGCGGTGACCGGCGAGTTTACCCGCTGGGGCGGACAACTGCTTCAGCTGATGGGCGTGCACGCCGAAGAGTGGGGATATTTTAAAATCATCCATCTTGAAGGTACCCCCCTTACCCGTATCGACGGCATGATGATTATCGGCATGTTCGGCGGCTGTTTCGCGGCGGCCCTTTGGGCGAACAACGTCAAACTCCGTAAGCCCCAGCACCGCATTCGCATATTCCAGGCGATCGCAGGCGGTATCATTGCGGGCTTCGGCGCGCGCCTCGCGATGGGCTGCAACCTGGCGGCATTCTTCACCGGTATTCCACAGTTCTCGCTGCATGCCTGGTTCTTTGCCATCGCCACCGCGATTGGCTCCTGGTTTGGGGCGCGTTTCACGCTGATGCCGATGTTTCGAATTCCGGTCAAATTGCAGAAAGTCTCCAGCGCCTCGCAACTGACTCAAAACCACGATCAGGCGCGCCGCCGCTTTCGACTCGGCATGCTGATTTTTGCAGGCATGGTGGGATGGGCGCTGTTAACCGCCATGAATCAACCGAAACTGGGCCTCGCAATGCTGTTTGGCGTGGGCTTTGGTTTGCTGATTGAGCGTGCGCAAATCTGCTTTACCTCGGCGTTCCGCGATATGTGGATCACCGGGCGCACCCATATGGCGAAAGCGATTATTCTGGGTATGGCGGTGAGCGCCATTGGGATCTTCAGTTATGTCCAGCTTGGCGCTGAACCGAAAATCATGTGGGCGGGCCCGAACGCCGTGTTAGGCGGCCTGCTATTTGGCTTCGGCATTGTGCTGGCGGGCGGTTGTGAAACGGGATGGATGTACCGCGCCGTGGAAGGCCAGGTGCACTACTGGTGGGTGGGCTTTGGCAACGTCATTGGTTCAACCATTCTGGCGTATTTCTGGGATGACCTCTCCCCTTCCCTTGCCACCAGCTGGGACAAAATCAATTTGTTGAAAACTTTCGGCCCGTTGGGTGGGTTGTTTGTCACCTATCTGATGTTGTTCGCCGCCTTGATGCTGGTTATCGGCTGGGAAAAACACTTCTTTCGCCGCAACCGCGCCACAACTACTGAAACTGCGCAGGAGGGCGTATGAGCGCCATTGTTCCGGATTACCGTCTTGATATGGTCGGCGAGCCTTGCCCTTATCCGGCAGTCGCGACCCTTGAAGCGATGCCGCAGCTTAGAACGGGCGAAATTTTAGAAGTGATAAGCGATTGTCCGCAGTCGATTAATAATATTCCGCTGGATGCGCGCAATCATGGCTATACCGTGCTTGAGATCCAGCAGGATGGGCCGACGATACGCTATTTGATTCGCAAATAGGCACAGCCTTTGCCTGGCCCGCGAAAGCCGGGCGTGGTGAAAAATGTCGTTCGTTTTGCGAACGACATTTCACGCTTTACCCCCTCACCGGGCGTTAAGTGGACTATCCCCCTTAGCGCACGGTGAGAGAAAGCACAGGGATGCCCGCCGCATAACTACGCGCAGATAGCGGATTTCGTAAGCGTCTGGTGATGAAATGCAGAGGATAAAAAGGCCGCCGTAGCGACCTTCCTTCAAACAGAAGTGGTTAAATCAGTTTAATTTTTACTTCGTAGCCTTCAAGCCCCGTCATTTCTTCCCGCGCGACCAGCTGAATTTCTGAGACTTCTCTGCCCGTTTTTTTGCGCAGCTCTGTGATTTTTTTTGCAATCAGAGCAGCAATTTCTTCTTCTGCCTTATGAGTGAGTGCTTCAACGTTCATGTTTACCTCTTCTGGTTCATCCACCTTGTAAACAGCCTGCAAGATGGCAATGGCTTCACCATTATCCATAACGAAAACTGTTTATAAATTATAGACTACCGTTTTTGTAAGCGTGCTGAAATCATTATGCCCGTAACGGCGACAAGCTACATATCCGGGGTCAGACGCTCAACATGCAAACAAATAGCAGGAAGAAAACGGCTCCCACAAACCAGAGAGTCGTACATGAAATCAACGAACCAGCTCTGGTTTAACGCTTCAGGCGTAGCCAGTGGTTCCGGATTACGCGCAGACAGGCGCTGTTTACCTTTGCGACGAAAGTTCAGCTTCAGAAGGCAGTAAATACGGTGGATCCATTTATGCTTCCACGGGCATCCCTGCCGCCGCAGAATCTGAAATAACTTTGGGAAACTATATCGTGGATACCTTTCGGCGGCAGCCTGTAATGCGGAAATAACGGGCTCATTGCGGGTGGTATCCTGGCGGTAATGGTAAACCGTTCTGCTCAGATTCAGACTCCGGCAGGCCTGACGAATACTGAGTCCGAATGTCGTTATCAGATGAGCGACTGTAAGCACACCCGTTTTAGTTCCACGCATTTTTTGAGATTTCCGGAGTTTCAGTCATCAGCCGGTACTCTTCCGGCGTCAGGTTATTCAGGGATTCATGGGGCCGTTCGCTGTTATATTCAGCCAGCCAGCGCTCTGTAATTTCCCGTGCTTCATTCAGCGTTCTGAATAAATAAAA
>NZ_JAALBX010000011.1 GCF_011077955.1 Citrobacter freundii
GAAAGTTTTCAGGCAGCGATTCCCCAGCCCGGACTACTTTTCTGATATTTCCTTGAGGGCAACTAATTATTTCGTCGCCATTATCAAGTGCGCTTCCAATAAGCGCGGCAGAGTCACCAGAAGTTTTTCCTGCTCCAGTGCTAATTTTCGCAGTGGTTCCATCCGGGTAACGAACTTCATCACCTACACGCGAAACATTTAGCCGTTTGCCGTCCTCGGATTCGATCTGCTGTCCGGTGTATTCACTGAAAACCGTTCCGCCATCGCGGGTTAAGCTACCCTCTGTGGCGATCAGATAAGCTGCTGTAACTGGATGAGCGAGATTGTAGGCGTTTTGTTTCTCGATGAGAGAGCGGGCTTCATCATTCATTCTGGCGAGTTGTTCGGCTGTGAATGGTGATTCGTCAAAAGCTGCCAGCATTTCTGGTCTAAGTTCGTTGGTGTACTGTTTCATAAGTCCCTTTACTTACTATGGAAATAATCAAAGAGGTTATTTTACAAGCAATAACCCCATGAGCAACAAGTATTAGACCTAAGTGAAATTGCGTTTCGTAATAAAGTGAGAGGTGGTTAGCTGTGCTGAAATTTTAGTTAGGTGGTGCTAAAAGAATGGGGGCTGGTGGCTTGTCGCTATTTGATGCGGGAGATGCTGGCGCTGTCTCCTCTCCCCGTTATAAAAACGGTGAAGTCGAAAAAGATCTAAAAATACTTGATAAATAGCCCTGTTAGCCTTGTAGCCCTGATCAAGCCAGTGGTGGCGCGAGTTTCAAAATGCAGGGCTAAAATCATAGCCCTGTAGCCCTGATCACTTCGTCGGAGTTGGGTAGTATTTATCGACAAACCAGGAGAGAACACTCTCCAGGATCTTGCTGCTGCCGTCCTGCTGCGCTCGATACCAGACTGATTTTAACCCGGCGCGGGTGTTCACTTTGGCGCTCATGCACCCGTTATCACGTAGCCATTGCCTCGCATCCTGTGGTCGTGCGAATGACGGGCAAGCGTCATGGAATGCCTGGAATGCAAACGCCGGATTTTCTCCGGTGAAGATCTCCGCTTCGTTCTGCTCTTCGCTAATGCTGGCTTGTTCCATGCGCCCAAGCGCCACGCTGAACGGTGGGCGATACGGAGTGAACTCTGACAAGGGGTAAGCCATTAAATAAACGTGGACGGCTTCCAGACCGCCAACGGCGATCCACTCCGCAAGGCGGGTGATAAACTCGGCTGTTTCCTCTCTGCTCACCTTGTGGCGTATGAATGTATACCTGAGTAGTGATTGATACACAGGAACAGATATACATTCTCTTTTATGACTAACATGAAAGAATACTATTGTACAAATGTGGCTTTATCCCTTCGGGATAACAAACCTCCCTCGCGAACTTCGTGGGCTGGGTGGCACATTTCCTTACTGAAAGTCAATGCCTACACCATAAAAATTTAACGATTTCCACATGTTTTTTAGCTCCTCCATGCTCGCGCCCTGGGAATAGGTTCGGAAGGCTTCCGTCTTCGATTTCTGGTCTGTGTGTCCCGCTATGGCTCCGATCCGTTGTTCTGGTACTCCTGCACGGTCAAGGCATGTTATGAACATCCCGCGCAAGCTGTGGAAACATTGGTGGTCTGTGGCTGTAGGAAGTACACGGCGGCGTAGTCTGGTGAATGCTTGAGAGTAGAAGGGGCCTTTCTTGCCGTCCTTCCGGTTCATCCTGTTAGCCTGTAGGAACAGGTATTCGCCATAAGCGTGGCTCAAATACTCATCGACAATCGCAGATAGCCGGGAGTGAATCGGGACATGCCTGATCCCCGCTTTGGTCTTAGACTTCGAAATGAAGAAACAGCGTACACCTTCCACCGTCTGGATCTCCGATTTCTTGAGGCTTGCCAGTTCATCAAGGCGGCATTCTGAAAACAGTCCCATAGTGATAATGTTCCTGATCTCTGGCTCTGCTGCATCCAGTTGCTTTTGCATCTGGTGAGGCTCAAAAGGCGATAACTTTCAATCGTCGCCCTCGCTTCGAGGTTCATGCCGTGAAACGGGTTATCCGGCGTTATGTCGTCATGACTTCTACGAGCGTACTCATACAGGCTCCCCAGGCACGTTAGCCAGTTCTGGACGGTTTGAGGGGCCTTCTTGCCCTGCTGGTTGATGAACATCGTCACTTGTGACCGTCTGATCTCAGTAATTTTAACATCTACCCGATCCAGCGATGCGAGAAACACCTCAGCGGCGCGAGCAGATTTAGCCAGCGTCGAGAATGAGCGCTTGTCTCTGTATTTGAATGTTTTGCTGCTGTCAGATCCATGGTGCCTGTAGATTTCCGGTACAGGCGTTTCCCTCCGAAGATGTGGCGCATGTATACCGGAATGAAGATCTGGAACATCCAAACGCCGTCAGCAGTAGTATATAAATAAGATTGGGCCTTGATAGACATGAGATTTTTCCTCTACAATCTCCGTCATCAACTACTAGTTTTGAGATCTAAGGGTTTCTGGTCGATTCCCTTCACCCGCTCCAGTACGCTTTCCATGCTTCATCCCCTTACTGAAAGACTTTCATACGCGTTCCCGTGTGGTTGGCTGCATTAAAACCCCCGGCAGGCATGCTAACAGTCACAAACCCAAGCGACGTTGAAAGGCCGATTGCTCTGACGGCTTACGTCTTTAATTTGCTTTCACATGACACGCTTACCCTCTAGGACTCCACTTATTTTCTTCACGCTGCCTTTTTTTGAAAGGGATTGAACGGCTCTGTTCTTTTATTGTCAGGGGCGTTTTGGGCGTTTCGGATAAAGCTCCTTCGTTTAAAAAAATCATCTTTGATAAAATAATCGCTACAACAAACTAACAAAGTTACCTGATAAAAATCAATTATTGGAAATTATTAGTCGCATTTTGAAATAAAAAAGCATCCGTTAAATTAACAAGGCTGTAAGTGATTTCGATGCCCGGCAAATTTGCTGTGGTAATTACATTGCAAATATAATGTTAGGCGGGAATGGCGTGGCTGCTGATAAATTTCGTATTAATTGTCTTAGGGTTTTATATAAGGAGTAATGGCATTTTTATCGCCAATCAACGTCATAGGCGCCTGCATTGATACTGTGTGATGAAAAGGGCGCTTTCAAATGTCCACTTATGGAGTTAATAAGAATTATCGCGCTACTTTTGGTTTGTTAATCTAAATATATATAAAAAGAATGATGTGTGTCATAAGTAATCATTCATGAATTTTATTATTGAATTGAGTTCTTTTTGTTGAATATTTTGTTATTTATTGTTTTTAATGATTTTTATGTAAAGTTATTGTTTCGGTACAGTGCTTGTAAATATAAGTTTTATTTTTCATGGAGAGAATTAATTAACTCTAACTGGAAAAATGCTTTTTATTTATCAGTCTCTTTTTTTTTATTTATTTTATCGATAAAAAAGGTCTTGTTCCCGTTATGGGTAAGGTTTGAAATCAGACTTTATATAAAGTTTGTTTGAACCTTTTACGTTTCAACGCGCATAATTTTCTCTGTTAGTGCTTATCTTAATATTGAATGTATTAGTGTTATGTGTCGTTTTTGTTTTTATAGTAAACCGCATAATTGATGGACCAACTTTAGTTTATCCCTGAGGAGGGATGGTAAATGCGCTGCTGGAATAAGAAACTCGTTGTATCTCAATTGGCAATAGCTTGTACGATGGCAATCGCTTCTCAGGCATCTGCTACCATTGACATTTCTGGTACTAATTATGACACCTTTTATTATAACGGTGGCGTAATGTATCAAGGTTACGTGGGCTATGATTACGGCTCCAGTTATTTTAATGGTAATATCTACCCGGTTATTAACGGCGCGAACGTCAATGGCGTCATTTCAACGTATTATTTGGATGACGGTGTCGCGGGCAATACTAATCCGAACGCGCTGACCATTAAAGATAGCTATATTCATGGCATGATTACTTCTCAATGTATGACTGCGGATTGCGCTGACGGACGTACTGATGGGTATGCTTATAATCGTTTGGCTTTAACCGTCGATAATTCCACTATCGACGATAACTACGAACATTACATCTATAACAACGCAACCACGGGCGAAACGGCTTCTTACGATACTTTCAACCTGGGTACCGCAATTACTCTGGATCAGGAAGTTGATCTTGTCATTCAAAACAACTCAAAAGTTGCCGGCATTACGTTGGGGCAGGGTTATCAGTGGGAAGACAACTATGACGTAACCGCTGTCGATGGCTGGAATAACACAGAAGTCTTCAATGACAACGTTGTCGTTCAAGATTCCGTTGTTACTTCAGGCTCGTTTAGCGACATGGGAACAGAAGGTTTCTATGGCCGCACCGGAAAAGCGAGCGATTACAGTAATGGTTATTCTTTCAACGCAGATGATGTCGCTTTAGCCGTTATCGCTTCTGATTCAGATAATGCGATGCAAACCACGGCAACGTTTGATCATTCAACGTTGACGGGGGATGTGCTGTTCTCAAGCACATTCGATAATAACTTTGGCGGTTACGATCGCCTTGATGCAGACGGCAATCTCGTTCATGTCGATGCTTACGATCGTAATGGCGATGGCGTCGCGGATTCTAACGGCTGGGATGATACCGATCGTCTGGACCTGACGCTGACGAACGGCAGCAAATGGGTTGGTGCTGCGTTTTCAGACGTAGAAGCAACATCAGAGTTGTATGACTATCAAGCAAATAGCATTTGGCCTGGGTCTGTTTATGGCATCAACGCTGACGGTACGGCTTTCGATGAAGGAAACCACGTTGCAGGTAACGCGGTTTATCAGAGCGGTATTTTTAACGTTACGCTGGATAACGGCTCTGAATGGGATACCCGCAAGGTGTCTAACATTGACAGTCTGACGGTAAATAACGGTTCGAAAGTGAATGTTGAAGACTCAAGCCTGCTGGCGGACAGCATTACCCTTACCAATGGTTCTTCTCTTAATATTGGCGATTCAAATAATGCAGTCGATGCTTATGACGTCGGTTACGAAGTCGCCACCAACAGTCTGCATATCGACAGCTATAGCCAGGCTTCTTTGCTTGAAGAGACTGCCAGCCTGTATGCGAATACCATTACCGTTGATAATCATGGTCAGTTGAATGTCGGCCTGGGTCAGATTGATACCAATAATATGATCCTGACTAACGCGGGCGCGCTGAATATCGCCAGCCGTGATTATGTCCTTAATTCTGATCTGAATAACGGTCGTTATATCACCAACAATATTTATGACGCTAATTACGATTACGGTGTTATTGCGTTGAATTCGGATGGCCATCTGGCTGTGAATGGCGATGTAGCGGGCAATTATCAAGTTCGTATTGATAACGCAACCGGTGCCGGTTCCGTCGCGCAATACCAGAATAAAGAAATTATCCGCGTCTATGACAATAACGCTAATACCAGTGCCAGCTTCACGGCTGCCAATAAAGCAGATCTGGGTGCGTACACCTACGAAGCGCAACAAAATGGCGATGTAGTCACTCTGCAGCAAAAAGAGCTGACCGACTACGCCAACATGGCGCTGAGCATTCCTTCTGCAAACAGCAACATCTGGAATATGGAACAGGATGTGCTGTCAACCCGCCTGGCAAATGGTCGTCATAATGCGGGCGATCAGGGTGGGGCCTGGGTTGCTTACTACGGCGGCAGCTTCAGCGGCAGCACCAGCGTGCTGGATTATGATCAGGATGTTAACGGCATTATGGTTGGCGTCGATAAGCAGATCGATGGCAACAATGCGAAATGGACCGTGGGTGCGGCGGCGGGCTTTGGTAAAGGCAGCATGGATGACCGTTCCGGCAATGTTGATCAGGATACGCAATCAGCTCGTTTCTATACCTCAGCGCGTTTCCCGAGCAACGTTTTTGTTGATACCACCCTCAGCTACAGCCATTACAGCAATGACCTCACCGCCGTGATGAGCAATGGCGAGTCTGTTTCCGGTGATATCTCTTCTGATGCCTGGGGCTTCGGTTTAAAAGCGGGCTACGACTGGCAGTTCAACGAGAGCGGATACCTGACTCCGTACGCGAGCATTACGGGTCTGTTCCAGGACGGCGACGCCTATCAGCTTAGCAATAAGATGGATGTGGATAGTCAATCTTATGACAGCCTGCGTTATGAGTTGGGTGCTGATATTGGTTATACCTTTAACTATGGTAATGATCAGTCCTTCACGCCATACGGCAAACTGGCTTACGTTTACGACGACGCGGATAACAGCGTGAATGTTAACAACGACAGCATTGATAACGGCGTTGAAGGATCTGCGGTTCGTGTGGGTCTGGGCGGACAGTTCAGCTTTACCAAAAACTTCAGTACCTATGCCGATGCTAACTATCTCGGCGGCGGCGACGTCGACCAGGATTGGGCGGCAAACGTGGGCGTGAAATACACTTGGTAATCACCGCCATGTCATAATTGAGATTGTGGTTATTAACTGCCCATCCTGGTTTGGATGGGCATTTCTTTAACCAGCGAGAATGGATGCTTAACAGTGAAGGGATTACTCACATGTTAGATTTGGTAAAACCGTTAAATCATTTGGAGATTCTACGTAGCCATCTCAGTGCTTATGCGCAAGCGTTTGATAGCGCAGCGGGGGAAGAATTAAGTTTCGTAAATGAGCATGGCGAGCAACAGTGTTGGTTTTTTAAAGAGGGCTTTTTCGATATCTGGCGGGAAAACAATGATATCCATGTGGAACTTCTTGCTGCGCCTGTCTTACTGAGTTTATCCGGCGACCCTATCCCCAGTCCTTTGCATTATAAACTTGTCACTAAAACCCAGTGCGTCGGGTTTCGTTTACCCGTTCAGCTTGCGATGGACGTTATAGAAAAACAGGGGCTCTGGAAGTCCTTCTGTCACTGGCAAACTTATCAAATGCGCTGGTTTGAATGGCGTGATGCTCAATTTATCGGTACGTCTACCTATGCGCAGATCCGTTCCACGCTGTTAACCATGGCGTCATGGGATGCCGAAGTGCGTTCTCAGATAGGCGTCATTAGTTATATTCAAACCCATACTCATATTTCCCGCTCAGTTATTGCCGAAATGCTCTCGGCGCTGCGTAAAGGCAATTACATTGAAATGCAAAAGGGAAAGCTGGTCGCCGTTCATAAATTGCCGTTGAATTATTAAACCGCGTGGGACTCAATTGATACTCCCTTTTGTCGTCCTGATTCGCATGCCAGCTACGCGGCTATGAGAAAGATGCGCAACGCATAAGGTGCGTGCTCAAGCCGCATGATTCATAGCTTTATTAAAAATTACCTGTATGGGTATACAGAGGAAAAACGCCGAATTGACTGATTTGCTTAAGGTAAATTGTTCATAAAAACTACTGGATATTTAAACAGCATATTGTATACTATTTCTACTACCCAACAGGGTGTTGCTGTTTGTGAGTCAGTGGTGAGGCCTATGATGAATCCTTCTTTAAACCGAAGTACTTTGGATCAATCAGTCACAATGAGCAGCCGTGAAATTGCTACGTTGACGGGCATAACTCACGGCGAAGTGAAACGTATTATTAAAAGTCTGGAAACGGCTCAGCGCCTGTCGCAACCGCTTGTTATCAATCAATTTGATCGCGAAGGGGAAAGCTATCAGGAGTATTTGCTTAATAAGCGTGATTCGCTGCTGGCCGTGGCGCGCGTTTCGCCAGGCTTTACGGCAAATGTACTGGACTGGTGGCAGGAGCGTGAACAGCGCGCAGAAATTCCTGATTTCACCAATCCCGCCGCCGCCGCACGCGCCTGGGCGGAACAGTATGAGCAGCGCCAGAAAGCGGAACAACAACTGGCTATTACAATGCCAAAGGCTGAGTTCTTTGACCGGTTCGTCCAGGTTGAAGATTCGCTGGGATTTCGCCAGGTTTGTAAGATGCTGAAAGTCAAAGAGTCTGAGTTCCGCCAGTTTCTGCTGGAGCGCAATATCATGTATCGCGCTAACGGCACGCTGACGCCGCCGAATCATCATATGCAGGCAGGTTATTTTACGCTTCGCTCTGGTGTCGGTGAAAACCAGCATACGTTCTCTCAGGCGCGCTTTACTGAAAGAGGTGTCAAATGGGTTGCCAGCCTGTGGGCCAGCCACCTTACCTCCCAGCCGAAACGTGTCGCTGCCTGATGAAGTCATCCGCCTCACATTCCCGTGTGAGGCGTTATCTATTGCCCCTCTTAAGATAACAACAGGTCATGGCATGTGACCTGTTTTAGTTTATTTTTCTGCCCTCCCTTATTGATATGCGCGTTTCAGCTAACGTCATACGTTTTTACTGTGTGACTGTGTTCACCATTTTTTAAACATTTACGAAAAATTTTGATAACAATCGCTACTCTACTTCAGTCCTGTCATGGTGGGGTTGAAAATGAAAGATGTAGTGATAGTCGGCGCAGCGCGAACGCCTATCGGTTGCTTCCAGGGAGCGCTTGCGCGCCGTACGGCTGTAGAGCTGGGTGCTGTAGTGGTTAAAGCGCTGATTGAACGTTCAGGCATCGATCCTCTTGATGTGGACGAAGTCATTCTGGGCCAGGTGCTAACGGCTGGAGCCGGGCAAAATCCAGCTCGCCAGACGGCGCTTAACAGCGGCCTGCCGTGGGCGGTATCGGCTATCACAATAAATGATGTCTGCGGATCGGGGCTTAAAGCCTTACATCTTGCCACCCAGGCTATCCAGTGCGGCGAAGCCGATGTGGTCATTGCTGGCGGCCAGGAAAATATGAGCCGCGCCCCGCATGTGTTAACAGACAGCCGAACCGGCGCGCAATTAGGGAACAGCCAGCTTATCGACAGCCTGGTGCATGACGGCTTATGGGATGCATTCAACGATTACCACATTGGCGTCACGGCGGAAAACCTGGCGCGGGAATATGGCATTAGCCGGGAACTCCAGGATGCATACGCGCTCTCATCCCAGCATAAAGCCCGGTTGGCGATTGATAGTGGGCGTTTTCGTGATGAAATCGTTCCGGTAGAAGTTGAAATCGCGCCTGGCAAAAAAGTGCTGGTGGATACCGATGAACAACCCCGCACTGATGCCAGCGCAGAAGGGCTGGCGAGCCTCGCACCGGCATTTGACACCCACGGAAGCGTGACGGCGGGAAATGCATCAACCATTAACGACGGCGCGGCGGCAGTGATGATGATGAGCGCCAGCCGTGCGCAAGAGTTGAATTTACCTGTCCTTGCGCGTATTCGCGCCTTTGCCAGCATTGGCGTCGATCCGGCGTTAATGGGTATTGCGCCGGTTTATGCAACTCGCCGCTGCCTTGAGCGAGCAGGCTGGCAACTCAATGATGTGGATCTCTTTGAGGCCAACGAAGCTTTTGCGGCGCAGGCGCTTTCGGTGGGCAAAGTGCTGGAGTGGGATCAACGCAAAGTGAACGTCAACGGCGGAGCGATTGCCTTAGGCCACCCCATTGGCGCATCCGGTTGCCGTATTCTGGTTTCGCTGGTGCATGAAATGGTAAAACGCGATGCCCGTAAAGGTGTGGCGACATTATGTATCGGCGGCGGGCAGGGCGTGGCCCTGGCTATAGAACGCGACTAAACCATTACTCAGCTGCGGCCTGCGCGCCGCAGAAACTAATCTTTCCTTCCTCGTACCGTTTCCCTCGATTCAAATTAACGTTGCGCTTTCTCGCAGCCTTTTTTAATACACCGCTTTAGGCAAATTAATTCTCGAATTTTTCCGGATAAAAAGCGGGCCTGTGGGCTGATTTCGCGGGTTTCGTGATCCTACTTCCACTTTCATGTTTTGCTACCCAGAAAAATGAAACATTGTTTTATTTATAATTGAAAACCCGTTTCATAGGGGATAGTATAATCCCACATATGAAAACGAAACGATGTTTTGCCGTACCAAGCGCGTTACGTTTCGAGGTAGTAACGGTAATAAAGAATGGCGAAATGTGTAACGGGCCGCAGGCTGATGTCGTGTTCATTCACTTCTTCTCATCGTAAGCGAAGCACACTCTCCCATAACCTGATGTGAACCGTTCAGAACTTTGCATCTGTCTGTGACAGGCTGGAACATTAAGGAAACCACCATGATTTTGGATTCATTTTCTCTTGAAGGTAAAGTTGCGATTGTGACTGGCTGCGATACTGGCTTAGGGCAGGGTATGGCGCTTGGTCTTGCGCAGGCGGGTTGCGATATTGTGGGTATCAACATCGTTGAACCGACTGACACGATTGAAGGCGTGACCGCGCTGGGCCGTCGTTTTCTGAGCCTGACTGCCGATCTGCGTAAAATCGATGTCATTCCGGAACTGCTGGAACGCGCGGTGGCTGAATTCGGTCATGTCGACATTCTGGTGAACAACGCGGGTCTGATCCGTCGTGAAGATGCGATCAACTTCAGCGAAACTGACTGGGATGATGTGATGAATCTGAATATTAAATCAGTGTTCTTTATGTCTCAGGCTGTGGCGAAGCAGTTTATCGCGCAGGGTAATGGCGGCAAAATCATCAATATCGCTTCTATGCTCTCCTTCCAGGGCGGCATTCGCGTACCGTCTTATACCGCTTCAAAAAGCGGCGTAATGGGTATCACGCGTCTGATGGCGAATGAATGGGCGAAGCACAATATTAACGTCAACGCTATCGCACCGGGCTATATGGCCACTAACAACACCCAGCAGTTGCGTGCCGATGAGCAGCGCAGCGCAGAAATCCTGGATCGCATCCCGGCGGGTCGTTGGGGTCTGCCGAGCGACCTGCAAGGGCCAATCGTCTTCCTGGCTTCCAGCGCATCTGATTACATCAACGGCTACACCGTTGCGGTAGACGGCGGCTGGCTGGCGCGTTAATCCGCACCGCTTAATATGAAAAGCCCGTCGGTGGAAACACTGACGGGCTTTTTACTTTGGATGACAATAACGCCGGGTTTCCAGGCGGAAGCTTACTTAAGAAAATCTTCCCGCATGGGCGTAAACGTATCCAGCAGCGTTCCTGCCTGAATACAGACGCAGCCGTGCATAATATGCGGCTCTTTATATAGCGTATCGCCTGCCGTCACACGACGAGTTTCATCGCCGATGGTAAATTCAAATTCGCCAGACAGCACATAGGTTAACTGCTCGTGCGGATGGTTATGCATCGGGCCGACCGCGCCTTCCAAAAAATTCACTTCAACCGCCATCATCTTGCCATTATGAGCAAGGATCCGACGGGTTACACCGCCGCCTAAATCTTCCAGTTTCGTTTCGTTATGGGGAATAAACATCAGCTCGCCTCTAATTAGTGAAACAACGTTTTAATTATTCTATATCAGGTGTTCGTTTAAATATCAGCAACGGTTTTGAACTGCGCCGCCGATCACAAATGTTTAGCGCTTCACGGCGTCAACACGTTTTGTTATACCTTTTGAATTACGGAGGTGAAAAATGAAAACCCTGGGTCTGATTGGTGGAATGAGTTGGGAATCGACGATCCCTTATTACCGATTTATCAATGAAGGCGTGAAAGTCCGGCTGGGCGGATTACATTCCGCGAAACTTGTGCTGCACAGTGTCGATTTTCAAGAGATAGAAGCGTGCCAATCGAGCGGCGACTGGGATAAAGCGGGCGATATGCTGGCGCAGGCGGCCTGCGGCCTGCAAAAAGCCGGGGCTGAGGCCATTGTGTTGTGTACCAATACCATGCATAAAGTGGCGGGGCATATTGAGGCGGCTTGTTCACTGCCATTTCTGCATATCGCCGACGCCACGGGGCGCGCCATTACCCAAAGCGGGATGAACAGGGTAGCGCTGCTGGGCACCCGATATACCATGGAGCAGGACTTTTATCGCGGCAGGCTTACAGAGAAATTCGCCATCGCCACCCTTATCCCGGATGAGGCCGAGCGCGAACGTATCAACCAGATTATTTTCCAGGAACTGTGTCTGGGCGTGTTTAGCGATGAATCACGGCGCTTTTATCAGCAAGTGATCGCCCGACTGGCAGAACAGGGGGCGCAGGGCGTGATTTTCGGTTGCACCGAAATCGGCCTGTTGCTAAACCCATCATCCTGCCCGCTGCCGCTCTTTGATACTGCGGCGCTGCACGCGGAAGACGCGGTCAATTTTATGCTTAATGCGCAGTAAGCAGCGCCTCAAGCGGTGTGGTGTAGAGGTTTTGATTGTGCTGGAGATGCTCGCAAAACGCATCGACAAGCGCTGACGCCGGGCGGTGCACCGGGCGGATCAGGCTTACCGTAAAAGGCACATCAATACTGAAACGCCGCACCACCACGCCACTTTCTGCATAATCCAGCGCAGTCAGCGGGTTAACCACGGAAATCCCCGCGCCAGCGCGCACCATGGCGCACACGGAGGCGGCGCTGTGCGTCTCCATCACCATGCGACGTTTCACGTCGTGCTCAACAAATAACGCATCCAGCAACTGACGATAACTGTCCGTGCGCGACAGGCTGATGTAATTTTCGCCGCTGAAATCCTGCGGGGTGAGCAGTGCTTTTCGCGCGAGCGGATGGCCTTTTGGCAGAACGCACACTTCATTAAGCGTTAAAAGGGGAATGCGCTCAGTCCCGGCGGGCGTCGTCACAGTTTCGGTCAATCCGAGATCGTGGCGCTGGGCCGAGAGCCATTCTTCCAGCAACGGCGACTCCTGGGGCACGATATTTAGGCTCACATCGGGGTAACGCGCCAGAAAGGGTTGCACCAGCAAGGGTAAAAAAGACTGGGAAAACACCGGCAGGCACACCACCGATAATTCGCCCTGACGAAACTGACGCAGGCTTTCCGCGGCGCTGACGATGCGATCAAGCCCATACCATGAGCGTTGCACTTCCTCAAAAAGCCGCAGCCCCTGCACAGTGGGATGTAAGCGGCCCCGGCTGCGGGTAAACAAATCCAGACCAATCAGTTTTTCCAGCCGCGCCAGCTCGCGGCTCACTGTCGGTTGGGAAGTATGCAGCAGTGCGGCGGCTTCGGTGACGTTTCCTGCGGTCATCACGGCGTGGAAAATTTCGATATGGCGCAACGTTACGGCCGGCATCTCAGACTTCCTTAAAATTACGGGACGTTATCCATATCATATTTGCATAGACTGTGTAGAAAACGATATTTTTTCTTCACTAAGGGCTGTGGCGTAATAGGTGAAACGACCTGAGGAGCCCGCTATGCCACGTTCACTGCACCAACACGAGACCGACCTTAATGCCGATAATTTACGGCGCGTACCTGCTGAATTTAGTTGCCCGGTATGGGTTTACGACGCAGGGATTATCCGTCGGCAAATCGGTAAGCTTCAGGCGTTTGATGTGGTGCGTTTCGCCCAGAAAGCGTGCTCAAACATTCATATTTTGCGCCTGATGCGTGAGCAGGGCGTAAAAGTGGACTCGGTTTCGCTTGGCGAAATTGAACGCGCGCTGGCGGCCGGGTACGACCCTAAACAGCAGCCTGATGACATTGTTTTCACCGCCGATGTGATAGATAACGCGACGCTTGAACGGGTGCGTGATCTGGGCATCGCCGTGAATGCCGGTTCGGTGGATATGCTGGATCAACTGGGCGCCGTCTCGCCGGGCCATCGCGTTTGGCTGCGCGTTAATCCGGGTTTTGGTCATGGCCACAGCCAGAAAACCAACACTGGCGGCGAAAACAGTAAGCACGGCATCTGGTACAGCGACTTGCCGCAGGCACTGGCAGTAATGCAGCGCCACCACCTGAAACTGGTGGGTATTCATATGCATATCGGATCGGGCGTGGATTATGGCCATCTCGAACAGGTATGCGGCGCGATGGTGCGTCAGGTTGTTGAGTTCGGTCAGGATCTGGAGGCGATTTCCGCAGGCGGCGGACTGTCGGTTCCTTATCGTGAAGGTGAAGAAGCCATTGATACTGCGCATTACTTCGGTTTGTGGAATGCCGCCCGTGAACAAATCGCGCGTCATTTAGGCCATGATGTGAAGCTTGAAATCGAACCGGGCCGTTTCCTGGTGGCTGAAGCGGGAGTGCTGGTGGCGCAGGTTCGCAGCGTGAAAAATATGGGATCGCGCCATTTTGTGCTGGTGGACGCAGGCTTTAACGACCTGATGCGTCCGGCGATGTACGGCAGCTATCATCACATTACCGCGCTGGCCGCAGACGGCCGCGATCTGACGGCTGCGCCAACGATTGATACCGTCGTTGCCGGGCCGCTGTGCGAATCGGGCGATGTTTTCACCCAGCAGGAAGGGGGCAAAGTAGAAACCCGCGCGTTGCCAGCAGTCAAAACCGGTGATTTTCTGGTATTCCACGATACCGGCGCGTACGGCGCCTCTATGTCATCAAATTACAACAGCCGACCATTATTACCTGAAGTGCTGTTCGATAATGGCGTGGCTTCGCTTATCCGCCGCCGCCAGACCATTGAAGAGTTGCTGGCGCTGGAGTTACTTTAAGCCTCGCAAATAACTTTTCGGAGGACATGGCGTGATTATCGCACCGCTTTATCACTACCCTCAGTATGCAGGCCAGGTGACAGACTGGCTGTGGCAGGCGTTTGGCCCGGAGCAACCCCGCGCATTTTTTGCCGATATTGTCGCGCACAGTCAAACACCGGGCGCATTGCCGTTGACGTTTATCGCGCTTGAGGATGAGACACTGCTGGGTACGGTGGGGCTGTGGCGCTGCGACCTGATAAGCCGCCAGGATCTGACGCCCTGGCTTGCGGCACTTTATATCGACGAGCCTGCGCGCGGCAAAGGCTTAAGTGGACTGTTGCAACAGCACGTCACGGACGCCGCGCGCGAGTACGGTTTTGAAGCGTTGTACCTGTATTCCGCCTGTCGCGATTATTATGAACGGTTTGGCTGGGGTTACATTGGCGATGCCCTGGATTACCCCGACAAAACCGTTCATCTGTATCACAAAGCCCTTTAATTTTCCGATATCGCGGCAACGGAATGCCGGCGAACCAGCGTTGGGCTAAAAAGATGGGTGACTTCTGACGGCGTTTTATTTTGCGCAAGCGACAGCGCAAGCTCCGCGGCCTGGGTCGCCATCGTCACAATGGGATAGCGCACCGTTGTCAGGCGAGGGCGCACATAGCGCGAAATCAAAATGTCATCAAAACCAATCAACGAAATCTCGTTTGGCACGTCAATGCCATTATCATTCAGCACGCCCATGGCTCCCGCCGCCATCGAATCGTTGTAACAGGCCACAGCGGTAAACTGTTTGCCGCGTCCTAACAGCTCCGTCATTGCCTGCTCGCCGCCGCTTTCATCCGGCTCGGCGAACGTGACCAGCCTGTCATTAATCGGCAATCCATGCTCTTTCAGGGCATCGTAATACCCCTGCAACCGGTCTTCGGCATCTGAAATGCTATGGGTTGAGCAGATATAACCGATTCGGGTATGGCCTTGCTGAATGAGGTGGCGGGTCGCGAGCCATGCGCCATAACGATCGTCCAGCGCCACGCAACGGTCCTCGAAGCCGGGGACGATCCGATTGATCAACACCATGCCGGGGATCTGTTTTAGCAACAGAATAAGCTCACTATCGGGCAGCATTTTGGCATGCACGACTAACGATGCGCAGCGATGGCGAATCAATTGTTCAATAGCCTGACGCTCTTTTTGCTCGTTATGGTAGCCGTTGCCAATCAATAAAAAGTTTCCGGTGTGATAGGCCACTTGTTCCACGGCTTTCACCATCGCGCCGAAAAACGGATCGGACACATCGCCCACCACCAGCCCGATGGTTTCCGTTGTTTGCTGAGCCAGCGCCCGCGCATTGGCGTTTGGGTGATAATTCAACTGTTCCATTGCGCTTTGCACCGCCGCCCGCGACGCGTCGCTGGCTTTAGGTGACGCGTTGATAACCCGTGAGACCGTGGCGACAGAAACCCCTGCAAGCCGCGCTACATCCTTAATCGTCGCCATATATCACTTTATCCTGAAGGGTAAACGTTTACACACCGTTAAGTCTTACGGAAAACAGGGATGGATACAAGGTGGCGGCTGCTGGCTATGTCGCAAAGTGATTGAAAAAAATGTTGCCGTTACACTGCGGCGTAAGCGGCATTTGTAACCGAAACCGCAGTAATAATGTCTGTTAAAACCTTTAGTTACACTTTGCCGTAGGCTGTTGCGATTGGTGGCTGGCTACACAATTTCTCCTGCTGGTACATTGATGGTCCCAGAGGTATTGATAGGTGGAGTAAGCACCAATTTGCTGCTCACTTGAATTACACCAACCTGCGCGGATGCGCAGGTTTTTTTTTGCCTTTTATCCTGCCTGTTACAGCGCGTGAGCTTTTACATACCTGGTTTCACTTCAACACTTTCCCTTGCCTTTTTCCCGTAGCGCAACCGCATCACAACTTTCAGAATAACAATACCCAGAGGTATTGATTGGTGAGAATTCTGTACCAACGCTTACACCAACCTGCGCAGAGGCGCAGGTTTTTTTTATCCCTGCTACACTAAATCAACCTGAGTTATCTCGTATACTTTGCCCCAAATGTCTTTTTTTGATGGCTTGCCGCAAAGGGAGTTGAGATGCTTTTAGGTTTTTTTCGCGCATTACTGCGCGTACTTTTTCGGGTCAGGCTTCTTGGTGATACGCGCACGCTCAAGGCGCCCCGCGTCCTGATAACTCCGAACCATGTGTCGTTTCTTGATGGCGTCTTACTGGCGCTGTTCCTGCCGGGCCGTCCGGTATTCGCGATATACACCTCCATTAGCCAGCAGTGGTATATGCGCTGGTTAAAATCGGTTATTGATTTTGTTCCGCTCGACCCGACCAAACCGATGTCAGTGAAATATCTGGTACGGCTAATCGAGCAGGGCAGGCCGGTGGTTATTTTCCCGGAAGGGCGACTGACCGTTACCGGTTCGTTGATGAAAATCTA
This sequence comes from Citrobacter freundii, assembly GCF_011077955.1. Classification (GTDB taxonomy): domain Bacteria; phylum Pseudomonadota; class Gammaproteobacteria; order Enterobacterales; family Enterobacteriaceae; genus Atlantibacter. The sequence continues at coordinate 16,874 of NZ_JAALBX010000011.1, forward strand.
TGAGGGTGCCGGATTTGTTGCCGCCAAATCGCAGGCAACGGTCGTTCCCATTCGTATTGACGGCGCTGAACTGACCTTTTTCAGCCGCCTGAAAGGGCTTGTCAAACAACGCCTTTTCCCTGCCATTACGCTTCATATTCTGCCGCCAACCACGCTCGACATGCCAGAGGCTCCCCGCGCCCGTGAGCGGCGTAAAATCGCCGGGGAAATGCTGCATCAAATCATGATGGAAGCGCGTATGGCGGTGCGTCCGCGTGAGACGCTGTATGACGCGCTACTCGCGGCTCAATACCGTTACGGCGCCGGGAAAAACTGTATTGAAGATATCAACTTCAAACCCGACACCTATCGCGGGCTGCTGACAAAAACGCTGTTTGTGGCACGCATTCTTGAAAAATACAGCGCACCGCGTGAAACCATCGGCCTGATGCTCCCCAACGCCGCCATCAGCGCGGCGGTGATCTTTGGCGCTACGGTGCGTGGGCGCATTCCGGCAATGATGAACTACACCGCCGGCGTAAAAGGCTTGAGTAGCGCCATTACCGCTGCACAGATCAAGACCGTATTTACCTCTCGCCAGTTCCTTGATAAGGGCAAACTCTGGCACTTGCCGGAGCAACTGACCCAGGTGCGCTGGGTCTTCCTTGAAGACCTTAAGGGCGACGTTACGATCGCCGACAAGTTATGGATATTTTCGCGCGTATTAATGCCACGCCTGGCGCAGGTTAAGCAGGAGCCGGAAGATGCCGCGATGGTGTTATTTACTTCAGGCTCCGAAGGCCATCCCAAAGGCGTGGTGCATAGTCATAAAAGCCTGCTTGCCAACGTTGAGCAAATTCGCACCATCGCCGATTTCACCGCGAAAGATCGCTTTATGTCGGCGCTGCCGCTGTTCCACTCTTTTGGTCTGACTGTGGGGCTACTCACGCCGCTTTTTACCGGCGCCGAAGTGTTTCTATACCCAAGCCCGCTGCATTATCGCGTTGTGCCCGAACTGGTTTATGACCGTAACTGTACGGTGCTTTTCGGCACGTCGACTTTTTTAGGCAACTATGCCCGATTTGCTAATGCCTATGATTTCTTTCGTATCCGTTACGTGGTGGCGGGCGCGGAAAAACTCCAGGAAAGCACGCGACAACTCTGGCAGGACAAATTTGGTCTGCGCATCCTGGAAGGCTACGGCGTGACCGAATGCGCGCCGGTAGTGTCAATTAACGTACCCATGGCGGCGAAACCCCATACGGTGGGGCGCATTTTGCCGGGCCTTGATGCGCGTCTGATTTCCGTGCCAGGCATTGAGCAGGGCGGGCGGTTGCAGCTCAAAGGGCCAAACATAATGAAAGGTTACTTACGGGTTGAAAACCCCGGTGTGCTGGAAGCCCCGGCGGCGGAAAACGTGCAGGGCGAACTGGAGCCGGGCTGGTACGACACGGGCGATATCGTGGCGTTTGATGAGCAAGGTTTTTGCCAGATTCAGGGGCGCGCTAAACGCTTTGCGAAAATCGCCGGTGAAATGGTGTCGCTTGAGATGGTCGAACAAATCGCCATCGGCGTTTCGCCGGAAAAACTTCACGCCACCGTGATAAAACAGGATGCAGCCAAAGGCGAAGCGCTGGTGTTGTTCACCACTGACGGCGATCTTACCCGCGATGCGTTGCAGCAATATGCCCGTGCGCACGGCATACCAGAACTCGCCGTGCCGCGCGATATTCGCTTCCTCAAGCAGCTACCGGTTTTAGGCAGCGGAAAACCTGACTTCGTCACCCTTAAGAGCATGGTTGAACAGGAACAACAAAATGCATGATAGTGCCGACACCTCGTTGCGCTCGCGAGGAATGATGGCGGTTATCGCCGCGCAGTTCCTTTCCGCCTTCGCCGATAATGCTCTGCTCTTTGCCGCCCTCGCGGTACTGAAAGCGCAGTTTTACCCGGACTGGAGCCAGCCTGTATTGCAGATGGTGTTTGTCGCGGCCTATATCCTGTTTGCGCCCTTCGTCGGCCAGTTTGCCGATAGCTTTTCCAAAGGGCGGGTCATGATGGTGGCAAACGGCATGAAACTTGTCGGCGCGCTGGTGATTGCCTTTGGGCTCAATCCGTTTGTCGGCTACACCCTGGTAGGGGTTGGCGCGGCGGCGTACTCCCCTGCGAAATACGGCATCCTTGGTGAAATCACCACCGGCGACAAACTGGTAAAAGCCAATGGCTTAATGGAGTCTTCCACTATAGCCGCCATCCTGATGGGATCGCTGGCGGGCGGCGTGCTGGCGGACTGGCATATCGGCGCGGCGCTCGGCGTATGCGCGCTGTTTTATGCAGGTGCGGTGGCAGCGAATCTATTTATCCCAAAGCTTGCCCCGGCGCGTCCAGGCCAGTCCTGGCATCTTGTTGCAATGGTCAGGCAATTCTTTTCTGCCTGCCGTCAGTTATGGCATAACGGTGAAACCCGCTTTACCCTGGTAGGAACCAGTTTGTTCTGGGGTGCAGGCGTGACGCTGCGCTTTTTGTTGGTGTTGTGGGTGCCGGTGGCGCTTGGCATTATTGATAACGCCACGCCCACTTATCTCAACGCGATGGTGGCTATTGGTATAGTGGTTGGCGCAGGCGCGGCGGCAAAGTTTGTGACCCTGCAAACCGTCTCACGTTGCATGCCTGCCGGGATCTTAATCGGCGTGGCGGTGGTGGCATTTGCGGTGCAACAAACGCAGCTTCCTGCCTATCTGTTATTGCTGCTGCTGGGGATTTTCGGCGGGTTCTTCGTGGTACCGCTTAATGCGCTGCTTCAGGATCGCGGTAAGCGTTCGGTAGGCGCGGGTAATGCTATTGCGGTGCAGAATCTTGGTGAGAACAGCGCCATGCTGCTGATGCTTGGCTTTTATTCGCTGGCAGTGAAGGCGGGTCTTCCGGTTGTGGGGATCGGCATTGGATTTGGGGTGCTGTTTGCCCTGGCAATCGCCGGACTGTGGCTGTGGCAGCGGCATCAGAAATAACAAATAAGGGGGCGGGTAATCGCCCCCTTTCTTTTACGGTGAAGGATAGGTGTAACGCTGGTGCACCGCTTCCAGCTCGGCAAGCACATCGTCATTCAACGTCACGCTCAGGCTTTCCACGTTCGTTTTCAGTTGCTCAAGGCTTGTCGCCCCCAGCAATGTGCTGGCGACAAAACGCTGTTGGCGTACAAACGCCAGCGCCATTTGGGCCGGGTCAAGTTGATGGCGTTTTGCGACCTCAACATATGCCGCAACGGCGTGTTGTGCCTGCTCGCTACTGTAGCGAGTAAAGCGGCTAAACAACGTGTTGCGCGCGCCGGCAGGCTTCGCGCCGTTGAGATATTTACCCGTCAGGGTGCCGAACCCCAGGCAGGAATAAGCCAGAAGCTCAATGCCTTCATACTGGCTCACTTCAGCCAGACCCACTTCATAACTGCGGTTCAGCAAGCTATAGGGGTTCTGGATAGTCACGATACGCGGCAGATCGTGTTTCTCCGCCAGATGCAGATAACGCATCACGCCCCAGGCCGTTTCGTTAGAGACGCCGATATAGCGAATTTTTCCGGCGCGCTGGAATTCGGTTAACGCTTCAAGGGTTTCCAGAATAGTGACGGCAGGGGCGCTGTCGCTCCAGCTATAACCCAGTTTGCCAAAACAATTGGTGGCGCGCTGGGGCCAGTGAACCTGATATAAATCGATATACTCGGTTTGCAGGCGTTTAAGGCTTGCTTCCAGCGCGTTACGAATATTTTTACGATCCAGCGCCTGATCCGGGCGAATACCCGCATCGCCTGCGCGCGATGGCCCGCTGACTTTAGTCGCCAGCACCACTTTATCGCGCAGACCGCGTTTATTCAGCCAGTTGCCCACATAGCTTTCTGTGAGGCCCTGCGTTTCCGGGCGCGGCGGCACAGGGTACATTTCCGCCACGTCAATTAAGTTGATGCCCTGGCTGACGGCATAATCAAGCTGTGCCCAGGCGTCGGCTTCACTATTTTGTTCACCAAACGTCATGGTTCCCAGCCCCAGCGTGCTTATTTCAAGTGAGCTATGGGGAATACGGTGATAATGCATAGCCGCTTACCTTTTATTGTGATTAACAGGGGGATATAAACATGGCAGAGGCAAAACAAAAGGGGAAGAGTGTAAGGTAAAAAAACGAAGGTCAGCAGACGCTGACCTTGTGCATTTTATCGTTCGATAATTTGGGAGACTTCGTTGCGGTTAATCTGCATCTCATTACCGTGGGTATCGCGATAACTGACAAGCCCGGTATCGCTATCGACTTGTGGCTTACCTTCGGTGAGGATCATGCGGCCATCTTTAGTCGCCATGACGTAATCGCTACTACACCCTGATACGGCGAATGCCAAACCGACGGCAGAAATTGCTACAGCCCATTTCTTCATTGTTATACGCCTCGTATAAATTGGTGTGTTATCCATTCAGTATCAACGATAAAAAGTGTAGCAAAACAGGGGGTAACTCCTAAAAAAGTCGGAATATTGGAGGTTTCGTAATAAACACGCAGGTTTTTACCCGAAAACCGGTCTGAATTCACCGCGTTAAGCGGCTGGATCACAACAGAAAATGTCGCGCCAGCAGCGCTGCGGTAAAATTCTTCTTCAAATAAAAACCACGCGGCAGGGTAAGTATGGGTTCACCGTGGGTACCAATCGCCTCAGTAAGGGCTTTGCTGTTCGCCGCTTTCGGGCGCAGTTGTAACACCTCGCCGTGACGTGCGGTGATGCGTTCGACCTGGCCCAGTACAATTAAATCCATCAATTCTTCCCAGTCACGGCGTAACTGTTCTTCTTCCTCTGAGGAAGGGCTCCACAGGAGCGGAGAACCCACCCGCCTGTTGGCAAGCGGCAGAGTACGTTCGCCTTCTACCGGTATCCACAATACGCGTTTGAGTTTATGGCGTACATGGCTGGTTTCCCACACTACGCCGCTGTTTCCGGTTAACGGTGCAACACAGACAAAGGTAGTTTCCAGAGGGCGACCATAGCGATCGACAGGAATAGTTTTAAGCTCAACGCCGAGAGACGCGAAGTCCTGTTCAGGCTTACTCCCTGCAGTGGCACCGAGCCAGCGTTCCAGCAAAACCCCCGTCCAACCTTTATCGCGTCGTAAATCGTCAGGAATAGGTATGGCTGCAAGAGCTGCCAGCTCACTTAATGTGAGGCCTGCCAGAGCCTGTGCCTGGGCCAGCAACTGGCTTTCATTTTCAGGGGAAGCAGACAATGGACGAAGCGAAGACATAGTTACCCTTTAACTGGTTAAAAAATGTACTGAAAATAAGCGGGTTATACACAGCGTGAAACTCTTTAAGTTTGATGATGGTAATTTAATGATTTTTCAAACAATATAGCCTTTGCTCACGCCTGAAAAATTGTTGTTTACCCGGGTTTTCCAAAAGAGGTCACTGACAATGAACAGGATCTTACACCATGTTATCCACAGAAAAATGGGATAAGTGGTAAAACTCCTTAATACTGTTTCGATTTACAGCCTTGACGTGGGAGCAATATCGAGTTTTTGAACAATTAACGCCTAAGTAATTGGCACAAACTGTGGATAAAAACGACGTTGTTCGATCTTTAGGCATAATAAGGATCAACGGTGTGAACCAGATCACGATTTACCGTGCATGATCCCGAATCGTTACCTTAACCTAATGATCTGTTGAGAAATATTTTGTGAGCGTTTAAAACGAATTTAAAGGTTATTCCGAGTTTTACCCGTTAATTCCAGACTTCTTCACAATGATATCCACAGAAAAAGTGAATAAAATTCCCTGGCAGGGCTGCTACCTGTTTATAACCTCGTCTTTTTTTGTGAGTTATTCAACTGTTATACCTTTGCGCCCCGTCAGGATAGTGGTTTACCGTTTTTCCGTAGTGTGAAACAATCGATGATATTTTGTTTTTTATTGAGGTAGTCCCGTGATCGATGATGATGGCTACCGCCCGAATGTTGGTATCGTAATTTGTAATCGTCAGGGACAGGTCATGTGGGCGAGACGCTATGGCCAACACTCCTGGCAATTTCCGCAGGGGGGGATTAACCCCGGCGAATCTGCAGAGCAGGCCATGTACCGTGAGCTTTTCGAAGAGGTAGGTCTACAGCGAAAAGATGTCAGGATACTCGCTACAACCCGTAACTGGTTGCGTTATAAATTACCAAAACGTTTGGTGCGTTGGGACACTAAGCCGGTGTGTATCGGCCAGAAGCAAAAATGGTTTCTCCTGCAATTGATAAGCAATGATTCCGACATCAATATGCAGACCAGCAGTACACCTGAATTTGACGGGTGGCGTTGGGTTAGTTATTGGTATCCAGTGCGTCAGGTAGTCTCCTTTAAACGCGATGTGTATCGTCGAGTCATGAAAGAGTTTGCCAGCGTAGTTATGGCCTTGCAGGAAGCAGCGCCAGTGCGCAATCAAGCGCCTGCTTATCGACGAAAAAGAGGTTAAGCCACACGCCTATGCTGACCCGGTTGCGAGAAATAGTTGAAAAGGTAGCCAGCGCGCCTCGATTAAACGAAGCGCTGAATATCCTGGTGAATGATATTTGCCTGGCGATGGACACAGAGGTGTGTTCCGTCTATCTGGCAGATAACGATCGTCGCTGCTATTACCTGATGGCAACACGGGGGCTTAAAAAGCCGCGTGGCCGCACGGTCACGCTGGCATTTGATGAAGGCATCGTAGGCCTGGTCGGGCGTCTTGCCGAGCCTATCAACCTTGCCGACGCGCAAAAACACCCCAGTTTTAAATATGTCCCCGCCGTGAAAGAAGAGCGCTTTCGCGCTTTTCTCGGCGTGCCGATTATCCAGCGCCGTCAATTACTGGGTGTGCTTGTCGTCCAGCAGCGCGAGCTGCGCCAGTACGACGAGAGCGAAGAATCCTTTCTGGTTACGCTTGCCACCCAAATGGCGGCCATTCTTTCTCAGTCACAGTTAACCGCGCTTTTTGGGCAATACCGTCAGACCCGCATTCGGGCGCTTGCCGCAGCGCCTGGCGTCGCAGTCGCGCCGGGGTGGATGGATTCTACCCTTCCTTTGATGGAGCAAGTGTCTGAAGCCTCAACCCTGGATCCCGGACTTGAGCGCGAACGGTTAACGTTTGCTCTGGAAGAGGCTTCAGGCGAATTCCGGCGCTATAGCAAACGCTTCGCCGCTGGCGCGCAAAAAGAGACGGCGGCCATTTTCGATCTTTATTCGCATCTGCTCTCCGATCCCCGGTTGCGGCGCGAATTGTTCGAGGAAGTGACGAATGGCTCGGTAGCGGAGTGGGCCGTCAAAAAAGTCATTGAGAAATTTGCCGAGCAGTTCGCCGCCTTAAGCGATAACTACCTTAAAGAGCGTGCAGGCGATTTGCGTGCGTTGGGGCAGCGGCTGCTGTTTCATCTCGATGACACTATCCAGAGTCCCAATACCTGGCCGGAACATTTTATTCTGGTGGCGGATGAGCTGTCCGCCGCGACGCTTGCCGAGTTACCCCATGATCGTTTAGCGGGCGTGGTGGTACGTGACGGCGCCGCTAACTCCCATGCTGCCATTATGGTCCGCGCGCTCGGTATCCCCACCGTAATGGGCGCCGATATTCAACCTGCCGTTCTGCATAGTCGTATGCTGGTGGTGGATGGATATCGCGGGGAATTGTTGGTTGATCCTGAGCCGGTGCTGCTTCAGGAGTATCAACGCTTAGTCAGCGAGGAAAATGAGCTTAGCCGCATTGCGGAAGACGATGTTGATCAGCCTGCTGCGCTAAAAAGCGGCGAGCGGGTGAAAGTGATGCTAAACGCAGGCTTAAGCCCGGAGCATGAAGAAAAGCTGGGTAGTCGTATTGACGGCATCGGGCTGTATCGCACCGAAATTCCTTTTATGCTGCAAAGTGGGTTTCCGTCCGAAGAAGAGCAAGTAGCCCAATATCAGGGCATGTTGCAAATGTTCAACGATAAGCCTGTCACGCTGCGTACGCTTGATATCGGGGCCGATAAACAGCTGCCCTATATGCCGATAAGCGAAGAGAACCCTTGCCTCGGCTGGCGTGGTATTCGCATTACTCTCGACCAACCAGAAATATTCCTGGTGCAGGTGAGGGCGATGCTGCGCGCTAATGCGGCCACCGGCAATCTGAATATTTTGTTGCCGATGATCACAAGCATCGACGAAGTGGATGAAGCGTGCCGTTTGATTGAGCGAGCCGGTCGTGAAGTCGAAGAGATGTTGGGCTATTCAATCCCACGCCCCCGAATCGGCGTGATGATCGAAGTGCCGTCGATGATTTTTATGCTGCCGCATTTAACTAACCGCATCGATTTCATTTCCGTTGGTACCAACGATTTGACGCAATATTTATTAGCGGTCGATCGTAACAATACCCGGGTCGCAAACTTATACGATAGCCTGCATCCCGCGATGCTGCGTGCATTGAATACCATCGCCACAGAAGCACAGCGTTATTGCATCGACATCTGCTTATGCGGAGAGATGGCGGGTGACCCGATGTGTGTGGCGTTGTTGATAGGTTTAGGCTTCCGCCATCTTTCTATGAATGGCCGCTCGGTCGCGCGCGTGAAATACCTCCTGCGCCATATTACGCAGGAAGAGGCGCAAACCCTGGCCAAACGTAGCCTTGACGCACAACTAGCAACCGAGGTGCGCCATCAGGTTGCGGCTTTTATGGAGCGTCGTGGCATGGGCGGTTTGATACGCGGCGGCCTGTAGCGACGGTTTCTTACATATCTTTTACATCATCCCAACCGCAAGCTTTTCTGTGTTTATGCTATGATTCGCTGCTTTGGGAGTGCCCTTCACTGGGCGCATCATTGAGTCCGCAGCATAAATTAAGCGGCATAAACAACGAGTTGTGATGACTATGAACAGTGGCTATCTGCATTTTCCCGATATCGATCCGGTAATTTTTTCTGTAGGGCCGCTTTCCCTCCACTGGTACGGGATGATGTACCTGGTGGGATTTGTGTTTGCCATGTGGCTTGCTATCCGTCGCGCTAATCGTCCCGGCAGTGGCTGGACGAAAAACGAAGTTGAAAACCTGCTTTACGCGGGCTTCCTTGGGGTATTTTTGGGTGGTCGCATCGGCTATGTGTTGTTCTATAACATGCCGCTTTTCCTCGATAACCCGCTGTATCTGTTTAAAGTCTGGGATGGCGGTATGTCGTTCCATGGCGGTCTTATTGGTGTTATCTGCGTGATGATTTGGTTTGCGCGCCGCACCAAACGCACCTTCTTCCAGGTCTCTGATTTTATTGCGCCGCTGATCCCGTTTGGCCTCGGGGCTGGCCGTTTAGGCAACTTCATCAATGGAGAACTCTGGGGACGCGTTGACCCGAACTCTCCGTTCGCAATGCTGTTTCCAGGCTCACGTTCAGAAGATATTGCGCTGCTTTCGTCACACCCAGAGTGGGAGTCGATTTTCAATACTTACGGCGTTCTGCCGCGCCATCCTTCACAGCTTTATGAAATGGTGCTTGAAGGTATCGTGTTGTTTATCATCCTCAACCTGTTTATCCGCAAGCCGCGCCCGATGGGGTCTGTCTCCGGCCTTTTCCTGATTGGTTACGGCGCGTTTCGCATCATCGTTGAGTTTTTCCGCCAGCCAGACGCGCAGTTTACCGGCGCCTGGGTACAGTACATTAGCATGGGCCAAATCCTTTCTATTCCGATGATTGTCGCAGGCATCGCGATGATGGTTTGGGCTTATCGCCATCGCCCGCAGCAACAGGTATCGTAAAGAGCCATGAAACAATATCTTGATTTGATGAAAAAGGTGCTCAATGAAGGCGCCCAAAAAAACGATCGGACCGGAACGGGTACGCTATCCATTTTTGGTCATCAGATGCGTTTTAACCTGCAGGAAGGATTCCCGTTGGTAACGACTAAGCGTTGCCATCTGCGTTCCATCATTCATGAACTGCTGTGGTTCTTAAAAGGCGATACTAACGTTGCCTACCTGCATGAACATAACGTCTCCATTTGGGATGAATGGGCGGATGAGAATGGCGATCTTGGTCCGGTATATGGCAAACAATGGCGCGCATGGCCAACGCCCGATGGCCGTCATATCGACCAGATTGTTAACGTGATGGATCAACTAAAAAATGATCCTGATTCACGCCGTATTATCGTCTCTGCCTGGAACGTCGGCGAACTGGATAAAATGGCGCTGGCGCCTTGCCATGCGTTTTTTCAGTTCTATGTGGCAGAAGGAAAGCTTTCTTGCCAGCTTTATCAGCGTTCATGCGATGTGTTCCTGGGGTTACCGTTTAACATTGCCAGCTATGCGCTCCTGGTGCATATGGTCGCCCAGCAGTGCGATCTGGAAGTGGGCGATTTTGTCTGGACCGGTGGCGATACGCATCTCTACAGCAACCATATGGAACAAACACATCTGCAACTCACGCGTGAACCACGCGCGTTGCCGAAACTGATTATCAAACGCAAACCAGACTCGCTGTTTGATTACCGCTTCGAAGATTTCGAGATTGAAGGCTACGATCCGCATCCGGGTATTAAAGCGCCAGTCGCGATTTAAAAACTCTGCCATAACCGACGCGAAATGCGTCGGTTTTTTTCTGTCTATCTTTCCTTTCTGCGCGACACCTTCCGCTACGTTTGCAACTCACTGCAACCGCATTTAAATCCTTCGCGACAGCGCGAAAGCGTGCTTTTTAGGCGTCTTACCTCGGCATTTTTTATGGCACCGTGTCGTCATGAAAAAACAAGCACACGGATTTACGCTGATGGAAATGATGGTGGTGATGACAATCGTCATTGCGCTTGGAGGCGCGAGTATTTACAGCTGGCAAAGCTGGAAGCAAAAACAGCAACTGCGGCAAACCGCGTATCAGGTAAGGGATTTTCTCACCCGCTTACGTGAGGATGCGAACTGGCACAATCGTGACCATCTGCTTGATATAAAAAATAACGGCAAGCGCTGGTGTTTGGTAAGTCGCACAGAGACAGACGCAAACTGCGACGCGCCTTCACCGTGGCATATTCAGTCAGTATCACCCGAGGTAAAGCTGGTCGACATGACAGCCGGTTTAGGCTTTTTTGGTCTACGTAATACGGCATGGCCTGGGCATATCCGGCTTCGTAACGAAAGCGGCGAGTGGCGCATCATTGTCTCCACATGGGGCCGTATCCGCGCCTGCAATATGCAAAATGGTGCTGCATGTTAGTCTCACGCGGTTTTTCACTTATCGAAGCGCTGGTGGCGATGTCGCTAAGTAGCATTCTTATGTTAGGGACGATGCGTTTGTTGCCTGCGCTTCAGCGTGCTGTGCTTCATCAGTTTCAACGTAATGTCATGCAGGAAGATCTCTGGCAAGTGGCCTTTGCTATCGGCAAACACGTTCAGCGCGCAGGGTATTGCCACGGCACCTGTAACGGTAAAGGGCTGGACATTCTTGATAAGGGTAACTGTCTGGTTGTGCAATGGGATGCTAATCACAATGGCAAATGGGAAAGCGCAACGGCAACCGAACCCGAACAAACCGGTTTTCGGCTGCGGGATAACAGTATCGAAATCCAACGCGGGGCCTCGCATTGTACCGGGAAAGGCTGGGAGCGCCTGACGGATCCCGCTCAATTTAAGGTAGAGACATTTGCTGTCACCCAACATGCGAGACCTGGCCTTAAGCCGCTTATCACGATTTCATTAACAGCTTCCACAGTGCAAGAACCGGTTCGACGCCTGTCAGTAGAGCAGCATGTGGTAGGGTATAACCTGTGAACCGGCAGAGCGGCTTTTCTACCATCGCAATGGTCATGATGCTCCTTGCCTTAGGTAGCGTGCTGTTACACGGACTGGAGCAGTACTTACGCACTCAGTCCTCGCTTCTTATGAATGAACGAGGGGCGATAATCGCCTTTAATAACGCGTTATCTGCGCAGGCGTGGGGAACTACGCTACGCTGGCAGCCTGCAAAAGAATGGCAGTGCAAAACCTACCAAAGCGCGGGCTTGAGAGCATGTGTTAGATCACTACCAGATGCAGAAGTGCTTCTGGCAGCGCAGGGCTTAGCGGATAATCAGCCCCTTACGCTATGGCGCTGGGGAACGATGGGAGCGTCTTTGACGTTTTCTTCGCATGGATGGATTGATAGTTGCCCTTTAAGCGAGGCCGCGTTATGCAAGCTTCCCTGAATGCGCCCGCGCCAAAAGGATTTAGCCTGACAGAAGTGCTGGTCGCGCTGGTTTTATATGGCCTCGTAATCACATCTTTGATGGGTTACCAGCGAGGGTTGTCGTTAAGTTTTCATTCGCTTTGGCAGTATCGCGAGCTTTGGCGCATTGCAGCACAGCAGGTTGAGCCCCAGGCCCCCGCAGCGCCGCCCGGTTGGAGCGTTACGCAAAGGCAGACATCCGTGGCTGGATGTGTCAGCATTTCGGTTATTGTTACCAGTCCAGCAGGCAGACGCGGCGAATTATCCCGTTTGCACTGCCCGTAAGTTATTGTTTTGAGGAGTTTACATGTTGCGGGTTTACCACTCGAATCGTCTGGATGTGCTTGAGGAGCTCATGGAGTATCTCATTGAGCAGCACCCTCAGCCCGATCCTTTCGATCCTGAAGTGGTGCTGGTACAAAGTACCGGGATGGCGCAATGGCTCCAGATGACGCTTGCGAAAAAATTCGGCATTGCTGCCAATATTGAATTTCCCCTGCCCGCCAGCTTTATCTGGGACATGTTTGTGCGCGTGCTGAAAGATATTCCGCAAGAGAGTGCTTTCAGTAAGCAGAGCATGAGCTGGAAATTAATGACCTTGCTCCCGCAAATGCTTGAGCGGCCTGAATTCGTCATGCTTCGCCATTACCTTGAAGATGACAACGATAAGCGCAAATGTTATCAGCTCGCCGGTCGGGTAGCGGATCTCTTCGATCAGTATCTGGTTTATCGACCCAACTGGCTTGCACGCTGGGAAGCAGGTGAAACCATCGAAGGTATTGGCGATTCCCAGCAGTGGCAAGCACCGCTCTGGAAGGCTCTGGTTGAATTAACTCACCAGTTGAACCAGCCGCCCTGGCATCGCGCCAATCTCTATCAGCGATTTATTTCCAGACTGGAATCGAGCGATGAGACGCCCCCTGGACTGCCGAAACGCGTTTTTATTTGCGGCATATCCGCCTTGCCGCCGGTTTACCTTGAAGCGCTACAGGCGCTCGGTAAGCATGTAGATATTCATCTGCTATTTACCAATCCCTGCCGTTATTACTGGGGCGATATCAAAGACGCCAGCTACCTTGCGAAGCTGTTAAGTCGCGCGCGTCAGCGAACCCGGAGTAATGAAAACAGCCCACTTTTTCAGGACAGCGCCCATGCGTCATCGCTGTTTAACGATAACGGCGAGCAAAATACCGCTAACCCGCTGCTGGCATCGTGGGGAAAGCTTGGGCGCGATTACCTGTTTCTTCTGTCCGGGCTTGAGCGTTTTCAGGAACTGGATGCGTTTGTAGATATCACGCCGGATAACCTGTTACGCCGTATCCAGTATGATTTGCTGGAACTGGAAAACCATGCTGTCGCGGGTGTCGATCTTGCCTCGTATGAAACCAGTATAAGCAAACGACCGCTGGATCCAGACGATCAAAGTTTGACGGTAAACGTCTGTCACAGTCCACAGCGCGAAGTCGAAGTCCTGCACGATCGGCTCTTGAACATGCTGGAAGCCGATCCCGATCTGACGCCGCGGGACATTATCGTCATGGTGGCGGATATTGATAGTTACAGCCCCTTTATTCAGGCGGTATTTGGCGCTGCCCGCGATAAAAGGCGTATTCCTTTTGCTATTTCCGACCGACGCGCCCGGCAAGCGCACCCGGCGCTACAGGCCTTTATCTCTTTATTATCCTTACCCGATAGCCGCTTCACGGCGGAAGATGTGCTGGCTTTGCTGGAAGTGCCTGCCCTTGCCGCGCGTTTTTCTATTGATGAGCAAGGGCTGCGCTATTTACGGCAGTGGGTCTCCGAGGCAGGCATCCGCTGGGGTATGGACGATGATAACGTGCGGGAATTCGATCTTCCCGCTACGGGTCAGCATACCTGGCATTTTGGCCTGACTCGTATGCTGCTCGGTTATGCCATGGAAAGCCGCGTAGGCGAATGGCAATCCATCCTGCCTTATGACGAGTCGAGTGGGCTTATCGCTGAGCTGGCGGGTAACCTTGCTGATTTGTTGATGCAGTTAAATCTGTGGCGGGCGGGTTTAAGTCAGGACAGACCGCTGGTTGAATGGCTGCCGGTATGCCGCGATTTATTGCAAAGTCTGTTCGCACCGGATAGTGAAACGGAAGCGGCGCTGACGCTGATTGAACAGCAATGGCAGGCGATGATTGAACAGGGCGTGGCGTCACATTATGGCGATGAGGTCCCGCTAAGCTTGCTGCGTGACGAAATTTCGTCACGCCTCGATCAGGAACGTATCAGCCAGCGCTTTTTAGCCGGTCCGGTTAACTTCTGTACGCTCATGCCGATGCGTTCTATTCCCTTTAAAGTCGTCTGTCTGCTTGGCATGAACGATGGCGTATATCCGCGCACGCTTGCGCCGCTGGGTTTTGATTTAATGAGCGACAAACCCTTAAAAGGCGACCGAAGCCGCCGTGATGATGATCGCTATCTTTTCCTTGAGGCGTTAATTTCCGCGCAGCAGCAGCTTTATATCAGCTACATCGGCCGTTCGGTGCAGGATAATGCCGAGCGATATCCTTCGGTGCTGGTGGAAGAGTTGGTGGATTATGTGGCGCAGAGTCATTATTTGCCAGGTGACGCGTCAGTTAACTGCGATGTGAGCGCCCAGCGTGTAAAACAGCACTTAACGCGTTTGCATCCCCGTACGCCTTTTGAGCCGGAAAACTTCCGCGTGGGGGATGAGCGCCAAAGTTTTGCTCGCGAGTGGTTGCCCGCTGCGTGTGGAGAAGGGCTGGCGCAACCATCATTTATTCATCCGCTGCCGCCGTTTGAAACGACTGACATTACGCTTGAGCAACTGGCGCGTTTTTGGCGGCACCCGGTGCGCGCTTTTTTCCAGATGAGATTACGGGTTAACTTTCACGCTGAAGAGGTGGAGTTAATGGATGCAGAGCCGTTCACTCTCGACAGTCTGGACAAATTTTATCTCAACCAGGATTTACTTACCGCCTTAGTAGAACAACAGGATCCTGAGCCGCTATTTCGTCGTTATAAAGCAGCCGGCGCGTTGCCGTACGGCCCGTTTGGCGAACTATTTTGGGAAGAGCAACTCGCTGAAATGCAAAGCATGGCTGATGAAATCATTGCCTTGCGCTGTGAAAGCGAAAATATGGAAATCGACCTTGATATCGACGGACATCATTTAACCGGCTGGCTGCCGCAAGTGCAGCCGGACGGGCTGCTGCGCTGGCGTCCTTCCGTGTTGCGTGTTGAGCATGGCATGCAACTTTGGCTGGAGCATCTTGTCTACTGTGCCAGTGGGCGTAGCGGAAGCAGTCGCTTATATGGACGAAAATCCACGCGCTGGCATTTCCCGCCACTGGATGCTGAGCAGGCGAAAGCGTATCTGCTGACGCTCATTCAGGGTTACAAAGCAGGTCTAAGCGAGCCGCTTATTCTGCTTCCGCAATCGGGCGGTGAATGGCTTAAAGCCTGCTACGACAAAGAAACCGATACCCTCTTATGGGATGAAGAAACGCAGCATAAAGCGCGTAATAAGCTCATTCAGGCCTGGACAGGTAATTACAATGTCGAAGGCGAAGGCGCGGATATGTGGTATCAACGTTTATGGCGTACGTTGGAACAGGAATACTATGACGCCATTATTGAGCAGGCTCAGCGTTACTTATTACCTCTGTTTCGGTTCAACCAGACAGAATGATTGTATAAAAATTGCACGACCTGAGGGGTTCATTTACTATGCGCCTCTCATCCAGACCGGGACGCAACAATAAGCGGCTTAAACCGGCATGTGACGTTGTTGAATTGATGATGAATAGCACAAGAGGTTTCGTGATTATGAGGTTCGTGAATGCCTAATTGCCGCACCGGGTTAGCTGCGCTTTTCCTTTCCATTGCCCTCTGGGCACCCGTCAGTCAGGCAGATACAGGCTGGCAGCCGATTCAGGAAACCATTCGTAAAAGTGAAAAAGATCCGCGCCAGTATCAGGCTGTGCAGCTTGATAACGGTATGGTCGTGCTTTTGGTAAGCGATCCGCAGGCGGTGAAATCCCTTTCCGCGCTGGTTTTGCCGGTGGGTTCTCTGGAAGATCCTAAAGATCATCAGGGGCTCGCCCATTACCTTGAGCATATGACGCTGATGGGATCAAAAAAATATCCTCAGCCGGATAGCCTCGCCGAATATTTAAAGATGCACGGCGGCAGTCATAACGCCAGCACGGCACCTTATCGCACCGCATATTATTTGGAAGTGGAAAATGATGCGCTGGAAGGCGCCGTTGACAGGCTCGCGGACGCGATTGCCGCACCGACGCTTGCAAAAGCGTATGCTGAACGCGAACGTAACGCGGTGAATGCTGAGCTGACCATGGCGCGTTCTCGTGACGGGATGCGTATGGCGCAGGTTAGCGCCGAAACGATAAACCCGGCCCATCCGGGTTCGCAGTTTTCTGGCGGTAATCTGGAGACGTTGAGCGATAAACCCGGCAGCCCGTTGCACGACGCGCTGGTGGCGTTTCGGGACACCTGGTACTCCGCTAACTTGATGAAAGCGGTGGTTTACAGCAACAAAACGCTGCCGGAACTGGCGCGTATTGCTGCGCAAACCTATGGTCGCGTTCCTGATAAAAAAATAGAAAAACCGGCTATCGATGTGCCGGTCGTGACGGATGCACAGAAAGGGATCATTATTCACTATGTCCCTGTGATGCCGCGTAAAGCGGTGCGCATTGAGTTTCGCATCGACAACAACACCGATAAATTCCGCAGCAAAACCGATGAGCTCATTGGCTATCTTTTTGGCAACCGCAGCACCGACACGCTCTCTGACTGGCTGCAAAAACAGGGGCTGGCGGAAGGGGTTCGTGCTGACTCCGATCCTGTCGTAAACGGTAACAGCGGCGTATTCGCTATCTCGGTTACCCTGACAGATAAAGGTCTCGCCAATCGGAATGATGTGGTTGCCGCGGTGTTTAGTTACATCAATTTACTGCGCAGTCAGGGCATTGATAAACGCTATTTCGATGAGCTGTCGCATGTGCTGGATTTAGATTTTCGTTATCCCTCTATCTCCCGCGATATGGGATATGTCGAGTTTCTGGCGGACACGATGATTCGCGTACCGGTAGCCCATACGCTGGATGCTGTGAATATTGCCGACCGTTATGATCCGAAAGAAATCAATGCGCGCTTAACTATGATGACGCCGGAAAACGCGCGTATCTGGTATATCAGCCCGAATGAACCTCACAATAAGAAGGCCTATTTTGTTGATGCCCCTTATCAGGTCGACAAAATCCCGACCCCACAACTTGAGCAGTGGCAGCAAAAAGCCCAAACGATCAAGCTGCAATTACCGGAGCTAAATCCTTACATTCCTGACGATTTTACGCTTTTTAAAGCGGATAAAGACTATAAACAGCCTGAGCTGCTACTTGATGAAGAGGGCTTGCGCGTGGTGTATATGCCAAGCCGCTATTTCGCCAACGAACCGAAAGCGGATATCTCCATGGTGTTGCGTAATCCGCAGGCGATGGACAGCGCGAAAAATCAGGTCCTTTTTGCGCTGAATGATTATCTGGCGGGGCTCGCGTTAGACCAGCTGAGTAATCAGGCTTCTGTTGGGGGGATCAGTTTTTCCAGCAATGCCAATAATGGTCTGGTGGTGAGTGCGGATGGCTACACGCAGCGTTTACCAAAACTGTTTTTAGCACTGCTTGACGGCTACTTCAGCTATACCCCGGATGAGCAACAACTGGCGCAGGCGAAGTCGTGGTATACCCAAATGATGGATTCCGCGGAGAAAGGTAAAGCCTACGATCTGGCTCTTATGCCGGTACAAATGATTTCTCAGGTGCCTTACTTTCAGCGTGAAGAGCGCCGCGCGTTGTTGCCATCGATTACGCTTGCCGATGTGCTCAAGTATCGTGAGCAGTTAAAAATACAGGGGCGACCTGAGTTTTTGATGGTGGGCAATATCACGCCACAGCAGGCGACCGATTTGGCCCGCCAGGTTCAGAAGCAGCTCGGCACTCAAGGGCGCGAGTGGAGCCGAAATAAAGACGTTGTAGTCGATAAAAAACAACAGGTCGTGTTCAATAAAGTGGGTAGCAGCACCGACTCAGCGCTTGCCGCCGTGTTTGTCCCGACCGGTTATGACGAGACGGTGAGCTCGGCTTATAGCACCATGCTTGGGCAAATTGTCCAGCCATGGTTTTACAACCAACTGCGTACTGAAGAGCAACTGGGCTATGCCGTTTTCGCGTTCCCGATGGGCGTGGGACGTCAGTGGGGAATGGGGTTCTTACTGCAAAGCAGCGATAAACAACCCGCTGCGCTGTGGGCTCGCTATCAGGCTTTTTTCCCGGGCGTTGAAAAACGGTTGCGGGAAATGGACCCGGCGACGTTTGCGCAAATTCAGCAGAGCGTTATCAACCAAATGCTTGAGGCGCCGCAAACGCTGGCTCAGGAAGCCGCTATCGTCAGCAAAGATTTTGATCGGGGTAATATGAAGTTTGATTCGCGTGATAAAGTAATCGCCGAAATTAAACAGCTGACGCCCCAAAAACTGGCTGATTTCTTTCACCAGGCAGTGGTCGCGCCTCAGGGTATGACCATTTTGTCGCAGGTATCGGGTAACCAAAGCAGTAAGCCTGACTACGCTACGCCTGAAGGTGGGAAGATTTGGGACAGCGTCAGCGCGTTGCAACAAACGTTACCCCTGTTAAGCGAGAAACCATGACCGATGAGACCGTCGAACCCCTTGATCCCCTACGTTTACCCCTGGTGGGTGAACGGCTGATCGAAGCGTCTGCCGGTACCGGGAAAACCTATACCATCGCCGCATTGTATTTGCGGCTACTGCTGGGGCTTGGCGGCGACGCTGCCCATCCGCGCATTTTAATGCCGGAATCGTTGCTGGTGGTGACCTTTACCGAAGCGGCGACGGAAGAACTCCGTGGCCGCATTCGCACTAATATCCATGAGTTGCGGATTGCCTGCTTGCGCGGGCATACCACCAATCCACTTTTCGAACGTTTATTAGCAGAGATCCCCGATCTGGCCGACGCGGCGCAGGCCTTACTGTTAGCCGAACGTCAAATGGATGAAGCCTCGATTTTTACTATCCACGGCTTCTGTCAGCGTATGCTCAATCTCAACGCCTTCGAATCGGGCATGCCGTTTGAACAAAAACTGATAGAAGATGAATCGTTGCTGCGTTATCAGGCCTGTGCGGATTTTTGGCGTCGGCATTGCTACCCGTTGGATAAGTCTGTTGCGCGTGTAATTAGTGAATTATGGCAAGGGCCGCAGGCGTTGCTGCGCGATATTAACAGCTACTTGCAGGGCGAGGCGCCTTTACTGAAATCGTCCCCGGCGGACGATGAAACCATTGAAAGTCGCCACCAGAAAATTATCGAGCGACTTGAACAGATAAAAGCGCGCTGGCGTGCGGCTGCGGCGGATATCGGCTCGTTGATTGCAAATTCAGATGTGGATAAACGCAGTTACAGCAGTCGCAATCTACCGTCATGGCTGGACAAAGTTAACGCCTGGGCCTGCGAAGAGACCCAAACCTATACGCTGCCGGATGCGCTGGAAAAATTCGCCCAATCGACGCTTAACGATAAAACTAAAAAGGGCGAACCGCCGCGTCATCCGTTGTTTACTGAAATCGATGCATTGCTGGCAGAACCGCTGACGCTGCGCGATTTAGTCCTCGCCCGGGCGATTAAAGAGATTCGCTTTACGGTGGCGATGCAAAAACGCCGTCGTGGGGAGTTGGGCTTTGACGACATGTTAAGCCGCCTGGATGAAGCGCTTAGTCAGCCAGCAGGCGAGGCGCTGGCGCAGGCGATACGAAGCCGTTTTCCGGCCGCAATGATTGACGAATTTCAGGATACCGACCCACAGCAGTACCGTATTTTCCGCCGTATCTGGCATAAACAGCCCGACACCGCATTGCTGTTAATCGGCGATCCGAAACAGGCGATTTATGCTTTCCGTGGCGCGGATATTTTTACCTATATGCGCGCGCGAGGTGAAGTTAGCGCTCACTATACGCTCGATACCAACTGGCGTTCAGCACCAGGCATGGTAGCGAGTGTTAATCACCTCTTTAGTCAGCTTGCGCAGCCATTTATGTTTAAAGAGATCCCGTTTCTTAAAGTGAAAGCCGCAGAAAAAAATCACGGACTACGTTTTGACCTTAACGGACAAGCGCAAGCTGCGATGAAGCTGTGGTTAATGGATGGCGAAGGCGCGGGAGTTAGCGAGTACCAACAAACCATGGCGACGGTATGCGCCGGGCAGATTCGGGACTGGCTTGATGCGGGAAGTCGCGGCGAGGCGTTGCTGTGGGATAACCACAAAAAGCGGCCTGTTCAGGCGTCGGATATTACGGTGCTGGTGCGTAATCGCATCGAAGCGGCGGTTATCCGCCAGGCGCTGGAAGCGTTAACCATCCCCTCGGTTTATCTTTCTAATCGCGACAGCGTTTTCTCAACCCAGGAGGCGCTCGACTTACTGTGGGTTTTACAGGCGACGCTTAATCCAGAACTTGAAAGCGCCTTACGCAGCGCTATCGCCACCAGTATGCTTGGGCTTAATGCCGCCATGATTGATGCGATAAACCAGGATGAAGATGCCTGGGACGCGCTGGTTGAAGAGTTCGATGGCTATCGGCAAATCTGGTTGTCCCGCGGCGTGATGCCGATGATACGCGCTTTAATGGTAGAGCGGCGGATCGCTGAAAACTTACTTGCGACCCCGGGCGGCGAGCGCCGCTTAACGGATCTGCTTCATCTGACGGAGCTTTTGCAGGAAGCCTCCGCTCAGCTCGACAGCGAACCGGCGCTACTGCGCTGGCTTTCGCAACATATTGCTGAACCGGATGCCAACGCCTCAAGCCAGCAACTTCGGCTGGAAAGCGATAAGCATCTGGTGCAAATCGTGACGGTCCATAAATCCAAAGGGCTGGAATACCCGCTGGTCTGGCTGCCTTTTATTGCCGATTACCGCGAGCAGAAGCAGGCGTTTTATCACGATCGCACCACCTTTTTGCCGGTGCTTGATTTAGACAACGATGATGAAAGCCTTGAACTCGCTGAAGCTGAGCGGCTGGCGGAAGATTTACGCCTGCTGTATGTCGCGCTGACGCGTTCGGTCTGGCATTGCAGTATTGGCATTGCGCCACTCTATAAAGGGCGCGCTGCGAAAAAGGGCGATACCAGCCTTCATCAGAGTGCCTTGGGGCGACTCATTCAGGGGGGCGAACCCCAGGATCCCGCCGGGTTGCGCCGCTGTCTTGATGCGCTATGCGGCGAAGATATCGCGCTTGAAATCGCCACCGTTCCGGATACGCAGCCCTGGCAACCGCCGGAGCCGCCAGCTTTACAACTGGACGCGCGCGAACCGTGTCGTGAAGTGAAAGACAGCTGGCGAGTCACCAGTTACTCCGCTCTCCAGCAGCACGGCGGTAGCGCGGCGCAACTATTGTTGCCACGCCTCGACATTGACGCGGCGGGTAATCAGGTTGCGAGCGCAAGCCTTGATATGACACCGCACACTTTTCCGCGCGGCGCGTCGCCGGGTACGTTCCTGCACGGTTTGTTTGAGAGCCTTGATTTTACCGCACAACTGGATGCAGCCTGGCTTGCTGAACAACTCCAGTTGGGAGGATTCGACAGTGACTGGGCAGGTATTTTTACCTCATGGTTTGAGGCGATTTTAGCGGCCCCGCTGAATGAAACCGGCATCAGGCTTAATCAACTTCATGCGAAAGATAAGCAAGTTGAGCTGGAGTTTTATTTGCCTATTGAAGCGGACCTGGAGTCGCAACGGCTGGATGCGCTACTTCGGCGGTACGACCCGCTTTCAGCGCCATGTCCGCCGCTTGATTTCAAACAGGTGCGCGGCATGCTGAAGGGCTTTATCGATTTGGTTTTTCGCTGGGAAGGGCGCTACTACCTGCTGGATTACAAATCAAACTGGCTGGGTGAGGGCAGCGAAGCATACACGCAGGACGCGATGGCGCAGGCGATGCAATCCCACCGCTATGATTTGCAATATCAACTCTATACCCTGGCGTTGCATCGTTATTTACGCCACCGTCTGGCGGATTATGACTATGAAAAACACATGGGCGGCGTCATCTATTTGTTCTTGCGCGGCGTGGATCCCGCCCATCCGGGGAACGGAATTTTTACCACCCGGCCAGATGCCCGATTAATTGACGAGATGGACGCGCTTTTTGCCGGTCAGGAGCTGACGACGCGATGACAATGGATAAATTACTTCAGCAGGCGCAACAGCTGAAATTACTGCGTCCGCTTGATGTGCAGTTTGCTTTTATGGTGGCTTCATCAGATGAGCCGGCGGTGATGCTGGCGGCGGCGCTGGTGAGCCGCGACGCGGGAGAAGGGCATGTTTGCATGCCGTTATCCCGGTTGAATCCTGATGATGCGGCAGGCGTACGTCGCGATCCGTTCTGGCAGACGCTGTTTGACGAAGCGGGCAATCCGGGCGACTGGCGTCATTTGTTGCTCGGCAGCCACGCGGTTAGCGAAGGCGAAGAACCAACGCCCCTTAAACTGGTGGGAGAATGCCTGTATCTGCATCGGATGTGGCGGCACGAAAAAGCCGTTGCGGCATTCTTTCGCGAACATAACCGGGTAATGCCGGTTGACCTCACACAGGCTACCCAGGTGTTGAATGCGTTATTCCCGACGCGCGACGCCATCGACTGGCAAAAAGTCGCTGCCGCCGTGGCGTTAACGCGCCGCATTTCGGTGATATCAGGCGGGCCAGGCACCGGGAAAACCACCACCGTGGCTAAACTTCTGGCCGCGTTGGTACAGCTCAATGAGGCCATGCCGCGTATCAAACTGGCCGCACCGACGGGCAAAGCGGCTGCCAGGCTCACGGAATCCCTGGGTTCTGCCCTGGCGAATTTACCGCTGAGCGACGCGCAAAAAGCCGCCTTTCCGGATGAGGCAAGTACACTGCATCGTCTGCTTGGCGTCACGCCCGGCCGTCAGCGAACGCGTCATCATGAAACCAATCCATTGCATCTGGATGTGCTGGTAGTGGATGAAGCGTCAATGATCGATTTACCGATGATGGCGCGCTTAATCGCGGCCTTGCCGCTTCATGCGCGGGTCATTTTTTTGGGCGATCGCGATCAGTTGGCATCGGTCGAGGCGGGAGCGGTACTGGGCGATATTTGCCATTACGCGCACGAGGCCTATACCCCGGATCGCGCCAGCGAGTTGAGTGCATTAACCGGGTGCGCGGTGCCACATTCTGATTCGACGGCCGCCAGCGAGTTGCGTGACGCATTGTGTTTACTGCGCACCAGCTACCGTTTCGATAGCGCCTCGGGTATTGGTCAACTGGCTCAAGCCGTCAACTGCAGCGATCACAAAGCCGTTAATCAGGCTTTTGCGCATGGCTTTGCGGATATCTGTCTTAAACCGCTAAACGGCGGTGAAGACTATGTCGCGATGATTGAAGACGCGATTAGCGGTTACGGGCGTTTTTTGCAAAATGTGCATGAGCAGGCCGAGCCTGCTGCGATATTGCGGGAATTTGGCGAGTTTCAGCTGCTTTGCGCGCTGCGTGACGGGCCGTACGGCGTCAGCGGATTAAATGAGCAGCTTGAGCAGGCGCTGGTGCGCAAACGCAAAATTACCCGTTCGGCGCATTCAAAATGGTATGAGGGACGCCCGGTAATGATCGCGCGCAATGACAGTGCGCTTGGGCTGTTTAACGGGGATATTGGCGTGGCGCTCAACCGCGGGCACGGGCTGCGCGTCTGGTTTCCGTTGCCGGATGGCACGATAAAATCCGTGTCGCCAAGTCGTTTGCCGGATCATGATACCGCCTGGGCGATGACCGTGCATAAATCGCAGGGCTCGGAATTCACCCATGCGGCATTGATCCTGCCTAACCAGTATGCGCCCGTACTGACGCGTGAACTGGTGTATACCGCTATCACCCGCGCGCGTCAAAAATTGTCGTTATATGGCGATGAACGTGTGTTGCGTCAGGCCGTCACCGCCCGTACAGAGCGGCGAAGCGGGTTACTGTCGCATTTCTCGCAATAAACTTGCCTGCCCGGTGCGTGCAGGCAAGGGATCTACGTTCTCTGCGTTTTCTGCGCTGCGGTCAGAATCGCCCGGCACGGCAGGCGAGGGGTCAACCAAGGTCCGCCATCAGTACTTTTGAACGGCGTTGGTAGTTGTACATCTCTTTTTTGCTTTCCGGCAGGGAATCAATATCCACAGGCGTGAAGCCGCGCTCCTGGAACCAGTGAATGCTGCGCGTCGTCAGCACAAAGAGTTTGCTTAAGCCCATCAGCCTTGCCTGCTGGGCGATGCGATCCAACAGCATCTCACCGCGTGAGGAACTACGATAATCGGGATGAACCGCCACGCAGGCCATTTCCCCGATTTTCTCTTCCGGGAAGGGATAAAGCGCTGCGCAGGCGATGGTCAGATTATCGCGCTGGATAATCGTGAATTTGTCGATTTCCATTTCCAGTTGCTCGCGTGAGCGGCGCACCAGAATGCCCTGTTGTTCCAGCGGTCGAATAAGTTCAAGGATCCCGCCGATGTCGTTGATAGTGGCGCGACGGATCTGCTCGGCGCTCTCCATCACGATTTGAGTACCGATCCCTTCACGCGAGAACAGTTCCTGCAACAGCGCGCCATCTTCCTGATAACTGATCAGATGGCTACGGCGCACACCGCTGCGGCAAGCTTTCACCGCTCCACGTAAAAAACGCACGGTGCCGGAGTGGTAATCGCCCGCAGCTTCCAGCTCATCGATGCGCGCCTGCGCGTCGTTGGGAAAAAGCTCTGAAATGATATTGCCGTCGCTATCAATAACCCCCTGAGACGAGCAAAAGCCAATCATCTTCTCGGCTTTAAGTTTGCTGGCAATCTGGGTGGCGATTTCTTCTGAGGTGAGGTTAAAACTTTCGCCCGTGACGGAAACGGCAACCGGCCCCATCAGGACAATGGCACCGCTATCTAACTGGCGATTAATGGCTTCTTCATCAATACGGCGAATACGCCCGCTGTGGCAGTAATCCACGCCATCATCCACGCCCAGCGGTTGGGAAATAATAAAATTGCCGCTGACGACGTTAATATGCGCGCCCTGAAGCGGCGTATTGCTGAGGCTCATTGATAACCGCGCGGTAATATCAAGCTGTAACTGTCCGGCTGCTTGTTTAACCAGTTCCAGCGTTTTCGCGTCGGTTACCCGGGTATGCTTATGGTAAAGTGGCTCATGGTGATGTGCGGCCAGATTGGCGTCGATTTGCGGGCGCGCGC
Organism: Citrobacter freundii; assembly: GCF_011077955.1. Taxonomy (GTDB): domain Bacteria; phylum Pseudomonadota; class Gammaproteobacteria; order Enterobacterales; family Enterobacteriaceae; genus Atlantibacter. The sequence continues at coordinate 42,381 of NZ_JAALBX010000011.1, forward strand.
CATACACCACCACCAGGCGGATGCCGAGGCTATGAAGAAGACCTATGTCATTAACAATGCTTGAGAAGTTTTCATGTTCAATGGCTTCGCCACCCAGCATGATGACAAACGTTTTACCCCGGTGGGTATTAATATAAGGGACTGAATGACGAAAACCCTCGACCAACTCGGTTCTACGCTCCTTCACCACGGCACACCCTCTTAATGCATTATTATTCGGTAATAGTGTATTTTTATTCTTTTATGCGGCGCGGCGCAAGCAGCTTTTTCAGGCAAGGCTTGCCAATGATATTCTCAAACCGGCCCCATGCTCACAATGTTTACCGTTTTATAGATGACAGGCACGACGCCATTCGATAAAGTTTTCGGTCCTGATTTTACGAAGCGATGCCAGTGCCAGGTGTTTTTGCTCGGGAGGAGCATGTCAGATTCCAGTAAGTTATACAGCCGACGCCAGTTAATCAAAGGCGCGGGCGCGATGTGGTTATTAAGCGTAAGCCAGCCTGGTTTTGCTGCAAGCAGCCAGGTTATAGCCGTACGCGTGTGGCCCGCTTCCTCTTATACCCGCGTCACGCTGGAATCAAACCGGGAATTGAAATATCGCCAGTTTGCCCTGAGTAATCCTTCGCGCGTGGTGGTTGATCTTGAAGGCGTAAATTTAAATTCCGTGCTAAAAGGCGTGGGAAATCAAATTAGTCCGGACGATCCTTATATTCAGTCAGCGCGTGTTGGTCAGTTCGACCCTAAAACCGTACGTATGGTTTTTGAATTAAAACAGAACGTGACCCCGCATTTATTTGCCCTTGCGCCAGTGGCTGAATTTAAAGAACGCCTGGTGATGGATTTATATCCGGTAAACGGCAATAACGAGCAGGATCCGCTGTTGGCGTTACTGGAAGATTACAATAATGGCGATCTGGATAAGAAAGTGCCGCCTGCCGGCACCAGCAATACCGGCCCTCAACCCGGTAAAGCGGGGCGTGACAGGGCGATAGTTATCATGATCGATCCCGGCCACGGCGGCGAAGATCCCGGCGCTATCGGCAAATACAAGACGCGCGAAAAAGACGTGGTACTGCAAATTGCGCGCCGCCTTCGCGGGTTGATTGAGAAAGAGCCAAATATGAAGGCGTTTATGACGCGCAATGAGGATGTATTTATTCCGTTGAAAGTGCGTGTCGCCAAAGCGCAAAAACAGCGGGCCGATCTGTTTATATCAATCCATGCGGATGCGTTTACCAGCCGGGAAGCGCGCGGTTCCTCGGTATTTGCGCTCTCAACCAAAGGCGCGACCAGTACCGCCGCGCGGTTTCTTGCACAAACACAGAACGCCGCCGACCTGGTCGGTGGGGTCAGCAAAAGCGGCGACCGCTATCTTGATCACACCATGTTCGATATGGTGCAGTCGTTGACGATTTCCGACAGCCTGAAATTCGGCAAAGAAGTGCTGAACCGGATGGGCAAAGTAAACCGCCTGCATAAAAATCGGGTCGACCAGGCGGGATTTGCGGTGTTGAAAGCCCCGGATATCCCGTCCATTCTGGTGGAAACGGCGTTTATCAGTAATATCGAAGAAGAACGCAAATTGCGCACCGCTGCTTTTCAGCAGGAAGTGGCGGAGTCGATTCTGGCGGGGATTAAAGCCTACTTTTCTAACGAGGCGACGCTGGCGCGGCGGGGATAAGTCACGGTTACCGCAGCGCCAGGCGTTGCGGTACGTATTTTATAAACGTCAGAAACGAAAAAACACCCGGACGGGTGTTTTTAAATTGGTTGCGGGGGCCGGATTTGAACCGACGACCTTCGGGTTATGAGCCCGACGAGCTACCAGGCTGCTCCACCCCGCGTCCGTAAACTTCTCATCTTTGCGCTGATACACAGCTTAATTGGTTGCGGGGGCCGGATTTGAACCGACGACCTTCGGGTTATGAGCCCGACGAGCTACCAGGCTGCTCCACCCCGCGTCCGTGGAAGCGCACTATACTCCGCTGACGTTTTGATGCAACCCTTTTTGTAACAAAACCGCTGATTTTGGCTCTCCCAAACAATTTGTATCGCCAACAGTGCAATTTTTAGACGTTATCACGAGAATGCGTTGAGTGCGCATTTCCATAGCCGAAACGGTTTGCTATCTTCGCCTGCACGGCGCGGCAATCTGAGAAATAAGCATGAAAGGACGTTGGGTTAAATATATTCTCACAGGGGCGATGGTCATGGTACTCGCCTCCTGTTCTTCAAAACCGACCGATCGCGGTCAGCAATATAAAGATGGCAAACTCAATCAGCCATTCTCTTTAGTTAATCAGCCGGATGCTGTGGGCGCGCCAATCAATGGCGGGGATTTTGCCCAGCAGGTCAATGAAATCCGCAATGCCTCGCCGCGTCTTTATAACAGTCAAAGTAATGTGTATACCGCGGTTCAGCAGTGGTTGCGTGCCGGCGGCGATACCCGCACCATGAGCCAGTACGGCCTTGATGCCTGGCAGATGGAAGGCGCCGATAATTACGGCAACGTCCAGTTCACCGGCTATTACACCCCTGTGATTCAGGCGCGTCATACCCGTCAGGGCGAGTTTCAGTATCCTATCTATCGTATGCCACCCAAACGTGGCCGCCTGCCGACACGTGCTGAAATTTACGCGGGCGCGCTGAGCGAATCCTACGTGCTGGCTTACAGCAACTCCCTGATGGATAACTTCATTATGGATGTGCAGGGCAGCGGCTATATTGATTTTGGCGACGGCAGCCCGCTGACTTTCTTCAGCTATGCCGGGAAAAACGGTCACGGCTACTACGCTATCGGCAAAGTCTTGATCGACCGTGGCGAAGTGAAGAAAGAAGACATGTCGATGCAGGCTATCCGCCACTGGGGAGAAACTCACAGCGAAGCGGAAGTGCGTGAGCTGCTGGAGAATAATCCGTCGTTCGTGTTCTTCAAACCGCAAAGCTATTCCCCTGTAAAAGGCGCAAGCGCAGTGCCATTAATTGGCCGCGCGTCGGTGGCCTCCGACCGTTCGATAATTCCGGCAGGCACGACACTGCTCGCAGAAGTCCCTTTGCTGGACAACAACGGCAAATTCAATGGACAATATGAGCTGCGGGTGATGGTGGCGCTGGATGTTGGCGGCGCGATTAAAGGCCAGCACTTCGACATCTATCAGGGTATCGGCCCGGAAGCCGGTCACCGCGCAGGCTGGTATAATCATTATGGACGTGTATGGGTGCTCAAATCGGCGCCCGGCACCGGCAATGTATTTAGCGGTTAATCCTTTCTAATGGCGGGTCTTCGGCCCGCCTTCGACGTTTTGAGGTTTTCATGGCTGTGGTGATGACGGACGCCTGGCGTAGCCGCTTTGGCGGCACGGCGCGTTTATATGGTCAACAGGCATTGCAACTTTTTGCAGACGCGCATGTGTGTGTGATAGGTATCGGCGGCGTAGGCTCGTGGGCGGCAGAAGCGCTCGCGCGTACCGGTATTGGCGCAATCACGCTGATCGATATGGACGACGTTTGCGTCACCAATACCAACCGGCAGATCCATGCGCTGCGCGATAATGTCGGCCTTGCGAAGGCGGAAGTCATGGCAGATCGCCTGCGGCAAATTAACCCGGAATGTCGCGTCACCGTAATTGATGATTTCGTCACCGCCGATAACGTCGCCACGCTGCTCAATCAGGGGTTTAGTTATGTGATTGACGCCATCGACAGCGTTCGTCCAAAAGCGGCGTTAATTGCCTATTGTCGGCGCAACAAAATTCCGCTGGTGACTACCGGCGGCGCGGGCGGGCAAATTGACCCGACGCAAATTCAGGTGACGGATCTGGCGAAAACCATTCAGGATCCGCTGGCTGCAAAACTTCGTGAGCGGCTGAAAAGCGATTTTGGCGTGGTCAAAAACAGTAAAGGCAAGCTTGGTGTGGACTGCGTTTTTTCAACGGAAGCGCTGGTTTATCCGCAGGCCGATGGTTCGGTCTGTGCTGCGAAAAGTACGGCTGACGGGCCAAAACGCATGGACTGCGCCTCGGGATTTGGCGCCGCGACGATGGTGACGGCGACGTTTGGTTTTGTCGCCGTTTCCCATGCGTTAAAAAAAATGCTCGCCAAAGCGGCGCGCAACGCCTGAGAGTTACGCTTCCCGCGCGGCCTGCAAAACGGCAGCCGCGAGTGCATCCAGACCCTGGCTTCGCGACGCGCTGATTTGGGTGCGTAGCCCCAGAGTATCAAAGAGCGTAAGCGGATCCTGTTGCAAGAGTTGTTGCGCAGTTTTGCCTTCTACCGCAGTCAGCAGGATTGCCAGCAGGCCGCGCACAATTCTTCCTTCGCTGTCGCCATAGAAATGCAGCGTTCCGTCAGCCTGGCGGGTATGCCCCAGCCAGACGCGGTTTTCGCATCCGGCAATCTCAATACTTGCTTGTTTCAACTCCGCAGGCAGCGGCGGCAATTGTTTCCCTAATAGTATTATCTGGCGATACTTCTCTTCCCACTGACTAAGCGGTTCGAACTGCTCTCGCAGCGTTTGTTCTGTAATCGACGTGCCGAACGGGTGTCCGGTCAAAAATGTACTCGTCATCTAATCCACCAAAAGTTCCAGCGCACGGTCGACAGCGGCGACCAGTGCATCAACATCTTGTTGGGTATTATAAGGCGCAAATGAGGCGCGAAGCGTACCGCTAACCCCCAGCTCCGCTAATAATGGCTGAGCGCAGTGTTGCCCCGCCCGTAGCGCAATGCCGGCTTCAGCCAGCAGCGTAACCAGGTCGCTGTGGTGAACGCCTGCAAAATCAAAGGCAAGCAGGCTGGAATCCTGAATGCGGAAGCTTCGAAAACCGGGGCGTTTAGCCAATGCGTCTTCCGCGAGCGAGGCAAGTCCACGGCTGTAATTTTCCGCCTCGACAATATCAATATCAGCAAGCCATTCCAGTGCCGCGCTTAATCCCATCACGCCTGCAACATTCGGCGTACCAGCTTCAAAACGCCAGGGCGCGGCTTTAGGGGTGAACCCCTCGAACGTAACTTCACTTAACATTTTCCCGCCGCCGAGCCAGGGCTCCATGCTGTTAAGCAGCGCTGTTTTACCGTAAAGCACGCCGATGCCGGTTGGGCCATAAAGCTTGTGGCCGGAAAATGCATAAAAATCAATATCCAGCGCCTGCACATCCGCCCGGCAGTGCACCACGCCCTGGGCGCCATCGACAACCACTACCGCGCCGCCAGAATGCGCAACGGCAATGGCCCTTAACAAATCCGGGCAGCCGCCCGTGACGTTGGACATTTGCCCCAGCGCCAGGATACGGGTGCGTGGCGTGAGTAGCTGAGTAAGCGCATCGACATCCGGCAGTCCGCTTTTATTAAGCGGGAGCTTAATGACGCGCGCGCCGGTTTGCTGCGCCACCATCAGCCACGGCACCAGATTGGCATGATGTTCGGCAACACTCACGATAATTTCGTCACCGGGCGCCAGGCGTGGCCGGGCATAACATTGAGCAACAATATTGATCGCTTCGGTCGTGCCGCGGGTCCAGACAATATCCTGACTTTGCGGGGCGTTAATCAGCCGGGCGACGCGGTCGCGAGCCGCTTCATATTGGGCGGTCAGGCGCTGCGCGTTGGCAAATTGACTACGGTGAACATTCCCGGCGCTCAGACTATAAAAGTGTTGAACGGCATCGATGACCGCCTGAGGTTTCAGCGCGGTGGCGGCGCTGTCCAGATAGACGCCGGCATCTGCTAAAGCAGGAAACGCGCTGCGAAAAAGGGTGGGGTTAAATGCTGTCATTGCTATCCTCTTATTACCTCCGATCGTGGCGCATTTCAGGGGCAGGCACAAGGCGATTGATTATCCTCAGATAAATCTGTTTATCCAGGCAAAATTCTGAAAGAAGGTTATGCTAATAATTGTTCGGCAAATATTTTTGCCTGTTACTAGATGCGCTTTACATAGCATGAAACTCTACGAGGAGAAGAATATGAATAAGACAGCCGCAGTAGTATCCGCTTGTGTAATGGCTTTTGCCCTGAGCGCCTGTTCCGGTCCGAATTACGTGATGCACACCAATGATGGCCGTTCAATTGTGTCAGAAGGCAAACCACAAACTGATAACGACACCGGGATGATTAAATATACCGATGCTAACGGTAACAAACAGCAAATCAATCACAGTGACGTCAAAGAAATGGTCGAGCTGGAACGCTAAGCGTCCATAAACAGCAGACAAAAAAAAGCACCGCAATTTGCGGTGCTACATTAATCACTATGGACAGACAGGGTAAATGTACAGGAAGTGAAAAGGGGTAGCCTCGCTACCGTGGTCTGAAATGCAGACCAATTGCAAACACAACAACACAACATCACAACCGTAAGCCAAAAGCCCTCAGAACTCGCATCCCAATGACTTTTCGTTCCGGCTCAGGAAGTGCCGCCATGATAGGTATTTGCTGGTGCAACCTCAACGGACAATTTATAATGGCTCAGATAAAAAAAACTAATAGGTTAACTCTTGTTTCCTGTTTGTAACTGAGCATTAACATATAAGTCCGGTGCCCATGTCAAAGCGATTACCACCTCTTAATGCATTACGTGTGTTTGATGCTGCAGCCCGCCATTTAAGCTTTACTAAAGCGGCGGAAGAACTGTTTGTTACCCAGGCAGCAGTGAGTCATCAAATCAAATCCCTGGAAGATTTTCTCGGATTAAAACTTTTTCGTCGGCGCAATCGCTCTTTATTGCTCACGGAAGAGGGGCAGAGCTATTTTCTCGACATCAAGGAAATTTTCTCGCAGCTTACGGAGGCAACCCGTAAACTTCAGGCGCGGAGCGCTAAAGGCGCATTGACTGTCAGCTTATTGCCCAGTTTCGCCATTCACTGGCTTGTGCCGCGTCTGTCCAGCTTTAATATGGCTTATCCAGGCATTGATGTGCGGATCCAGGCGGTCGATCGTCAGGAAGATAAACTCGCAGACGATGTCGACGTTGCGATATTTTATGGTCGCGGCAATTGGCCGGGGTTACGGGTTGAAAAACTCTATGCCGAATACTTGCTTCCTGTCTGTTCGCCGATGTTATTAACGGGCGATAAGCCTTTAAAAGTGCCGGAAGATTTAGGTCGGCATACGCTTTTGCACGACGCTTCACGCCGCGACTGGCAAACGTATACGCGCCAGTTAGGGCTTGCCCACATCAATGTGCAGCAGGGGCCCATATTCAGCCACAGCGCTATGGTCCTTCAGGCAGCCATTCACGGACAGGGCATTGCGCTCGCCAACAACGTGATGGCTCAAACGGAAATTGAAGCCGGTCGCCTGGTTTGCCCGTTTAATGATGTGCTGGTGAGTAAAAATGCTTTTTATCTGGTTTGCCATGACAGTCAGGCAGAACTGGGTAAAATAGCGGCCTTTCGTCAATGGATCCTGTCGAAAGCAGCCAGCGAGCAAGAAAAATTTCGCTTTCGCTATGAGCAATGAACACTTTTAAGCGTTTAACGTGTACGGATCACTGTAGGGTTACACCATGACCAGCCGATTTATGCTGATTTTTACTGCCGTTAGCGGCTTTATATTTGTGGCGCTGGGCGCGTTTGGCGCCCACGTTTTGAGTAAAACCATGGGGCCGATGGAGATGGGTTGGCTCCACACGGGTCTTGAATATCAGGCGTTTCACACGCTTGCCATATTCGGACTGGCGGTGGCGATGCAGCGCCGGATCAGTATCTGGTTTTACTGGAGTAGTGTATTTATGGCGCTCGGCACCGTGCTGTTTAGCGGCAGCCTTTATTGCCTGGCGTTATCGCATTTACGTTTATGGGCGTTTGTTACGCCGGTAGGTGGCGTCAGCTTCCTCGCCGGTTGGGTTTTGATGTTAATCGGCGCGTTGCGCCTGAAGCGAAAAGGCAGTGGGCATGAATAAGGTAATTTTGTATTGCCGCCAGGGTTTTGAGAAAGAGTGTGCGGCGGAGATTACCGATAAAGCGGCTCTCCTGAACGTGTACGGTTTTGCGCGCGTTAAAGAGCAATCCGGTTATGTAATTTTTGAGTGTTATCAGCCCGAAGAGGCCGATAAACTCGCGCGCGAGCTGCCGTTCAGTTCATTGATTTTTGCTCGTCAGCTCTTCGTTGCCGGGGAGCTTTTACAACATCTCCCGCAAGAAGATCGCATCTCCCCGATAGTCGGTATGTTACAAGGCGTGGTGGAAAAGGGCGGCGATTTGCGCGTTGAAGTGGCTGACACAAACGAAAGCAAAGAGCTGTTGAAATTTTGCCGCAAATTTACCGTTCCATTGCGTGCTGCCCTGCGCGAAGCCAATGTGCTGGCAAAATTTGAAACGCCGAAGCGGCCGGTGGTACATGTGTTCTTTATCGCGCCAGGCTGTTGCTACACCGGGTATTCTTATACCACGAACAATTCGCCGTTCTATATGGGCATCCCGCGGCTGAAATTCCCCGCCGATGCGCCGAGCCGTTCGACGCTCAAACTGGAAGAAGCCTTCCATGTTTTTATTCCGGCGGACGAGTGGGATGAGCGCCTGGCCAATGGCATGCACGCCGTGGATCTCGGGGCCTGCCCCGGCGGATGGACCTACCAACTGGTGAAGCGCAACATGTGGGTCGCCTCAGTTGATAACGGCCCGATGGCGCAAAGCCTGATGGATACCGGACAGGTCACCTGGCTGCGCGAAGATGGATTCCGTTATCGCCCAACGCGTAATAACATCTCGTGGCTGGTTTGCGATATGGTTGAAAAACCGGCAAAAGTCGCGGCGCTTATGGCGCAGTGGCTGGTAAACGGCTGGTGTCGCGAGGCGATTTTCAATCTCAAGCTGCCGATGAAAAAACGCTATGAAGAGGTGTCTCAAAATATCGCGTTTATTCAGGAACAACTAGATGCGAATAACATCAGTGCGCAGATCCAGGCGCGTCAGCTTTATCATGACCGTGAAGAAGTGACCGTGCATGTCCGCCGTATGTGGGCGGCCGTCGGCGGTCGTCGCGACGAACGATAATCATCTTATTTCTTCTAAAGGGCGCCAGGCGCCCTTTTTTAATGCTTTGATGACCTTCCTGTGGGCGCGTCATCAACTTGTTCTGGCTCTGCCTTAATGTCTTTTACATCTCATAAGACTGTCAAAGACTTCTTTTTAAGCTTTTAGTATCCACTTCAAGGACTAAATCAACGCTGTCATCTGTGAAGGCGGATTTTTACTTCTGACTGAAAATCACATTCTGTGGGCGTATTCACCAATAGGGTTTGGCCCTGCCAGCTTGTTTTTGAGTGTTGTTTAACAGAACAGGTTGCGGCGTCTTTGCTGCAATTAGCACCTATCCTTTTAGGCGAAAACAATGCCGCTTTCTGTAAAGGCGGATTTTTATTGCCTGCCTAAAACGAACCCATGTTAGCGACACAGGTTTAGCTCTGCTTTTAAGGCAACCGGATTCACTCTGGCGCAGCGGGCTAAGGATACTGACTACGAATATGCTTATTACGAGGTTTCAGGCGGCACGAAGGGGCGAATCATAACCGCTTTATCTAAAGGGCGGATTTCACGGCAGAGGCTCAGAGGCTTAGTTGCGCGCAAGCCGGAGTTGCTGGAGATTGCCATCTAACTGCAAATCCGTTTTGAGCGTCGCTATGGTGCGGCTCAAAAAAGCCTCGTCACGATGCGCGTCGAGTTTTTTACGCCACTTTTCCGGTACCTTTTCCAGATTCGCATATAAGTTTTCCAGCGTGCCGAATTCGCCAATTAACTGTGCGGCGCTTTTAGGGCCAATCCCCGGGACACCGGAAATCTTTGAACTGCTAATGCCCGCAAGGCCCCAGTAATCGGGTAATGCCTGTGGCGGAACACCGAACTCTTTTTCGATAAACGGCGCATCCAGCCAGCGTTTTTGAAAATAATCGCGAATTTGGATCGCAGGCGTCAGCAACTGACAATAGCCTTTATCGGTAGACACAATCATTGCCTGATGCCCGGCATGGGCGACTTTTACTGCAAGCGTGGCGGCAAGATCGTCGGCTTCATTCCCCTCAGAATGCCAGCAAGCCACGCCGTGCTCGGTGAACGCGCGGCGCAGGGCAGGCATTTCTGCGTGCAGATCGTCGGGCATGGGGGCGCGCCCGGCTTTGTAATCCGGAAATAGCTGGTGCCGCCAGCCGGTAGAGCGAGCTTCATCATCAAAAACAGCGACGGCGTGGGTCGGATTACTGTGGAGTATCAACTGAGAAAGGGCGTGAACGCAGGTATCGGCACAGGGCGAGCCCTGCACGGCATGGATGCGACGAATCAGGTTGAGTGCGTCAACGATTAACAGTACAGCCATGGGTTTCACCTCCGTTTGAATAAGGGGTTACCCTATCATTTCTCGATAGCATGAACCACAAACGAGGGGAAATCAGGAAGATATGCCGCAAAAACAGCTCCGCCTTCACAAGGGAAGGCGGAGAAGAGAGATTAATCGCAGGTGACGACTTTCATTGCCAAACCGCCGCGTGAGGTCTCGCGGTATTTCGCATTCATGTCTTTACCTGTTTCGTACATGGTTTCGATAACTTTATCGAGGCAGACGCGTGGCTCGCTGGTGCGACGCAATGCCATACGCGCGGCGTTAACGGCTTTCACTGCGGCAATCGCGTTACGCTCGATGCACGGTACCTGCACTTGTCCGGCGACCGGATCGCAAGTCAGACCGAGGTTATGCTCCATGCCAATTTCTGCGGCAATGCAAACTTGCATCGGGCTTGCGCCCAGCAGTTCAGCAAGGCCCGCCGCGGCCATGGAGCAGGCAACGCCGACTTCGCCCTGGCAGCCCACTTCGGCGCCGGAAATCGACGCGTTCATTTTATAAAGTGAGCCAATAGCGCTCGCCACCAGCAGGTAACGCGCCAGAGAGTTGGCGTTCACTTCACGGATGAATTTGTCGTAATACGCCAGCACCGCGGGAACAATGCCACATGCGCCATTGGTTGGCGCGGTAACAACGCGTCCACCTGCGGCGTTTTCTTCGTTGACCGCCAGCGCAAACATATTGATCCAGTCCACCACAGCCATCGGATCCTGGGTGGTTTTGTCACTGCTTACCAGCATTCGGCGCAGCGCCGCGGCACGACGCGGTACGCGCAGTTTGCCCGGCAGTACGCCTTCGGTGGTGATGCCGCGCTCAATACCGCCGCGCATCACGTCCCATACTTGCGCCAGATGCGTTTCGAGTTCTTCTTTGCTGCGCAAAGCGAGTTCGTTCTTCATCATCAGGCCGGAAAGCGACAGGCCGGTTTCACGGCAGTGACGCTGTAAATCCGCCGCGTTTTTATACGGATAAGGTACCTCGACAGCTGACGCGCTGGTCACGCCGAAATGGTCCTCGTCAACAATAAAACCGCCGCCGATTGAGTAATACGTCTGGCTGTAAACCACCTGGTTACCGGCAAGCGCAGTAATGCGCATCCCGTTTTCGTGCAGGGAAAGGTTATCAGCGTGGAAGTTCATGCACTGATCGACCGGGAACTCGACTTCGTGTTCACCGTTTGCCAGCAGCAAGCGTCCATGGGTGTTAACGTCCTGGATAAAACCAGGAATGCTATCGATATCAACCGAGTGCGGCAGGTTGCCCGCCAGGCCCATTATGATAGCAATATCAGTGTGGTGTCCTTTCCCCGTTAAGGAAAGTGAACCGTAAACATCAACAACGACACGGGTAACATCACGCAACAATCCTTGTGCGATTAAATCATCCGTAAACTGCTTGCCCGCTTTCATTGGCCCAACAGTATGGGAGCTGGAAGGACCAATGCCGATTTTGAAAATATCAAAAACACTAATCATGATGCATCCATTCGTAGTTTGAGGTAAGGGCATGCGCCGCTCAGCGAGCGGCGCGGACGATGCAATTAGCCGAACAGGGAGTAGAAAATAGCGGAGATGGCAATAAGACCCATCACAACTACAAATACGTTACTGATATGGCCGCTGTATTTACGCATAGCAGGGACTTTCTGAATGGCATACATCGGCATCAGGAACAGGATCATTGCGATAATCGGGCCGCCCAGGGTTTCAATCATGCCCAGGATGCTTGGGTTCAGGGTCGCCACAATCCAGGTGGTAACCAGCATGAACAGCGCAGTGATGCGGTTCAGTTTGTTGATTTCGATGGATTTACCTTTGCCGCGCAAAGATTTAATCACCATACCGTTAAAGCCTTCACGCGCGCCCAGGTAGTGGCCGAGGAAGGATTTTGTGATAGCGATAATCGCGATGATCGGCGCCATCCAGGCTATGACCGGTGCGTTAAAGTGGTTAGCCAGGTAAGACAGAATAGAGATGTTCTGCGCTTTCGCTTCAGCCAGGTCAGCCGGGGACAGGCTCAGTACGCAACTGAACACAAAGAACATCACCGTCAGCACCATCATGATGTGTGCGAAGGCCAGAATGCGGGAGCATTTTTTCTCAGCATCCACGCCGTATTCTTCACGCTTCGCCACAGCGAAGGAGGAGATGATCGGAGAGTGGTTGAAAGAGAACACCATTACCGGAATAGCAAGCCACAGGGTCATCCACAGGCCGTTGCCGGTTGTTGCCGCAGTTGAGCTAAAGGACAGCGTATCCAGTACCGCGCCGCTCCATTGCGGGATCAGGTAAAGGGCAAGCATCATCAGCGCTGCAACGAACGGGAATACCAGCACGCTCATTGCTTTTACGATCATCTGCTCACCAAAACGCACGATAGTCATCATGCCGACAATCAGGATCAGAGAAAGGATCGCACGCGGCGGCGCAGTCATACCTAACTGGTGGGTGATAAAGCTATCCACGGTGTTAGTGATAGCCACGCTATAAACCAACAGAATTGGGTAAATCGCGAAGAAGTAGAGCAGGGTGATGAGTTTGCCTGCGCCCACGCCGAAGTGTTCTTCAACAACTTCGGTGATGTCTTCGCCCGGGTTTTTGCCTGACAGCACAAAGCGGGTTAAACCACGGTGTGCAAAGTAGGTCATCGGGAAAGCAAGTATTGCCATGATGATAAGCGGGATCAGACCGCCGACACCGGCATTGATTGGTAAGAAAAGTACACCTGCGCCGATTGCTGTGCCGTACAGGCCAAGCATCCACATGGTGTCCGTTTTGCGCCATGAACTACGCGTCGCGGATGACGCAATGGTGCTGGTTTGAGTGGTTTCCATTTGTTTCTCCTGGAGGAAGCATAAAAATCAGGCTTTTAGAGATATCCAATGCAAAATTGCCTGACTGTAAAACGAAATACTGGTAAAGAGGGGATTTTTATAATTTTTTCCCGTAACTATTTTCGGGCGGAAAGATACATTTATGGCGTGAATCTATCAGTGATCCGGATCGCAATTGCCATAATATACTTTTTGTAAGGGTATTTTTTAGGCCTTTACGCTGCTTTTTTCCTGCTTTACCACATTATCAGACAAGAACTCCGTCATTTATGGAGGGCAGCAGCATACAAGAGATATCGAATATCGGATTTTCAACTGTTAAATAGAGGTTACGCGGAGTTTATTACGGGGAAATCATTAGTTTGGGTGCTTATTTTATCGTGAGCCGAGAAAGCAAACGTTACCTTTGTGACGATTATGTAAAAAAAAGGACGGCTCAGGGGCCGTCCTCTCCGTTTATATTATGCTACGTACATATTTCATAGCAGGGGATATATGCGCTTCCAGGAAGCTTCATACGATGCTGAGCCACAAACCCCTGCAGCAGATCGTCCATCTGTTCCATCATACGGCGATCGCCATGGATCTTATACGGGCCAAACTGCTCAATGGCACGTATGCCATTCTCTTTAACGTTACCTGCCACAATGCCTGAAAAAGCGCGACGCAAATCTGCGGCCAGCACTTCCGTTGGCTGGTCAGGATACAGTTTCAGATTCGCCATATTGCTATGGGTCGGTTCAAACGGCACCTGAAGATCCGGCGCAATACGAATCGACCAGTTAAAGCTGTAGGCATCGCCGGTATCGCGGCGATTCTCTTTAACCATCGGCATGGCTTTTTTCATCTGGCGCGCCACTTCCGAGGCATCATCAATAATGATGCGATAATAGCGACGGGCCTGCTCCCCGAGCGTACTGACGATAAAGTCATCCAGCACACGAAAATAATCCGCGCTCTGTTTCGGGCCGGTGAGAATCAGCGGGAGTACCTGATCTTGGTTGTGCGGGTTCATCAAAATACCCAGCAGATAAAGCAACTCCTCCGCCGTTCCAACGCCGCCCGGGAAGATAATAATCCCATGGGCGATACGTACAAAGGCTTCGAGGCGCTTTTCAATATCCGGCATGATGATAAGTTCATTCACCAGCGGGTTAGGGGGTTCTGCCGCGATAATAGAAGGCTCAGTCATGCCGATAAAGCGGCCTTCTTTATAGCGTTGCTGCGCATGGCCCACCGCCGCGCCTTTCATTGGCGCTTCCATTGCACCCGGACCGCAGCCGGTGCAGATGTTCAGTTCGCGCAAACCCAGTTGCGTTCCCACGCGACGGGCGTAGAGATATTCGGTTTCATTAATGGAGTGACCGCCCCAGCAGACCACCATATTGGGCGCTTCGCCGACATGTAATGCCCGGGCATTGCGCAAAATCGAAAAGACCAGGTTGGTGATATGAATGGAATCTTCAAGATCCAGGTGCTGTAAGCGCCCGGCCGTGGTGATTTGCCCGTTCACGAATAAAATATCGCGCAATACCGCAAACAGGTTTGCCTGTAATGAGCGAATAATACGACCATCGACGAAAGCATCGTCGGGGGGATTGATGAGTTCTAGCTTGACGCCGCGTTCACGCCGCAGCACGTTGATATCAAAGTTTTCGAATCGAGAAAGCAGTTCTTTACTGTTATCTGTCTGACTACCGGAATTCAGTACGGCCAAAGAACAATTGCGGAAGAGTTGATAAATGTCGCTGCTGGCCGTGCGTTTAAGCATATCGACTTCCAACTGCGACAGCATATCCATCGAGCCAAGCGGGCTAATATGTGTAATCAAGTAGACTCCTTACGGGCACAACGCGCCGATCCCTGTGATTACAATAGCCCTGCCTGCTCAGGTTTAACAACCCGCTAAAGTAAAAGGGTGTGTCAAATGCGAGACATATTCCAGTTATTGTCGTACCAGACGACCCGTGGCTGGTGTGAAATCGGTATTTGTGCGCCACGGGTTGATATCCAGCCCGCCGCGTCGGGTATAACGCGCATAGACACTCAACGTTTGCGGGCGGCAAAATCGTAAGATGTCGTTAAAAATGCGCTCCACACACTGCTCGTGAAATTCATTATGGTTGCGGAAAGAAACCAGATAACGCAGCAGTTTTTCACGGTCGATTTGCGGACCGCGATAGCGAATTTGCACCGAACCCCAGTCTGGCTGATGCGTGATGAGACAGTTCGATTTCAACAGATGACTGACCAGCATCTCCTCGACTATCTGCTCACCCGCCGCACCGTCGAGATAGGCGGCATTAAAGTCATAGTTCTCAATCGTGATGGGCTGCTCGTCAATACATTCGCCCGCAAACGCGGCGACAGCTTGCCCTTCAATATCCTGTAAGCGGTGAAGCACCACTTCAACATCGCCTTGCGCGCAGTGGCGTAAATCACGTGTGAGCGTCTGCTGCACTTCATCCCAACTGGCGAAACGGCTTTGGTTAAAGCTGTTGAGATAGAGCTTAAAACTTTTGGACTCCACCAGATTGACGCTTGCACTATCAATACTGACGTGCCCAACGGCAACTTGCGGCAAGCCATTGTTATTCAACCAGGAAAGCTCATAAAGCGTCCAGATATCGGCGCCGTGAAACGGTAAGTTATTGGCGTCCAGACCTAGTGGATCGCGATTCAAACTACGGGGAACCGGCTGCAGGAGGCTGGCGTCATAGATATCGCGGTAAGCCGTTGATTTACCCAGCGTCAATCCGCTTAACGCCGCGTGGTTTTCATAAGAAGTCATGTGTCACCAAACTAAAGCAGGTACAATAATTGGTCTAGTGTATCGTACCTGGCTGAGAGAGAGAAACGCAGTGGAAAGTGACGTGCAGCAAGCCCTGAAAGCATTTACCGGTCGATTTTGCGATGCGTGGCATGAAGCCCACGGGAGTTGGCCGCAAAGTGAGGCGCTTTATGGGGTGCCTTCACCCTGCATTATTTCAACGCTTCAGGACAAGATTATCTGGCAGCCGCAACCTTTCGACGCCGACGCCGATCTAAGCGCAGTGGAACGGGCGATGGATATTGTATTGCAAGCCGATATCCACGCGTTTTACACCACGCAATACGCAGGTGACATGACGGCGAGTTGGAACGGCGAAGCGCTGACACTGCTGCAAACCTGGAGTGATGAGGATTTTCGTCGCGTGCAGGAAAACCTGATTGGCCACCTTGTGACACAAAAGCGTCTGAAGCTTTCTCCCACGCTTTTTATCGCCACGCGTGATGATGAAATGGAAGTGGTTTCCCTTTGCAATTTGACTGGCGAAGTGATGGTAGAAAAGCTGGGAACGCGTCAGCGCAGCGTGATTGCGCCATCGCTTGGCGACTTTCTTTCTCGTCTTGAGCCTTGCGTGTAAGCATGTTTTGCTGGTGCCTTTGTGAGAGATCTCTTACAAGCTTGTAAGACATCAGCATCAGCGCTGTAACGTGTTCACTTCCCTTAAAATTAAAAATATTTATTTTTCAATGCGTTAACCGTTTGATTTGTGCTTTCGAATGAAACATTACTGCAATCTGTGACGGCGGTTACCTTGTAAGAAACGCCTTTATAGAGGATTCTATGTGTGTCGACAGGACGTCGCGATATGAAGTGTACATCAGGATGATGTTGCTTCAGCCAGGAACACACCAGGATGGTGCTTCATGGAAGGCTTCAGGATGAAGCAAGGAAAACGCAGGCAGCGTTAAAGGACACCTCCAGGATGGAGAACGAGAGCCGGTCAGGATGTTCGGTGGATCAGGACGATCAGGGACGCAGCGCCAGGACGGTGCAAAATAAGACGTCATGATGATGTCATGCAGGATGCATAAATAAGGACGTTGAGCGTAAGCTCGCAGGAAAAGTTGTCACGGATGAGCAGGGAGCAACAAAAGTAGCTGGACTGCTGCGAAACGAACCGGGAGCACTGTTTTTACAGTGCTCCCTTTTTTTATTCCCGCCATGAAATGCTATGCTTCGCGCCTGTTTGCAGCAATCGAGGTCATCATGAACAGAGCGAACGCTTTGCGTCAGCAACTTCTTCTTATTGAAAATACGCTTCGCGACACTCAGCAGTGGCAGGGCAACCCCCCTGATGCCGCCGCGTTTGCGAGCGATCAGCCCTTTTGCCTGGACACGCTTGCGCCTTATGAGTGGTTGCAGTGGATTTTTATTCCGCGTATGAACGCGCTACTCGACAGCAATAGCCCACTGCCGCAGGCTTTTTCAATCGCGCCTTATTATGAAGTGGCGCTACAGCCAGGCCATCCTGCACGCGAAGAAATCCTGGTATTACTCACGGAAATGGATGCCTGGTTTAACGAGGAAAGCGTGTGAGTCTTGAGATCCTGTATCAGGATGAGTGGCTGGTGGCGGTAAATAAACCGTCAGGCTGGCTGGTTCACCGCAGTTGGCTCGATCGCGACGAAAAAGTGGTGGTGATGCAAACCGTGCGCGATCAAATTGGTCAGCATGTTTTTACCGCTCACCGGCTCGACCGCCCAACCTCTGGCGTATTGCTGATGGGGCTTTCCAGCGATGTTGGCCGTTTACTGGCGCAGCAGTTTGAACATCATCATATCCAGAAACAGTATCACGCGATAACGCGCGGCTGGTTGCAGGATGAGGCGGTGCTGGATTATCCGCTCACCGAAGAGCTTGATAAAATCGGCGATAAGTATTCCCGTGCCGACAAAGGCCCGCAGCCCGCAGTAACCCATTATCGGGGCATCGCCACAGTGGAAATGCCTGTTGCCGTCGGGCGCTATACCACCGCGCGCTATAGTCTGGTTTCGTTATTACCGAAAACTGGGCGTAAGCACCAACTGCGCCGCCATTTAGCGCATCTGCGCCACCCCATTCTCGGCGACAGCAAACACGGCGATTTACGCCAGAATCGCGCGGCGGCAGAGCATTTCGGTTGTGACCGTTTAATGCTACATGCGAGCGCGCTCTCGCTTAATCACCCGGTAACGGGAGTACCATTAACTATCACGGCACCGTTGGATAGCGTTTGGATGTCGGCACTATCACATTTTGGCTGGTGCGGGATCCTACCCGACATTGAAAGGGTTGAGTTTCCCACCCTCAACGGTCAGGATGACGCTTATCAGGAATAATCGTAAGGAGTCACAGCAATGGCAAAGATAGGGATTTTTGTCGGCACGATGTACGGTAATGCATTACTGGTGGCGGACGAAGCGGAAGCCATATTGCGTGGGCAGGGCCATAGCGCCACCGTGTATGAAGACCCGGAACTTAACGACTGGCGCCAGTATGAAAATGATTATGTACTGGTCGTGACCTCTACCACCGGGCAGGGCGATGTCCCGGAAAGTATTGCCCCACTGTTTCAGAGCATTAAAGACCAACTCGGTTATCAGCCCGGGCTTCGCTATGGTGTGATTGCGCTTGGCGACAGCACGTATAAGAATTTCTGCGGCGCTGGTAAGCATTTTGATGCGTTACTTACCGATCAAAAAGCGGTACGCGTTGGCGATATGCTGATGATTGATGCCAATGACTATCCGGAGCCGGAAGTGGTTTCCAATCCCTGGGTAGAATCCTGGGGCGCGCTACTCAAATAAAAATATTGCCCTCACTCGGGGGCAATCATTTCTCGCGTAATTAAAAAGCAGCAAAAAATGCTTTTCTAACCCATTGAAAATCAAAATTTTTACCCCTCACTTCACGCAATTCCCTTTCTTTATGGTTACAACGTCAAGCGATATGCTTCACATTTCTTACCCGGAACTCATCTGAAACAACGTTTCATGTACTTACAGTTTCATTTCCGTGAAGCACCGCCCATTACGTTGTGCGAATGCCATAAACCCTTCCTGGAATGCTCAGTAATGTTGTGGCGCTGCACGGTGAGCTCTTTTCATCCCCTCCATATACTTTTTTTGCCAGTTCATAAAACGCAGAAATCAGGGCGGCAACGCCTCTGGGCTAACAATACTGCGGCTTACCACTAAATACTCATTCTGATTACCCTCCAGGTTGTGCTGTTCAGAATGAATGTAGCAACACGCTATGATTCAGGAGTGCAACAATGAATACGATTAGCCAGACGGCGAGCGCCGTGCAAAAGCGCACCAATGCTCGCTATTGGATAGTGGTGATGTTGTTTATCGTCACCTCTTTTAACTACGGCGACCGTGCCACGCTCTCTATCGCGGGTTCGGAAATGGCCAAAGATATTGGGTTGGATGCGGTCGGAATGGGATATGTTTTCTCCGCCTTTTCCTGGGCCTATGTCATCGGTCAGATCCCGGGCGGTTGGCTGCTTGACCGTTTTGGCTCAAAACGCGTTTATTTCTGGTCCATCTTTATTTGGTCGATGTTTACCCTGCTGCAAGGCTTCGTCGATCTGTTCAGCGGATTTGGCATTATCGTGGCGCTGTTTACCCTGCGCTTTTTGGTAGGCCTTGCTGAAGCGCCCTCTTTTCCTGGCAA
The DNA here is from genome assembly GCF_011077955.1 of Citrobacter freundii. Taxonomy (GTDB): domain Bacteria; phylum Pseudomonadota; class Gammaproteobacteria; order Enterobacterales; family Enterobacteriaceae; genus Atlantibacter. The sequence continues at coordinate 62,036 of NZ_JAALBX010000011.1, forward strand.
TAGCCGAATTGTGGCCGCCTGGTTCCCGGCGCAGGAAAGGGGCACGGCAGTCGCTGTTTTTAACTCCGCACAATATTTTGCCACCGTTATTTTCGCGCCGATCATGGGCTGGTTGACCCACGCGGTGGGTTGGTCGCATGTGTTCTTCTTTATGGGCGGTTTGGGTATTCTCGTCAGTTTCCTGTGGCTGAAAATGATCCACGAACCGAACCAGCATCCAGGCGTTAACCAGGCCGAGCTTGATTACATCGAAGCGGGCGGCGCGCTTATCAATATGGATCAAAAGAGCGCCAAACAGACCGTACCGTTCAGCCAGAAATGGGGGCAGATCAAGCAACTTCTGGCGTCTCGTATGATGATTGGTATCTACATCGGCCAGTATTGCATCAACGCCCTGACATACTTCTTTATCACCTGGTTTCCGGTTTATCTGGTGCAGGCTCGCGGCATGTCGATTTTGAAAGCCGGGTTTGTCGCTTCTATCCCTGCTATCTGCGGTTTTGTGGGCGGCGTACTGGGCGGCATTATCTCCGACTGGCTGATGCGCCGTACCGGTTCGCTGAATATTGCCCGTAAAACGCCTATTGTGCTCGGTATGCTGCTCTCCATGACCATGGTGTTTTGTAACTACGTGGATGTGGAGTGGATGATCATCGGCTTTATGGCGATGGCGTTCTTCGGTAAAGGCATCGGCGCGCTGGGTTGGGCGGTGATGGCGGATACCGCGCCGAAAGAGATAAGCGGCCTGAGCGGCGGTCTGTTTAACATGTTCGGCAATATCTCCGGCATCGTGACGCCTATCGCTATCGGTTATATCGTGGGCGCTTCCGGTTCATTCAATGGCGCGCTGATTTATGTTGGTGTCCATGCCTTCATCGCTGTAGTGAGCTATCTGGTGATCGTGGGCGATATTAAACGTATTGAACTTAAACCTGTTATTGGGAGCCGCGCATGACAACGCAATCAAGCCCCGTTATCACTGAGATGAAAGTGATCCCGGTTGCCGGCCAGGACAGCATGCTGATGAATATCGGCGGCGCGCATAACGCCTGGTTTACCCGCAATATAGTGGTGCTAACCGACAACGCCGGTAATACCGGCGTAGGTGAAGCGCCCGGCGGCGAAGTCATTTATCAAACGCTGGTTGATGCGATCCCAACTGTAGTGGGCCAGGAAGTCGCCCGCTTAAATCGTGTGGTCCAGCAGGTTCACAAAGGTAATCAGGCGGCTGATTTCGACACCTTCGGTAAAGGCGCCTGGACGTTTGAGCTTAAAGTGAATGCCGTGGCGGCGCTGGAAGCGGCGTTGCTTGATCTGCTCGGCAAAGCGTTAAACGTGCCGGTGTGCGAATTGCTGGGGCCTGGCAAACAGCGCGACGCGGTGACTGTGCTGGGTTATCTGTTCTATATCGGCGATCGCACCAAAACCGACCTGCCATATCTGGCGGGTGAACAGGGCAAACATCCGTGGTATCACCTGCGTCATCAGGAAGCGATGGACAGCGAATCGGTGGTCCGTCTGGCGGAGGCGGCGCAGGATCGCTACGGCTTTAAAGATTTCAAACTCAAGGGCGGTGTATTGCCCGGCGAGCAAGAGATCGAGGCGGCCCGCGCATTGAAGAAACGTTTTCCGGATGCGCGTATTACTGTCGATCCCAACGGCGCCTGGCTGTTAGACGAAGCTATCGCGCTGTGTAAAGGGCTTAATGATGTGCTGACCTACGCGGAAGATCCTTGCGGAGCGGAGCAGGGTTATTCGGGGCGCGAAGTGATGGCGGAGTTTCGCCGCGCGACCGGGTTGCCGGTCGCCACCAATATGATTGCCACCAACTGGCGGGAAATGGGGCATTCAATCATGCTCAATGCAGTGGACATTCCATTGGCCGATCCGCACTTCTGGACCTTAAGCGGCGCAGTACGCGTAGCGCAAATGTGTGACGACTGGGGCCTTACCTGGGGCTGCCATTCCAATAACCATTTCGACATTTCGCTGGCGATGTTTACCCATGTCGGCGCGGCGGCCCCGGGCAACCCGACGGCTATTGATACACACTGGATCTGGCAGGAAGGCGAGTCGCGCCTGACCCGCGATCCGCTGCAAATTAAAGCCGGCAAAATCACAGTACCGGATGCGCCAGGCCTCGGCGTGGAGATCGACTGGGATCAGATCCACAAAGCCCACGACGCGTACAAGAAATTGCCAGGCGGCGCGCGAAATGATGCCGGTCCGATGCAATATTTGATTCCAGGTTGGAAATTTGACCGCAAACGCCCGGTATTCGGACGTTCCTGAAGGCTAAGAGAATAGGATTTACGCGATGACAACTTATCAATCCACTCCTGTCGTTACCGAGATGAAGGTCATTCCGGTGGCAGGTCACGATAGTATGCTGATGAACCTGAGCGGCGCCCATGCCCCGTTCTTCACGCGAAATATCGTCATTATTAAGGACAACTCAGGGCATACGGGTGTGGGCGAGATCCCAGGCGGCGAAAAAATTCGTCAAACGCTGGAAGATGCGGCCGCGTTAGTGGTGGGTAAAACGCTCGGTGAATATAAAAATGTTCTCAATACCGTGCGTTCTACCTTTGCGGACCGCGATGCGGGCGGCCGTGGCCTGCAAACCTTCGATCTGCGCACCACTATCCATGTGGTCACGGGGATTGAAGCGGCGTTGCTGGATCTGTTAGGCCAGCACCTGGGCGTTAACGTGGCCTCGTTGCTGGGTGATGGACAGCAGCGCAGTGAAGTGGAAATGCTCGGTTATCTGTTCTTTATTGGCGACCGCACCCGCACCCCATTGCCTTACCAGAGCCAGCCGGAAGATCCGTGCGACTGGTATCGCTTGCGTCACGATGAAGCCATGACGCCACAGGCGGTCGTGCGTCTGGCGGAAGCGGCGTATGAGAAATACGGTTTTAACGATTTCAAACTCAAAGGCGGCGTGCTGGCAGGCGAAGAAGAAGCTGAATCCATTGTCGCGCTGGCGAAACGTTTCCCGCAGGCGCGCGTGACGCTTGATCCAAATGGCGCCTGGTCGCTTAACGAAGCCATCAAAATTGGTAAGTACCTGAAAGGTACGCTTGCCTATGCAGAAGATCCCTGCGGCGCAGAGCAAGGGTATTCGGGCCGCGAAGTGATGGCGGAATTCCGTCGCGCAACGGGGTTGCCGACCGCCACCAACATGATCGCCACCGACTGGCGTCAGATGGGCCATACTTTGTCGTTGCAGTCCGTCGATATTCCGCTGGCGGACCCGCACTTCTGGACCATGCAAGGTTCGGTACGTGTGGCGCAGATGTGTCATGACTTTGGCCTGACCTGGGGTTCGCATTCGAATAACCACTTTGATATTTCCCTGGCGATGTTCACCCACGTGGCGGCTGCCGCACCGGGCACTATCACCGCGATTGATACGCACTGGATCTGGCAGGAAGGTAACCAGCGTCTGACCAAAGCGCCGTTTGAAATTAAAGGCGGCATGGTACAGGTTCCGACAACGCCGGGTCTGGGTGTTGAACTGGATATGGATCAGGTAATGAAAGCCAACGAGCTCTATCAAAAACATGGGCTTGGCGCACGCGATGATGCCATGGGTATGCAGTATCTTATTCCTGAGTGGAAATTTGATAACAAGCGCCCCTGCATGGTGCGTTAATCGTATCGGTGCCCTCGGGCACCGTTTTTTTTAACGGCAGGCGGCTGCCGTTAGCGCATCTTCTGTTTTTTCAAAAGAGGCGAGATTAAACCGCGCAAAAGGAACCGCTATGAAAATTGTTATCGCTCCTGATTCCTGGAAAGAGAGCCTGACTGCGCTGGAGGTTGCGAATGCCATTGAGGACGGCTTCCGGCAGATTTTCCCCGATGCGGAGGTGATAAAAATTCCCATGGCCGACGGCGGCGAGGGAACGGTCGAAGCGATGGTGGCTGCGACGCAAGGACGCATTGTTAATCTCAGTGTTACCGGGCCGTTGGGCGAACCGGTGGACGCGTTTTATGGTTTATCCGGCAATGAACAACAGGCGTTTATTGAGATGGCGGCGGCGAGCGGTCTGGAGTCTGTACCGGCGGCGCGCCGCGATCCGCGCATTACCACCAGTTGGGGAACCGGCGAATTAATCCGTCACGCGCTGGATGCGGGCGTCCGGCATATTATTATTGGTCTTGGCGGCAGCGCGACCAACGATGGCGGCGCGGGCATGGTGCAGGCGCTGGGCGCTGGGTTACTCGATGCCCATGGCGAGCAAATTGCCTTTGGCGGTGAAGCGCTGCGACAGCTTGAGCGTATCGACCTGACTCATCTCGATCCGCGCCTGGCGGAGTGCCGAATTGAAGTCGCTTGCGATGTCACGAATCCGCTTACCGGAAACGACGGCGCGACGGCAGTGTTCGGGCCGCAAAAAGGCGCGACGCCGGAAATGGTTCAGCAGCTCGATCGGGCATTGGCCCATTACGGCAAGGTCATCGAACGCGACCTGGATAAATCTGTTATGACGTTGCAAGGCGGCGGTGCGGCAGGCGGGATGGGCGTCGCGTTGTATGCTTTTTGCGGCGCAGATCTGCGCCAGGGCATTGAGATTGTGACCCAGGCGCTGGGGCTTGACGACGCCGTTCGCGGAGCGGATCTGGTGATAACCGGGGAAGGGCGCATCGACAGCCAGACCATTCATGGCAAAGTGCCGATTGGCGTGGCGCGGGTGGCAAAACGTTACCAGCTACCGGTAATTGGCATCGCCGGCAGCCTGACGGCGGATGTTGAAGTAGTCTACGACCATGGGCTGGACGCCATTTTTAGCGTTATCCCCCGCATATGCACGCTGGATGACGCGCTGGTCAATGCCGCAGAAAATCTGCGGATGACCGCGCGCAATATTGCTGCTGTCATCAAAATGGCGCAGCCGAAATCCTGAAAGAAAACGCAGCGGTACGGGCGCGGATCATCCTATTATTTTCCGCGCCTCGCGCGCCACGTTGTCCATCTCATCAAGCAATTCCAGCATCTCTGGTTCGAGATCCGCAGGCGACGTGCCGTTTCTTAACTGGTGCTCTATCAATTGGCACAGTTTTTTAAGCCGGGGAACGCCGCTATACCCAGAGCTGCCATGCAATTTATGGATGGTTTCGAGCAGACCGTCCGGCTTTTCGCCCACCAGTTGCTCTTCAAGGGTGTTCCGCACTTCCGGCAGAAAATCCAGCAACATATGCAGCATATCCCGCGCCAGGTCCGGTTTATTGGCGGCCTGGCGCAGCGCCAGTTGCCAGTCCAGGGTGACATCAGGCTGAGGTTCAGGTATCTCAGGTGCTGATGTAAGCAGCGGGAGCATCCTTTGGCCGGGTTGATAGCGCAGCAGCAAAGCCCGAAGCTTTTCTTCCGCGATGGGTTTCGCCAGATAGTCATTCATACCGGCCGCCAGCAGTTTCTCTTTTTGCCCCGCCATGGCATGCGCCGTTACTGCAATCACCGGCGTTTGTTGATGGTTTGGTAACTGCCGAATCAATTCGCAGGCGCGAATACCATCCATTTCCGGCATTTGAATATCCATCAAAATGAGATCCAGCGGCTGCACTTTGGCCCGCTCAAGAGCCTGAATGCCGCTTTCACAAATTTCAATATGCTGGACATGGTCCGCAAGCAGTGCGGCAATGAGTTTGAGGTTCGCCGGGTTGTCATCGACGGCCATGACCGTCATGGGCAGTTTCCCTTGCTTATCCACCGGACGGCGCGCGGGCTGGCCATTGGGACAATGTTCCAGCAGAAGCGGGATAAGCCGGGTGGGCGTAATCGGTTTTAATAAACAGCCCGCTGCGCCTTCTTTTTTCAGCGCCTCTGCGTCTACCTGCGCGTGGCAGGGCAGGGCCAGCAACAGGCAATCCGTCATCGTCGCGGCTTTGGCGAGCTTTTCATGTTGCATGGTAAGCGGCTCGCGCTGCGTAACGGAGGTGGCGTAGAGCAAAATATCGTAATGCTCGTCCTTCAGGTCGGCGAACGTCGGGCTGTAAACCACATTCAGCGGTGTAGTGGCTAAGATATCCAGCGTGCTTTGCGCGGCGGCATGATTGGCTTCAATGTACGCCAGCCGTCGGCCTGCAAGGTTTTCGGTGGCCTGGCGGTCAATCACCACGTTTTGGTTCAAATCGAGATTAATATGGAACCAGAATGTGGAACCCCGGTTCGGCTGGCTGTGGAAGGAGATTTCCCCGCCCATTTCGTTTACCAGCCGCTGCGTGATGACAAGACCCAGGCCAGTACCGCCGTGGCGGCGTGAAATGCTGGCATCTGCCTGACGGAACGCCTGGAACAGACGTGATTGATCGCGCTCAGGAATACCGATACCGGTATCGCGGATTTGCACTTCAATCTGGACCTTACTGTGACTGATGGCGCGCTTTTCAACGAAAATATCAATGTTGCCGCTTTCGGTAAACTTAATCGCGTTACCCACCAGATTGGTAATGACCTGTTGCAGGCGCAGCGGATCGCCAATCACGTTATCCGGCACATCGTTTTTAATATTTATCGTCAGCTCAAGGCCTTTGTCGTGCGCCGAATGGGCAAGCAGAGTCACCACTTCATCAAGGGTATTGCGCAGCAAAAATGGAATGCTTTCGAGGATAAGCTTACCGGCTTCAAGCTTCGAGAAATCCAGCACATCATTAATGATGGCGAGCAGATTATTAGCGGAGCGCTCAATCGTATTCAAATGATCGCGCTGCGTGGGGTTAAGGTCCGTTTTCAGCGTCAGCCGGGTAAAACCGATCACGCCATTAAGCGGCGTGCGCAGTTCATGGGACATATTGGCCAGGAATTCGGATTTGATGCGAGCCGCTTCCTGGGCGCGCTTTTTGGCTAAATCCAGTTCTACGTTCTGGATTTCCATCTGTTCAAGCGTTTCACGCAGATCGGACGTTGCCTGATCCACGTTGTGCTGCATCTCTTCATGATAAGCCGCAAGAGACATAGCCATAGAGTTGATGCCGTTTTTCAGCATATCAAGCTCGCCCAGCATAAAGCCTTCCACACGACTATCCAGTTGGCCGCGCCGGATACGGTCAACGGTATTCACCATATTACGGATAGGACTAGTGACGTCGCGCATCAGTCGCCAGGCGAAAATCATCGCGCAAAGAATGCATAGCAACAGCATCAATACTGAGACGATCATTTCTTTATATTGCTGCAAACGCACCGAACTCAAATCCAGTTCCAGCGCTACATAGCCCAGCATATTGCCTTCAGGTTTTGCCTCGGTTGACGCCGATTCATCCGGCGAGTAGCTCTCCGAGATGATGGGCGTGCGCATGATCATCATATTGCCCTGCCGATAAACGGTCAGGCTTTTGGGCAAGGGGCTTCCTTCTGCAAGCCGAAGGGCCTGGGTCTTTGAATGGGAATTCGACGTCACGAACAGGTTGTTATCGCGATCAAAAACCGAAATCGCCCGCACAATATCCGAATGGCGACGGTGCAAAACGCTGATGAGCTGGCGGGTGGACTCGCGATTTTTTTGGTTAATGCCATATTCACTGGATACCGCCAGTGGCTCAATGATGCTCGCGCCTGCGTCTTCCAGTTGACGTTGTAAATCATGATAGCGGTGAACCACGAAGAAAATACTGAGCAGCAACCCAATGAGTACGGTTGGCGCCAGGATCAGAATCATCATGCGTGCCCGCAGGCTGTAGTTGGTCATGGGCTTCCGTTATGGGACAATCATCGTCACTTAGTTTCAATAATACGTGTAAGCAATGGCGCAATTCTACTCTGCAAAGCGACGCGTGACGACGCGTCAGATCATAACCGTAACGGTAAACGACCTGGATCCCTTTGGGCAGGGTGTGGCGCGTCACGACGGGAAAGCTTTATTTATCAACGGGATGCTTCCCACCGAGCGTGCTGAAGTGACGCTCACGCAGGAAAAACGGAACTTTGGCCATGCCACGGTTAAAAAGCGCCTTTCCGATAGTCCGGCGCGCGTCACCCCACGCTGCCCGCATTTCGGGGTGTGCGGCGGTTGTCAGCAGCAGCACGCCAGCGTCGAGCTTCAGCAAACCAGTAAAGCGCAGGCCCTGGCGCGAATGATGAACCACCCGGTTGATACGATTATCGCCGGGCCCGAATGGGGTTACCGCCGTCGCGCCCGGCTGAGCTTGAATTACCAGGCGCGCGCGCAAACCTTAGAGATGGGTTTTCGCAAAGCGGCCTCCAGTGATCTGGTCGATATAAAGCAATGCCCGGTTTTAGCTCCCCAGCTTGAGGCGTTACTGCCTGCGCTGCGGGAATGCCTGAATCAATTACAAGGCGTTCGACGCTTAGGGCATGTTGAACTGGTGCTGGCCGATAACGGGCCGCTGATGGTGTTGCGCCATCCCGACCCGTTATCGGTCAGTGATAAACAAAAACTGGAACATTTCTCGCATCAGCATGACGTTGCGCTGTTTTTAGCGCCGCAAAGTGATTCACTGGAGCAGGTAACCGGCAGCGAGCCGTACTATCATTCAGACGGTCTACGCTTAACCTTTAGTCCGCGCGACTTTATTCAGGTAAATGATGCGGTCAATCAGAAAATGGTGACGCAGGCCATCGAATGGCTTGATGTTGGGCCTGACGATCGGGTATTGGATCTGTTTTGCGGGATGGGCAATTTTACGTTGCCGCTTGCAAGGCGCGCGCAAAGCGTGGTGGGCGTAGAAGGCGTACCGACGTTAGTTGCCAAAGCGCAGCGTAATGCGCTCGATAATGACCTGAAAAATGTCACCTTTTTTCACGAGAATTTGGAAGAAGATGTCACCCGCCAGCCCTGGGCTGCGCAAGGATTTGATAAGATATTGCTGGACCCGGCTCGTGCCGGTGCAGCAGGCGTTATGCAGCATGTCGTGAAATTAATGCCGCGTCGTGTGGTCTATGTTTCCTGTAATCCGGCGACGCTTGCGCGGGATAGCGACGTATTATTGCGGGCAGGTTACTACATTCAGCAGTTGGCGATGTTGGATATGTTCCCGCACACTGGGCATCTTGAGTCTATGGTGCTGTTTGTTCGGCAAGAGTGAAGGCCTGGTTAGCAGGCCAGCGCGTCCCGGAAGGAGAGGACAATGGTTGCGGTAAGAAGTGCTCATCTCAATAAAGCTGGTGAATTTGACCATGAAAAATGGGTCGCGAGTCTTGGCATCAATAACCAGCAGTCGTGTGAACGCTTAACCGAAACTTGGGCGTATTGCGAGCAGCTTACCAAAGGGCATCCTCAGGCAGATCTGCTGCTGTGGCGCGGTGTTGAAATGGTGGAAATCCTCTCCACGCTGAGTATGGATAACGACACGTTGCGCGCCGCGCTGTTATTCCCTATCGCGGATGCCGACGTGGTGAGTGAAGACGTGCTCAAAGAGAGCGTCGGCAACGCCATTGTCACGCTGATCCATGGCGTACGCGACATGGACGCCATCCGCCAGCTTAAAGCCACTCATACGGACTCGGTCTCTTCCGAGCAGGTCGACAACGTGCGCCGCATGCTGCTTGCAATGGTGGATGATTTCCGTTGCGTGGTAATTAAGCTTGCTGAACGCATCGCGCATCTGCGTGAAGTCAAAGACGCGCCGGAAGATGAACGGGTACTGGCGGCAAAAGAGTGCACCAATATCTATGCGCCGCTCGCCAACCGTTTAGGTATCGGTCAGTTGAAATGGGAGCTTGAAGATTACTGCTTCCGTTATTTACGTCCTGCCGAATATAAGCGCATCGCCAAATTGCTTCACGAGCGGCGAATCGATCGTGAACACTATATTGATGAGTTTGTGGGGCTTATCCGCAAATCCATCAAAGAAGAGGGTGTGAAAGCCGAGGTTTATGGCCGTCCGAAGCATATTTACAGCATCTGGCGCAAAATGCAGAAAAAACACCTCGCCTTTGACGAACTGTTTGATGTGCGCGCGGTGCGTATCGTGGCCGAACGGTTGCAGGACTGCTACGCCTCGCTGGGTATTGTTCATACCCTGTTTCGCCATCTGCCGGACGAGTTCGACGATTATGTCGCGAACCCTAAACCTAACGGCTACCAGTCCATTCATACCGTGGTGCTGGGGCCTGGCGGCAAAACCGTAGAGATTCAAATTCGTACCCGCCAGATGCATGAAGATGCCGAACTGGGCGTTGCTGCGCACTGGAAGTACAAAGAAGGCACCGTCAGCGGCGGCCACGCCGGTTATGAAGATCGCATCGCCTGGCTGCGTAAACTGATTGCGTGGCAGGAAGAAATGGCCGACTCCGGCGAAATGCTCGACGAAGTGCGCAGCCAGGTCTTCGACGACCGCGTATACGTGTTTACGCCGAAAGGGGATGTGGTGGATCTGCCAGCAGGCTCCACGCCGCTTGATTTCGCCTATCACATTCACAGCGATGTCGGGCATCGCTGCATCGGGGCGAAAATCGGCGGGCGCATCGTACCCTTTACCTATCAACTGCAAATGGGCGATCAGATTGAAATCATCACCCAGAAACAGCCGAACCCAAGCCGCGACTGGTTGAACCCGAACCTGGGCTATGTCACCACCAGCCGTGGACGCGCCAAGATCCATAACTGGTTTAGAAAACAGGATCGGGACAAAAATATTCTCGCAGGGCGTCAGATCCTTGATGACGAACTGGCGCATCTTGGCATTAGCCTGAAGGAAGCGGAAAAGCATCTACTGCCGCGCTATAACTTCAATGATATCGAAGAGTTGCTGGCAGCGATTGGCGGCGGTGATATCCGTCTCAATCAGATGACCAACTTCCTGCAAGCGCAATTTAATAAGCCGAGCGCCGCCGAGCAGGATGCCGCCGCACTTAAGCAACTGACGCAAAAAACGTTTCAACCGCCGAACCGCACCAAAGATAATGGCCGGGTGGTCGTGGAAGGGGTCGGGAACTTAATGCACCATATCGCGCGCTGCTGCCAGCCAATTCCGGGGGACGATATCGTTGGCTTTATTACTCAGGGACGCGGTATCTCCATCCATCGCGCTGACTGCGATCAGTTAACCGATTTGCAGTCGCATGCGCCGGAGCGCATTGTCGATGCGGTGTGGGGCGAAAGTTACTCTGCTGGCTATTCGCTGGTGGTGCGCGTTACAGCAAACGATCGCAGCGGATTACTGCGCGACATCACAACGATACTGGCTAACGAAAAAGTGAATGTGCTTGGTGTGGCAAGCCGTAGCGATACGAAGCAGCAACTCGCCACTATTGATATGAACATTGAAATCTACAACCTGCAGGTGTTGGGCCGCGTTCTGGGCAAGCTGAATCAAGTCCCAGACGTGATTGACGCCCGTCGTCTGCACGGATAATTGCTCTCATCCTCCTCTGCGGGGGCCGGGGTGTAGCGCCAGTGCGCTGCACCCCGTTTTTCTTATTCAAGGATTTATGATGAATCAACTCGATCGCCTGCTTGGCATTATGCAGCGTCTGCGCGACCCGCAAACCGGTTGCCCCTGGGATAAAGCGCAGACGTTTGCCACTATCGCGCCTTATACCCTGGAAGAAACCTACGAGGTACTGGATGCCATTGCGCGTGAAGACTTCGACGATTTACGTGGCGAACTTGGCGATTTACTGTTTCAGGTCGTGTTTTATGCCCGAATGGCTGAAGAGCAGGGGCGTTTTAATTTCAGCGACATCTGCTGCGCTATCAGCGACAAACTGGAGCGCCGCCATCCACATATCTTTGGCGAGGCGAATTTTGCCACTAGCGAACAAGTGCTGGCGAACTGGGAAAAAACAAAAAGCGCGGAGCGGGCTGAAAAAGCGCAGCACTCCACGCTTGACGATATTCCGGAAAGCCTGCCTGCGTTAATGCGTGCTTATAAAATCCAAAAACGCTGCGCGGCGGTGGGGTTTGACTGGACCACGTTAGGCCCGGTGGTCGATAAGGTTCATGAAGAGCTGGATGAAGTCATGCATGAGGCGAATCAGGCCGTAGTCGATGAGGCAAAGCTTGAAGAAGAGCTCGGCGATCTGCTTTTCGCGACGGTTAACTTGTCCCGACATTTGGGCTCGAAAGCGGAAATAGCCTTGCAAAAAGCCAACCGCAAATTTGAGCGTCGCTTTCGTGAAGTAGAGAAGATTATTGCCGCTCAGGGACTAAAACTGGAAGACGCGACGCTTGATCAGATGGAAGAAGCCTGGTGCGAAGTAAAACGCCACGAATCTGATAAATAAACAGTTTTTGCTTTCAAGGCCGTGTTGTTGCAAAACGTATCTGACAAGCGCTTGATTTACGTCAAAAACATTTACGCCAGACCCGCTATTTTCTACCAGCTTTATTAAGCGAGGTCTGGCGTTGATTGCTGAGAATGAATGTTTGTGAGCCCCGACGTGTTCGGGTATACTACTTTCCCGTCCTGGTATTCCATCGTCTTTAAACCTAACTTCTCAGGTTCAGCATGACAACGAACTATATTTTTGTGACCGGCGGGGTCGTTTCCTCTCTGGGTAAAGGCATTGCCGCAGCCTCCCTCGCAGCCATTCTTGAAGCCCGTGGCCTCAACGTAACTATCATGAAACTGGATCCGTATATCAACGTCGATCCGGGCACCATGAGCCCTATCCAGCACGGGGAAGTGTTCGTTACTGAAGACGGCGCTGAAACCGATCTAGACCTCGGCCACTACGAGCGTTTTATCCGCACGCGTATGACGCGTCGCAACAACTTCACCACCGGTCGCATCTACTCCGAGGTTCTGCGTAAAGAACGTCGCGGCGACTATCTTGGCGCAACCGTTCAGGTTATTCCGCACATTACCAATGCCATCAAAGAACGCATTCTTGAAGGCGGCGAAGGCCATGATGTTGTGCTGGTGGAAATCGGCGGTACCGTAGGCGATATCGAATCCCTGCCGTTCCTTGAAGCGATTCGCCAGATGGCGGTTGAAGTTGGCCGCGAGCACACCATGTATATGCACCTGACGCTGGTACCGTATATGGCGGCGGCGGGTGAAGTGAAAACCAAACCGACGCAGCACTCTGTGAAAGAGCTGCTTTCTATTGGTATTCAGCCAGATATTCTGATTTGCCGCTCCGATCGCGCGGTCCCTGCTAATGAACGCGCGAAAATTGCTTTATTCTGTAACGTTCCAGAAAAAGCGGTTATTTCTCTGAAAGATGTCGATTCCATCTATAAAATTCCAGGCCTGTTGAAATCCCAGGGGCTGGACGATTATATTTGTAAACGATTCAGCTTGAGCTGTCCGGAAGCAAATCTGGCAGAATGGGAGCAGGTAATTTACGAAGAAGCCAATCCGGCGGGCGAAGTCACCATCGGTATGGTTGGTAAATATATCGAGCTGCCGGATGCCTACAAATCCGTGATTGAAGCGCTGAAACACGGCGGGCTTAAGAATCGCGTTACGGTCAATATTAAACTTATTGACTCGCAGGACGTTGAAACCCGCGGCGATGAAGTGCTGAAAGGTCTCGACGCTATCCTTATCCCGGGTGGTTTCGGCTACCGCGGCGTGGAAGGCAAGATCGCCACCGCGCGTTATGCGCGTGAAAACAATATTCCTTACCTGGGCATTTGCCTGGGGATGCAGGTTGCCTTGATTGAATTCGCCCGTAATGTGGCGAACATGGATAACGCCAATTCGACGGAATTTGTGCCAGACTGTAAGTACCCTGTCGTGGCGCTTATCACTGAATGGCGTGATGAAGACGGGAATGTCGAAGTTCGTTCTGATAAGAGCGACCTCGGCGGCACAATGCGCCTCGGCGCGCAACAGTGTCAGTTAAATGATGAGAGCCTGGTGCGCAAGCTGTATGGCACACCGACCATCGTTGAACGTCACCGTCACCGTTATGAAGTCAACAATCTGTTACTGAAACAAATTGAAGCAGCAGGTCTGCGTGTTGCGGGTCGTTCTGGCGATGATCAGTTAGTCGAAATCATCGAAGTGCCGAATCACCCCTGGTTTGTGGCGTGTCAGTTCCACCCGGAATTCACCTCCACCCCGCGTGATGGACACCCCCTGTTTGCAGGCTTCGTGAAAGCCGCAACTGAGTATCAGAAGCGTCAGGCGAAGTAAAACGAGTTAGTACGGCAGTGCATCTTTTCAGATGCACTGTTTGTCTGAAGTTTTAGTTAACTTGTGACTAGAGGAAAATCTAATGTCCAAAATCGTTAAAATCATCGGTCGTGAAATCATCGACTCCCGTGGTAACCCGACTGTTGAAGCAGAAGTTCACCTGGAAGGCGGTTTTGTAGGTATGGCTGCTGCGCCGTCAGGTGCTTCTACTGGTTCCCGCGAAGCGCTGGAACTGCGCGATGGCGACAAATCCCGCTTCATGGGCAAAGGCGTCACCAAAGCTGTTGGCGCAGTAAACGGCCCGATTGCTCAGGCTCTGCTGGGTAAAGACGCGAAAGACCAGGCCAACCTCGACAAAATCATGATCGAGCTGGACGGTACCGAGAACAAATCCAACTTCGGTGCTAACGCGATTCTGGCTGTTTCTCTGGCTGCTGCTAAAGCTGCTGCTGCCGCTAAAGGCATGCCGCTGTATGAGCACATCGCTGAACTGAACGGCACCCCGGGCAAATTCTCTATGCCGCTGCCGATGATGAACATCATCAACGGTGGTGAGCACGCTGACAACAACGTTGATATTCAAGAGTTTATGATTCAACCGGTTGGCGCGAAAACCCTGAAAGAAGCTGTGCGTATCGGTTCTGAAGTATTCCACAACCTGGCGAAAGTGCTGAAGTCTAAAGGCATGAACACCGCTGTGGGCGACGAAGGCGGCTACGCGCCGAACCTGGGTTCCAACGCCGAAGCGCTGGCTGTTATCGCTGAAGCGGTAAAAGCAGCAGGCTACGAACTGGGTAAAGACGTTACCCTGGCGATGGACTGTGCCGCTTCTGAATTCTACAAAGACGGTAAATATGTTCTGGCTGGCGAAGGCAACAAAGCTTTCACTTCTGAAGAGTTCACTCACTTCCTGGAAGAACTGACCAAACAGTACCCGATCGTGTCCATCGAAGATGGTCTGGACGAGTCTGACTGGGATGGTTTTGCATACCAGACCAAAGTGCTGGGCGACAAAATCCAGCTGGTTGGCGACGATCTGTTCGTAACCAACACCAAGATCCTGAAAGAAGGCATCGAGAAAGGCATCGCTAACTCTATCCTTATCAAATTCAACCAGATCGGTTCTCTGACCGAAACCCTGGCTGCAATTAAGATGGCGAAAGACGCGGGCTACACTGCCGTTATCTCTCACCGTTCTGGCGAAACCGAAGACGCTACCATTGCCGACCTGGCAGTAGGTACTGCAGCGGGCCAGATCAAAACCGGTTCTATGAGCCGTTCTGACCGTGTTGCTAAATACAACCAGCTGATTCGTATCGAAGAAGCGCTGGGTGACCGCGCACCGTTCAACGGTCTGAAAGAAGTGAAAGGCCAGGCGTAATCGCCAGACTTTTCTCAAAGAAAAATGCCAGTCGAATGACTGGCATTTTTATTATTTAAAATCGACTTCCATCTGCTGGGGAATGGTTAATCCATTCGTTGTCTGCACACAGCGAGCAATATAATCGGTGAAACGCGGCGGTTTTGGCATGCCGAGCTTCAGCAGTTTATCGTTGCTAAAGCGCACATTCAGTGTGGCGAAAGCGCCATATAAACGCATCGCTTTTAACATCAGGCGTTCATTACACGGCCCGAAAATATCCTTCAGTTCGCGGCGCATTTTCACTAACGCTTCATAATTTACCTGTGCGTAATTATCAGCAACAGGCGCTTTTTCCTGTGCCTGCGCCATCGCGATATCAATATCAGCAAAGCGAACGCTATTCTCTTCACCCGCAGAAATGTGGACCACTTCGCCCCGGGCAATCTCTTTTTGCAGCAGCAACAGTAATGCCTCGGCGCAATAATCCACGGGGATCACATCCACCCGATCTTCCAGCGAGCACATAAATTTTTGTAGCATCAGCCCCATGCTGAAAACCCAAAAGATGCTGGTAGAAGGCTTGCAGCCGTGATGGGTATGACCCACAACAATAGAAGGACGCGCGATCACCAGCGGCAGTTGCGGGCACTGCTGGCGCATCAGTTGTTCGATGGTCGATTTCGAATGCGTATAGGCCACCAGGTGTTCGGCATTTTCACGAAACTCCGCGCTTTCCGGTACCAGCGAATCTTGTTCTGGCGTACAGGACATGGCCGTGCCCACGTGCAGGAAACGCTCCAGACCTGCCACCTCCGCCATGCGGTGTGCGAAAGCCAGCGTCCCTACGACATTCACTTTCCAGATAAGAGGATTATTGCCAAACGAGGCTACCGCTGCGCAGTTAATAACGTGCGTCACGCTATCAAGGCGGACGTCATGCAGGAAACTTTCCGGCTCGCCTAAATCGCCGCACACTATTTGTGAGGCCGTCAGCATCGAAAGCTGCGCATCAGTGAGGTTAAACTTGCGCATATTGTTGAGTACGCGTGCCAACCCGGCTTCAGCATCCCCGGCACGTACCAGCAGCAATAAATTGACCTTTTCATTGCGTTGAAGAATTTTCTCTATAACTGCTCCGCCCAGAAAACCCGTTCCGCCCGTTATTAATAATGTTTTCATTTGTATTATTCCAGTTGGGGTAATGGGCTGGATTGTAGGAGCAGAAAAGTAAACGCCAGATAAATAGCGGCGTGGCGTAAAAGTGGGGGAAATTAAGGTTTTTTAAGGAAAGTCTCAAAGGGGATTAATCTATGACAGAAAAACAATGTAATAAATCCCAACGCAAAAAATAATTTATTTATCTTTTTGAATACCAATGAAATTTATCGACACAAATCCGCAGGCAAGAGCGAAAGAGAAAATGGCAAACGCTAAGATAAATTACGTTTAGTAACATTTTTGTCGATATAAAAAAGCGCTGCAGAGATTTTTTCTGCAACGCCTGTTATCACAATAACAAAGGCAGCGTTGCGCTTGCCGTCTGTTGACTCACTTCACTGTATTTCTCATCCAGCGCGATAAGCGAAGTGGTTAGCAACTCGACCAGCAACATGACCCCCACTTTGGCATTTAACGCGCCGGCGCTCAGCGGCCCTTCGGGTTTAGCGGCCACAAGCTGGATATCGCTAAGCGAGGCGAGCGGGCTTCGCGGCGTATTGCAGAGCGCCAGTACCGGCACACCACGTTTGCGCGCAAGCTTTACCACATGCAATAAATCACGGGTGGAGCCTGAGCTTGAAATGGCTACCACCAGCGTCTCATGTGAAAGCGTCACCGCGTTCATCGCGGCGCGGTGCATATCGCTAAATAGCTGGGCGGGTTTGCCAAAGCGCAGCAGCTTGTAATGCAAATACTCCCCCAGAATCGCACTGGCCGCGACGCCATAAATTTGTACGCTTTTCGCCTGATGAAGGGCCAGCGCGGCGTTTTCGAGCGCGGCTCTGTCGAGGAGCCTGGCGGTGTCCTGAAGCGCCTGAACCGACTCATTAACGACGTTATCTATCTCATCGACACCGCGATGAACCGGTTGCCCGCGCTGGATATCCAGCGCCAGCGCCATTTTAAATTCAGTGTAGCCTTTGCAACCCAGCGCACGGCAAAGACGCGTGACGCTGGCCTCGCTGGTCTCGCTTTCGCGCGCCAGTTCGGTAATGGTCAGGTAAAGCACGTTGCCCGGATCGTTGAGGACAAATTCTCCCAACTTTTGCTGGATCGGGCTGTAACCAGAGACACTCTGGCGCAGCCTTAGCAGCAAATTCTCTTTATCAGACATGCAGGATCCTTAATGCGTTTCTCTGCGCCTAGTGTGACGGAAAGCGCGGGAGAGGCGCCAGTCATTTTCCCAAACTATGAGCCACGTCGCGATTATTGATGATAATTTTCATATTAAATATTAATCATGGTAAAAATTTTCATCAATATTGAGGGGAGTGAAAATATGATGCAGTTCAGCGGGGCTTCTTCGGGAGCATGGTTCGAAAAAGCGCAGCGGTTTGGCAAATCCTTTATGCTGCCGATCGCCGTATTACCTGCGGCTGGCCTGTTGCTGGGCATTGGCGGCGCGTTATCTAATCCCAACACGTTAACGGCTTACCCATTTCTTGATGTCGGTTGGTTACAGGGCATTTTTACCATTATGAGCAGCGCCGGCTCGATTGTGTTCGCCAATTTATCAGTGCTGTTTGCGGTAGGCGTGGCAGTAGGGCTTGCAAGAACGGACAAGGGCACCGCAGGGCTCGCTGCGCTGTTGGCCTTCCTTGTGATGAATGCCACCATTAATGCGCTTTTGAAGCTCACCGGCACACTGGCGCTTGAGAACCCCGGCGCGGTCGGGCAGGGGATGACGCTTGGCATCCAGACGCTGGAAACCGGTGTATTTGGCGGCGTCGTTATCGGGCTGGTAACCTGCGCGTTGCATCATCGCTTTAATAAAATAGCCCTGCCGCAGTTTCTCGGTTTTTTTGGCGGTTCCCGGTTCGTACCGATTGTGAGCGCGCTGGCAGCCATTGTAGTTGGTGCCATCATGACCGTGGTGTGGCCCCATTTTCAGAAACTGATCTTCGGCCTGGGTGGGCTTGTTGATGCGACCGGCTATGTCGGGACGCTGCTGTACGGGTTTATTCTGCGTATGCTCGGCCCCTTCGGGCTGCATCATATTTTCTATTTGCCGTTCTGGACCACAGCCCTTGGCGGCAGTGAAATAGTAAACGGCCAACTGGTTGAAGGAACGCAGCGTATTTTCTTCGCACAGCTGGCGGACCCGAACACCCAACAATTTTACATCGGCACCTCCCGATTTATGTCCGGGCGCTTTATCACCATGATGTTTGGGTTAGTCGGCGCCTGTCTTGCGATGTATCACACCGCCAGGCCGGAAAATAAAAAGCGCGTGGCAGGGCTGCTACTTTCGGCGGCGCTGACCTCTTTTTTAACCGGTATTACCGAACCCATTGAGTTCTCTTTCCTGTTTATCGCGCCGGTGCTCTACGTCATTCACGCTTTCTTTGACGGCCTGGCATTTATGCTGGCGCATATGCTGCATATCACTATCGGCCAGACCTTCTCCGGCGGATTTATCGATTTTATATTGTTTGGCGTATTGCAGGGCGAAGCGAAAACCCATTGGTTGTACGTTCCGCTGGTCGGCATTCCCTGGTTCTTTCTTTACTACTTTACGTTCCGCTTCCTGATTACGCGCTTTGACTTCGCAACGCCAGGGCGTGAAAAAGAGATGCTGGAAACCGTGAACATGGCAGGCAGCGAAAGGGCGCAAGCCATTATCAAGGGGCTTGGCGGTCGTGAAAATCTCGAAGAGGTGGACTGCTGCGCCACACGCCTTCGCGTAACGGTAAAAGAGGGCGATAAAGTGGATGAAGCCGCACTGAAAGCGACAGGCGCTCGCGGAGTGATCCTGCGCGGTAAAGGCGTACAGGTCATTTACGGCCCACATGTCACCATCATTAAAAACGAAGTGGAAGAGACGTTAGCGGTATGAAGAATATGCTCGATATGATTAAAGGCGGACTGGTGGTTTCGTGCCAGGCGCTGGAAAATGAACCCCTGCACAGCCCGTTTATTATGGCGCGTATGGCGCTTGCGGCAGCACAGGGGGGCGCGGTGGGTATTCGTGCCAACAGTGTGGCGGACATTGAAGCGATTAAGGCGCAGGTCTCGCTGCCTGTTATTGGCATCATCAAACGCGATTACCCTGACAGCGAGGTATTTATTACCGCGACGCTTCGCGAAGTTGACGAGCTGATGACCGTGAAACCTGAGATGATCGCGCTGGACGCGACCCTACGTCCGCGCCCGCACGGCGATACGCCAGAAATGCTGGTCACGGCTATTCGCTCGCGCTACCCCGAGGTGCGGCTAATGGCGGATATCGCAACGGTAGATGACGCCCGCGAGGCCGAACGGCTTGGTTTTGATTGTATCGGCACGACCCTTTACGGCTACACCGCCGGGACAAAAGGCCATCGCCTGCCTGAACACGACTGTCAGTTTCTGAAAGATGTACTGGCAGCGGTGAGCATCCCCGTGATTGCCGAAGGAAACGTCGATACGCCGGCGCTTGCGGCGCAATGCCTTGCACTGGGTGCGCATTCTGTGGTGGTGGGTGGTGCTATTACGCGTCCACAGCAGATTACCGAGCGCTTTATTCATGCCATTAACGGCAACGGCGTGAATCGCGAATGATCGCGCCGCCAGTATCTGCGATACTTACTGTTTAGCCTTTAAACAGAGTTGAGTATGCAGTACCCGATTAATGAGATGTTTCAAACCCTACAGGGTGAAGGTTACTTTACCGGCGTTCCTGCAATTTTTATTCGTTTGCAAGGGTGTCCGGTTGGCTGCGCCTGGTGCGATACCAAACACACCTGGGACAAGCTTGCCGATCGGGAAGTTTCCCTTTATAGCGTGCTTGCGAAAACGAAAGAGAGCGATAAATGGGGCGCGGCAAATCCGGAAGAGTTGCTTGCCGTCATTCAGCGACAGGGCTGGACTGCGCGTCATGTCGTGATTACCGGTGGGGAACCGTGCATTCACGATCTTATCCCGCTGACGCAGCTTCTTGAGAAAAGTGGTTTTAGCTGCCAGATAGAAACCAGCGGCACGCATGAAGTACGCGCCATCGCCACGACCTGGGTAACTGTATCGCCCAAAGTGAATATGCGCGGCGGATACGATGTGCTGCATCAGGCGCTGGAACGGGCCGATGAAATTAAGCATCCCGTTGGACGGATGCGCGATATTGAAGCGCTGGATGAATTACTGGCAATGCTTAAGGATCACAAGCAGCGGGTGATCGCGCTTCAGCCTATTAGTCAGAAAGAAGACGCGACGCGTCTTTGTATCGAAACCTGTATTGCCCGCAACTGGCGGCTGTCGATGCAGACGCATAAATACCTGAATATAGCCTAGTCCCTTCGCCCGAACGTTTTCGATAAGCGATTCGGGCGAAGCGGGTTATTCCCCGCGATACACGCAGCCTGCCGTGCAGGTTTCTTTGATAGTCACCGCGCTTAACAGCGGCATCTTCGGCTTCATCTGCATCCAAATCCACCGCGCCAGCACTTCGCTGGTAGGGTTTTCAAGGCCTGGAATATCGTTGAGATAATAGTGATCAAGCCGATCATAAGTTGGTTGAAATGCCGCTTTCAGATCGGCGAAATCCACAATCCAACCGGTATGCGGGTCTACTTCGCCGGTGATTTCAAGGCGCACCATAAACGAATGCCCGTGCAGTCGGCCGCATTTATGGCCTTCGGGGACATGGGGTAATCGGTGAGCGGCTTCGAATATGAAATCTTTATAAATTGTGGTTGGCATGACGAAATCCTGGTGCATTAAAACCGCCGTAGGGTACAGGAAATGACTTTTTTTATCATTAACTAAAACCGGCATCTTAAAGCGAAGCTCGGATTTATTGATGGAAACTATTATTTTATCTTAATTATCATAAACTTAATTAATCTGTTTTCCCGTTATTATGTACCTGAAAAAACAGTTAGTCATTTTGGTTATTTATTATTTCAACCGCTTATTTAATAGATATGATGTCGCCCGGTAACCTTACATTCTGTTCTGTTTTTATGATGAAAACAGCTTCGCCTTTAATACTGGACATAACGACGCATGACGACTCAGGCCCCTCCGACCGCTTTGCTCCCGCTTAGCCCGGAACAACTGGCGCGCCTTCAGGCGGCCACCATGGACTTTTCCCCCACACAGCTGGCATGGGTATCCGGCTATTTTTGGGGCGTGATTAATCAACAGACAGCGGCGGCACCGGGCGTAGTGGCGCAGAGCGCACCACAAGCGGCAGCCATTACCCTGATTTCCGCGTCGCAAACCGGCAATGCGCGCCGCGTGGCGGAAGCCCTGCGGGATGATTTGCTGGCGGCAAAACTTAACGTAAACCTGGTCAATGCGGGCGACTATAAATTCAAACAGATAGCCCAGGAAAAATTGTTGATCGTGGTGACCTCGACGCAGGGTGAGGGCGAACCGCCGGAAGAAGCCGTCGCGCTGCATAAATTCCTGTTCTCCAAAAAAGCGCCGAAGCTTGATAACACGGCATTTGCCGTATTTGGCCTCGGCGACAGTTCCTATGAGTTTTTCTGCCAGTCTGGTAAAGATTTCGACAGCAAGCTCGCGGAGTTAGGCGCTGAACGTTTACTGGATCGCGTTGATACCGATGTTGAATACCAGCCTGCCGCGCAGGCGTGGCGCGAACGTATCGTTGAAGTACTGAAATCCCGTGCGCCAGCTTCAAGTGGCGCGATACCGCCAACGGCTCTTGGCGCGGTCAACGATATCACCAGCACGCCTTACACCAAAGAAGCGCCGCTGGTGGCGAGCCTGTCCGTTAACCAAAAAATCACCGGGCGCAATTCACAAAAAGACGTGCGCCACCTGGAAATCGACTTAGGCGATTCCGGTTTGCGTTATCAGCCAGGCGATGCGCTGGGTGTGTGGTATCAAAACGACCCGGCCCTGGTGGAAGAGCTGGTGGGCCTGCTGTGGCTTAACGGCGATGAACCGGTTGAGGTAGACGGTAAAACGCTGGCGCTGCGTGACGCATTGCAGTGGCATTTCGAGCTGACGGTAAACACCGCCACTATCGTAGAAAATTATGCCACGTTGACCCGCGCCGAGACGTTACAGGGGTTGATTGGCGATAAAAACAAATTGCAGCATTACGCCAGCATCACACCGATTGTCGATATGGTGCGCTTTGCGCCAGCGCAGCTTGACGCCGCGCAACTCATCGGGCTGCTGCGTCCGCTGACGCCACGCCTTTATTCCATCGCCTCTTCTCAGGCGGAAACGGAAAACGAAGTTCATATTACGGTTGGCGTGGTGCGTTATGACGTTGAAGGTCGCGCACGCGCAGGCGGCGCCTCAAGTTTCCTGGCCGATCGCGTTGAAGAAGACGGTGAAGTTCGCGTCTTTATCGAACATAACGATAACTTCCGTTTGCCTGCCAACCCGGAAACGCCCGTCATTATGATTGGTCCTGGCACCGGTATTGCGCCGTTCCGGGCATTCATGCAACAGCGTGCGGCGGATGGGGCGAGCGGTAAAAACTGGTTATTCTTCGGTAATCCACATTTCACTGAAGATTTTCTGTATCAGGTGGAGTGGCAGAATTATGTCAAAGACGGGTTGTTGACCCGTATCGATCTCGCCTGGTCCCGCGATCAGAAAGAAAAAATATACGTACAAGACAAACTGCGCGAACAGGGCGCGGAACTGTGGCGCTGGATTAATGACGGCGCTCATATTTATGTCTGCGGCGATGCCAATCGTATGGCGAAAGACGTTGAGCAGACGTTACTGGACGTGATTGCCGAATTTGGTGGCATGGATACCGAAGCGGCAGATGAATATTTAAGTGAGCTGCGCGTTGAGCGCCGTTATCAGCGAGATGTCTACTAATGAGCGAAAAACATCCAGGACCACTGGTGGTCGAAGGCAAACTGTCTGATGCCGAGCGCATGAAAGTCGAGAGTAACTATCTGCGCGGCACCATTGCCGAAGATTTAAATGACGGTCTGACCGGCGGTTTTAAAGGCGATAACTTCCTGCTGATCCGCTTTCACGGCATGTATCAACAAGACGATCGCGATATTCGTGCCGAGCGCGCCGCGCAAAAGCTGGAGCCGCGTCATGCGATGCTGCTGCGTTGCCGTCTGCCGGGCGGTGTTATCACCACCACTCAGTGGCAGGCGATCGATAAGTTCGCCCACGATAATACGATTTACGGCAGCATTCGGCTGACCAACCGTCAGACCTTCCAGTTCCACGGCATTCTGAAAAAGAACGTCAAACCGGTGCATCAAATGCTGCACTCGGTGGGCCTCGACGCGCTGGCGACCGCTAACGACATGAACCGTAACGTGCTGTGTACGTCTAACCCGTACGAGTCCGAACTGCATGCCGAAGCATATGAATGGGCGAAGAAGATCTCCGAACATTTGCTGCCGCGTACCCGCGCCTATGCGGAGATCTGGCTGGATCAGGAAAAAGTGGCGACCACGGATGAAGAACCGATCCTGGGCCAAACGTATCTGCCGCGTAAGTTCAAAACGACGGTCGTGATCCCGCCGCAGAACGATATTGACCTGCACGCCAATGACATGAACTTCGTGGCCATTGCCGAGAACGGTAAGCTGGTGGGCTTTAACTTACTGGTGGGCGGCGGCTTGTCTATTGAGCATGGTAACAAGAAAACCTATGCGCGTACGGCGAGCGAATTTGGTTATATCCCGGTCGAGCATACCCTGGCGGTAGCGGAAGCGGTAGTGACCACGCAGCGCGAC
This sequence comes from Citrobacter freundii, assembly GCF_011077955.1. Lineage (GTDB taxonomy): Bacteria > Pseudomonadota > Gammaproteobacteria > Enterobacterales > Enterobacteriaceae > Atlantibacter. The sequence continues at coordinate 86,339 of NZ_JAALBX010000011.1, forward strand.
TGGGGCAACCGTACCGATCGTAAAAATGCCAAAACCAAATACACCCTTGAGCGTGTTGGCGTTGAGACCTTCAAAGCCGAAGTTGAACGTCGCGCCGGGATCACATTTGAGCCGATCCGTCCGTATGAATTCACCGGTCGCGGCGATCGCATCGGTTGGGTTAAAGGCATCGATGATAAATGGCATCTGACGCTGTTTATCGAAAACGGTCGTATTCTGGATTATCCGAATCGTCCGCTGAAAACCGGCCTGCTGGAAATCGCGAAGATCCATAAGGGCGAGTTCCGCATTACTGCTAACCAGAATCTGATTATCGCAGGCGTACCGGAAAGCGAAAAAGCCGTGATTGAAAAGCTGGCGCGTAACCATGGTTTGATGGATGCGGTGAAGCCGCAGCGTGAAAACTCCATGGCCTGTGTGTCGTTCCCGACCTGTCCGCTGGCGATGGCGGAAGCGGAACGTTTCCTGCCGTCCTTTACGGACAATGTCGAAGCGCTACTTGAGAAACATGGCATCGGTAATGAGCATATTGTTATGCGTGTGACCGGCTGTCCGAACGGGTGCGGGCGCGCGATGCTGGCGGAAGTAGGCCTGGTGGGTAAAGCGCCTGGCCGTTATAACCTGCATCTGGGCGGTAACCGCATCGGCACCCGGATCCCGCGCATGTACAAAGAAAACATCACCGAACCGGAAATTTTGACGGCGCTTGATGAACTCATTGGCCGCTGGTCGAAAGAACGTGTAGGCGAAGAAGGGTTTGGCGATTTCACGGTGCGTACCGGTATTATTCGCCCGGTGCTCGATCCGGCGCGTGATTTCTGGGAATAAACCAGCCACGGCGGCATCAACAGACAGAGGTTATTATGTCCATTCTGGATTTACAGGCGCTCAATGATCTTCCCAAAGTGGATCGTATTCTGGCGCTGGCGGAAACGAATGCTCAACTCGAAGCGTTGAGTGCGCAAGAGCGTGTCGCCTGGGCGCTGGAAAATCTGCCGGGTGAAGTCGTCCTGTCATCAAGCTTTGGCATCCAGGCGGCGGTAAGCCTGCATTTGATTACCCAGGTGCGCCCGGATATTCCGGTGATCCTGACGGATACCGGCTATTTATTTCCGGAAACTTATCAGTTCATTGATGAGCTTACCGACAAATTAAACCTGAATCTGAAGGTGTATCGCGCCGCGCAAAGCCCGGCCTGGCAGGAAGCTCGCTATGGCAAGCTGTGGGAGCAGGGCGTTGAGGGCATTGAGAAGTACAATGACATCAACAAAGTCGAGCCGATGAACCGTGCGCTGAGCGAGTTGAAGGCGAAAACCTGGTTTGCTGGCCTGCGCCGCGAGCAGTCTGGCAGTCGCGCTAACTTACCGGTGCTGGCAATCAGCCGCGGCATTTTTAAAGTGCTGCCGATTATCGACTGGGATAACCGTACGGTGTATCAGTACCTGCAACAACACGGGCTGAAATATCATCCGCTGTGGGATCAGGGCTATTTATCGGTAGGCGATACCCATACCACCCGTAAGTGGGAACCGGGTATGGCCGAAGAAGAAACGCGCTTCTTCGGCCTGAAACGCGAGTGCGGTTTGCACGAAGGATGATTTTTTTCTCCATTATGAGCCCCTGCTGAAAAGCAGGGGCTTTTTTCATGCTGTTACGCGCTCGTTCCAGGCGTCTGAGTGCTGAATGTTCCCGTCGCAATAACACCACGTAATTTTTTCGTAGCGCAGTTGCACGCCCTCATTATGATTATGGATGGCGTGTGCTGGCTCTTTACAATTATGCATAACGGGCGTGATACTCACGATCCGGACGTTCTCTGGCAGCATATTGAAATATTCTACCTCTTGCCCCGCATCGTTGATTTTATACCACTTGATTTCAGCGCTTTTTAGCGTCTGGCCGGTGCTTACTGCTTTGTAGAGATACGGGCTTGAGGAGTCGAACTCCTTTTCAATGACGAGTGGCGCATGTACGCGGGTACCCGTTATTTTGCCGGTGTTGTTATCGGTTGGTACTAACAGGCCGTGACTAAAAGAAAGAACCTCTATGCTTCCCTCTCGATATCGTACGTCTACAGAGCCCTTGATATGCGCGCCGCCGTCGTCTTTAAGCCATAAATAAGCTGGAATAGGCATCTTAAAACTCCTTATGTGAAAACGCCCATTAACAGGCAAAACACAAAAATGAGTGATACAAATTGTGTTATTTAATACGTCTATAAATTCATGTAATTGATTGATTTTATTAATTTAAAGCAATCGAAAGCTGAGTTGATCTTCGACAATGCGACCGCTACAGATTGTGTCTAATTTTCCTTTTTTAATTTAAAAGGGATAATCAATACATGGCTTGTATACCTATTTACCCGCCGCGCGGTCTGGAAATACTAAAAGATCACATCAAACAAGCGCGGGCGCGTCATAAAGTGCAGGATATGGCCACGCCGCTTACATATGTGTGGTTTTATGAACTGGTCAGGAACGGCGGGCAGTGGGATTACAAACAAAAAAAACGTATATGGGCTGATTTCGGAAATTTCCATTATGGGGCAGTTGGTTATGCCGCTGGTATTCCTGAAAAGATGTTACATATGGCAGCTGGCGCCGCTCAATGGAGCGCGGGCACATCTAATCCAACATGGGGAAATGTTTTCCAGGGGCCACCTTTCGGTGATGACCCGATGGATCAATTCTGGATAAAACAAGGGATAGACTATGTTAAACAGCACCACTTTTAAGGCGCTACATTGGCTTGCCACTATCTCTATGGCTCTTGTTATCGCGGCATACAGCTATTTCCAGCACCTTCAGCACATAACAGTACGAGATATGCTCTATGAAGTACGCCAGCTCACGCCCAGAACCTGGCTTTACATTACACAGTATAAAGATGGGAATATGACCACCGGTGATGTATATCGCTATTTTTTAGCGAGCAAGCTGGAAGGCGATCCGCTAGTTGCGCTTGAAAAACAGCGAATAGCCCCCACGCTTACGGCGAACACGCCGTGCGCAAAAGTGAACGGCATTGGCAATAACATTTCATTCACTGTATACGGCACGGTGTACGATTTCACCTCTACCGCATTCTTTTATGATGCAAAAGGGATCGCCACTTCACCATCTGTAGACCTGCTAGCGCGTGGCGAGGGATGGAACCGCGGAAAGCTAAGCTGCTAGATAATTATAAAAAGGTTCCTGCATTCGGGGCAATATCCTGATATGAGTGTTGTACTAACTTCAGTGCGCGCCTATTTTTATTAGACTTTTCCCGCCTTCGCCAGTTCTTTCACCAGCGGCAGCATAATTTTCATCACGTCGCGGCTACGTTTTTCGATCCTACCGGGCAATGCGCGGTCAAGATACTGCTGGTTATCCAGTTGGGCATTATGCCAACTGGTGCCTGCGGGAAACGGTGCGCTTTTTGCTCGCTGTTGATAACCGTCTTTTTTACCCAAAGACCAGTTCGTCGCCTCGACGGAAAGTACCGGGATGCCAGCTTTATCAAACACTTCTGCGTCGTTACAACATCCGGTTCCTTTCGGATAATGCGGGTTACGCCCAGGATTAGTGCTGGCAGCGATATGATTAGCGCGCGCAATAGCCAGCGCCCGATCGCGAGTCAGTTTTCGCACCGCCGTTGGCGTGGATTGCCCACTATTGAAATAAAGATTATCCCCCACCACCAGGTTATCGAGATTAATAACCAGCAGGGTGTTTTTACGCTCCTGCGCGCTCATTCGCTTGAGAATATTTTCCGCGCCCAGTTTGCCTTCCTCTTCGCCGCTGGTGGCAATAAAACGAATGCTGTATTGCGTTGGCGTATCTTTGAGCTTTTCCGCCAGTTCCAGCATCACCCCAAGCCCGGCGGCATTGTCGTCGATCCCCTGCAGCGTCAGGCCGCCCAGATTGGTATCAATATCCGCATCACTTTGCGGCGCGTAGGTATCAAGGTGCGCCATGATAATGATTTGCTGAGGGTGTTTACCTTCATGCGCGGCGATAACGCTTGAGCCTGTCACGTTCTGCCAGTTGGTCTGCTTATTGGCGCGGGTGAAAACATACCGAGTGTTGAACGTGCGGATATCACTGTGATAGCCCCATTGGGCGAACTGCTGGCGGATATAGTCGGCAGAGAGCATTTCGGCAGGCGTTCCGGTCATCCGGCCGGGAAAATAGGTCGCAATATGGCGGGCCTGCGTGCTGGCGGTTTTTCCGGGAACAGCGCTCTGGGAAAATGCAGGAAGCATGACACCAACACTGAGCGTCAAACCGATCGCGCAATCGATCGCACACCGACGCAATGCGGGAAACATAGATAATCCTTAATCACGGAAATAAACGAAAAAATTTTTCGCCTAGTATGAAACTGTGACGTGCGTTACACAATTTGATTTGCTCGGAAAGCCCCGAAAAATCACGCCTTAAGCACTTTTTGAACCTAGCTTTGCCAAAGGCTTATTCCTTTGTGGAACTACTCATGCCAATTGGTAATTTCATTCGTTTTAAGGCGGCCCCTATAGTCGCTTCTGGATTCGGATGTTGAGTGAGCAAGCCTGTGGACTATCTTCCCCTTTTTGCAGACCTGAAAGCGCGCCCGGTACTTGTCGTCGGCGGCGGCGAGATTGCGGTGCGAAAAATTTCGCTACTGCGTCGCGCAGGCGCGATTGTGCGCATCGTCGCTAAAAAACTGGCGATGGAGTTGCAGCGGGACGTTGACGCAGGCCATGTCGAATGGCTGGCCCAGGAGTTTGACGAATCGCAGCTCGACAACGTTTTTCTGGTCATTGCCGCCACTAACAACCGCGAGCTAAATCGCAAGGTCTTTGATGCGGCGAATGCGCGTCATCGCCTGGTCAATGTGGTGGATGATCAACCGCTGTGTTCTTTTATTTTCCCTTCCATTATCGATCGCTCGCCGCTTGTGGTGGCGGTCTCTTCCGGCGGAAATGCTCCGGTGCTGGCGCGCTTGCTGCGTGAGAAACTCGAATCGCTGTTGCCCCAACGCCTTGGGCGCATGGCAACGGTTGCAGGGAGCTTTCGCGAACGTATCAAAACCGTGCTGGGGACGACCGATGCGCGGCGACGCTTTTGGGAGCAGGCGTTCCGTGGACGTTTTGCAAGCCTGATGGCGACCGGTAATGAAGCTGCGGCAATAGAGGTGCTGGAAGCGTCTCTTGCGGCGCCTCAGCAACAAGCCGGTGAAATAATTCTGGTGGGCGCGGGGCCTGGCGATGCGGGGCTGTTAACGCTTCGCGGTTTGCAGGTGCTTCAGCAAGCAGATGTGGTGCTGTATGACCATCTGGTGAGCGATGACGTGCTTGAACTGGTACGCCGCGACGCCGATCGGATTTGCGTGGGGAAACGCGCGGGTGAACATGCCGTTGCCCAACATGAAACTAACCAAATGCTGGTGGACCTGGCGCGCGAGGGTAAAACCGTCGTGCGCCTTAAAGGCGGCGATCCGTTTATTTTTGGTCGTGGCGGCGAAGAACTTCAGGCGGCTGCGCAGGCAGGCGTTGCGTTTCAGGTGGTGCCAGGCATCACCGCTGCCGCGGGTGCGACGGCATACGCAGGCATTCCGTTAACCCATCGCGAGTATGCCCAGAGCGTGACCTTCGTCACCGGCCACTACAAGCCTGACAGCCAGCCGTTTGACTGGGCGCATCTGGCGCAAGGCCGTCAGACACTCGCCATTTACATGGGCACCATGAAGGCGGCGCTTATCAGCGAACAACTGATACACCATGGCCGCAGCGCTGATACGCCGGTTGCGGTGATAAGTCGCGGCACCCGGTCAGATCAACAAGTGCTGACCGGCACATTACAACAACTTGATGACCTGGCGAAACGCTCGCCGATGCCCGCTTTGCTGGTAATTGGCGAAGTGGTGGCGCTCAACGAGCAACTCGCCTGGTTTCACCCAACAACTCAGGCAGAGGGCGATTCCTCAGCCGTAGTGACTTTGGCTTAGGTTCTGGCGCGACAGCCGTAACACAATGCCTGCGCTGTCAGGCCTTATAAGGAAAGGTTATGGATCAAAAACGACTCACTCACCTGCGACAACTGGAGGCGGAAAGCATCCATATCATTCGTGAAGTTGCCGCAGAATTCGCAAACCCGGTCATGATGTACTCCATCGGCAAGGACTCAAGCGTCATGCTGCACCTGGCGCGTAAAGCGTTTTATCCAGGTACCCTGCCGTTCCCGCTGCTGCATGTTGATACCGGCTGGAAATTCCGTGAGATGTACGAATTCCGTGACCGTACCGCAAAAGCCTATGGCTGCGAACTGCTGGTGCACAAAAATCCGGAAGGCGTGGCGATGGGCATCAACCCCTTTGTTCACGGCAGCGCCAAACACACCGATATCATGAAAACCGAAGGTCTGAAGCAGGCGCTGAATAAATACAGTTTTGATGCCGCATTCGGCGGCGCGCGGCGCGATGAAGAAAAATCCCGCGCTAAAGAGCGGATCTACTCGTTTCGCGACCGTTTCCATCGTTGGGACCCGAAAAACCAGCGACCGGAACTGTGGCATAACTACAACGGCCAGATTAACAAAGGCGAAAGTATTCGCGTGTTCCCGCTCTCCAACTGGACTGAGCTTGATATCTGGCAGTACATCTACCTGGAAAATATCGACATTGTGCCGCTTTACCTGGCGGCTGAGCGCCCGGTGCTGGAGCGCGATGGCATGCTGATGATGATTGACGACGATCGTATCGACCTGAAGCCGGGTGATGTGATTGAAAAACGGATGGTGCGTTTTCGCACCCTTGGCTGCTGGCCGTTGACGGGTGCGGTGGAATCTCATGCGCAAACGCTGCCGGAAATCATCGAAGAGATGCTGGTTTCCACCACCAGCGAACGGCAAGGACGGATGATCGACCGCGATCAGGCAGGCTCCATGGAGCTTAAAAAACGTCAGGGTTATTTCTAAGGAGCCGGCTTATGAACAGCACTATTGCACAACAAATTGCCGATGAAGGTGGCGTAGAGGCTTACCTGCATGCGCAACAACATAAAAGCCTGCTGCGTTTTTTGACCTGCGGCAGCGTGGATGACGGGAAAAGTACCCTGATTGGCCGACTGCTGCACGATACCCGTCAGATTTACGAAGATCAGCTCTCTTCGTTGCATAATGATAGTAAGCGCCACGGCACGCAGGGCGAGAAACTTGATCTGGCGCTACTGGTGGACGGCTTGCAGGCCGAGCGCGAGCAGGGCATTACCATTGACGTGGCCTACCGCTATTTTTCTACTGAGAAACGTAAATTTATTATCGCGGATACGCCGGGCCACGAGCAGTACACCCGCAATATGGCGACGGGCGCGTCCAACTGTGATTTAGCGATCCTGCTAATGGACGCGCGCAAAGGCGTGCTCGATCAGACTCGCCGCCACAGTTTTATCTCCACGCTGCTTGGAATAAAGCATCTGATCGTGGCGGTGAATAAAATGGATCTGGTGAATTTCAGCGAGGCGACGTTTGAGCAGATCAAACAGGACTATCTGACCTTTGCTGAGCAGTTACCGGGATCGCTGGATATTCGTTTTGTGCCGCTGTCGGCGCTGGAAGGGGACAACGTTGCCAACCAGAGCGACAACATGCCGTGGTACACCGGCCCGACGTTACTGGAAGTACTGGAGACGGTTGAGATCCGCAACGATGTTGAGCAGCAATCGCTGCGTTTCCCGGTACAGTACGTTAACCGTCCGAATCTTGATTTCCGGGGTTATGCGGGCACCGTTGCGTCAGGCGTGGTAAAAGTCGGGCAACGCGTCAAAGTCTTGCCGTCCGGCGTGGAATCCACGGTGGCACGTATCGTGACCTTCGACGGTGACTTGCAGGAAGCGGCGGCGGGTGAAGCTATCACACTGGTGTTGAAAGATGAGATTGATATCAGCCGTGGCGATGTGCTGCTGGATGCCGGTGAACAACTGACCACGGTCCAGGGCGCGAAAGTCGACGTCGTATGGATGGCGGAGCAGCCGCTGACGCCGGGCCAAAGTTATGACATTAAAGTCGCGGGTAAAAAGACGCGCGCACGTGTCGACAATATTCACTTTCAGGTTGATATCAATAACCTGACTCAGCGCGTGGTCGACACGTTGCCGCTGAATGGTATTGGGCTTGTGGATCTGACTTTTGATGAACCGCTCACGCTCGATCCTTATCAACACAATCCGGTGACCGGCGGCCTTATCTTTATCGATCGCCTGTCTAACGTGACGGTGGGCGCCGGGATGGTGCTGGAGCCGCAGACTGAAATATTCCAGGAGCCTTCCGCGTTTAGCGCATTTGAGCTGGAGTTGAACGCGCTGGTGCGTCGTCACTTCCCGCACTGGGGCGCGCGCGATTTACTGGGAGGAAAATAATGGCGGCCCATGACGAAAATGTCGTCTGGCATTCACACCTGGTGACCCGCGAAGCCCGGGAAACGCTTCACGGGCATCGCGGCGTGGTGCTGTGGTTTACCGGGCTTTCGGGTTCAGGGAAATCTACCCTGGCAGGCGCGCTGGAAACCGCGCTACATGAGCGTGGCGTCAGCACCTATCTGCTGGATGGTGATAACGTCCGCCACGGTTTGTGTAGCGATCTGGGATTCAGTGAGGCCGATCGTAAAGAAAACATTCGTCGCGTGGGTGAAGTGGCGAATCTGATGGTGGATGCCGGGCTTGTTATATTGACGGCGTTTATATCTCCTCATCGTGCTGAACGTGACATGGTACGCCAGCGAGTTGGTGAAGGACGCTTCATTGAAGTGTTTGTTGATACCCCGCTGGCAGTCTGCGAAGCCAGAGATCCAAAGGGTTTATACAAAAAAGCCCGTGCGGGTGAATTGCCCAATTTCACCGGTATTGATGCCGTTTATGAAGCGCCGATACACCCTGAAATACATTTAGATGGTGAACAATTGGTAACAAATTTGATTGCGCAAATATTAGACCTGCTGCGTCACGACGATATTATCAAATTCTGAGACAGCGCCGGGAGAACATCCCTCCCGGCACGTCAGGTCACAGGATCAGGTATGCGCAATTCATTAAATACGATTATTTCGCAGGCATTCGCCACGCCTGCTGCGGAAGAGAATACCTGGACATTCCCTGGCGCCATTGTGGGCTTTTTCGCCTGGCTACTGGCGTTAGGCTTTCCCTTTCTGTTCTATGGATCTAACACCCTTTTCTTCTTTCTCTACACCTGGCCTTTCTTTCTGGCGCTGATGCCCGTGGCCGTCGTTATTGGCATCGCCATGCACTCTTTACTTCTTGGCCGCCTCGTCATAAGTACCGTCGCGACGCTTATCACGGTTGCGGTGATTTTTGGTACGCTGTTTTTATGGCTTATGGGCTAAGTTAATACTTACGTCAAAACGTAACGAACTATTTATTCCGCTCCCGCGCTTTACGCACGGCGCACAAACGCGTGTTATGTGATACATTTTGCCGCTGTTTCAGGAGTCAGATTGGGCCAGGTAGTGCCCGATAGAAAGTTGTGGGATGATGATGCCGTTTTTCAGGGGGCAGAATGGGTAAACTAACACTGCTATTGCTGGCATTAGTCGTCTGGCTACAATATTCATTGTGGTTTGGTAAAAACGGCGTTCATGACTATACCCGCGTCAATGATGATGTGGCGGCTCAGCAAGCAACTAACGCAAAACTAAAAGCGCGTAACGATCAATTGTTCGCCGAGATTGACGATCTTAACGGCGGGCAAGAAGCGATTGAAGAACGCGCACGTAACGAATTGAGCATGACCAAGCCTGGCGAAACCTTTTTTCGTCTGGTGCCTGATACCTCTAAGCAGGCGGCTGGGTCACGGCAGAATAATCGATAACAGGCTCAGGTTTTACACATGGCATCTTCCTGTGCGGACGTGATTGCCGTGGTGCCGGCTGCCGGGATTGGCAGCCGCATGCAATCAGACTGTCCCAAACAATATCTCACCATTGGTGATCACACTATTCTTGAACACGCGGTGGCAAGCTTACTGCGTCATCCTCGCGTGGGCCGCGTTATTGTGGCCCTAAGCCCAAACGATCGGCAATTTGACGCGCTCCCGTTGGCGCACGACTCGCGTGTAACGCGCGTTGATGGCGGTCGGGAGCGGGCGGATTCGGTGCTGGCAGGCCTAAACATCGCCACCGACGCCTCTTGGGTGTTGGTTCATGACGCGGCGCGTCCGTGTCTGCACCCTGATGACCTCAATGCGCTGCTTGCTATTACCGCTCACAGTCATGTCGGCGGGATCTTAGCCGCACCGGTGCGCGATACCATGAAACGCGGCGAGCCGGGAAAAGCGCTCATCGCACATACCGTTGATCGCACCGATCTCTGGCATGCGCTGACCCCTCAGCTTTTCCCACTTGAATTACTACGCGACTGCCTTACCCGGGCGCTCAATGACGGGGCGACCATTACCGACGAGGCGTCGGCGCTGGAACATTGCGGGTATCATCCCGAATTAGTGGCCGGGCGCGGCGATAATATCAAAGTAACGCGCCCTGAAGACCTTGCCCTTGCGGCGTTTTATCTTACCCGTTTAACCCAGATGGAGAATGCATAATGCGGATCGGACACGGCTTCGATGTACACGCTTTTGGCGGCCCAGGCCCACTGATCATTGGGGGCGTGCGAATCCCTTATGAAAAAGGCCTGCTGGCCCATTCTGACGGCGATGTGGCATTGCATGCCTTGACCGACGCGCTGTTGGGCGCGGCGGCGCTTGGGGATATCGGCAAACTGTTTCCGGACACCGATCCCGCGTTTAAAGGCGCAGACAGCCGCGAACTGCTGCGTGAAGCATGGCGTCGCATTCAGGCTAAGGGCTATACCCTTGGCAACGTTGATGTAACGATCATTGCCCAGGCGCCAAAAATGCTGCCGCATATTCCGCAGATGCGTGTATTTATTGCAGAGGATTTAGGCTGCCATATGGATGACGTTAACGTGAAGGCTACGACCACCGAGAAGCTCGGTTTTACCGGACGCGGCGAAGGCATCGCCTGTGAAGCGGTAGCCTTGCTGATGAAGGTGAAAGCCTGATGGATTTTGAACACCTTTCCTGGCTGCATGGCAAGCCGCAGGGTTCCGGAGTACTTAAGGCTGCGCCGGAAGATTTTGTCGTCGTTGAAGATTTAGGGTTTGCGCCGGACGGCGAGGGCGAGCATCTTTTAGTACGTATCCAAAAAAAAGGCTGCAATACCCGTTTCGTTGCTGACGCACTGGCCAAATACCTAAAAGTCCCGGCGCGTGAAGTGAGTGCGGCAGGCCAAAAAGACAAATATGCGGTTACGGAGCAGTGGTTATGCGTACGCTTGCCAGGCAAAGAGATGCCGGATTTGAGCGGATTTGCTCTTGAAGGCTGCCAGGTGCTGGAATACGCGCGGCATAAACGCAAACTGCGTACCGGCGCGTTAAAAGGCAATGCGTTCACGCTGGTGCTGCGCAACATCACGCAGCGCGAAGAGATGGAGCAACGCCTCGAGGCGGTGAAAACCGCGGGCGTACCAAACTACTTCGGTCCGCAACGTTTTGGCCGCGGCGGCAGCAATCTTATTCAGGCGCGGGTATGGGCGCAAAACAATGCGCCGCTGCGCGATCGCAATAAACGCAGTTTTGCATTGTCAGCAGCACGCAGCGCGTTGTTTAATCAGTTGGTGAGCGAGCGACTGAAAAAAACAGACTTTAATCAAGTTGTTGATGGCGATGCGCTACAATTAGCGGGGCGCGGGAGTTGGTTTGTGGCAACGCAAGACGAACTGCCGACGCTCCAACAACGCGTTGATGATCATGAGCTATTAATCACCGCAGCGCTGCCCGGTAGTGGTGAGTGGGGAACGGCGCGCGAGGCGCTGGAAAATGAACAACGCGCCATTGCCGGCGAGACGGATTTACAGGCTTTATTAGTGCGTGAGAAAGTAGACGCCGCGCGTCGCGCTATGCTGATGTACCCACAAGAGATGCGCTGGCAATGGCTGGATGATGCCACGGTTGAAGTGAGCTTCTGGCTGCCAGCAGGCAGTTTTGCCACCAGTGTGGTAAGGGAATTGATAACAACGTCGGGTGATTATGCGGATATTGCTGAGTAACGATGATGGAATTCATGCGCCGGGGATCCAGACCCTGGCGAAAGCCTTACGCGAATTCGCGGAGGTGCAAGTTGTCGCGCCCGATCGCAACCGTTCCGGTGCGTCTAACTCCTTAACGCTTGAATCATCGCTACGCACATTTGAACATTCCAACGGCGATATCGCTGTGCAGATGGGCACGCCGACGGATTGTGTTTATCTGGGGGTGAACGCCCTGATGCGCCCGCGTCCCGATGTCGTTGTTTCTGGCATTAATGCCGGCCCCAATCTTGGGGATGATGTCATTTATTCAGGCACGGTTGCGGCGGCAATGGAAGGGCGACATCTTGGCTTTCCGGCCCTTGCGGTGTCGCTTAACGGCTTCGAGCATTATGAGACGGCGGCCGCTATCACCTGCACGATTTTGCGCGCCCTTGAGCGTGAACCGCTGCGTACTGGTCGCATTCTCAACATCAACGTTCCTGATGTGCCCTTATCAGAAATTAAAGGCATTCGCGTCACGCGCTGCGGCAGTCGTCATCCGGCTGATAAAGTTATTCCGCAGGAAGATCCGCGCGGCAATACGCTCTACTGGATCGGACCGCCGGGCGAAAAGCATGATGCCGGTCCGGAAACTGATTTTGCCGCTGTTGATGAAGGTTATGTTTCCGTCACGCCGCTGCACGTTGACCTGACGGCGTATAGCGCGCAGGAGGTTGTCTCCACCTGGCTTGAACGTTCAGGAGTCTCGGGGCAATGGTAAGTAATCGCGTACAAACTCTTCTTAATCAACTGCGCGCGCAAGGCATTAGTGACGAGCGTGTGCTGGAGGCGTTGGCTCACGTCCCGCGTGAAAAGTTTGTGGACGAAGCGTTTGAACAGCAGGCCTGGGAAAACACCGCATTGCCGATAGGGCAGGGGCAAACCATTTCACAGCCATACATGGTTGCCCGTATGACGGAACTGCTGGAATTGACGCCGGAGTCGCGCGTCCTGGAAATCGGCACCGGCTCAGGCTACCAGACCGCCATACTGGCGCGGCTGGTGCACCATGTTTGCTCGGTAGAGCGTATTAAAGGGCTTCAGTGGCACGCCAGACGCCGTCTCAAGCAGCTTGATCTTCATAATATTTCGACACGTCACGGCGATGGCTGGCAAGGCTGGAAAGCGCGTGCGCCGTTTGACGCTATTATTGTCACAGCAGCGCCGCCAGAAATCCCCGCCGCATTGATGGCGCAACTGGATGACGGCGGCATTCTTGTCTTACCCGTGGGAGACGAACAGCAGTTTTTAAAGCGCGTGCGTCGGCGGGGAGATGAGTTCATTATCGACACCGTAGAGGCCGTTCGTTTTGTGCCCTTAGTGCGCGGCGAACTGGCGTAAACCAGGACTTTTTCCTGTTTCCTTATTAGCTTTTCAGCGTATGGTGAGGCGAAATTACATATTGCTGATGGCCCGATACGGTTGTCTTCATTTTTAAGCAGTAGCGACCATCTTTTTGGGGGAACAATGAGCACGGGAAGCCATAAATTCACAGTACGCCAGATGGCGACACTTTCTCTAATTTCACTCCTGGTAGCTGGGTGCTCGTCCGAGAATCAATCGCAAGCGCCGATCAGCTCCGTTGGCGGCAGTGGTAATAGCGGCAGCGGCGGGATGTTGATAACCCCACCGCCCAAGATGAATACGCCTGCTCCGGCGCCGCAAATGTCTTCGCCGCAAATCCAACCGGCTCAACCTGTTGTTAACCAACCTGCGCATGTTCAGACGGTGCCTGCTGAGCCAGTTCGTACAGAAAATGGCCGAATTGTTTACGATCGTAAATATGGGAACATTCCGAAGGGAAGCTATACGGGTGGTAGCACATATACCGTTAAGCGCGGTGATACTCTTTTCTATATCGCCTGGATAACCGGTAATGATTTCCGTGACTTAGCGCAGCGTAATAACGTTCAGCCCCCTTATGGACTTAACGTTGGACAGACCTTACAGGTAGGAAACGCATCGGGAACACCTATCACTGGCGGAAATGCAATAACTCAAGCCGATGCTAGTGCACAAGGAATCATTACACCGCCTGCACAAAATTCCACCACGGTAGTTGCGTCTAAACCAACAATTACGTATTCTGAGTCTTCAGGTGAACAAAGTGCTAATAAAATGTTGCCGAACAACCGGCCTGGCGGGACTGTTGTCACCGCACCGGTAACGGCACCTGTGATGAGTTCTACTGAACCGACTGTCAGCAGTACGACAACCAGCACGCCAATTTCTACATGGCGCTGGCCGGCTGAAGGCAAGGTTATCGACACCTTCTCTGCCAATGAAGGCGGTAATAAAGGGGTCGATATCGCAGGCAGTAAAGGGCAGGCTATTATCGCTACAGCTGATGGGCGAGTAGTTTATGCCGGTAACGCTCTGCGCGGTTACGGTAATCTTATCATCATAAAACATAACGATGATTACCTGAGTGCCTACGCCCATAACGACACTATGCTGGTCCGGGAACAACAAGAAGTTAAGGCGGGGCAAAAAATAGCTACCATGGGTAGCACCGGCACCAGTTCTACACGCTTACATTTTGAAATTCGTTACAAGGGGAAATCCGTAAACCCGCTGCGTTACTTACCGCAGCGATAAATTGGTAATGCGGTTTGTCTCAGTTTTACAGGACGCTTTTTGAACACTGTTTTCATGGCGTCCTGATAAAAATAGCGACAGGCGCTTTACTTAGGGATCACGGGTAGGAGCCACCTTTATGAGTCAGAATACGCTGAAAGTTCATGATTTAAATGAAGATGCGGAATTTGATGAGAACGGAGTAGAGGCTTTTGATGAAAAAGCCTTAATTGAAGAGGAACCCAGTGATAACGACTTAGCTGAAGAAGAGCTGTTGTCGCAAGGTTCTACACAACGTGTGCTGGACGCGACTCAGCTGTATTTGGGGGAAATTGGTTATTCCCCGCTTTTAACAGCAGAAGAAGAAGTTTACTTCGCACGCCGCGCTTTGCGTGGTGATGTCGCTTCCCGCCGCCGCATGATCGAAAGTAACCTGCGTCTGGTGGTTAAAATTGCTCGTCGCTACAGCAATCGTGGTCTGGCTTTGCTGGATCTGATTGAAGAGGGCAATCTGGGCTTAATTCGCGCGGTAGAGAAATTCGACCCGGAACGCGGGTTCCGCTTCTCCACCTATGCGACCTGGTGGATTCGTCAAACGATTGAACGGGCTATCATGAACCAAACCCGTACCATTCGTCTGCCTATCCACATTGTTAAAGAGTTGAACGTTTATCTGCGTACGGCGCGTGAACTTTCTCACAAGCTCGACCACGAGCCGAGTGCTGAAGAGATTGCCGAACAGCTCGATAAACCCGTTGATGACGTAAGCCGCATGCTGCGCCTCAACGAGCGTATTACCTCTGTCGATACCCCACTGGGTGGCGACTCAGAGAAAGCGCTGCTGGACATCCTGGCCGATGAAAAAGACAACGGTCCGGAAGACACCACGCAAGACGATGACATGAAACAAAGTATCGTCAAATGGCTGTTCGAACTGAATGCCAAACAGCGTGAAGTGTTAGCGCGTCGTTTCGGCCTGCTGGGCTATGAAGCGGCAACGCTTGAAGATGTCGGCCGCGAAATCGGTTTAACTCGCGAGCGTGTTCGTCAGATTCAGGTTGAAGGGTTACGCCGTCTGCGTGAAATTCTTCAAACTCAGGGTCTGAATATCGAAGCGCTGTTCCGCGAATAATTAACAGGTTCTTCAGGAAGGCCAGTCTCAGGACTGGCCTTTTTTATTTCTCACTCCATCTCAAATCCTGCGGGCGAATTCATCAGCCTATTTTGGCTCGGCATTCGTGCTTTTCCCTTCCTGCTAACAGAACAGCCAGTGGCGTCTTTGTAAGCCTTATAGATGTCTTTTGAGCCACATTAATGCCGCCTTATGAAAGCGGATTTTTTGTGACGGCTTCGCGTGTTAATCCATCATTTTGCGAATCAACGCGCAAAATTGCGCGCGCTCATGGGAGCTTAATCGCCCCAGGAATGCCGCATCCACACTTTCCCCGAGCGGCAAACTTTCACGCAGTAGCGCATTTCCTCTCGCGGTTAGAAAAACGAAACGACGCCGCTTATCCTGCGGATCGGGTCTGCGCTCTACAAGGTCGCGTGTTTCCATCCGGTTTAGCATCTCGGCGAGCGTCGCTTTGGTGCTTACCGCCACCTCAGTCAGTGCGACTTGCTCAATCCCCGGATGCTCAGCGATAGCGCGCATCACCGCATATTGCGGTTTGGTAAGCGTTGGCAATACCTGCTGCCAGTGTGACGTATGGCGCTGGAAAAGCTGACGTAGCAGATGAAAGGCTTCATCTCTTAATTTCATGAAAACTCCGTGTTCATAATGCTGCCAGGGCAACGCCGTTAGCTTTCGGCATTTTATTGCCTGCAACATTAGCGAAAAATGCGCAGCTAGACGACCCCTATTGCGAGCCACATCAGAGAGGCGTAAATTCAACTTTATAGTTCGTATACGAACAAATAGAGAGAAAGGAATGAGATTAATCATCGGGATGACGGGTGCCACAGGCGCACCATTGGGAGTGGCATTACTCCAGGCGCTTCACGCTATGCACGGGATTGAAACACATCTGGTGCTGTCGAAGTGGGCCAAAACGACTATAGAGCTGGAAACATCTTTTACTGTGCGGGATGTCGTCGCGTTAGCCGATTTTGTTCATAGCCCATCGGATCAGGCTTCGCTCATTTCATCGGGATCCTTTCGCACCGACGGCATGATCATTATTCCCTGCAGCATGAAAACCCTGGCGGGTATTCGAACAGGCTATGCAGAAGGATTAATAGGACGCGCCGCCGACGTCGTATTGAAAGAGGGACGCAAGTTAGTACTGGTGCCGCGCGAAACCCCTCTCAATACCATTCATCTGGAAAATATGCTGGCGCTGTCACGCATGGGCGTGGCGATGGTGCCGCCAGTGCCTGCCTATTACAACCACCCGCAAACCGTTGACGATATTACGCATCACATTGTGATGCGTGTGCTCGATCAATTTGGCATTGAGCATGATAAAGCCCGTCGTTGGGAAGGAATGCAGGCGGCGCAACATCTTTCAAAGGAGAAAAATTATGGCTTTTGATGACTTACGCAGTTTCCTTAAGGCGTTAGACGAACAGGGACAACTGCTCAGAATTAGCGAGGAAGTCAATGCTGAGCCGGATCTCGCGGCGGCGGCTAACGCAACCGGACGTATCGGCGATGGCGCTCCGGCGCTGTGGTTCGACAATATTCGCGGGTTTACTGACGCCCGGGTTGTGATGAACACGATTGGTTCCTGGCAAAACCATGCCATTTCACTCGGTTTACCGCCAAATACGCCGGTAAAAAAGCAAATCGATGAGTTTATCCGTCGCTGGGATCGTTTTCCGGTGACGCCAGAGCGTCGCGGTAATCCCGCCTGGGCGGAAAATAGCGTTGATGGCGATGCGATCAACCTGTTTGATTTGCTGCCCTTGTTCCGTCTGAATGAGGGTGACGGCGGATTCTATCTGGATAAAGCCTGCGTTGTATCCCGCGATCCGCTCGATCCCGATCATTTTGGTAAGCAGAACGTGGGCATTTACCGTATGGAGGTCAAAGGTAAACGCAAACTGGGGCTGCAACCAGTGCCGATGCACGATATCGCCTTGCATCTGCATAAAGCGGAAGAGCGGGGCGAAGATCTGCCCATCGCTATCACGCTGGGTAACGATCCGGTCATTACGTTGATGGGGGCGACGCCGCTTAAATACGATCAGTCAGAATATGAAATGGCGGGCGCGCTGCGTGAAAGCCCGTATCCCATCGCCACCGCGCCGCTTACCGGTTTTGATGTGCCCTGGGGATCGGAAGTTATCCTTGAGGGGGTGATTGAAAGCCGTAAACGAGAAATTGAAGGCCCGTTTGGCGAGTTTACCGGGCACTATTCTGGTGGACGCAACATGACCGTGGTGCGTATCGATAAGGTTTCCTACCGTACCAAACCCATTTTTGAATCGCTCTACCTTGGCATGCCGTGGACGGAAATTGATTACCTGATGGGCCCGGCGACCTGCGTACCCTTGTACCAGCAGCTTAAAGCTGAATTCCCGGAAGTACAGGCGGTAAACGCCATGTACACCCATGGGTTATTGGCCATCATATCCACTAAAAAGCGTTACGGCGGTTTCGCTCGTGCGGTGGGGTTGCGCGCGATGACCACGCCTCACGGCCTGGGCTACGTAAAAATGGTGATCATGGTTGATGAGGATGTGGATCCTTTCAACCTGCCGCAGGTGATGTGGGCGCTTTCGTCAAAAGTAAATCCGGCAGGGGATCTGGTGCAGTTGCCGAATATGTCAGTGCTGGAGTTGGATCCGGGATCAAGCCCGGCCGGGATCACCGACAAACTCATCATTGATGCCACTACCCCGGTTGCGCCGGATATTCGTGGCCACTTCAGCCAGCCAGTGCAGGATCTGCCAGAAACCAAAGCGTGGGCAGAAAAACTGACGGCGATGTTAGCCGCACGTAAATAAGGAGAAGAACATGATTTGTCCACGTTGTGCTGATGAGCAGATAGCAGTGATGGCGACGTCACCTGTGGAAGGTGTCTGGACGGTATATCAATGCCAGCATTGTCTTTACACCTGGCGTGATACTGAACCTTTGCGACGCACCAGCCGGGAACATTACCCGCAGGCGTTTCGCATGACCCAAAAAGACATCGATGACGCGCCGCAGGTACCGACTGTTCCGCCGCTGTTGAGTGAAGATAAGCGTTAAGCTTGCCCCGGCCAGAATGCCTGGCCGGGGAAATACTCATTTTCAGACCAGATTTTTCAACCGATAAATCCATTCCAGCGCCTGGCGCGGCGACAGGGAATCCGGGTCAAGTGCTTCCAACGCTTCTATCGCAGGGCTGGTTTCCTCGCTATTAAGCAGCGACATCTGCGTGCCGTCTATCTGTGTCGCCGACGCGTTACCGGAGAGGTTTTCCAGTTCGCGCAACTTCTGGCGCGCGCGTTTAATCACTTCTTTCGGCACGCCAGCCAGCGCCGCGACCGCGAGCCCATAACTTTTACTGGCGGCACCTTCTTGCACGGTATGCATAAAGGCAATGGTGTCGCCATGCTCAATGGCATCAAGATGCACATTGGCAACACCTTCCATTTTTTCAGGCAGTGTGGTCAGTTCGAAATAGTGGGTTGCGAAAAGCGTAAAGGCTTTGATTCGGTTTGCCAGGCTTTCCGCACACGCCCATGCCAGCGACAGGCCGTCGTAAGTCGAGGTGCCGCGTCCTATCTCATCCATCAGGACCAGGCTGTGTTCAGTGGCGTTATGGAGAATATTGGCGGTTTCCGTCATCTCCACCATAAAGGTTGAACGCCCTGAGGCGAGATCGTCCGCCGCACCGACGCGGGTGAAAATGCGGTCAATGGGGCCTATTTCTGCTGACGTAGCCGGGACGAAGCTGCCAATGTACGCCATCAGCACAATCAGTGCGGTCTGGCGCATATAGGTACTTTTACCGCCCATGTTCGGGCCTGTGATTATCAACATTCTGCGCTGGGCATGGAGGGAGAGCGGGTTGGCGATAAACGGCTCATTAAGCACGCGCTCCACCACCGGATGACGCCCCTCGACAATATTAATACCAGGCTTATCGCTCAGCGTTGGGCAGCAGTAATTAAGCGTAAACGCGCGTTCGGCGAGGTTAACCAGCACATCGAGTTCGGCAAGCGTACTGGCGCTCAGTTGTAACGCTTCCAGATGCGGAAGCAGCATGTCGAATAATTGATCGTAGAGTTGTTTTTCAAGCGAAAGCGCTTTTCCTTTTGAAGTCAGTACTTTGTCTTCATACTCTTTAAGTTCAGGAATGATGTAGCGCTCTGCGTTTTTCAGCGTCTGTCGACGCACATAATTCATGGGAACAAGATGGCTTTGCCCACGGCTTACCTGAATATAGTAACCATGTACGGCGTTGAAGCCGACTTTAAGCGTATCGAGCCCGAGCTTTTCGCGCTCGCGAATTTCCAGCCTGTCGAGATAATCCGTTGCGCCATCTGCCAGCGCTCGCCATTCGTCGAGCTCTTCATTGTAACCGGGGGCAATCACGCCGCCGTCGCGAATAAGCACCGGCGGCGCGTCAATAATGGCGCGCTCCAGCAAAGCGCAAAGCTCGCTGAAATCGCCCATATTTTTACGCAGCGTCTGGACATAATCGCTGTTAATTTCCGCCAGTTGTTCATTTAGCGTCGGCAGTTGCTGAAAGGCATGACGCATGCGCGCTAAGTCACGCGGGCGCGCCGTACGTAATGCCAGGCGCGCCAGTATTCGCTCCAGATCGCCTACCTGGCGCAACACGGGTTGCAGCTCGCTGGTCTGATCCATAAGGGCGGCGATAGTTTGCTGGCGGGCACGCAATGTATCCTGATTACGCACCGGCATATGCAGCCAGCGCTTTAACATACGGCTGCCCATTGGCGTGACGGTGCCGTCCAGCACTGAGGCGAGCGTATTTTCAACGCCGCCGCTGAGGTTAAGCGTAATTTCCAGATTGCGGCGCGTGGCCGCATCCATAATGATCCCGTCCTGCTGGCGCTCCATCGTGATCGAGCGAATGTGGGGCAGGGTGGTGCGCTGGGTATCTTTTACGTATTGCAGCAGGCAACCAGCGGCACAAAGACCACGGGGCGCGTTTTCTACACCAAAACCCGTCAAATCACGGGTGCCAAACTGCATATTCAATTGCTGGCGGGCGGTATCAATTTCGAATTCCCACAGCGGGCGGCGGCGTAAACCGCGACGGCCTTCAATCAGGGACATTTCCGCGAAATCTTCGGCATACAGCAGTTCTGCGGGGTTTGTCCGCTGCAGTTCCGCCGCCATGGTTTCGCGATCCTGCGGTTCACTCAAACGAAACCGCCCTGAACTGATATCAAGCGTGGCGTAGCCAAAACCCTTACTGTCTTGCCAGAGGGCGGCTAACAGGTTGTCCTGACGCTCCTGAAGCAGCGCTTCATCGCTGATAGTGCCAGGCGTCACGATGCGCACCACTTTGCGCTCAACAGGCCCTTTGGTGGTAGCCGGATCGCCAATTTGTTCGCAAATCGCCACCGATTCGCCGAGATTGACCAGCTTCGCCAGATAGTTTTCTACCGCATGGTGCGGAACGCCCGCCATCGGGATCGGTTCACCCGCCGACGCGCCGCGTTTGGTCAGCGAAATATCAAGCAACTGCGACGCGCGTTTCGCATCATCGTAAAACAGCTCATAGAAATCGCCCATGCGGTAAAAAAGCAGAATTTCAGGGTGCTGTGATTTCAGACGCAGGTACTGCTGCATCATGGGCGTATGGGCGGTAAAGTCCTTGTCAGTAGACTCAATCATCTGATTTTGCTCGTTTTAAATAGCGCTGCGGCAAAGTGGGTTTTCAAGGTGCACATAGTAACACTCTTTATTCATGTGATTCATCCGGCTGCGGGTCGGTGAATTTGACGTCACGTTAGCAGAAACCTGGTTAAGGTGAAAAAGACCGTCGTTTTGAAAAATACAGTAATGCGAGTTAGCTTCAGGAATAGTGACGAGCAGAAACGGGGATGACAAGGGCAATACGTGTGGCGTGGCAAGAGATGATGCAAACTGGCATCATCTCTTTATTTTAAAAGGCGTGCCGCTTTTATAATTTCACGGTAGTCAGGCAGGTTTGGCTTTCCGTCGTAGTGCTAATCGGGGTGGAGGCCGTTTTCCCCTGGTAGCTGATATCAAGCGTGCCGTTCATATCACGAGGCAACCACAAACCGATAAAGCCGTTCTGGTAGCTTTTCACGTGTTTTTGCAACACAACGTGACCCTTATTATCAGTCACTTTGATATCAAAAGCTGTATTCGGCATTTCACCCTGACAGCCCGATAAGCTGTGGTTAAAACACGGATGCGTTTGATTTTCATACGGTGCGACCGACAGATAAAACTTATCCGCTAACGGAAAAGCGTAGGCCTGTTGACCGTCTGATAATTTCAACTCGGTACTGGTAATGGACGCGCTAAACGGCAGAGGACGTGCTTGTGGATTTTGGTCAATCGCTTCCACGATTTGCTGCGTGTTTTTACCCGCAAGGCCATAGTGCGCTAGAAAGTCGGTTTGCGAGGTAGCGGCCAGCGCTGAACCAGAAACCAGCATGCTTATCAGGGATAGAAATAGAGTGCGGCGCATGATCATTTCTCTTAGAAATAAGGTGTGGCCCGACTCTAAACCTTCCCCTTAGGGTAAAGTCAAAAGCACGGCGCGCAGAGTTGTGTAAGGTTTTGTAGGGCTTCAACATTGTTTGATTTTCATCAACTATTCACCCGGTTTACGCCTCTCTTGCGGTCCGATAATTTCCCATAAGGCTTTACTGCGCTTCGCCTCCCGCCCCGAATGTTCTACCATGATATTCACTCGTTTGATTTGCTTTATGGATAACTCATGATTAAGCGCCGTTACGCAGCCCTTTTACCTGTTCTTATACTGCTCTCCGCCTGTAGTAGTAAGCCAAAAACCACTACCGAAACCGCCGCGACAAATACCGTCGGTACGCCACAGGGCGGATTTTTACTTAAGCCGCAGCATGATGTTTACGCATCCAGCGGTGACTTCGCCAATAATCTCGCGGCGGAAAAATTTATCGACATGATGGTGAGTAAACACGGGTTTAACCGCCAGCAGCTCCAGGAAGTGATCTCTCAGGCTAAACGGCTGGATTCTGTGCTGCGCCTGATGGATCAGCAGGCTCCGACGACGCAGGCACCATCAGGGCCAAACGGCGCCTGGCTGCGCTATCGCGATAAATTTATAACCCCTGGCAACGTGCAGAATGGCGTGGTTTTCTGGAATCAATATCAGGATGCGCTGAACCGCGCCTTTATGGTGTATGGCGTGCCGCCCGAAATTATTGTCGGCATAATTGGCGTTGAAACGCGCTGGGGACGTGTCATGGGGAAAACCCGCATTCTGGACGCGCTGGCAACACTCTCCTTCGCGTATCCACGCCGGGCTGACTATTTCTCAAGTGAACTCGAAACCTTCTTGCTGATGTCGCGCGATGAAGGCGACGATCCGCTGGAGTTAAGAGGCTCCTTTGCCGGCGCGATGGGCTACGGACAATTTATGCCGTCCTCTTACAAAGAGTATGCCGTTGATTTTAATGGTGATGGTCACATCAATTTATGGGATCCGGTGGATGCAATCGGCAGCGTCGCCAACTATTTCAAAGCGCACGGTTGGGAGAAAGGCGAACCAGTTGCTGTTCAGGCTAACGGCGAAGCGCCGGGCTTAGAAAACGGCTTTAAAACTAAATACTCGCCAGCGCAGTTAGCGGCGGCAGGCTTAACGCCGCAACAACCGCTGGGAAATCATGCCCAGGTGAGCTTACTACGTCTCGACATTGGTACGCGGTATCAATACTGGTATGGATTACCGAATTTCTACACGATTACCCGCTATAACCACAGTACTCACTATGCCATGGCAGTATGGCAGTTGGGACAAGCGGTAGCGCTTGCAAGAGTGCAGTAATCAAAACGGCGCGATTCTGGAATCTGTCTCGTAAAAGCCAAATGCAACTTCTGAAAAGGGGGCCGTGCGCGTTGCCAGACGCCGCGCCCTCATTACACAATTGGAGCCGTGATGACTGACGACGAATTGATGCAACTGAGCAAGACGGTAGGCGACGCGCTTAAACAACAGGGCGCGACGTTGACGGCGGCCGAGTCCTGTACTGGTGGTTGGGTCGCGAAAGCGATTACGGATATTGCCGGGAGTTCCGCCTGGTTTGAACGTGGTTTTGTCACCTACAGTAATGAAGCGAAAGCCCAAATGATCGGGGTTGATCCGGCGGTTCTTACGCAGCATGGCGCGGTGAGCGAACCGGTTGTTATCCAGATGGCGCAGGGCGCGCTCGCGGCCGCTCACGCAAGCTATGCGGTATCAATAAGCGGTATCGCCGGGCCGGATGGCGGCAGCGAAACTAAGCCTGTGGGTACAGTATGGTTTGGGTTCGCAAGCCATGATGGCACCGTAGTCACTCGTCACGAATGTTTTAACGGCGATCGCGATGCGGTGCGGCGCCAGGCCACGGTTTATGCGTTAAAAACACTCTGGCAACAATTTCTACAAAAGGCTTGATACTGTATGACTATACAGTATAATTGCTTCATCGAAATAATAGCGGCAACGTGGGCGCTGGTGCTTCACCTTGCATGACAGGAGTAAAAATGGCTATCGACGAAAACAAACAGAAGGCGTTAGCGGCAGCACTGGGCCAAATTGAAAAACAATTTGGTAAAGGCTCCATCATGCGTCTGGGTGAAGACCGCTCTATGGACGTGGAGACGATTTCAACGGGTTCACTGACGCTTGATATCGCGCTGGGCGCTGGCGGTCTGCCGATGGGCCGTATCGTTGAAATTTATGGTCCGGAATCTTCCGGTAAAACCACGCTGACGCTTCAGGTTGTTGCCGCCGCGCAGCGCGAAGGCAAAACCTGCGCCTTTATCGATGCTGAGCACGCGTTGGATCCGGTGTACGCGCGCAAACTGGGCGTAGATATCGACAACCTGCTGTGTTCTCAACCGGATACCGGTGAGCAGGCGCTTGAGATTTGTGATGCGCTGGCGCGTTCTGGCGCGGTTGACGTGATAGTCGTCGACTCCGTTGCGGCGCTGACGCCGAAAGCGGAAATCGAAGGTGAAATCGGTGACTCTCACATGGGCCTTGCGGCACGTATGATGAGCCAGGCGATGCGTAAGCTGGCGGGTAACCTGAAGCAATCTAATACGCTGCTGATCTTCATCAACCAAATCCGTATGAAAATTGGCGTGATGTTTGGTAACCCGGAAACCACCACTGGTGGTAACGCGCTGAAATTCTACGCGTCCGTACGTCTGGATATTCGCCGTATCGGCGCCGTGAAAGAAGGCGACGAAGTGGTGGGTAGTGAGACTCGCGTGAAAGTAGTGAAAAACAAAATCGCCGCACCGTTTAAACAAGCTGAATTCCAGATCCTCTATGGTGAAGGCATCAACTTCTACGGTGAGCTGGTTGACCTTGGCGTGAAGCATAAGCTTATTGAGAAAGCAGGTGCATGGTATAGCTATAACGGCGAGAAAGTGGGTCAGGGTAAAGCGAACGCCACTAACTTCCTGAAAGAAAATACCGCGATTGCGCAGGAGATTGAAAAGAAACTGCGTGAGCAACTGCTGAATAATCAGGACGATAAGCCGGCTTTCTCCGTCGAGGAATACGAAAAAGACGAGTCAGAAACCAACGAAGATTTCTGATACTCTCAGGGCTGCTCAGGCAGCCCTTTTTATTTATGCTATTAAATTTTAAACACTATGTCTTCTCAATCCTCTCCCCGCCGCTCGGTTTATGCGCGTTTGTGTGACCGGGCGACCCGTTTACTCGCAATGCGCGATCACAGCGAGCAAGAACTGCGCCGCAAGCTGGCAGCACCTTTTATGGCAAAAGCGCCGCAGGATGAAGTTGAACCCATCACGGCCGAGGATGTCGAGAATGTCATCCGCTGGTGCTATGAACATAACTGGCTGGATGATGCGAATTTTGCGGACCGTTATATATCAAGCCGGGCGCGGAAAGGGTATGGGCCGCAACGTATCCGTCAGGAATTACAGCAAAAAGGACTCAGCCGTGAGCACTGCGACGCTGCGTTCAGAGACTGTGACATCGACTGGACTCAAATTACCCGAGATATTGCGGTACGGAAATTTGGAGAGCCTCTGCCTCGTCAGTATCCCGAAAAGGTTAAAGTACAGCGATTTTTACTGTATCGCGGGTTCCTGATGGAGGATATTCAAGAGATATACCGAAATTTTGCTGATTGAGCGCATACTGGATTTTACTTCCCTTCTAAGAAAACTTATCTTATTCCCACTTTTTCCCTGTCAGGGCGGGCAGATATTAACCAGTCGGTTTATCATGTCCGGCTACGACAATTCGTTAGCTTGATTTCAGGATAATTATGAGCAAGAGCACCGCTGAGATCCGTCAGGCGTTTCTCGATTTTTTCCATAGTAAAGGACATCAGGTAGTTGCCAGCAGCTCTCTGGTTCCCAATAACGATCCCACACTGCTGTTTACCAACGCCGGGATGAATCAGTTCAAGGATGTTTTCCTTGGGCTCGACAAGCGTAATTATTCCCGCGCAACGACCGCGCAGCGCTGTGTGCGTGCAGGTGGTAAACACAACGATCTGGAAAATGTCGGTTACACCGCGCGTCACCATACTTTCTTCGAAATGCTGGGCAACTTCAGCTTCGGTGACTATTTCAAACATGATGCTATCCAGTACGCCTGGGAGTTACTGACTGGCGAGCAGTGGTTTAACCTGCCGAAAGACCGTTTATGGGTCACCGTTTACGAATCTGATGATGAAGCGTACGAAATCTGGGAAAAAGAAGTTGGTGTCCCACGTGAACGCATTATTCGTATCGGCGACAACAAAGGCGCCGCTTTCGCGTCAGATAACTTCTGGCAGATGGGCGATACCGGTCCGTGCGGCCCGTGCACAGAGATTTTCTTCGATCACGGCGATCATATTTGGGGTGGCCCTCCGGGAAGCCCGGAAGAAGATGGCGACCGTTACATCGAGATCTGGAATATCGTGTTTATGCAGTTTAACCGTCAGGCCGATGGCACGATGGAACCGCTGCCTAAGCCGTCTGTGGATACCGGCATGGGGCTTGAACGTATTGCCGCGGTATTGCAGCACGTTAATTCCAACTATGAAATCGACCTGTTCCGCGATCTGATTAAGGCTGTGGCGAAAGAAACGGGCGCTACCGATCTGAGCAATAAATCGCTGCGCGTCATTGCCGACCACATTCGCTCCTGCGCCTTTTTGATTGCCGATGGCGTGATCCCATCCAATGAAAACCGTGGGTATGTGCTGCGTCGCATCATCCGTCGCGCGATTCGCCATGGAAATATGCTGGGCGCGAAGGATACCTTCTTCTACAAACTGGTCGGCCCGCTCATCAGCGTGATGGGTTCCGCTGGCGACGATTTGAAGCGTCAGCAGTCGCAGGTTGAGCAAGTTCTGAAAACCGAAGAAGAGCAGTTTGCCCGTACCCTTGAACGTGGTCTGGCGCTGCTGGATGAAGAGCTGGCGAAACTGACCGGCGATACGCTTGATGGCGAAACCGCATTCCGCCTTTACGATACCTACGGTTTCCCGGTGGATTTAACCGCCGATGTGTGCCGTGAACGTAATATCAAAGTGGATGAAGCGGGCTTTGAAGCCGCCATGGAAGCACAACGCCGTCGCGCGCGTGAATCCAGCGGTTTTGGCGCAGATTACAACGCCATGATCCGCGTTGAAGGTGCCTCTGAATTTAAAGGTTACGACCACGTAGAACTGACCGGCACCGTAACCGCGCTGTTTGTCGACGGTAAAGCCGTTGATCAAATTACAGCGGGCGAGCAGGCCGTAGTGATTCTGAACGAAACGCCATTCTATGCGGAATCTGGCGGTCAGGTGGGCGATCGCGGGGAATTACTGGGCAATGGTTTTGCCTTCGCCGTGGAAGATACCCAGAAATATGGCCAGGCGATTGGTCATATCGGTAAGCTGACAAGCGGTGTGCTGAAAGTAGGCGAGGGTGTTAAAGCGCAGGTTGATGAGGCGCGTCGTGCGCGCATTCGCCTGAACCACTCCGCCACCCACTTAATGCATGCGGCGCTTCGCCAGGTGCTGGGTACTCACGTTGCGCAGAAAGGTTCTCTGGTTAACGATAAAGGTCTGCGTTTCGATTTCTCGCATTTCGAAGCGATGAAACCGGACGAAATCCGTGCGGTTGAAGATCTGGTAAACGCGCAAATTCGTCGCAATCTACCGATTGAAACTAAGGTAATGGACCTTGAGGCTGCCAAAGCGAAAGGTGCGATGGCGCTGTTTGGCGAGAAATATGACGACCATGTTCGCGTACTAAGCATGGGCGATTTTTCTACCGAACTGTGCGGCGGCATCCATGCCGATCGTACTGGCGACATCGGTCTGTTCCGTATCGTTGCTGAATCAGGCACCGCGGCAGGCGTACGTCGTATCGAAGCGGTGACTGGCGAAGGTGCGCTGGCGCTGGTTCATGCCCAAAATGATCAGCTGCATGATATCGCTCAGTTGCTTAAAGGCGACAGCCAGAGCCTGAACGATAAAGTGCGTGCGGTGATTGAGCGTACGCGTCAACTGGAAAAAGAACTGCAACAGTTGAAAGAGCAACAGGCTGTGCAGGAGAGCGCGAATCTCAGCAGCAAAGCTGTTGAAATCAATGGCGTGAAGCTGTTGGTAAGCGAACTGACCAACGTTGAGCCGAAAATGCTGCGTACGATGGTTGACGATCTTAAAAACCAATTAGGTTCTACGATCATCGTGCTGGCGACGATTGCCGATGCTAAGGTTTCTCTGATTGCGGGGGTCTCGAAAGATTTGACCGATCGCGTGAAAGCAGGGGAACTGATTGGCATGGTCGCATCGCAGGTTGGCGGCAAAGGCGGCGGCCGTCCGGACATGGCGCAAGCTGGTGGCACGGACACGCAAGCATTGCCTGCAGCCCTTGCCAGCGTACAAGACTGGGTCGCGTCGCGACTGTCTTAATCTATAAGGTATAGGCGAAGGCGCTATAACATTAGGTTGTTATAGCGCCTTTCTCTCAATACCCATTTAAGCCCTTATTTCTGGTGTGTCAGTGAGCTGACAGGTCTCGTTAAATCCGTCGCATAAAGGAAGTTTGCGATATGATGTAACGGGTTGTAGAACTTTCTGTTGCATAGATGTGAATGGGTGTATAACGATAAAGTCGGGTTGAAAATTTCTGGATCGGCTAAACTTAAGTTTAACAGAATGTGATGCCGTGACTGCTTACACTTTATGTGTTTGTCATCGCTTACTTTTTGGCGTTATATGATGGATAATGCCGGGATACAGAGAGACCCGACTCTTTTAATCTTTCAAGGAGCAAAGAATGCTGATTCTGACTCGTCGAGTTGGTGAGACCCTCATGATTGGAGATGAGGTGACTGTAACGGTTCTTGGGGTAAAGGGTAACCAGGTACGCATTGGCGTAAACGCCCCCAAAGAAGTGTCCGTACACCGTGAAGAGATCTACCAGCGTATCCAGGCTGAAAAATCGCAACAGTCCAGTTTCTAAAGTTATCGCGTCTCGCTGCATGGCGAGACGCAACTCTTCTTTTTTCCCCTTTCATTAAAATTCTCTGACTTTTCGTTTATTGCTTATCCCGTGCAGGCTGGGTAACTTCAGGTTTCATCCCCGGTTTCATGTTGATAAAACGCCCTTTTTGTTGGCAAAGCAGACGAATTGCGCGTGAATTGTGCAAATGAAACAGAGTCGGGAAAAATTGTTTGACTTATAAGTCCCAGAAAGTAATATGTGCGCCACGCAGCGCCGATGAGCAGAAACAAGTTCTTCGGAGCACTCGCAAGAGGCGTTTGGTGAGGTGGCCGAGAGGCTGAAGGCGCTCCCCTGCTAAGGGAGTATGCGGTCAAAAGCTGCATCCGGGGTTCGAATCCCCGCCTCACCGCCATTTGCATCCGTAGCTCAGCTGGATAGAGTACTCGGCTACGAACCGAGCGGTCGGAGGTTCGAATCCTCCCGGATGCACCATCTTCATCAGTGTTGCGGCATGATGAGTGACATTGAATCAGTAGTAAGCAGTAATCCCGATGCATCCGTAGCTCAGCTGGATAGAGTACTCGGCTACGAACCGAGCGGTCGGAGGTTCGAATCCTCCCGGATGCACCATTATTCTCCGTTATAACAGCGACGCTGGTGTAATACGGTTCGCGGCAGTGTCGTGAGCGGTCAGGGGAATAACGTTGCGTGAGCAACGGCCCGCAGGGCAAGGCGCAGCCGAGTAATCCTCCCGGATGCACCATCTTCACCAGTGTTGCGGCATGATAAGCGACATTGAATCGGTAGTAAGCAGTAATCCCGATGCATCCGTAGCTCAGCTGGATAGAGTACTCGGCTACGAACCGAGCGGTCGGAGGTTCGAATCCTCCCGGATGCACCATTATTCTCCGTTATAACAGCGACGCTGGTGTAACACGGTTCGCGACAGTGTCGTGAGCGGTCAGGAGGATAACGTTGCGTGAGCAACGGCCCATAGGGCAAGGCGCAGCCGAGTAATCCTTCCGGATGCACCATCTTCATCAGTGTTGTGGCGTGATAAGCGACATTGATTCAGTCTTAAAGCAATAATCCCGATGCATCCGTAGCTCAGCTGGATAGAGTACTCGGCTACGAACCGAGCGGTCGGAGGTTCGAATCCTCCCGGATGCACCATTATTCTCCGTTATTACAGCAATGCGGGTGTAACACGGTTCGCGACAGTGTCGTGAGCGGTGAGGGATGAAAACGTTGTTTAAGCATCGGCACACCGCGCACGGTGTTACCGAGTAATTTTCCCTGAAACGCCATCTTTTCCCATCCTGCGTTATCCACATCCCTTTGGTTTTATCGCCTCCCCGGCAGTCTCGCGAGCACCATGGCGTTGCATGAACAACGACCTGCGAACCTGGTTTACCGGTCCCGTATCTCCCCTTCGTTTATTCACCCCTTCTTACGTTGCCAGCAATTCCGAGCTTCCCACATTTGTTCACTCATTCATCGCCCAAACCGTAACCCTGGTTCTGTCAGCGACATTGACCGTTGTTTACGATAAAGTAACGCTCCTGTAATCAGTTTAGGGGGCTAAATGTACGATCGTTACGATGGGCTAATTTTCGATATGGATGGCACTATTCTTGATACTGAACCTACGCACCGTAAGGCGTGGAGCGAAGTGTTAGGACGTTACGGTTTGCATTTTAACTTTGAGGCGATGATTGCGCTCAATGGTTCCCCTACCTGGCGGATTGCCGAAGCGGTAATTGCGCAAAACGGCGCAACGCTCGATCCCCATATGCTTGCCCGGGAAAAAACCGAAGCCGTGAAAGCCATGCTGCTTGATACCGTGCGCCCGCTGCCGCTGATTGAGGTTGTTAAAGCATGGCACGGTCGTCGTCCAATGGCTGTCGGCACCGGTAGCGAAAGCGCGATTGCAGAGGCGCTATTAACGCATTTAGGCCTCCGCCATTATTTCCAGGCCGTGGTCGCCGCCGATCACGTGGTGAATCACAAACCCGCACCCGATACCTTTCTGCGTTGCGCGGAGTTGATGGGCGTAGAGCCTGCAAAATGCGTCGTTTTTGAAGACGCGGATTTTGGCATCCAGGCTGCGCGGGCCGCCGGGATGGATGCTGTGGACGTGCGCTTACTGTGAGTGACGCGCTGTCACTGTTCTCGCTGTTTTCCAGCAGCTTTTTGAGCGCCACGTTATTACCCGGCAGTTCCGAAGCGGTATTGGTAGCCTTGCTGCTGACCGGGAACAGTGAGCCGTGGTTACTGGTCTTAATAGCAACAATAGGTAATAGCCTTGGAGGGCTGACTAACGTTATTCTTGGGCGGTTTTTCCCGTTGCGCGAAACCTCGCGCTGGCAAGGAAAAGCCGTTCACTGGTTACAACGTTTCGGCCCGGGCGCGCTATTACTGAGCTGGATGCCTGTGATAGGCGATTTGTTGTGTCTGTTTGCCGGGTGGCTACGTTTATCGTGGGGACCGGTTGTGTTTTTTTTATGCCTGGGCAAAGCGTTGCGCTACGTTATCGTCGCGCTTGCAACGCTCCAGGGGATGGCGTGGTGGCACTAATTGGATTGTTTGAGTGACCTTTAATCGTCAACCATTACAATTATGCTTAATAAAAATGTATTCGACAGGCGGGAGGTCAATTTGATCCCGGACGTATCACAGGCGCTGGCCTGGCTTGAAAAACATCCTGATGCTTTACAGGGCATTCGTCGTGGGCTTGAGCGCGAAACATTACGCGTGACGCCCGAAGGACATCTTGCCGAAACCGGGCATCCGGAGTCGCTAGGCTCAGCGCTGACTCATCAGTGGATCACCACCGATTTTGCAGAAGCCCTACTGGAATTTATTACACCGGTTGATGGCGATATTGACCATATGCTGGCGGTGATGCGCGATATCCATCGGCACGTGGCGCGTGAGCTTGGCGATGAACGTATGTGGCCGCTCAGCATGCCGTGTTATATCGCAGATGGGCAAAATATTGAACTGGCGCAGTATGGCAGCTCGAATATTGGCCGTCTGAAGACGTTGTACCGCGAAGGGCTGAAAAACCGCTACGGCGCGCTTATGCAGACTATTTCCGGGGTGCATTATAACTTCTCGCTGCCGCTGGCCTTCTGGCAGGCGAAATGCGGCGTGAAAGACAGCGACAGCGGGAAATCGGCCATTTCTGCGGGCTATTTCCGCCTTATCCGTAACTACTATCGTTTCGGCTGGGTGATCCCGTATCTGTTTGGCGCATCGCCGGCCGTGTGCTCTTCGTTCCTGCAGGGTAAAACGACTACGTTGCCGTTTGAGAAAACCGACTGTGGTATGTATTACCTGCCATATGCGACGTCGCTGCGCTTAAGCGATCTGGGTTATACCAATAAATCGCAAAGCAATCTCGGTATTACGTTTAACGATCTCGATACGTATGTGGCAGGCTTAAAGCGTGCGATTAAAACGCCGTCGGAAGAATACGCAAAAATCGGCCTGATGGACGGCGATAAGCATCTGCAAATCAACGCCAACATCCTGCAGATTGAAAATGAGCTGTATGCGCCGATTCGCCCGAAACGCGTTACCCGCAAAGGTGAAACGCCGTCGGACGCGCTATTACGCGGCGGCATTGAATACATTGAAGTGCGTTCGCTGGATATCAACCCGTTCTCAGCAACGGGCGTTGATGAACAGCAGGTGCGTTTCCTGGATCTGTTTATGATCTGGTGCGTTCTGGCCGATGCGCCGGAGATGAGCAGCGATGAGCTGCTGTGTACCCGTAAAAACTGGAACCGCGTGATCCTTGAAGGCCGCAAACCGGGCTTAACGCTGGGCATAGGCTGCGAAACCGCGCAACATCCGCTTGAGAAAGTGGGTAAAGATCTGTTCCGGGATTTACTGACGGTGGCGCATACGCTGGACGGCATCGCCGGAAATCGGCAGTATCAGGACGTCTGCGAACAACTGGTCGCCTGTTTCGATGATCCTGAATTAACTTACTCGGCGCGTATTTTACGTTCGATGATCGATAAAGGGATTGGCGGCACGGGCATCGCGCTGGCGGATAAGTACCGTTCGCAATTGCGTGAAGAGCCGTATGAAGTGTTGAGTGAAGCGGATTTCGCCAAAGAGCACGATGAGTCATGGGAGCGTCAACGCGCGATTGAAGCGGCTGACACGGAATCATTTGACGAATTTCTGGCAAAGCAGAACTAGCAGAAAAAGAAAAGGCCACACGTAGGTGGCCAAAAAATTTCATCTCTGAAGACAGGGATGATGATAACAAATGCGCGTCTTTCATATATTCAGACTCGCCTGGAAAACAATAGTTCATTTAAATTCAAAAAATATCACTGCCTGGAGGTGACCCGATGCCATTACTGGATAGCTTTACCGTTGACCATACCCGTATGCAGGCGCCGGCGGTACGTGTAGCCAAGACCATGCACACGCCCCACGGCGACACCATCACCGTATTCGACCTGCGCTTTTGCATTCCTAACCAGGAAGTGATGCCGGAAAAAGGCATTCACACCCTGGAGCACCTGTTCGCGGGCTTTATGCGCGATCACCTGAATGGCAACGGCGTAGAAATTATCGATATTTCACCGATGGGCTGCCGTACGGGCTTTTATATGAGCCTGATTGGCGAGCCGCAGGAGCAACGTGTGGCTGATGCATGGAAAGCGGCCATGGAAGACGTACTCAAGGTAAAAGAACAGAACCAGATCCCGGAACTGAACGTTTACCAGTGCGGTACTTACCATATGCATTCTCTGCAAGAAGCGCAGGATATCGCCCGTCATATCGTTGAGCGCGGCGTTGGCGTGAACAGTAACGAAGAGTTGGCGCTGCCGAAAGAAACGCTGAAAGAACTGCACATCTAGTCACTGCGCTGGGCTTATAAAAAAAAAGCGCCATTGGCGCTTTTTTTGTCTGTCTGACAGGGCGCTAATGCGCGCCACCGCCGCCACCGCCAGCCCCGAAGGGAGGCCGGGCAAACCACACCAGCCCGAGCAGCACCAGAAACACCCCCGCAGAAATCCAGAATATCTCATTGGCGGAAATGATAAGCCCCTGGTTGGTGATTTCACGCGCCAGATAGCCCGACGCCTGCTCTTGACTCATCCCAAGCCCCTGCAACTGATTATACATTTCCTGGGCATTAGGATTGTAGGGGTTAACCGATTCGGTCAGTTGCGCATGATGCAGCGACTCGCGGTTGGTCCAAAGGGTAGTCGTGATGGACGTCCCGATAGAGCCTGCCAGCGTACGCATAAAGTTCGATAAACTCGATGCGGCGGCCATGCGTTCCGGCGGAAGGCCGGACAGGGTAATAGTGGTCAGCGGCATAAAGAAACAAGCCACAGCGAAGCCCTGGATAAACTGCGGCCAGGCCGACGCGCCGAAATCCATTCCCGGTTCGAAGGTATATGCTCGCCAGTAGAAACACACTGCATACATAATGAAGCTGAATGTAACCAGACGGCGCATATCAAGCCGGTGGGCAAAACGTCCGATTATCGGCGACAGCAGCACCGGAATCACCCCCACCGGCGCTGATGCCAGACCTGCCCAGGTGGCGGTATAGCCGTATACCTCCTGTAGCAGCTGCGGCAGCAACACGATCGCCCCGAAATAAAGCATGTAAGCGAGGCTGATACACAGACAGCCGATGGTGAAGTTTCGCGACTTAAAGAGCGAGAGATCGACAATGGGATTGTCATCGGTGAGCTCCCAGACGATAAGGAAACTTAGCGCCACCACCGCGACGATGGTGAGGATGACTATTTCATTGGAGCTAAACCAGTCGAGCTCTTTACCGCGGTCCAGCATGACCTGCAAACTGCCGATGCCGACAACCAACAGCCCCAACCCCACGGCATCAATGCGCCGCTGTTCGGTGCGGGTTTCACGGTGTCGCAAGGTTTGCAGCGTCAACAGCACCACCAGCGCGCCAATCGGCACGTTGATAAAGAAAATCCAGCCCCAGTGGTAGTTATCACTGATCCAGCCGCCAAGGATGGGGCCGCAGATCGGCGCTACGATCACCGTCATTGACCACAATGCCAGCGCAATGCTGCGTTTGGCGGGCGGATAGTTGTTCAGTAATAAACTCTGGGACAGCGGGATCAACGGCCCGGCAACAATCCCCTGAATCACGCGGAAGAAAATCAGCATGTTCAGACTGGACGAGACACCGCAGGCCCAGGAGGCGAGCACAAACAGAATGGTCGCCCACAGGAACAGTTTGACTTCACCAAAGCGCTTCGCCAGCCAGCCGGTGAGGGGAATGGAAATCGCATTCGCCACGCCGAACGAGGTAATCACCCATGTTCCCTGGCTCAGTGAAGAGCCAAGGTTACCGGCAATAGTGGGGATCGCCACGTTCGCAATGGTGGAGTCCAACACCTGCATAAAGGTCGCCAGCGACAGCGCAATGGTCATGATGACCAGTTGCGCGCCTTCCAGCGGTTTACGTTGTTGCATATCCCCTCCGCCACTCAATTCGCGTTGGCCCGCACGATATCGTTGATAAGCGTGTTAACGGGCTCAAGGCTAATCTCACGGGCGTTGCTTTCGTAGACCGGCTCCGAGCGGGGCTGATTCGCCAACACCTGACCGTCGCGGTTACTGGTATTGACTTCCACTAGCGTCGACAGGCCGATACGCAGCGGATGCTGTTCTAACTGTTTGGCGTCGATTTCTATACGCACCGGTAAACGCTGAACCACTTTGATCCAGTTGCCGGTGGCGTTTTGGGCTGGCAGCAAAGAGAACGCGCTCCCGGTACCCATATCCAGGCCAACGACTTTACCGGTGTATTTAACATCATCACCGTAAACGTCGCTTATCACGGTAGCTGGTTGACCAATACGCATATGCGCCAGTTGGGTTTCTTTGAAGTTAGCGTCCACCCACAGGTTCGTCGCGGGCACCACGGCCATTAACGGCGTAGTCGGGCTGATTTGCGCGCCCGGTTGCACTGCGCGGCGTGACACATAGCCGGTCAACGGACTGACGATTTTGGTACGCTCAAGCGCAAGCCAGGCATTGCGCACTTCGGTAGCCGCCTGCTTCACCGCGGGCTGATCTTCGAGTTTAGAACCCAAAATCATCGCCTGGTTTGCATTGTATTGTTGAACGGCAACATCAAGCTGCGCCTGCGCGCTGGTCACGGCATCACGGGCGTGTTGCAGCTCTTCACGGCCAATCAAATTGGCGCTGCCCAAAGGAATACGACGGTTTAAGTCGCTTTGCGCCTGGGCCAACGCGGTTTTTTGAAGTTCAATATTGGCCTGGTACTGCTTGCTATTAATCATTAACTGATGGGTTTGACGAACGCTGGACGCGAGCTGCGTCTGCGCTTTTTCAAACGCCTGCTGCGCATCTGTGGGATCAAGCGTTACCAGCACATCGCCTTTTTTGACGAAGTCGGTATTGTCTGCCCACACTTTGGTGACGCTCCCGGAAACCTGGGCCATGATTTGCACCTGATTTCCCGCCACGTACGCATCATCGGTTTCTTCGTAATGACGCAACACTAAAAACCAATAGATCCCATATGCCACTGCCAGAACAATAAAGAGCAGCGTTAATAAGATGAGCACGCTTTTGCGTTTGCCTTTCTTATTCACCGCTTGCTGCGGGGTGGTATTCTCCGCATTTGCGCTCATGTTTTTCTCCACGATCTTTTTATTTTCTCATCGGCTGAGCCGACCTGTTGTCAGAAAAGGCCAGCAGTAAACTGCTGGCCTGTAACTGTAGCTTATCTATATCGATGGGGCGTTTGCGAAACGAGCGACTAAAAGATTAACGCGTCGCTTCAAGAATGGTGTCGTCGGCATCCATCTGGTCAAGACGGGTCAGCAGCTTACGGGTAATGTTTTCAAGCTGTTCTTTTTCTGAGACATCCAGAGATGACCATAAATGCTGCAGGCAGTTATGCTGAGGCGGTAAAACCTGGCGCAAAAACTCCTGACCTTTCTCCGTTAACTGTAGATGCAGACAACGACGATCGTTATCGCTTTCGCGACGCTCAATCCAGCCACGCTTTTCCAGCTCATCGGCGATACGGGTAGCGTTAGTGCGTGATGACCCGAGCGCGCAGCTTAATTCGCTTGGCTGAATGCTGTGGTTTTCTTGCGATTCAAGGGTAATCAACGCCATAAACAAGGTTTCGTTAATGCCTTGCGCTTTCAGCATCTTATTGCGGTTTTCCAGCAATTTTCCTTGCATATGCATGCACAGGCGAGTCAGCAATATTTCCTGATACGGGAAATCTTCGTAGCGACTGGCGCGGAATTTAAGCATTTGTTCAATGGGCGTAAACGAACTATCCATAAGATATGACCTCATTAATTGCAGTCGATATAGTAACGACGGTAACAAATAATGTAAATGTATTATTTATTTTAACGAATTTACGAACGCTATATTACCGTCAACAATTTCCAGGTTATTCCATAACCTAGCGCACTCAGTAGCGTCGGAATGATGATGCTACGAGTTTTATAAAAACTGACGCCCAATACGGCGAAGCCGATGAGCGTCGGGAACAAACGGCGGGCGTCATGGACGATTTCCGGCGCGCTTGATACCACCAGTAAGGCGCAAATGGAGGCGATGCCGATAGTATCGAGCAAAATGCCGGTAATGCCGCGTTTAGCGGGGCGCACGCTCCCGGCGCGTACCCGCAATGGCAGATAGCGGAACAGATAGTTAACCAGACCGACCAGCAGGCCAAGCAACAGGACATCAGTGCGCATGGCTACCTCTTCTGACCTGTTCAATTACCGCCGTCAGGCATCCGCAGACAATACCCGCCAGAATGGCAACCGGAATGGAAAAGAGCATCACCCCGAGCAGTGCGCCGGTCAGTGATGCCACGACGCTTAGCGACTGGGCGCGCTGGAAGGATACCAGCAGAAAACTCATAAACAAGGCGGGGAGCATAAAGCCCATCGCCGCTTCAATGGCCGGATAGCCCTCAAGTAAGCCATTACCGGAATAAGCGCCTATCAGCGTTCCCGTCACCCACGAAAGCCACGAGCAGAACGCGATTCCTATCATCCAGTTTTCCGTCCAGCGACGATTATCACGCACCAGTTTCGCGGTAGCCGCGGCGAAGACCTCATCGGTCAACCCAAACGCCCAGAGCGCGGTTTTCGGTTTCTTCAGATGGCTCGTAATACGGCTACGCAGGGAAGGGCCATACAGCACGTGGCGAACGTCCATTGCCATTACGGTCAGCGCTGCGACCCACAGCGAGCTGCCTGCGGCAAGCATCGTGGTAATGACGAACTGGCTGGCGCCAGCGTAAATAATGCAGGAAAAAAACAGGCTTTCGAGGGGAGTAAAACCCAGACGGGTGGCATTCATGCCAAAGGCGAATGCCACCGGCAGATAACTGATGACGATAGGCAGACTATCTTTCACACCCTCCCAGCCCGTAGCCTGAGTGGTAGGGTGTGGATCGGTAACGGCGGCAGGGCTTTCCATAGGGTCGTTAATTAGTTGTCTGAGTTAAAATCATCAAGGTGAATATATCTTGATAACCATAACAGAGACTTAACGACCTTTACACCCTTAAGTACAACGGGCGAGTTAACCCTTCCGCTTTTATCCCTGACCGTTATGACGGTGATACCCTTTCCACCACACCAGGATATTGAGTAATGCCACCGTCGCGCCTGCTATGCACACGCCATTCCAGCCCGCATGTTGGTAGGCCGAGGCAGACATTAATGAGCCTGCGGCGCCGCCGATAAAATAGCTGGTCATGTAACCGGCCGTCAGGCGATTACGGGCGTCCGGGTAAAGGCGGTAAATCACGCTCTGGTTGGTGATATGCACGCCTTGCACCGTCAGGTCCAGCACCACAATTCCAAGGATCAGCGCCAGTACCGAGACCTGACCAAGCGCAATTGCAATCCATGACAGCAATAGCAACGCCAGCCCGACAGTGGTGGTGAGATGTGACTTACCTTTATCCGCAAGCCCCCCAGCCGGACGCGCGCCTAACGCGCCCGCCGCGCCCGCGAGGCCAAACAAGCCAATCGTTCCTTCCGAGAAATTAAACGGCGGCGCGGCGAGCAAAAACGCCATAGACGTCCACAGAATACTGAAGTTGGCAAAGGTCAGGCAGCCAAGGGCGGCACGGGTGCGCAGCAGTTTATCGTGAATAAAGAGCGTGAATACGGAGCGCAATAACTGCGGATAATTCAGATGAGTCTGAGGCCTGGCGACCGGAAGGCCACGCCACAGAGCAATCGCCATCAGCGCCATTAATACTGACGCTACCCAATAAACCGTGCGCCAGCCGCCGAGGTTTGCCAGTAATCCCGCGACGGTGCGCGCCAGCAGGATCCCGAGCAGCAAGCCGCTCATAATTGTGCCGACCACTTTGCCGCGTTTATCAGGGCTTGCGAGGGTTGCCGCCAGCGGCACCAGAATTTGCGCCACCACCGAGAACAGACCGGTCAATGCGGTACCCAGAATCATCATCCACAGCGTATGGCTGGTGGCGGTGATCAGCATTCCGCCTGCCGCCAGTAGCGTCATCGAGACGATAAGCGTACGGCGTTCGAACATATCCCCGAGCGGCACCAGAAACAGTAAGCCTGCCGCATAGCCGAGTTGGGCCGCCGTCACGATAAAGCCCGCCTGATTGACCGACAGGTTAAACGCGTGGGCGATGGTATCTAACAGCGGTTGCGCATAGTAGTTGCTGGCTACCGCGAGGCCGGTAGCGAGAGACATAAGCGCAATAAGCGCCGGGCTTAGCCCTTGAGAAGTTTTTGTCATTATGATGAATCACAGCGTCGTCATTCTTGCCAGGCGGGCATAATAGCGCATCATCTGTAAATGTTATTGAAGTGTTGATTGTCGGAATGTGCGGTAGGGATAGGTAGCCTTAGGGAGCTTATATGAGAACAATTGGAATGTTCCGTTCGCTAAGCGTTGGCGAAGTTATGCAGCATGGTTATCGGCGAACGGGCAAAGGGGATTTTCGCATCCCCTTTGCAATCCCCACTCCCGGCCAGCAAAATCGGCGGCTCTATCTTCTCGCTTCAGGTCGGGTGAGATAGGGCATCCTGCCTTACTCGCCCTCAGCCAGCCTCCATGCTGACTGACCTGGCTCGTCGATTGCGCCCCGGCGATTTTGATGCCGGACCAAAACCCACTGGCTTTGGCTTCAGTAAGGACAATTATTTTGAAAGTTACTTCTGTGCTTTTAAGGCTTCGTTGATCCAGCCGTCGAACTGCTGCTGGTGGGCTTTGATCCAGCCATCAACATGGCCCTGGATATCGGCTTCCGACGCTTTGCCTTCATGCATCATTGAGTTTTGTGCGTTGATGTCGGCAATCGGTAGTTTCATTAAGGAGAACAGTTTTGCCGCCGCCGGGTTTTTCTCAGCCCAGGTTTTGTTCGCAACAATATGCATGGAGTTCACCGGAAAACCATAGTTCGCGCCATTCGGCAGTTTGGTATCGATGTCTTTTTGCTCGCCAGGCAGTGAAGAGAACGGCACCTGCAGCCATACCACGTCTTTACCCGGTTTCAGTACATCGCTCACCCAGTACGGCGTCCAGGTATAGTAAAGCACCGGTTTGCCTTCTTTATAACGGGCAATGGTGTCAGCCATCATCGCCGCGTAATTGCCGTGGTTAACAGTAACGGTATTTTCAAGATCATAGGCTTTGTTCTGATGATTAATCACCGCCTCGCAGCCCCAGCCCGGCGAACATCCCATCATGTCGGCTTTGCCGTCGCCGTTGCCGTCAAACAGCTTGGCGATTTTCGGATCTTTAAGCTGGTCGATACGGGTGATTTTGTACTGCTCTGCCGTTTTTTTGTCGATCAGATAACCCTGTGCCGCGCCAGTGACAAATGCCCCTTCGCGGTAGAATTTCTTATCGCCGCCTGCCGCAGAGTACATATCGTCATGCAGCGGTTGCCAGTTGACGGCGGTGAACGTCGCGTCGCCGGAAGCAATAGAGGTATAGCCGACGTTATAGTCAACTTCGCTGGTTTTATTGACGGTATAACCCAGCTTCTCCAGGGCGCGGCTGACCAGCAGCGTCTGGAACGACTCTTCAGAGATAGTGCTTTGAACCGGCTGTACGGTAATGCCTTTGCCCGGCAGGTCGCCGGCAAAAACCGGGATGGAAACAAGGGTGGCAATGGCAGTGGCTACAATCAGGCTATGTCGCATTGTTATTCCTTTTTTGAATGAATAAGAGGAGTGGGGCGGCGATGGCGCGCCGCCCGTATGTGCTTGCGGTTTATTTGGAGAAAGGACGCATCAGCAGGCCAATCGGCCCGGTGGCATACCAGCGGCGGTTACCGCGCGAGCGGGCGTCGCGTCCCATCGCCTGAGTCAGACGGTCAAGAATGATGGCAAGGATGACAATCCCGACGCCGCCCACAGTGGCAAGCCCCATATCGAGGCGACCAATGCCGCGCAGTACCATCTGGCCGAGGCCGCCCACGGCGATCATCGAGGCGATCACCACCATAGAGAGCGCCAGCATCAGCGTTTGGTTTACGCCCGCCATGATGGTAGGCATGGCCAGCGGAAGCTGAACTTTAAACAGCAACTGACGTGGGCTTGCGCCAAACGAGCGCGACGCCTCAATCAGATCGGCGGGCACCTGATTAATGCCCAGAATGGTCAGACGAACGACCGGCGGCAGCGCAAAGATAATCGTCACCACCACGCCTGGCACATTGCCGATACCAAACAACATCACAATGGGCACCAGATAGACGAACGCGGGCGTGGTTTGCATCGCATCCAGCAGCGGGCGGATCACTTTGGCCGCGCCCGGACTGCGCGCCAGCCAGATCCCCATCGGCAGACCGATGACAATACAGAACAGCAGTGCGGTTAACACCAGCGCCAGGGTTATCATCGCCTGCGACCAGGCGCCAATCGCACCGATGGCGATAAGCGAGATAAGCGTAGCGACGCCCATGCCGACGCTGGAAATCTGCCAGGCGATCAGCGCGAACAGAATTATCGCGACCGGCGCGGGCATGCCTAACAGCAGTTGCTGGAAAGCATTGAGAATATAGTCCACCGGCACGCGTATGCCCTGAAATACCGGGCGAAAATGCATAACGACCCAGTCAATTCCCTGCGTCACCCAACTGTCGAGGGGGATAAGCGTTTTGTGGAACGGATCGAGAATGTTGAAGTGCTCAGGCGCCGGAGCCGGTGCGCTGTTCAGCCAGTCTGCGGCTGGCGCGTCCTGCGGCGTTGCGGCGGGCGTGCCCCACGCATCGGCGGCGTTGCTGGTGCTGTCGGCAGCCTGGCTGCCGGTATCCCACGGATTGGTTTCATTACTCATTGGTTGCCCCTTCACGATCTAATGCCTGCAACAGCACCCCTTTCGAGATGATGCCCACATACTGCCCTTCGTCACCGACTACCGGCACCGCGCAGGGCGCCTGGCCGACAACAGACAGCAGTTCGCTGAGCGGCGTTTGGGCGTCAACGGCGGCGGGGGAGTCCAGCAGCGCGTCGTCCAGACCTGCGCCCACGGCAAGCGCCGCTTTCAGGGAATCGATTGAGACAATGCCAACAAATTTCTGGCCGCGTTCCAGCACATAGCCAAACTCGCGATCTTCATCCTGCAATAATTTCAGGGCAGAGCGCGGGCCAAATCCCGGGGTTTTCCGAATAAGCCCATGCGGCGTTCGGCGAGCGATATCTTTGGCGCTAAAGACCTGACTAATATCCACGCCGCGAAAGAAGGTGCGCACATAGTCATTAGCCGGATTATTGAGGATTTCATCCGGCGTACCAATTTGCACCACCTCGCCGTTTTGCATAATCGCAATGCGGTCGCCAATTCGCATGGCTTCATCAAGATCGTGAGAAATAAATACAATGGTACGCTGATGTTTCGCCTGAAGTTTAACGAGCTCATCCTGCATTTCACTGCGAATTAATGGATCAAGAGCCGAGAAGGCTTCGTCCATTAACAGGATGTCTGGATTGATAGCCAGCGCGCGGGCTAATCCAACACGCTGACGCATCCCGCCGGATAATTCATCCGGGTACGCATGAGCGTAATTATCAAGCCCAACCTGACGTAATGCATCCAGCGCTTTTTCCTGGCGCTCTTGCAAGCCTACGCCTGCTAATTCCATACCAAAGGCAGTATTATTTAATACTGTCATATGCGGCATCAGCGCAAAGGACTGGAAAACCATCGCAATTTTCTTTTTGCGCACCTCAGAGAGCCTGGTGTCTGATATTTTAGCGATATCTTCGCCGT
Organism: Citrobacter freundii; assembly: GCF_011077955.1. Lineage (GTDB taxonomy): Bacteria > Pseudomonadota > Gammaproteobacteria > Enterobacterales > Enterobacteriaceae > Atlantibacter. Next base: position 129,927 of record NZ_JAALBX010000011.1, read on the forward strand.
CTATCAGGACCTGCCCACGGGTGGGTTCAATCAGGCGATTGAGAAGGCGAACCATGGTCGATTTTCCTGAGCCGGATAATCCCATGATGACGAATATCTCGCCTTCTTCAATGGCCAGACTGGCGTTGATTACGCCAAGTGAAAGCCCGGTTTTTTCCAGTATTTGTTCTTTCGAAAGGCCTTTATCAATATATTTAAAGGCGCGCTGTGGATTTTCTCCAAATATTTTGTAGAGATTTTTAATTTCTAATTTAATTGCCATGCAATTTTCGTAACCCTGTTATTTACCGATAACGTTTTCATTCCTGCAGGAAATAATGAACGGCATTACCCTAACACACTCTCAATCTGAGGCAACCCTTGTGAAGTCGCGTGGAATGCCAATAACAGCAAGCAACGGGTGTGAATTTCCCATGATATAAGGGCTGAGCGGCAATTGAAAAAAATGAATATTTTTGATTCGCTGGGACAATATAGCCATGAAAACGACAATTATGACCCACTCAGGAGAGAATTGGGTTGCGGGTGATATTCCCGATACAAGCAAGGTCTGCAACGTAATTGAAAAACGAAAAGGCCCGCAAAAAAGATAATTATTTCCGGGCCTTTTCATTATGTTAATTTAAGTTAAGTGCTCATTAAAAATCCCAGTCGTCGTCTTCGGTTTCCACCGCTTTTCCCATGACATAAGAAGAACCGGAGCCGGAGAAAAAATCGTGGTTTTCATCGGCATTGGGTGAAAGCGCCGCAAGGATAGCCGGATTCACCTGCGCCATTTCTGGTGGGAACAGCGCCTCATAGCCAAGGTTCATCAATGCCTTATTGGCGTTGTAGCACAGAAAAGCGTTTACCTCATCGACCCAACCCACATCGCCATACAGTTCATGGGTGTACGCCGTTTCGTTTTCATAAAGCGCCATCATCAGATCCAGCGCGGCGTGTTTTAGCGACTCACGGGTGGCGGCGTCTTCTCGGGCGAGCCCCTGTTGATATTTGTAGCCGATGTAATAGCCGTGTACTGCTTCATCGCGAATAATCAACCGGATCAAATCGGCGGTATTGGTGAGCTTTCCACGGCTTGACCAGTACATCGGCAGGTAAAAGCCCGAATAGAACAGGAAAGATTCCAGAAACACGCTGGCGATTTTTTTCTTAAACGGATTGTCGCTGCGGTAGTGCTCCAGAATCAATTGCGCTTTCCGTTGCAGCGGTGCGTTCTGCTCGCTCCAGACGTAGGCCGCATCGACATCGATGGTCTGGCACAGCGTCGAGAAAATCGAACTGTAGGAGCGGGCATGCACGGCCTCCATAAAGCAGATATTCGACAGTACCGCTTCTTCATGAGGCGTCAGTGAATCGGGCATCAGCGCGGGCGCGCCGACGCTGTTTTGTAGAGTATCCAGCAGCGTCAGGCCGGTAAAAACGCGGATCGTGAGCTGTTGTTCTTGCGGCGTTAAGGATTGCCAGGCCGGAATATCGTTGGATAACGGCACTTTCTCCGGCAGCCAGAAATTACTGGTAAGCCGGTTCCACACTTCAAGATCTTTATCGTCGTGGAGTGTGTTCCAGTTAATGGCGCTGATACGGGTTAATGTCATGGCGTTATAATGCGCAGGAAACGCATCCCTCTATTTCGGTGCCTTCAAGCGCAAGCTGGCGCAGGCGGATGTAGTACAGGGTTTTGATGCCTTTTTTCCAGGCGTAAATTTGCGCTTTGTTAATATCGCGGGTGGTGGCGGTATCCGGGAAAAACAGCGTCAACGACAGGCCCTGATCGACGTGACGCGTCGCTTCAGCATAGGTATCGATGATTTTTTCCGGCCCGATTTCATAGGCATCCTGAAAGAACGCCACATTGTCATTTGTCATAAACGGCGCGGGATAATAAACCCGGCCCGTTTTCCCTTCTTTGCGGATCTCAATGCGCGACACGATGGGGTGAATGCTTGATGTCGCGTGGTTGATGTAAGAAATAGAGCCGGTCGGCGGGATCGCCTGTAAATTCTGATTATAAATCCCGTAGCGCATGACATCGTCGCGCAGCTGTAGCCACATCTCCCGCGTCGGAAGGGAAATACCCGCGTTCTCAAAAAGCTGTGCGACTTTCGCTGTGGCGGGTTTCCAGGCTTTTGCCAGATACGGCGTAAAATACTCGCCGCTGGCATAGCGCGACTGTTCAAATCCGGTAAAGCGTGTGTTGCGCTCTTTTGCGAGCAACATCGATGTATTCAGCGCGTGCCACGTCACGGTGTAAAAATAGATATTGGTGAAATCCAGGCCCTCTGGCGAGCCGTAAAGAATACCTTCCCGCGCCAGATAACCGTGCAGATTCATCTGCCCAAGGCCGATGGCGTGTGAGGCGTTATTCCCCGCGTCAATCGACGGCACGCTGCGGATCTGGCTCATGTCTGAGACCGCCGTCAGCGCCCGCACCCCTATTTCCACGGTACGACCAAAATCCGGCGTATCCATGGCATGGGCGATATTGAGCGAGCCGAGGTTGCAGGAGATATCTTTGCCTACCGTGGCGTAATCGAGATTTTCGTCATACTGCGACGGGCTATTGACCTGCAAAATCTCCGAACACAGATTGCTCATATTGATGTGCCCGGCGATGGGGTTAGCGCGGTTGACCGTGTCTTCAAACATCAGATACGGATAGCCCGATTCAAACTGGATTTCCGCGAGCGTCTGGAAAAAATCACGCGCATTGATCCAGCGTTTACGCACGTTTTCATCGGCAACGAGGGTGTCATACATCGCACTGATGCTGATATCCCCAAACGCTTTACCGTACAACCGTTCCACGTCATAGGGTGAGAACAGGGCCATTGGCGCGTTTTGTCGGGCCAGATGAAAGGTGATATCCGGGATCACGACACCTAACGAGAGAGTTTTTATACGGATTTTTTCGTCGGCGTTTTCCCGTTTGGTATCGAGAAATCGCAGAATATCCGGGTGATGGGCATGCAGATAGACCGCCCCGGCACCCTGGCGCGCACCCAATTGGTTGGCGTACGAAAACGCGTCTTCCAGCATTTTCATCACCGGAATGACGCCGGATGACTGATTTTCGATCCGCTTAATCGGCGCGCCGGCCTCGCGTAAATTCGATAATAAAAATGCCACGCCGCCGCCGCGCTTCGACAGTTGCAGCGCGGAATTCACCGCCCGACCAATGGATTCCATATTGTCTTCTATGCGCAACAGAAAGCAGGAGACCAGTTCGCCGCGCTGCTGCTTACCGCAGTTGAGAAACGTGGGTGTTGCGGGTTGAAAGCGACCGCTCAGGATCTCATCAAGCAGGGCCGTGGCGAGACTTTCATCGCCCTGAGCCAGGGTTAACGCCACCATGCAGGCGCGATCGGGGAAGTGTTCAAGGTAACGCTTACCGTCAAAGGTTTTTAGCGTATAGCTGGTGTAGAACTTCCATGCGCCGAGGAAGGTCTCAAACTGGAACCCGGCATTGTGGGCGTGAGCAAACAGCTGAACGATAAATGCGTCGCTATAACGTGCCAGGACCGCCGGATCGTAATACTTTTCCGCAACCAGCCAGCGCAGTCGCGTCGTCTGGTTGTCAAATTCAACACTGTTTGGCAAGACGTGATGCGCCATAAATGCGGCCACCGCTTGTTGGTCTTTATCAAACTGAATGCGGCCCTGTGAATCATAGAGATTCAGCATGGCGTTCAGCGCGTGGTAATCCGGCGTGCTGGTTAACACCGGTGAGCTTTCTGTCGTTGCCAAAATTCGTTCACTCCCTTTCGCACGTTCTCAAGATCGCGCAGCGTACCCATTAATTCGAAGCGGTAGAGGTAGGGCACCTGGCATTTTTTAGCGATGACATCGCCCGCCCGGCAAAACGCTTCGCCAAAGTTGCGATTCCCCGCTGCAATCACCCCGCGCAGTAACCCGCGGTTATGTTCATTGTTCAGAAACTGGATAACCTGGCGCGGCACCGCACCTTTGGTTTCACCGCCGCCGTAGCTTGGCACCACCAGGATGTAGGGCTGGTCTACGCTCAACGCCGCATTGTCATCAATGGCGATACGCAGCGCCGGTAATCCCAGCCGCTGAATAAAGCGATGGGTATTTTCAGAGCGGCTTGAAAAGTAGACCAGTTGGCTCATCCATTCACCGCCCGTTGCGCTGGCCCGAGGCGGTTAATCATGTCCGGGCGAAAGCCAGACCAGCTTAAGCTATCGGTTATCACCACCGGCAATTGACGAAATCCTTGCGCCCGCAACGCCTCAACGGCTTGCGGGTCGTTATCAAGATTGATCAGTTCAAACGTATATCCGCGGCTTTCCATCGCGCGTTTGGTGGCATGGCACTGAACACAGTCGTTACGAGTGTAAATAGTTATGCGCATGATTCGTATTTCCATCTAAGGTAACACAACCGGTATTGCGGCGGTGGCGTCATAGGTGTGGGTTGATGGATTTAATACTAGATGTAGATTATTTTTGTTTCAACCACACAATATATAGATATTTAAGTAGGGTCAGATTTTCGTTTACCCCGCGGGGAGGCGTAAGGCGTTGCGCCATGGTGGCAATAAGAAAGAAGTAGGGGCTTTGGAGGAGAAAGTGAAAGCAAAAAAAAGCCCCGGCCGGGGCCAGGGCGTTAGGGTGAAGCGGGATTACTTACGGCCGCAGTTAAGCAGGGCGCCGATAAAAATACCGGCCGCTGCCGCGACACCAAGGCTGGACCATGGATTGCGACGAACGTATTTGTCAGCGCATCCCATTGCATCACACGCCGCCTGGCTCACGCCATGACGGCCATGCATACGGGCGCGGGTTTCGCGCAACAGGGATTTCGCTTTACGGCGTGCTGCGTCCGCTTCATCTTTCGCATCACTTCCCCAGGATTTCAGCAATTCCTCAAGCGAATCGGCCAGACGAGTCACATCGTCATTAATATCCTGTACGCCATCATCGACTTGCTTGCGATTAATATTATTAAACATTGTCATTCTCCCTAATGGGTTAGCTGTGTTAACAGTGTAGACCACAATTTTTGCCGTTGAGCCTCGTCACGCCCTAAGAGACGGTTTATGGACTTTTCCGAAAGCGTTGCTAATGCTCCTTACTGTAAGGTTGGCAACGCTGTGAAAAGATGAGAGGAAAAAAAATGTATTTACGACCCGATGAGGTAGCGCGCGTACTGGAAAAAGTGGGCTTTACCATGCAGGAAGTGACCCCAAAAACGTATGGCTATCGCCGCGGTGACGCTTTTGTCTATGTTAATCGTGAAGCGCGAATGGGGCGTACGGCATTAATCATTCATCCGACGCTCAAAGAGCGTAGCCAGCCCCTGGCTGATCCAGCCTCAGAAATAAAGATGTGCGATCATTATCAGCAGTTTCCGCTGTATCTGGGTGGGGAAGCGGAACAGCACTATGGCATTCCGCATGGTTTCAGTTCCCGTATGGCGCTTGAGCGCTACCTGTGCGAGCTTTTCGGCGAGCCGCAGTAACGCTTTCTTCAGTGCCGCTGTTATAACTGAACGCGCGGCTGCGCTTGCGCCACGCGGAACAGGCGGCGGCAATAATCGAGAAAATACCCGTAAGCCGCTCCCATCAGCATTGAAATCAGCGCGTTTGAACTGACTGCTGCCACCATTTGATGCCAGCCCGCACCCACAAACAGCAGGATGGCGGCATACACCGGCGACTGGAAGGTGACATACGCGAGAACATCCGCGAGATTTTTCGCCCAACTGCCAGTGCTCACCCGTTTTGCGCGACGGATAAAGAAATCACGGTAAATTCCATAAGGCCAGGCAATGAGTATGTTGACCGGGATAGAGACCAGACGGGAAGAGAGTGATTGTTCGAATGTCATGCCTGAGATGAATATTTCAATAACCATCCCAACTGCAAAACAATACACCACCATGGCGAAGGTGTCCGCCGCCGCATGACGCAGGCGCGAGTGGGGCGAGAACATGTCAACACTCCTTTGTAAATACAGGGTTTAAAGAAACAGGGATGATCGTAGCAAAGCTTATTTAATGGCAGTGATATGCTTTGCTTGTTGATTACCACATAGATTATCTTGCTGGATTGTAAGTCACAACTAGTGATAAATTTTTATTTAAGAGCTTTTTATCAATAAAAGTCTCTGTAATGGCTTTTTTGAGACCCGGTTTGCTATAAATTACGGGTGGTTTGTAAAATTTATTATATTTCAATAAGATATGCTGTTTTGTTTTCTGGAATTTACGAGCCTGTTTAACCATGTTTTGGCATTTTTAGTAGAGGATGCTCATAAAGGCAGGATCTGGCAGGAAATGGAATAATTTATGCTATACATCGCTAATTGGCAGTATAAAACGCCAGTGAGAAAAGCGAGTAAAAAGAGGGTTTTCTGCATAACCATGCAAAATCACGTGTTGTGCAGTCACGTTGACGCTTATCATTCCTTTGCATCAGCCCGCTCACTTCCTTTGGAGACAGGAAAAACTATTCAGCAAGCCGATAAATTAAATAATACTGGGGTGATTCGTTAATTTACTTCAGCCACAACGTATGGATACCTTAAAAAAACGCCATTATTATCCCTCAAAACGTTATCGGGATGACACCAATGAATTTGCGTGAGATAAGTTGGCGGCTGGCACATATTATTGTTGAGTTAATGCATGATGCGCCGCTTAATAAAAAATTACTGTATGTCTATTTTAATGAACTGGTGGATCTGGATGAGCAGTCGTTGCCAGAAAATCTGGCCCACGATCTCAAAAATATAAAATCTCTATTTAGTCACCCGCAGGCGGTCTCGCTGGATAAATTAAGCGAGTCAGAATTAATCTATTTGGCTAAACGGATTATCTTGTTACAGTCAGAAGTCAGCTATCAAGCGGGTCTTGAGGCGGCGAGCGGGCTTTCAGATGAAAAAGAGGCATACCGCCTGAGCCAGTAGCGACAACGGTAATTAAAATAAATGAACAGGAAATAGTAAAAATCCTAAATAAATGCAGTCAGGCGTACTGATATCACTCTTTCATTTTCTCCAATGAGAGCGGGTAAAGAAATGTCATGGTAGTGGCGCTTTGCAAATGGCAGGCTAAACTTTCTGGAAATGATGTTTTATAAACACCTGCATATAAGGGAGATAAGAAATGGGTTTCTGGAGAATTGTTATTACTATTCTTTTACCACCGCTTGGCGTATTAATGGGTAAAGGTTTTGGCTGGGCGTTTATTCTTAATATTTTACTGACACTGCTTGGTTATATTCCGGGTCTGATTCACGCCTTTTGGGTGCAGTCTCGTGCCTGACCACATGCCTGAGTAACCTGCGCGGCTTAGCTGCCTGCTGAGCCGCGTTTCCTTGCTGCCTGACTTTTTCTTCCTGCCTGACTTTTCCTTCCCGCCTTAAATTCGCGCGCACGGCAGAATACGCTGTTGTCGCAGTTAAATGCTCTGCTATCCCTCCTTTTTGGTATCTGCCTCTAAAAATTAGAATTTTCTAAGTCAAATGGATGGTTAAGAGCGTTTAATCACATTTTTTGTAGGGTTATTAAGGATAATTCGCCAAAACAAAAAACCGATGGAGATTCACATGACGTTATTTAAGAAGACTTTTTTGGCGGCTTTTGTGATGGGATGCAGCAGCGCCGCCCTGGCTTTACCCCATATCACCATTCTGGCAACGGGTGGGACCATTGCTGGCGGCGGTGCATCGGCCACGCAATCTTCCTACAAGGCCGGTAAAGTCACCGTGGAAAATCTGGTGGATGCGGTACCGGAATTAAAAACTCTCGCTCAAATCAAAGGCGAGCAAGTTGTCAGCATTGGTTCTCAGGACATGAATGACGACGTATGGCTGACCCTTGCGAAGAAAATCAACGCAGATTGCGACAAGACCGACGGTTTTGTTATCACGCATGGCACCGACACCATGGAAGAGACCGCTTACTTCCTAGATTTAACCGTCAAATGCAATAAGCCTGTAGTGATGGTTGGAGCGATGCGTCCTTCCACGGCGATGAGCGCTGACGGCCCGTTTAACCTCTATAACGCGGTGATCACCGCAACCGATCCGCACTCCGCTAATCGCGGCGTACTGGTGGCGATGAACGATACGGTTATTGACGGGCGCGATGTAACGAAAAGTAATACCACCGATGTCGCGACTTTCCATGGCGTTAATTATGGACCGCTGGGGTATATCCATAACGGTAAAGTTGATTACCAGCGCTCGCCAGAGCGTAAGCACACCACCCAGACGCCGTTTAACGTGAATAATCTGACGGAATTGCCGAAAGTGGGCATCGTTTATAACTACGCTAACGCCTCAGAGTTACCGGTCAAAGCGCTGGTGGATGGCGGCTTTAAAGGTATCGTGAGCGCAGGCGTAGGTAACGGGAACATGTATAAAACCGTGTTTGATAGCCTTGCGACCGCGGCCCACAACGGTATTGCCGTAGTGCGCTCCTCTCGCGTGCCAACCGGTTCCACCACCGAGGATGCGGAAGTGGATGATGCCAAATATGGATTTGTGGCTTCCGGCACGCTGAACCCACAAAAAGCGCGCATTCTTTTACAGTTGGCCTTAACCCAGACCAACGATCCAAAACAGATCCAAACGATGTTTAATCAGTACTAAGCATCACCGGGGCCTGGAAGCAGGCCCCCTCTACGCTTAAGCGAGGCGCGGTAATATCATGAAATACTTGCCCGTCGCGCTAAGTGAAAATAATTCTTGCTAAAGAATTCAGGCACTGTATTATTGCCCTCGGTTTGTCAGACAGACCTTATTAAAGCAGTTTTAGTAAAGCAGTCCTCAGTTAGAGCGTTATCTCAGATACCCCTTCTCATGAGTCTCCTTTTAAGCTTCTAAATAAGTAAATTCTGTAAAGCGAGCCATGATCTCCGCATTCGCGGTAAACAATTTTTTTGAGGAAGTATCTATGTCTAACAAAATGACTGGTTTAGTAAAATGGTTCAACGCTGATAAAGGCTTCGGCTTCATCACTCCGGACAATGGTGGCAAAGATGTGTTCGTACACTTCTCTGCAATTCAGAGCAATGGCTTCAAAGTTCTGGAAGATAACCAGAAAGTAGAATTCTCTATCGAGAACGGCGCTAAAGGCCCGGCTGCTGCGAACGTTATCGTTCTGTAAGCATTGCTACCACGCTTGATGTTAGGACAGCGAAGACGGTTTACCCGAGCACCTAAATAAAGCGATAAAAACCCGCCATTGAGCGGGTTTTTTTATGCCTGCGATTTACCGCCTCACCGCTTTTCATACCCGCGTTTTCACGCAAACACACGCATTCCCCTGTTAACCGAGACCGCAGCAGACCCCGGTGAGTACGCCGCGTAATGAAATAATCCGCGCACTACTGACGTTGCATGACCCCCTTTATTTCCAGCCATATCCTTTAATTCTGCCTTTGTCTGACATAGATGCCTTTCCTGCGTAAGGTTCATGAGGCTATTGTTATAAATTTGTAATAAAAAGTTCTTACACTGATTGCTTCTGATTACTTTACCGACAGGAAGCCATAATGAGCAGACCTCTTAAGCCGCTGTTTAAACATGAACATAGCGATGAAATCAGTAACCGCAGCGCCAATCCCGTTTTCTCCGATGTTGCCAGCGCCTTTTTAAGCCGCCGCCGTTTTTTACAAATGGGCGTGGTGGCAGGTGCGGCGGTGTCGTTTCCCGCACTACTGAAATCGCAGGCGGCCTGGGCTGTTGAAAATGCCTTTGCGCGCCCGTCTTCGCTTGGTTTTACCAGTATTGCGGTCTCCACAGACGATACCGTGCGCGTGCCGGAAGGTTACGTGGCGCGTCCTTTTTACCGCTGGGGCGACGCGGTCGGCTTAAAAGGTAACATGCCGGAATTTAAACCTGATGGCAGCAATACCACCGACGAACAGGCGGCGCAGGCCGGTATGCATCACGATGGTATGGCCTGGTTTAGCCTGCCGCTGGGCAGTGACGATCCCCACCACGGGCTGCTTGCGATGAACCATGAGTACATTGATAACGGTCTGCTGTTTAAAGACGGTGCGGCGAACTGGAATATCGATAAAGTCCGCAAAGGACAGAACGCCATGGGGATTTCCGTTATCGAGGTGAAAAAAGAGGGCGATAGCTGGATGGTAGTGCGCCCGTCAACATTCGCGCGCCGCATCACCGTCAACACGCCGATGAAACTGACGGGGCCTGCAAAAAACCACGCGCTGATGAAAACCGATGCCGATCCGCAGGGCGAAACGGTGCTCGGAACAATGCAGAACTGTGCGAACGGCCACACGCCATGGGGTACCTATCTGACGTGTGAAGAAAACTGGTCGGATATTTTTGTGAAAAAAGCCGCGCCAAATGCCCTTGAAAAACGCTACGGCATTAGCGACAGCGATGATTCCTACCGCTGGAACGAAGTCGACCCGCGTTTTAGCGTTGACGCAACGCCGAATGAACCGAACCGTTTTGGCTGGGTGGTGGAAATCGACCCCTATGATCCGCAGTCCACCCCGCGTAAACATACGGCGCTCGGACGCTTTAAGCACGAAGGGGCGGCTATTACGCTGGCGGCGGACAATCGCGTAGTGGCCTACATGGGCGACGACCAGAAATTCGAATACATCTATAAATTCGTCTCTGCCAATAAATACGATGCCGGCAACCGTGACGCCGCCATGGGGTTGCTCTCTGAAGGCACGCTTTACGTGGCGAAGTTTAACGATGACGGCAGCGGAAACTGGCTCCCGCTTATCTATGGCCAAAATGGCCTTGATGAAAGCAATGGTTTCTCAAGCCAGGGCGAATTGCTTATCAAAACCCGTCTTGCCGCGGATGTGGTGGGGGCAACAAAAATGGATCGCCCGGAATGGATCGCCGTGGATCCACAAGCGGCAGGAAGTGTGTACTGTACGCTGACCAACAACAGCGATCGCGGCAAAGAGGGGAAAGCGCCAGTAGATGCTGCCAACCCTCGCGCCAGTAACGTTTACGGGCATATCATGCACTGGACGGAAGAGAACAGCGATCCGGCTTCCACGGCTTTCAAATGGGATATTCTGGTGATGGGCGGTAAGCCGGACAGCACCGATGAAAAAGCAAAAGGCACCATGAAAGGCGCGGAGTTCGGCAGCCCCGACGGCTTGTCATTCGATCATCGCGGCGTGCTGTGGATCCAGACTGACGTATCATCAAGTACTATCAATAAAAAAGCGTATGAAGGGATGGGCAATAATCAGATGCTCGCGACCGTGCCGGGCACAAATGAATATCGCCGTTTCCTGACCGGCCCTCGCGGCTGTGAAATTACCGGCATCGCCTTCACGCCAGATAACCGCACGCTGTTTATTAATATTCAGCATCCGGGCGAGCCGGGGGACGATATCAGCGATCCGGCAAATCCAACGGCTGTGTCAACCTGGCCTGACGGTGATAAAAACGGTCGTCCGCGCTCCTCAACCGTGGTGATAGTGAAAAGCGACGGCGGGATCATCGGCAGCTAAAAAAAACGGCCTCTCAGGAGGCCGTTATTCATATGGTGAGTCTCTAATCAAATACGCCGTTGATAATAGCGGTTACCACCGCCGTACTGAGCGCAATCAAAACTAAATCATCGCCGACGATGCGCCATTCATAGCCGGGGTAATAAGGCAGACTGTCGCGCATTGAAGCTGGAACGGTTTTTTTCGCAATGCCCGGAGGCAGTGGTTTACCGCGTGCCAGATTTTTGGCTATACCCGGCGGCAGCGATTCATAGCCGGTTAACCCGTAATTCACCGCAAGCTGGCGGGCCGTGTGGAAACTGATATCTGTTTCAACATGATCCGGTTTACCGTAATTTTTTCGTTTATCCATAGCGTCTTTCTGGGACGGGTTCTCGGCGTTGCCGCGATGACCGTTATTACCCTGCTTGCCGCTATTGCCGTGATTACCGCCATTATTGCCATGGTTACCGCTATTACCATTGCCGCCGCCATTCCCGTTTCCGCTTCCCGGATTGGCCATAACCGGCGAGGCGAGAAGGGAGAACGAAATAACAACCGCTAAAGCAAGGTGTAAACGACGATGAGTAAACATAAGGTATTCCTTCTTCTTGCAGATACATTCTGACGGTAAGCCCGCTACGGTTAAAACACAATGTTATGAATTCCTGGATTCTTTGATATTAAGCATATCGGGTAAAGTAAAATGCAGAAACGTGACCGCAGCGATTCTATTTCTGTGTAAAAAAATACCTTGAGTGGTTTGCAGTGCTGTGCAGTCAATGAAAAAGCGATGAAAACTATTAAGTATTTTTTGTTTAACTAACTGATAGTAAAGTGATTAAACAAAGGGTTGGGAATGTTGTGAGTCGATTAAAAGGTAACGATAAATTCGCTTATTGTTATTGCTTTGCCGGGTAATAATTTTCTGCTCACTTATTTTACCGTGATTTGTTAGCCGGTTTTTTTAAACAGCGACGATATTTATAGCCAATAACGATTACCTGATGGTGAAAGCGTACAGACAGAGCGCGTAAATCTCCCCAACCAAAATAGAGCAATGTTTGGCTTATCGCTTTTAACAGAAGCCATAAACTACTCAATAAAAACACCGGTGGTTAATTAAAGTAGCGGTGTGAATCCATCCCATTGCCCTGCACAATAATTTAGATGCCTTTCAGACGTTGAATGTGATGAGGCTTGATCACTTTTCGCAAGGATGAAGAGAGGCAAAAAAAAGCCCGCAAGGCACAAGTTTTGCGGGCTTTTGGGTTGAGTTCCTGGTGTCGAGCCCAATTTCAGGGCGAAAAGTAAAGCCGGGTACTTCGGGACAGCACTTTACACAGATGCTTCTTTTACGGCCGCACGCTGTGGAATAACAAACAGGCAAGCGATGATAAACGCGCCTAATGCCAGTGATGCGCTATAGCGGCTGAGTTCCATACCACCCTCTGAAAGGGGTTTATCGAGGAAATCGCCCACTACCGCACCCAATGGGCGGGTTAGAATAAAGGCGCTCCAGAACAGTATTGTGCGTGAAATTTTGGTAAACCAGTAGAGCAGGGCAATGACTGCCAGCGCACCGACAAACAACAGGATGCCGCCGTCGTAACCGAAACCTTCGGTATCCGCCGTCCAGTCACCCAGTGCGGTACCGAGCGTTTGGGAAAACATAATGGTGACCCAGTAAAAGATTTCCGTACGTGAATTATTCACTGAGCTCACCGCGATACTGCCGCAGACCATGCGCCAGACTAACAGCGAAAGAATAAGTAAACTGCTTAGCAGCAGCGTGCCGCCTAAATAACCAATGCCGAGGGAACGATCGGCGAAGTCAGCAAGCGTTGTGCCGACCGTAGTCGTTGCGACGACCGTAAACCAGTACACCCATTTGTTATAAGTTTTGTGGCGGATCTGGATAACGGCTGCGGCCAGAAAAATAACGGCAAAAATCAGCGTTCCGGTCATATAACCCAGATTCATTGACATGGTAACGGCATCGCCACCCGTCTCGCCAAGCGTCGTGGCGGCGATTTTGATAATCCAGAAGCCCAGAGTGATTGCAGGGACCTTGCTGAGGTGTGATGAAACGGCATTATTGTTATGCATAGCTTTGCTCCGGGCGCGTCCGGGATAGACGACATCGTTGCAATCTAAACTAGTAACCTTAAGAAAAAATTAACTATCGCAATTAATAATTTTAACAAATGAATCACGCGAGACATGATTAAAAGGTGAGATCGCGGGTTAATTGGTAACACAAATGCTGATTAACCAACTGATATCTGGATGTAAAACCTTCACAAGAAATGACGGACTGCTGTGCTTAAAAGAAATGCATCAGCCAAATGCGCGATAAATATTTTGTAAAGCTGACCGATTTTTAGATTCACACAAGACGATAAAAGTCATGCTTCAACATTACTTGGGACACACTATAAAGCAGCGTTTTGCATGCAGAGGTTTATCGTTTATCACGGTGAGCCGCTTTTGGTACTACTTTTCGCGTATCGGCGTATGTTTATCCATTGTCCCAGCGAAAGGAAGTGGCTTTTAAAGCAAAAGACGCGAAAAGCATTAACGGTGTGATTTACTCGCTTTCAGAATCTGGGCGGTTATCTCGGGTAATCATCATTCTGGATTTTTAGGGTGGTGGGGTTTGAATGCCGTATAAGCCAGTTACTTTTTTACTCCATAAAAGTTATTTCACATACGGTATATCGGACATTTTCTCCCGTCGCGGTATTGACGGGATAACGAACGTCCGACAGTGAATCCCCATATAATACTTTTAGGGAGCTGTTTGAAAACCTTCACATTTCCCTGTGATGAAGAGGCTTTATCTTGCTATTTTAGTTCGCTCATTTTTACTGATTCTGATCTGATTGGGATCAAGATGATCGAGTAAATCAATAAGTGCATGTTGCAATTTTTTTAACCGACCACGATAGCCTTGTAAATCTGTCGTCATTTTAATAACTTCTTTTTTTAACTCCTCAAATAAAAATTCGTTGCAGAATGCCTCTTTTTTTAAAAATTCACCATATCCTATGCAATTATATCCTTTGTCCATTTTAATTAGCATCTGCTCGCCAATAGCTCTTTGCTCTCCAGCAAAGAAGATAAAGTTTTGTCCATAACTATCTGTTTGTATTAATGAATAGATATTGCTCTGTAACTCAGAAAGTTTCAGCGTCTTGATATCATTTTCAAGGTTAAGGAACTGAACATCAATACGAGCTGCTTCAGTCCATGCAAAAAATTGAGCTACCAGAAAGACAGTGTTATCTATGACATACTTTCTGTTTCGGTCACTTCCATTATGATAGTACCTTTCGATGAAACTACATTCCAGTATATTATAAATCCGACTTTGCAAGTCAGCGGCCGATCTAATCAATGGTTCCAGATAGTATTGATGTTTTTTCTGGGCTTCGATGCTGTTATTTAACTTATTGATCCGGTTCTGGTTTAAAGTGGTGATGCCTACAGAAATCACAACAGAAGCGACAGCAAAAACACCACCAATGATACTGGAAACTAATGTAACGTTCATAATGGTCTCTTTTTTTAAGCGTATAGTTATTTTAAACTTAATTGATACACTTTTACCCTGACAGCAGCCACATTCCTGATAAGGCCAGTGATAAGCTCGTCTTGATATGGGCTATGTGATGGCAGCACCGCCTCAATGATTTACAGCGTTAACGTTAACCGGGTGCGCGTATTGTTATTCAATGTGGCTTTTATAAACACGCCGGTAAAGGATGCCCATTTTAATTCCATAATAAATCGTAAATTGCTGTTCTCAGCCATCAGTCAATATTCGTTTGGCTGATGGCTATTAAAAAATTAAGGGCAATACATTTCTGTTTCACCCTTGTCACAACTGAGCATTAGCTGAACTGCAATTGTGGGGCGAATGCCTTAAGTTCCTGTAGCAGTAGCTGGTTATCTTCAGATTTAAACAGCAAGTGCAAATCGTCCTGTTTACGATTAAACACCACTGCCTGTGGATCGGACCGGCCGCTAATAGAGCCTTTCACTTTGTCATTACACCACTGGCGATAATGTTCCAGCGTCGCTCCATAACGGCGAGTATTCACACGCATTAAATGTTCAGCCAGACGAAACTTACCGTAGCGATCGCAAACCTGACTCTCAATGTAAATCGCCTTAGGTATGAGATCGAGCATCAGCGTAATAAAGTCGAGTACCTGTTCCAGGTGACGGTCAGTGAGTTTATCGGCGTAGGTCAGCAGATTATCAATGAATGACAGTACCTCGTTTCGCTCATTACTCAATTGGGCAATGAGGTGACCTGCAACATCACGAGTTTCTTCAGTCAGGGATTTATCCAGCAGCAATACGCGTGCCGATTCTACTACCCCGAAATAACGTGACAGCTTTTCCATATAAAAGATGACATTCTGTGCGTGTACATCGCCAGAAATAACATCAAGGCTCTGCTGCAATTTGTCGATTTTTTGCGCCAGATACATGGTCTGCATCACCATTGCGCCCACAATGATGCCCGTCGATAATCCTAGCGCGGCAAGTTGTGTCGTTTGTGCTAGTTGTACAAGCTGTTTTAACTCTCCCACTGACGTGGTATCAACAACCACCTCTTTGAGGGGTAAATGCTGTGCAATACCTGTCTTGCCGGAAAGTGACGTCCAGTAGGCCACGCCGTCGCGAATAACAGCATGCCCGGTCTCTAATGCGCTTTTAACTTCTTTATAAACATCCAGCCAATCGATGGCGAACAGGGTCTCTTTCAAAAGAAGTTCCTCTCCTGGTTCAAAAGCTGTTGGCGCATCGCTGCGATTTGCACCACGGCAGGTAACGTCACACGAAATGCCGGGCCACTGATTGCCGGGACCGTTAATAATGCTGTTATTGCAATGCCAACCGGCCCTGCGAAGAGCCCAATTGCGCGCGCTAACCCTGCGTTGGCCGCCAGCGCGAGTCCCCTGCCAAGAACTGCTTTCGCAACGGCGTTTGCAACGATCAGCGCGACCTGGTAAGACATAAAGCCACCTAAACGGATTGCGGCAATAATAGCGCTCAGCGCAGCGCCCCCTGCCAAATTACCGTCAATTTTTAATTCCTTGCGAATCGCTGTGCGTTCCTGCTCACTCATTTTTTCCCAAGAATCTGCGAACAATTTCGCCAGAAGGGCTTGTTCAATGGCAATAACGTCCGCCGAGAAATCCGTGTTCACCGATAGTTTTTTACACACGTCAGTA
Source organism: Citrobacter freundii (assembly GCF_011077955.1). Classification (GTDB taxonomy): domain Bacteria; phylum Pseudomonadota; class Gammaproteobacteria; order Enterobacterales; family Enterobacteriaceae; genus Atlantibacter. The sequence continues at coordinate 146,642 of NZ_JAALBX010000011.1, forward strand.
AGAATTTCTTTGTATTCAACACCCTTGCCACGAAAAAGGTTAACGAAAGTATCGCCACCGAAGTGTTGCAGTTCAGCGCCGATAAGCTGCCAGACGCGCTGATAATCGCCCTCTGCCGCCTGGAAATCTTTATCGCCAGTTAATGATTCGGTATAACGCGTGGAACCGTCTTTATCTGTCGTCAGATAGCCTACAAGCACGGCAAGCATCTCATTATCAGCATAACGCAAAAGCTCTAAATCTTTGTCTTCTCTAAACTTTCCCATTACTTTATCCGCTTTATCAGTTACTCGCTTCCTGCAGCTTGCTCTGTTCGAGATACCGCATGAGTCAAAAACTGGACTTCGACACGCCGATTACGCTCATCTGAAGGCGAAATCCCTCGCAACGGCTGTGAATCCCCAAAGCCTGCGACAATGACACGGTGTGATTGCTGATCGTTTAATTTCGCCACCAGTAACTTACGCGCCTCTCTGGCTCTGGCTGCCGATAGGGTGTAGTTATCGTCATACACAGTGCAGAACCGCGCTTGATCAACAACAGGATTACTCACCGCGAGATTATCGGTATGCCCTTCCACAAACACCTGGGTATTAGTGGAACTGGTTACGAACTCCTGGATACGCGGCGCCAGCCGCGCCAGCGCATCTTTTGCTTGTTCGGTTATACATGCGCTGCCGCGAGCAAAAATCTTATCCCGCAAGGTAATTTTACCGCTGGCGATATCAAAGCCCACCAGCGCTTCTTCACCTTGTTCCGTCATCTCTTTTTGCATACCGTGCATCAAGGCATTCAGTTTTTGCTGTTGCGCGGCAAGGCCACTGTTTTTCTCCTGCTCGCGCTTTACTTCAGCAACTTTATTTTGCAGTACCGACAAGACCAACATCAGCATGACCACGGCCATTACGCCAGCCATCAGGTCCGAGATGGAAACCCATTCATTTGGTTTATCTTTCATGGAACAATTCAGGCCTCATCAACTGCCATCTTGAGCATTTGCAAATTGGAAGAGGGGCGAGACTGCTGATGTTGAATAAGTTCGCACAGTGCCGAGAGTTCCGTTGTCATCGCGTTCACCGTTGTAGGTAATGCGGCCAGCGCATCAAAGGCCTCGTTGAAACGTTTGAAGTAGAACTCCATTTTGCGATTGCCGTCTGAAACCGCGGATAGCCCCAGCTTGATCTCATTGGTGACGCGCTCAATGTATGTGGTCATTGAACCGACCTGGCTGTTGAGCGTGTCGCTGGTTTCCGAGAATTCTCCCATCGCCTGACGCTGGATTTTGGCCGCTGTCTCGGTCTTCTCACTGACCGACGCCATGGTGGTATCGATACGCTCAGACATATTGTTAACCGCAATGCTGATTTGAGAGGTCGCCGATTCAAGCTGGGTCGCCATACGGGTCATATTGCCGCTAAAGGCTTCATCCATGCTCGCAATAGCGCCGTTAAGAGAGCCTTCAATTTGCTGCATGGTCAAACTTAACTGATGTGTGGACTCAGCCAGCATGTCACTCATCTTCTGAACATTGCGTGTAAAGTCAGCGTTCATTACGTTAACCACGTCAGAAAGTTCGCGTTTGATGTCGTTCATTACCACATCCAGATCTCTGCCAAGGGTAGAAACCACACTTTCCAGGCTTGCAGCAGAACCGGATACCTTTTGAGACGCGTTGCTCATGGTGCTTGCCGCCTGCTGAAGAGCGGCCAGATTTTCCTGGCTACTTACGGTGTAGGTTTCCAGCAGATTACGCGACTGGGTATTTACCTCGGCAATTTCCTTCAGGGCAGCAAGTTGGTATTCGTGGCGCTGCGCCTCAAGGCTTTCACTGCGTTTAGCTTGCTGGTTGAACTCCTCGCGCAGCGTGAGCGTTTGTTCCGCCATTGCAGCAATGAGACGTTCCGTGGCGGCATGACGTCCCGCCTCTTTCAGCTCCAGTACGCGTGTTTTCTCAACGGCGTCGTGCTGACGAGCTTCGCTGATGACCTCTTGCATTTTGGTCATACACCAGCTCAAACGACGTTCTTCGTAACTGTTCGCTGATTCCCAGGTTTTGAGGAAAATAAAAGCAATAATCCCCCAGGTAGACGTTTTAAATTTGGTCCCCAATCCTTGCATCATGTCCATCAGGTCGCGCATGGAGTTATCCAGCGCGCCGATGCTGTTATCTGCGTTATGCAAAATTCCCGAGGCTTTATCTAATGCCAGACCCAAACCCAGAAAGGTTCCAAGCAAACCAAGTATCAACAACATTCCCGGCATAATCGCCGCGACTTTTTCCGCTTTTGTCGCCACCGATTGGCTGAGTTCAGCGGCAGAACCCAACTCAGCATTGATACCGGGCTGGGCAGTATGCATCCCGGCGTGTTCCCAGGCCTTTTGCCAATGTTCTTCTTTGGCCGCTCGCTTCACGGTGATTATCGTAGCTGCGACCGCAAGCACGATGACCGTGAAGAAGGTGAGCTGTAAAGCATCCAGGCCCGGAACTAAAAAGTGTCCGATTTCAACTAACAAACTCATGCCATTACCTCAACTAATAAACCTTGCTGAGTACGTTGCTGACAGTCAGCGGCGAAAATATTGGCAAAATCGTTTATCAAACTTTGCTCCTCGGGCAACAGTGATGACCATGCGCGATTATTTTGTGAGCAGTCGATAAGTAAGCTTCCAACTTGAGCCCCTTGTTCCAGCAAATACTCTTTTCCTTCGCGAATTAACTGCTGTTCGTCTTTTTCCAGCATTTGAAGGAAACCTTCGGCTGCATTGACATAATTGCGTCGAGCCAAGAGATCGTTGCTAAGGGATTCCAGTGCGGCGGTATCGCGGGGGAGTGTAATGGCCAGGTCGTTAAGGGCGATGAGTTCAGCCGGTTCGAGATCTTCGTATTTTTGTGCACGAACAAGCCGATTATGCAGAATGCGTTCTTTGGCGAGGGTTTTGTTTTTCGCTTCCCATTCTTCTTCCAGAATCTGACGGCTCTTTTCCCATGCGATGATCATTTCTTCAAAAATGAACGGGATGATAGGCTTCCCAAACTGACGGCTGGTGAGTTCATCGAGACGCAGTGTGTTTGCTTCACTAAATTCCGCGTCTTGTTTAATCAATGCATTGGCGGCGAATAATAGAAAACGCATGTCATTATCAATGTCACTGACGTCTTTAACCGCCTCGATACGTTTTTCGTAGAAGGCCAGCAGTTTTTGCACTGCGCGAAGGCGTAAAAAGTATTCAAAGTCCTGTAAATCATCACGTTTTACGGCGATATCCACTTCTGCTTTTGCAATCATATAATGATTAATCATGGCAATAGCCGAAATAGCTTCTTTCTCGCTCCCTTCCAGTTCACGCTCAGCAGCTTCGAGCGCTTCGGCATGACGACGAGCTTCTTCCAGGGCTTCATTTTCCAGTTGTTTTTGGTGCGCGTTTTTACACCATTCAATAACCCACTGGATTGCTTTCTGCGCTTTATTAACCAGCGGTTGCTTATCAAGCTTCTCAAGCCATGCAAGACCGCGATCAATCGCCATTAATGCCCCTTTCAACCATGGGGTAGTGACCATTCGCGCCGCCATCATTAATACTTTTCGGCCCGTCGAGATATGCGGCTTGATGCGCTCCCACATTTGGCTCACTTTGCCAATAAACCCTTCGGCCTTTTCCGCCATAAAACCTATCGCTTTTCCAGCGACTTCTTTGACTTTGCTGACTACAGAAGAAACTGTGCTAACAGCTCTCGAAACCATGTTCCTAAACCAGCCCATCTACTTTCCCTTAGCTCAGACCGAGCATTTTTCTTGCGGTGTTAATATGTGGTGGAATCTGTACATCTGATGGTGAAACTGCGTTATACGCATCACGAATTTGTGAAAGGGCACTGTCTATATGAGTGAGCCGAAGTTGCGGTGGTGTTTCCAGTACGGCTTTCGGGAGCGCGAGACGCATGGCGTTACGAATATCACGCCCCGACAGTCCCTCAGAAAGGGAAACAGCATGCTCAATAACGCTATGGCGTTCATCCACTAAGGGAATGGCGTTTAACAGAAGTTTTTCCCAGATGCGCTGGCGTTCATCGGCGCCTGGTAAAGTGAAGCCTACGTGGTGGGTGATACGGCTCAGGAAGGCGCTATCGTAGTTTTTCACGAAGTTTGTCGCAAAAATCACAATACCGTCGTGTTTTTCCAGTTCGATGAGAAGTGTAGAACGCATGGCATTCACTTCATTATCGATGCCCTGCGTGACAGACGAGAGGCGTTTACCAAGCAATGTATCTGCCTCATCAAAAAACAGCACGGCGTTCTCATCATGTGCCTGGGAAAAGAGCGCGGCGATATTTTTTGCCGTTTCCCCCATGAACTTGCTTTCCAGATCGGCAATGCTGACTGACATGATGCGCCGTTGCAGCGAACCGGCCAGCGCTTCGGCAGTGAGCGTTTTTCCTGTCCCCGGCGGCCCGTAGAAATTCAGTACAATTCCACGACCTTGCGGATCGACGGCGGAAAACCCCCACTCAATATAAATCGTCTGATAATGCTCAATTTTGGCTTTGGCTTCATCCAACTGCTCAAGAACCTGTGCGCTTAGCGCCACATCTTTTTCCAGACTAAAGCGAGGCTCTGTTGCGCGAGGAAAAGCGGGTTTTTCTTCCTCGCGCGCTTTCTCTAACCCTTGGGTAAATTGCGGACGAATACGACCTATAGACATCACTTTATCTCACAGTGGGTAAACGTTTCTTCGTGGGCTTCTTTCAAACGCGCCTTGAAATCATTGCTGAAGTCTTGCTTAAGCGAAGCTGGGGACAGGATTTGAATATCTGGCAGCCAGTAGCGCAGCCAGCGAAACAGCGTGTGTTTATCACTAACCGCTGTGGTGAGTGTGAGACTACCGTCTGGGTGCTTTTGCGTAACATGCTGTGCGGGGAAAAGCGGGCGACGGGTAACATAGTCCGCCGCGTGAGCAGAGACCCGCAGGGTGGCCTCAATGCGCTTACCAAAGTGAATGCCTGTTGTAGTATTGAGTTCTTCAGTAACAGCAGCATCGGCAGAGAAATGGGTTTCTGTTGTCGAAAAACGCTCAATGCGGGCAAGCTCAAATGCCTTAAGGCGACCTTCTTCCACGCCAGCCAGATACCATAACCCATAGTGGTTGATAAGCCTGTACGGTTGCACAACGCGCGACTTGCCACGATATAAATAGGTTATCTCTACGCGAGTCGTAATGGATTTATCAAGTTTGTCCATAAGGTCGCTGAGGAGGCGGTTTTCCCGGCTGGTGGCACCCTGAATCGTCATGTTTCCGGAGTTTTTCAACCGGTAACGTAGTGAACGTCCATCGTTATAGGGGAAGAGATGCGCTACGCCCGTGAAATTAGCGAAATCGGCAAGATTATCTGTATGTAATGAAGGCCTGAGATGTTCGCTGAGTCTGTAACGTCCGTTCGATACTTCATCCAGAAGGTGTGAAAGCCTGGCTAAATCACGGTAGGCGGTGCGTTCCGTTATGCCAAACTGTTCGCAAAGCCAGGTTTTATCGATAATGTTGCCCTGATACAGAGCGCCAAATGTTTCACACAACCGTTCAATAAGCAGTTCGTATTTTTTACTGCTGTCTTTCATTTTTTATGCTCAGAAAATTGTTATCCCGAAAACATTAACGATCACAGCCAGCGTTCACCGTCCTGGCGCACGATTCCTTTTAGTGGCATTTCAGAGTTATTAATGGCAAAAAGGCCTTAAATGAAATTTGAATAGCCACCGTTTCCGGTTGATACAGAAAGCTTAAGGTTATTACATTCTGCTGACAGGTTGTGTCAGTTCAAATTAAATAAGGGGAAAACTCTTAAAATTAGTAGAGGGAAGGAAGAGAGAGGACTGCACCTGCAGTAATAGGCTCAACGTTCGCCAACCTGCCTGGCTGGCAGATAATATCGCCATTACTAAAATATAAATAATTCGCAGGCGATCTTTACCTGCTTAAAGCAAATTTTTAGCCGTATCTAAACCTATTCCAGCAGTGATATCGCATGACTGGGCGCTTTTGGAATGGGAAGCAATTGCATAAAACGAAAAGGATAACGGGGTATTTAGAAAAAGCCTGAGGCGCGAAACATGGAACGTGAAGTGTAAAAGCGATCCTGTCCGTCTTATAAGTCACGCTCTGCTTGCCACAATTAACTGTATATATAAACAGTATGAGAAGACCATTTTAAATTTTCATTTTCTACGACACTACCTGTCAAAACTATGACGCACAATTCCTGCCAACCTCAGGCGAACAACTGAAAAAGTTAATAACAAAGCTATCAACACAAGCCAGTTAAATGAATAGGACGGAATCATGAATTCATTATCTACATCTATTGTGGCAGTACCAGTAACGACTCCCGATGGGCGTTTATTAGGCGTGCAAACTCTTCACAAGAACATGCCGGTACTCTCGAATGTGGAACAAAAACGGGCTTATTACTGTGACATGCTTAGGGCTATCGCTACTCAGGCGGCTTTCTTTAAACGCCGGGATCTGTTCTGTTCGTTGTCAGTCGGTGATGATGATGCGGTAGTACTGCTTACATATGACCATATATTAAGGGCATCACTTGCCCGGATGCCGTTCGTTAAGTTACAGGTAGCCGCTAACCTTAAGGTAGAAGAACTCGCAAAAGGCACTAACGATGTATGGGTTGACGGGATAGGGGGGAACGTACCGTTTACCCAGGACTGTGAGGTAGTGATACTGGATGAAGCATTTAACCGGACAGAGATTGAGAAAGAGACTTTTCCCATCCTTATCCGCAACATCCGGCGCTACTGCGATCGCGTAATCATCCAGACCAGCGACACCAGTACAAGGCGCACCCTGCATGAGTCTTCCGTTTGGGGCGTGAAAGGCATGATGAAGCAGATTGCATTTAACAAAGTACACACGCTTATGTGACCACATAGAAGAAAAGGGAGCTTATATGGGAAAGTCACTTGCTGAAGGAGTGCTTGTAGGTCGCGGGTATATTGCCCGCTATCACAACGTAATGGATAAAACGTTTAGAGGGTAAACGAAAATTCAGGGGCTCATTTTATTTCCGACAGGCAAGCATAACGGAATAAAATATTATCGCGCCCAGATTCAAAGCAATTACACAGTAGCTCAATGCATCAGGGTTACAATTCGCGATGTATAAACGTGAGGCTCAGCGTGCAGGCTTACACCTTCGATCGGTGACAACTGTCTGGTTAGATATTTGTAACAGCGCGAATTCAATGACTTTAAAAATTGCATATAAACCCGGCGGCAGGAGTTGTCTGGCATCGCGCTTTTGATCTGGCTGCCGGTTATTTTCGCGAAACCTTGAATAGCTGTAGAGCAAAGAAAAAGAAATTAATTATTGCGTGCAGGACAACGACATTTTAATTGCCGCCGGACACAGGCCCGACGCGGCTTCGCGGGTGGATAACCAGCAAAAATATTCGCCCGTTCAGCACCGGATTTATGCGCACCGGTGTGCATAAATGACCGCGCAGCGCCCCGCCTTAAAATCCCCGGAAAATCCGCTGTTTTGCTGAATTACGGCATGCATCCACAGGGTGCATGGTTTTGCATGTGTTTATGCATCCTTTTCACCCTCACCGCGCCAGTAACGGCGCGGCCTGAACCCGTACATGTGTAAGCATCCCGGCAAAACGGCCCATTCACTTTTAGAGATCTTCCGACATACTGATTATGTCTTCTGAGGAGATCACCATGCGTAAAGCCCGATTCACCGAACACCAGATCATTTCCGTTCTGAAGTCCGTCGAAGCAGGACGTACC
>NZ_JAALBX010000012.1 GCF_011077955.1 Citrobacter freundii
TCATGGTTAAATCCTTATCAGTTATGGGGATAACAGATTCGGATTTTCCCATGAGTAGCATTACTGGCAGAGCCAACTTTTTGCTGACCACCTCCATAGGAGGTGGTGTTCATTCAGGGATAAAAAGAGCGGCTCGTAAGCCGCTCTTTTTTTGTCTGCGTTATTGTATCAGCGAGAGTAATGCCCATCCTACCAGCATTGCCCATACCAGCAGCGGCAACGACCAGAAGTGAAAACGCCACCAGATACGTCGGTCGCCTGCCATGCGTAACGCGATGAGATTCGCAAGTGAGCCAGGCAACAGCCCAAACCCGCCGATATTAACCGCATAAGCCAGCAATGTTGACGGTTGCACATAATTGAGCAACAGGATCGTGGACGGCACATTACTGATAAACTGCGACAACCCCACCCCCAGCAAAAATAAGCCGCCAGAGGAGAGCGCCGTCACCCCAGGGAGATTTTCTCGCAACAGGGGTAATTGAATCAGTAAATGCACATCGATAAACATCACGATAAACACCAGCAACAGGCTCCAGTCGATTTGCAGCAATACGTTACGCGCCACAATCAAAAAGCCCACCGCCACCAGCAACAATCCCCAACGCTCCTGGTGCAATTCCAGCGCGGCTAAAAACACCAGATACAGCACCAGGCTGCTCCATACCAAACGCGGTTTCCAGTGATGCTGCTGTTCCCGGGCCTGGTAACGCAACGCTTTTGCCGGAAAAAAGAACCAGCACAACACCATCAGGCTAATAACAAGCACCGCAGCGAGCGGCAGCATCTGCCAGATAAACGCGGCGAAAGAGATGCCGGAGCGGCCCCACAGCAGAATATTTTGCGGGTTGCCGATTGGCGTGAGCAGCGAACCCGCATTCACCGCCAGCGCTTCGAAGATAATCAACCGCGTCACAGGAATGCCGCAGAGCTTTTTTAGCGTGATGGTTAATGGCACCACGATAAAAAGCGCCACATCGTTGGTTAAAAATGTGGAGAGCAACGCCGCGCCGAATACCATAAACATGGCCAGTTGGCGCTCGCTTGCGAAACCTTTCACCATCCGGCGTCCCAGCACATCAAAATAGCCGCTGAGTTCGACCCCTTTGGTGAGCATCATTAATCCACTGAGGGTGATAATCGTGTGCCAGTCGATCGCCTGTGGCCACTGGGCGGGTTTAAATGGCACAGCAACGCTTACGGCAATGCCAATCAGCAGTAAAAGATGTAAAAACCGATCACGCAGAAAGGTGCGAAAAAATTGCCTCAGCATTTAGAGTTCCTGACCGTGCTGTTCGTTGAAGCGTTGAAAAACACTGAGGGTTTCTTCACTTACGTGATGTTCCATTCCCTCGGCGTCGCGCCGGGCCGTATCAGGACTGACGCCAATATTCAGTAAAAACTGCTCCACAATATGGTGCCGCTCGCGGCTTTCCTGGGCCAGTTTTTCACCTTCGGGCGTTAAAAACACGCCGCGCCAGGGAATTTGTTCAATCAATCCCACCGTTGCCAGACGCTTAAGCATTTTCGCAACCGTGGGTTGCGATACGCCCAAACGCGCCGCCATATCCACCTGACGGGCTTCCCCTGATTCCCGGATAAGGTCCGAGATCAATTCGACATAATCATCAATAAGTTCACGGCGGTGGGCTTCGCGAACCTGACGAAACCCTTCTACATGCTCTTCAACATTGACCAATTGCGTCACTTTTATGCTGTGTGGCTTACCTGCGCGACGACTCATTGTGCTTCCCCATTACAGTGGCGCGATACGGTTATCTCGATCGTAGGGCTCATTGTAAACCAGAGCATCGCCAGCACAAAAAATTAACGATTTAGCAATAGCTATACAATATAGCCTGTGCTATATCTGTATGTATTCGCATCAGTGATGGATTTATTGGTAGCGGAATCGAGGAGGTAACCCATGAACGAAATCAAGAGGTGTCTATCCGTGTTTACCCATTCACCGTTCCAGGTTCGCTTGCTGCTTATTGATTTAGTGTGTGATTACTTCAAACGCGCCGAACCCAAAGCCCCGGCCAGATAACAGCCACACGCTGTTGCCTGGCTGTAGACGTCTTGACGATCCTGTCATGATTTTGTAAAAGTTTTTGTCTATCTTATTTCTCCCTTGTTGCTACTGCTGAGTTTTCCCGCGCCGTTTCTTCATTTTGCTGTCTGTCTCGCAAAACAATTTGTTAGCACCTGTTGATATTCTGATAGCCAGGCTCTATCTTCTTGCAGCCCTGCAATCAAAGCGGCTCGCAGATGCGGTCACGCCCTCTTCAATCCAGCTCTCAGGCAGGCTCTCAGACCCTTAACGCCAGGGTTCACGCATGGCGTTTTGTTGAAGTTGCGATATGAATGTAACGCTTAAAAATTCCTTAACCGCCCGTGGGTTTATGCCAGACCCGTGGATGGCTTTTTATTTCCTGCAGTCTTTATTAATTAATTACGCGCTGGGTTATCCGTTTAGCCTGCTGTATGCGGTGGCGTTTACCTGCATTTTATTGCTGCTCTGGCGGGTGATGCCGCGCGGGCAGAAGGTTTTACTGGGCGCCTGCTCGCTGGTGGCGGCTATGTATTTCCCTTTCGGCCAGGCCTATGGCGCGCCGAACTTCAATACCTTGCTGGCGATGCATTCCACCAATATGGAAGAATCCACGGAAATAATGACTATCTTTCCGTGGTACAGCTATGTGGTCGCGGTGTTTATCTTTGCCCTTGGCGTGATTGCGCTGCGTCGCAAAGCCGGGACGGAAAAGCCTGCCTGGCGGTATGTCGACAGCTTGTGCCTTGCCATTAGCGTGGCGGCAATTTTTGTCGCGCCATTGCAAAACCTCGCCTGGGGTGGCGTGTTTAAATTAAAAGATACCGGGTATCCGGTGTTTCGCTTCGTTAAAGATGTAGTGGTCAACAATCAGGAAGTGATTGATGAACAACAGCGAATGGCGGAACTGTCAAAACTCAAAGATTCCTGGAACGTGCTGGCGGTAAAACCCCAGTATCACACCTATGTGGTGGTTATTGGCGAAAGCGTACGACGCGATGCGGTGGGCGCTTTTGGCGGTCACTGGAATAACTCGCCTTTTGCCAGCGCAGTCAACGGCTATTTCTTTACCGATTACATCGCCGCCAGCGGGTCGACTCAAAAATCACTGGGGCTTACCTTAAACCGGGTCATGAATGGTCAGCCGCAGTATCAGGATAACTTTGTCACCCTTGCCAACCGCGCCGGGTTCCAGACGTGGTGGTTCTCTAACCAGGGGCAGATTGGCGAATACGACACCGCTATCGCCAGTATCGCTAAGCGTGCTGATGAAGTGCAGTTTCTGAAAAAGGGTAATTTCGAAGCGGATAAAAACATTCGTGATGAAGCCTTACTGAAAATGACGGCGCAGGTGCTGGAAACCGAGCGCCCCCAGCCGCAGCTTATTGTATTGCACTTGATGGGTTCACACCCGCAGGCCTGCGATCGCACCCAGGGGAAATACGCTGAGTTCGTGCAATCAAAAGAGACCTCCTGCTATCTCTACTCCGTGACGCAAACGGACGAATTGCTCAAGCAACTGTATGGTCAGCTACAACATAGCGGGCAGAGTTTTTCGCTGGTGTATTTCTCCGATCATGGGCTGGCTTTTAAGGAACGCGGTAAAGAGGTGCAGTATCTGGCGCATTCCGACGCTTTCCAGCAGAACTTCCAGGTACCGTTTATGGTGTTGTCGAGTGATGACAAAGCGCATCGGGTCATCAAAACCCGCCGCAGCGCGAATGACTTTTTGTCGTTTTTCTCTCAGTGGACGGGAATTAAAACCAAAGAGATAACCAGCCGGTACAAGTTTATTTCTGAGCAAAAAGCCGGGCCGGTTTTCATCACCAACTTCAAACTTCAAAAAGTGGATTACGATCATCTGGGTACCGATATTTTCGAAACCCGCTCCCGCTAATCCAGCGCTTCAGGCAAAAAAAATCCGCCCAATGGGCGGATTTTTATTAGCACGGGGGGATTAGAAACGGTAACCCACGCCTGCGATCCAGGTGCCAACGTCAACGTTGCGGATACGGCTCTGCTCGTAGGAAACGTCCAGTGCAACGTTTTCCATCGGGTTGAACTGCATACCTGCGCCGTAGGAGAAACCGTAGTCGCTGGTGCTGTCGTTATAAGTCGGGTAGGAACGATCCTGGTATTTGCCGTAGCCCACACCAACCACACCGTAGATGCTCGCCCAATCGTTCAGACGATAAGCCGGGCCTGCGGTGATGCCGTAGTACTGACCTTTACGGTAATCAGCCTCAGAGCGGTCTTTTTCGGTATAAGTAAAGGAACCGATGTAGCCCAGCGGGGTGTCATTTTCGTAGCGATACTTCAGGTTGAAACCGTTAGCTTTGTTCATTACGCCCTGATAATCGCTCTGAGCATAACCACCGGAAACGGTGCTGGTTGCCGCGCTAGCAGTACCAACGGAAACGGCTAATACACAAGCCAGTGCTGAAAGACATGCAATTTTTTTCATAACCACCTCAAATGTGCTTCAAGTAACACTAAAGTAATAAATATACCAAAAAACGATGGGAAACTCTTTGTCATTTGCGCTGTCTAAGCGACCCGCGCTGTAACAGAACGTTTCCAGCGTTCTTTATTCCATGCAGAAACAGTCATTTAATGAACCCGCGCCATTATGTGCCCCAACGAATCCACCAGACATCCAGATAAATCCTAAAACATTGTGATGCATTTTCAATCAAAGCCCTTACATTCTACGGACATAGCAAGCACTTTTTTTCAACAAAACCTCAACCACAGAAGAATATTTACATTACACTGCGAGTTTTACTTATCGCTGACACAAACTGACAGGTGCTGGATGCCGACGCTGTTACGTAAGACCCCTATCTGGGTACCCGTTGTTACGCTGCTGATTGCCATGATATCCATTCAAAGCGGCGCATCTTTAGCCAAAACCCTGTTTCCTTTAGTTGGCGCGCCTGGCGTGACGGCTCTTCGCCTTGCTCTGGGAACCCTCATTCTAGTCATTATTTTCAAACCCTGGCGTCTGCGTTTCACGAAAGCGCAACGCGTTCCCCTTCTGTTATATGGACTGGCGTTAGGGGGCATGAATTATTTGTTCTATTTGTCTATCCGTACCGTGCCGCTTGGTATCGCGGTTGCGCTGGAGTTTACCGGCCCGCTGGCGTTAGCGCTTTTTTCATCACGCCGCGCTATCGATTTTGTCTGGGTGATACTGGCAGTACTGGGTATGTGGTTTTTATTGCCGCTCGGGCAGGATGTGACCCACGTCGATCCACTGGGAGCGATGTGCGCATTAGGCGCGGGCGCGTGCTGGGCGATGTATATCGTAACCGGTCAACGTGCGGGCGCCGACCATGGCCCTGCCACCGTCGCGCTGGGATCGCTCATCGCCGCTCTGGTATTTGTACCGATTGGCGCCTGGCAGGCAGGCGACGCGCTATGGCACTGGTCGCTATTGCCGCTTGGCATAGGCGTTGCAATCCTCTCTACGGCTCTTCCCTACTCGCTGGAAATGGTGGCGCTTACCCGTTTGCCCACCCGAACTTTTGGCACATTAATGAGTATGGAACCTGCTCTGGCGGCCTTTTCAGGCATGATTTTTCTTGGTGAGACGCTTAACGGCACCCAACTTTTAGCGCTGTGTTCCATTATTATCGCCTCGATAGGTTCAACCTTAACTATTAAGCGCGAACCCACCGTTAAAAGCGTTGATATCAATTAATGTCAGTCATTTTTTGTAACCGTTAAAATAAACTGAGAAAAATCTGTTTATTTTGGGGAAATAGCGTCATTGAGCATCAAAATGCGAGTGAGAATAATTTTCCGATACAGACATATTTATTTACGTGTTATCGACAAACCATTTCAAACAAGCTAACTCCTTGTTTACATTAACTGTTTTTTGTTCAACGCGTCTTTCACTATTTGACCGATAGGTCTATCCACGCCTGCAAACAAAAAAAGCGGTGCTATACTTATTTCCGGTAATTAAATTGGGACATAACATCAAGAGGATATGAGATTATGAGTACCGCTAAATTGGTTAAAACAAAAACTTCTAATCTGCTATATACCCGCAACGATGTGGCAGATAGCGATAAGAAAGCAACGATCGAGTTGCTGAACCGCCAGGTAGTCCAGTTTATCGACCTGTCTTTAATCACCAAACAGGCCCACTGGAACATGCGCGGCGCAAACTTTATCGCCGTTCATGAAATGCTTGATGGCTTTCGCACAGCGCTGACCGATCATCTGGATACCATGGCAGAACGTGCCGTACAGCTTGGTGGCGTTGCCCTTGGCACCACGCAGGTTGTCAACAGCAAAACCGCACTGAAAAGCTATCCGCTGGATATCCACAGTGTGCAGGATCACTTAAAAGAACTGGCCGATCGCTATGCCGTCGTCGCGAACGATGTGCGTAAAGCGATTGAAGAAGCGAAAGACGAAGATACCGCTGATATTTTCACCGCCGCTTCCCGCGATCTGGATAAATTCCTGTGGTTCATCGAATCTAACATCGAATAACCCAGACGTTTTTCTTATTAAACCCACTCCGCAAGGAGTGGGTTATTTGCACCAAAATAGAGCACCCCTTTCCCCCTCCCCGGCCTTAATGGTTATTTTTTTGTAATCACCACCTCACACAATCGTTAACAGAAGATTGTTTTCTGAACGAATACTACGCTAAATAGAGCTTTCCAATGTTACACGCTTCCAGTGCACCATTTTAGTGCACCAAAATAGTGCATTAAAGGCGTTTTGCCTCGTTAAGCGTGCAACCGCCGTTTTGCATCCCCTTTCAAAACAGTAGGTTGTAATGTTGGCATGATTTTTTCATACTAATGCTGTCTCGCTGGGGATAGTCCCGTGGATTTACAAAAGGAAATGCTATGAAGTCGATTTTGAAAGTGTCACTTGCTGCACTTACCCTGGCTTTCGCCGTCTCTTCTCAGGCTGCTGATAAAAAATTGGTCGTGGCGACCGATACCGCATTTGTTCCCTTTGAATTCAAGCAAGGCGATAAGTATGTAGGCTTTGATGTGGATTTGTGGGCCGCGATTGCGAAAGAACTGAAACTGGATTATGAGCTGAAGCCAATGGATTTCAGCGGTATTATCCCGGCGCTGCAAACCAAGAATATCGACCTGGCTCTGGCTGGTATCACCATCACTGAAGAGCGCAAAAAAGCGATCGACTTCTCTGACGGCTACTACAAAAGCGGTCTGTTAGTGATGGTTAAAGCCAACAACAACGACGTAAAAAGCGTAAAAGATCTGGATGGCAAAGTGGTAGCGGTGAAAAGCGGCACCGGTTCTGTTGATTACGTGAAAGCGAACATCAAAACCAAAGACCTGCGTCAGTTCCCGAACATCGATAACGCCTATATGGAACTTGGCACCAACCGCGCTGACGCGGTACTGCACGATACGCCGAACATTCTTTACTTCATCAAAACCGCGGGCAACGGTCAGTTCAAAGCGGTAGGCGAGTCTCTGGAAGCACAGCAGTACGGTATCGCGTTCCCGAAAGGCAGCGACGATCTGCGTAACAAAGTGAACGGCGCGCTGAAAACCCTGAAAGAAAACGGCACGTACAACGAAATTTATAAAAAATGGTTCGGCACTGAACCAAAATAATTATTTATAGTAAGCACTCTCTCAGGGGCGCTCTTCGCCCCTGCTATTTTTGAACCACGGTAACACAGGATATCATCATGCAGTTTGACTGGAGCGCCATCTGGCCCGCCATTCCCCTCCTGATTGAAGGCGCCAAAATGACCTTGTGGATTTCGATCCTCGGTCTGATTGGCGGCCTGATTATCGGTCTGGTCGCCGGCTTCGCCCGTACCTATGGCGGTTGGATTGCCAACCACATCGCCCTGGTGTTTATTGAAGTCATTCGCGGCACGCCCATTGTGGTGCAGGTCATGTTTATTTACTTCGCCCTGCCTATGGCGTTCACCGATTTGCGCATCGATCCGTTCAGCGCGGCGGTGGTGACCATCATGATTAACTCCGGCGCTTATATCGCGGAAATCACGCGCGGCGCGGTGTTGTCTATCCATCAAGGATTTAAAGAAGCAGGCCTGGCGCTGGGGTTATCGCGTCGCGAAACCATTCGCTACGTCATATTGCCGCTGGCGCTGCGCCGTATGCTGCCGCCGTTGGGCAACCAGTGGATTATCAGC
This sequence comes from Citrobacter freundii, assembly GCF_011077955.1. Lineage (GTDB taxonomy): Bacteria > Pseudomonadota > Gammaproteobacteria > Enterobacterales > Enterobacteriaceae > Atlantibacter. Next base: position 8,226 of record NZ_JAALBX010000012.1, read on the forward strand.
ATCAAAGATACCTCGCTGTTTATTGTTATCGGCGTTGCCGAATTAACCCGCCAGGGCCAGGAAATCATCGCCGGAAACTTCCGCGCGTTGGAGATCTGGAGCGCCGTTGCGGTGTTTTATCTCATCATCACCATGGTGTTGAGTTTCGTTCTGCGCCGTCTTGAAAGAAGGATGAAAATCCTGTGATTGAATTTAAAAACGTTTCCAAGCACTTTGGCACAACCCAAGTGCTGCACAATATTGATTTGAACATTACCCAGGGCGAAGTAGTGGTAATTATCGGGCCGTCAGGCTCGGGGAAATCCACGCTGTTGCGCTGCATTAATAAGCTCGAAGAGATTACCAGCGGCGATCTGATTGTTGATGGCCTAAAAGTGAACGATCCCAAAGTCGACGAGCGTCTTATCCGCCAGGAAGCGGGTATGGTGTTCCAGCAGTTTTATCTGTTCCCGCACCTGACGGCGCTGGAAAACGTCATGTTCGGCCCGCTGCGGGTACGCGGCGCATCGAAAGCGGACGCTGAGAAGCTGGCGCAATCGCTGCTTGCGAAAGTGGGCCTTGCTGAGCGCGCGCATCACTATCCTTCTGAACTGTCTGGCGGCCAGCAGCAGCGCGTGGCAATTGCCCGTGCGCTTGCGGTGAAACCGAAAATGATGCTGTTTGATGAACCGACCTCTGCGCTTGACCCGGAACTGCGCCATGAAGTGTTGAAAGTCATGCAGGACTTGGCGGAAGAAGGGATGACGATGGTTATCGTCACGCACGAAATTGGCTTTGCTGAGAAAGTGGCGTCGCGGTTGATCTTTATCGATAAAGGCCGCATCGCCGAAGACGGTAATCCGCAGGCGCTGATTGAGAACCCACCCAGCACACGCTTGCAGGAATTTTTACAGCACGTCTCCTGATACTAACCCCCTCACCTGAGGGGGTTTTTTATTGCCCGGATTACTCCCCATTTCAAGCCAGGCTTGCACCGGACACTATACTTAGGTTTTTTGTGTCACTTTCTCAACCCGGAGGAGCCTGTGTCGCGAATACTTTTGCTGGCACTAATGCTGGTCTGCGTCCCCTTGCAGGCGGTTTCACTACCGGCTGCGGTGGGCGCGGCGGCCACCCAAAGCGATAATAAAACGGATGCACCGCCTCCCACGCCCGATCTGGCAGAGAAGAAAGCCGCCTATGGCGCGCTCGCCGATGTGCTGGATAACGAGCACTCACGCGCTGAGTTAATTGAGCAACTGCGTCAGGTTGCGGCCACGCCGCCGCCAGAACCCGTTCCTACGCTTACGCCTCCCCCGATTGAGGAAGACGAAAAAACGGTTCTCCAGAATATCACTGAGGTCACGCGCCATTATGGCGGCGAACTGGCGTCACGCTTCGCCCTTTTGCACCGCAATATCACCAGCGCCCCGCACAAGCCGTTTAATCAACAAACCTTTATTACCGCCTTCAGCCATTTTTTATGGCTGGCAGGTGCCGTGTTCGCCTTCTATTGGTTGGTTCGCGTCATGGTCAGTCCGCTGTATCGCAAAATGGGCGAATGGGCGCGACGCCGTAACCACGATCGCAGCAGTTGGTTCCCGTTACCGCTAATGATTATTGGCGCTTTTATTATCGATCTGGCATTGCTGGCGCTCACGTTGTTTATCGGGCAGATCCTGAGCGATATGCTGAATGCCGGCAGCCGCACCATCGCCCGTCAGCAAGGGCTGTTCCTCAATGCGTTCGCATTAATTGAATTTTTTAAAGCCATTTTGCGGCTGTTATTTTGCCCGCGCTTCCCGCAGTTGCGTCCTTTTACAATCAGTGATGAGAGCGCTCACTACTGGAGTTTTCGCCTTAGCGCGTTAAGTAGCCTCATTGGCTATGGATTACTGGTCGCAGTCCCTATTATTTCAAGCCAAATCAATGTTCAGGCAGGCGCGCTGGCGAATGTTTTTATTATGCTCACCATCACCATCTGGGCGCTGGGGCTGATTTTTAAAAATAAACGCCTCATCCAGGAGGATTTACTTCATCTTGCGGATCGCTCACTGGCGTTCTTTAGCTTATTTATTCGCGCCTTTGCGCTGGTCTGGCACTGGATCGCCAGCGCCTATTTTATCATTCTGATGTTTTTCTCACTCTTTGACCCCGGCAATAGCCTCAAGTTTATGATGGGGGCAACGCTTAAGAGCCTTGCTATCATCAGCGTCGCGGCCTTTATCTCCGGGATGCTGTCGCGCTGGATTGCCAAACGCATCACCCTCTCGCCGCACGTGCAGCGTAACTATCCTGAATTACAAAAACGCATTAACGGCTGGCTCTCCGCCTCGCTTAAAGTGGCGCGGATCCTGACGGTTGTGGTTGCGATGCTGATGCTACTCAACGCCTGGGGCCTGTTTGATATGTGGGAGTGGCTTACCCACGGCGCGGGGGAGAAAACGGTGGATATTCTGATCCGTATTTTCCTCATTGTGTTTTTCTCCGCCGTCGGCTGGACCCTTCTGGCAAGCCTTATTGAAAACCGGCTGTCGTCGGATATTCATGGTCGACCAATGCCAAGCGCCCGCACCCGTACCTTATTAACGCTGTTTCGTAATGCGCTGGCGGTGGTGATAAGCACCATTACCATTATGATCGTGCTTTCGGAGATAGGTGTTAATATCGCGCCGCTGCTGGCCGGCGCTGGCGCGCTAGGCCTTGCGGTTTCCTTCGGCTCGCAAACGCTGGTGAAAGACATTATCACCGGTATTTTTATCCAGTTTGAAAATGGCATGAATACCGGCGATCTGGTTACCATCGGACCGATTACCGGCACGGTAGAGCGAATGTCGATTCGCTCGGTGGGGGTGCGCCAGGATACCGGCGCCTACCATATTATTCCCTGGTCATCCATCACCACCTTCGCCAACTTCGTGCGCGGCATCGGTTCGTTTGTCGCCAATTATGATGTCGATCGCCATGAGAATGCTGAAAAAGCAAACCGGGCGCTTCACGCTGCGGTAGATGAGGTGATGGCAAATGAAGACATTCGTCCACTGGTGATAGGGCAACCGTCATTTGTCGGGATTGTCGGCCTGACCAATACCGCCTTTACCCTGCGCGTGACGTTCACCACCCAACCGCTGAAGCAATGGACGGTGCGTTTCGCGCTCGACAGTATGGTGAAAAAGCATTTCGATTTAGCGGGCATTCGCCCGCCCGTGCAGACTGTTCAGGTTATACAGCCAGGGCCGGATGCAGGGGCGTTAAGTAGCGATGCGGCTGCAGGCAGCGCATTGCCGCCTGCAGCGCCTGGCGCGTAATTAGCGTGCGCCGGAAGATGCCCGACGGGAACGTTGGGCATCATTAAGGAACGTCCAGGCAATAAAGCGGCTTTGTTTTTGCCCCTGGGACATTTCCACTTTTACCACTTTTTCGACGCCTGCCTGTTGCAGGGCGCGATAAAGCTCCGGCAAATTGTCGCCCTTTGACACCAGCGTGGTAAACCACTTAACCTGGCGGGCGAACGCTTTGCTTTCCTGAATCAGCGTGGTGATAAAGGCCACTTCACCGCCTTCACACCATAATTCCTGTTCCTGACCGCCAAAGTTAAGCGGCGCGCTGTCTTTAAGCCCCAAATTACGACGTTTACGTTCACTGCTCGCCGTTGCCGTCGCCAGAGAGTCATGAAAAGGCGGGTTGCACATCGTGGCGTCATAAAATTCATTCTTATGAATAACGCCGGTCAAAATCGCGCCCGGCGTTTTCTGCCGACGCAGTCGAATCGCTTTATTAAGGCCAGGGTTGGCGAGGATAATGGCGTTGGCGCTTTTTAACGCCTCGTCGCTCACTTCACTCCCGGTAAAGCGCCAGCCATACTCATGATGACCTATCAGCGGGTAAATACAGTTTGCGCCAACACCGATGTCGAGCACTGTTACGTCACGCGGCACCACGCCGTTATGGTCTTGCGCCAGCAAATCCGCAAGGTGATGGACATAATCCGCGCGCCCCGGGACCGGCGGGCATAAAAAGCCGTCGGGAATATCCCAGTTTTTTACCTGATAAAAGTGCGCCAGTAGCGCTTTATTGAGTGTCTTCACCGCAACAGGGTCGGCAAAATCGATGGTAGTTCCCCCGGCGGGAGAGGGACGCACAAAAGCGTTCAGCTCAGGGCAGTCCTGTTGCAGTGCGTTAAAGTCATAGCGGTGTTGATGGCGGTTGCGCGGATGCAGGCCGGGTTTAGTAGTCATCGAGTTTCTCCCTGGTGGGCGCGTACAATACCCGCTCGCTGACACAGGGTAAATATGGCAATGAGATTTTCACGCCTGCGCGAGTCAAAATTCGCGCCGCACCGTGAAAAAATGCCCTGGAAGCAGTATGAAACGCGAGGGGTTGTACTGGCAGTACATTATCAATTTCCTATTATCGCATGCCAGACAGATAACGTAACAGGCAGATGATCAGGCCTTTTTCGCCCTCTATACCCAAAGTGCATGGTCATTACCGCACGCATTAGGAGTAGTTAATGTGCATTGTTCAAAAAACAAGCATAAGACGGTCAGTTTTTTGCGTTGTGTCACATAACTCACCTCCTACACTTAACAAGCTGAGTCATCAAATCAGCGTGGTAACCCTCCTGAGGACGTAATTATGAAAACACTGCTCGCGTTATCCGCGGCCCTTGCGCTGACGTCATTCGCTTTTGTGACTCACGCCGCGCCCGTTATGCTGGACCCAGGCACCAATCAACTGCGCCCGGCGGGTACCGTTTCCGCCAGCGGTGCCCGCGATCTTGGCGACCTGGAAGATAAGCTTGCTGAAAAGGCACGTAAAGAAGGTGCAAAAGGGTATATCGTTAATTCTGCCGGGGGCGATAACACGATGTACGGCACCGCGACGATTTACAAATAGTCCTGCCTGTAGCCAACGCCAACACCATAAACCTACCGATGTTGGCGTGCGATTAGCCCTGAAATCTCGGGTATTTTTCTGACTTCAGGGCCAGTCAGCTGTTACTGCTCTGTACGCCTTGACGGGTAATTATTGTACCGTGGCACACGCAACTCTTATTCACTGCATCAATTTTTTAGGTTTAATTAGCAATTTATGCCCTCTTCAGCGCCAGCAGAAAGGCTAATTAACAAAATGTGCTAAATGGAAATTTTAATTATTAAAAATCAATAGATTAAATGATGTTCAAATTTTTAGAACGATGACGTCAATTTGTTTAGATTTTATCTCTCGCCAAAAACCGTGATACTTATCACATCGACGGAACAACGTCACATTTACAGAATAACCTGCGAGGATTACCCATGAAAACCATTAAATATGCTGCCATTGCTACCGTTCTTTCTGCACTTTCTTTCGGTGCTTTCGCCGCTCAATCTATCAACCCGGCGAATACCCAAGGTTTAAACAAAATCGGCGTAGTTTCTGCTGATGGCGCAACTACTCTGGATGGCCTTGAAGCAGAGCTGGCAGCAAAAGCGGAAGCAGCAGGCGCAACCAGCTATTCCATTACTTCTGCCAACACCAACAATAAAATTAACGGCACTGCGGTTATCTACAAATAATCAGGCTTCCCTCTAGTACCCTCATGCTTTGACCGTGTTGTTACCCTTACTTGCCCGTCCGGCCCTGGACGGGCTTTTTTTTATCAAAAAATACGTTTCACGCAGGTTTACCCTCCTCTGCGTTTGTCCCCCAAAAGCCGGTATTAATGTGTAATAAAAGCGTTCAGCCAAAGTTTTTTAATATCTGGCACTTTCCATCTACATTATTATTTGAAAGTTATTGTTTTTATCACTGACTAATCAAATAAGTTACGCCATTCCTGTAACGTAAATTACATGCCCCCGTCTGGCGCACATACCGGCAACCATGCTTGATTGCCTGTCAGGGAATATGGCGGGCTTTATCAAAAAAGAAACGGCTTTTTATGTACGCGTACCGCTGGATTGCCCGTCCTCTCTCTGTCCTGGTTCGGTGAGATTTATCACATCCCCTGTAGAGCGTTATCGCTACACTCGCGTTTATTAAAACTATAAATAATGTGTTATGTGCGATTTCAATAAACGCAATATGAGAAATAAAATGAACGCAAATTTAACGGCCAGATATCATAAAATAACCCGTAAAGCTCAGCAGGCACTATTAGCCGTCGCGAGGGGTGAGGACGTAGCGGATTATATTATCGAGAATGTTTCGGTTCTCGATTTAATTAATGGCGGCACCCTGCCCGGCCCGATTGTGATAAAAGGCAATTTTATCGCCGGTATCGGGCCTGATTATCAGAATGCGCCAGCGCTTCGGCGTGTTGACGCACGAGAGGCAGTGGCGGTGCCGGGTTTTATCGACGCGCATTTGCATATTGAGTCCAGCATGATGACGCCGGTTAGCTTTGAAACCGCCACGCTGCCGCGCGGGCTCACCACCCTGATTTGCGATCCGCATGAAATCGTCAACGTGATGGGCGAGTCAGGATTCGAATGGTTTATACGCTGTTGCGAAAAGGCGCAGCAAAACCAGTATATTCAGGTTAGTTCCTGCGTTCCGGCGCTTGAGGGATGCGATATTAACGGCGCGACATTCCCACTCAGCGCCATGGAGAAATGGCGTGACCACCCATTAATTACCGGCCTTGGGGAAATGATGGACTATCCAGGCGTGATCGCAGGGCGCGACACCGTTCTCGATAAACTGGATACCTTCCGGCATCTTACCTTAGACGGCCATTGCCCTGGTGTTACCGGTCGGGCGCTTAACGCCTATATCGCAGCCGGTATTGAGAACTGTCATGAAAGCCACACGCTCACCGAAGGCCGTGAAAAACTGGCCGCCGGAATGGCATTGATGATCCGTGAAGGCTCCGCTGCCCGTAATCTCAACGCCCTCGCGCCATTGATTAGCGAAATGAACAGCCCGCAATGCATGTTGTGTACCGACGATCGCAACCCCTGGGAAATTGCCCACGAAGGGCATATTGATGCGTTGATCCGCCGCCTTATCAATCAGCATAATGTGCCGCTCCATGTCGCTTACCGCGTGGCCTCATGGTCGCCGGCGCGTCACTTTGGCCTGAAGCATTTGGGGCTTATCGCCCCCGGCAAACAGGCCGATATCGTGTTGCTTAACGATGCCCGTCAGGTAGACGTTCAGCGTGTTTTTGTGAAAGGTAAACCGGTGTCAGAACCGCTTTTACGCGCGAACGAAGCCGCCCGTCTTAACCGCTCTTCCCCACCGCTTTACAACACGGTCAAGCGGACCCACGTCACGCCACACGACTTAACGCTCTCCCTCATCCCTGGCCAACATTATCGGGCCATTGAGCTTATCCCAAATGAGCTGATTACCCGCACGCATGACTATTGCTGGTCACAAGACGCGTTCAGCCAGGATGACATTTGTTATATCGCCGTACTGGAACGCTACGGCCATCAGAAGCCTGCATCGCTCGGTTTACTGATGGGTTTCGGTTTGCGTGAGGGCGCGCTGGCCTCAACGGTCAGTCACGACAGCCATAATCTGGTAGTCATTGGTCGCGATCCGGTTGATATGGCATGCGCGGTCAATCAGGTTATTAATGACAACGGGGGCTTATGCGTCGTGCGGCATGGCGCGGTGGCAAGCCATTTACCGTTACCGATCGGCGGGTTAATGAGCGCTAAACCTGCACAAGAACTTGCCGCGCAAATCGATTTGCTGAAAACCGCCTGTCGGGAATGTGGCGTGATGCTTGATGAGCCGTTTATTCAGATGGGATTTCTGTCACTGCCGGTGATCCCGGCGCTGAAAATCACAAGCCAGGGGCTGTTTGACGGGGAACGGTTCTGTTTTACCCCTCTCCCCGTAGCCGCGACGCCATGCCCGCCAGACGACGGGCACGACGGGCCTTAATAATGCTGAGCGACCTGCGCGAGCGCCTCGTCAAGCGATAACGCCCGGCCTGTTGCGAGAAGGCAGCAGGCCAACTGGAGTTTAATCGCCTCCGGCACCGGCTCAGTGCCGGCCACACAGCGCACAATCCAGCGCGCGGTCGTTTCGGGATCTTTGGCCGGCGGCAGAGACACCGGCTCAGACGCCATTGCGTTTTGGCGCTCGACCAGCACGTGTACGCCACGCTCATCAATAAGGTTAATTTGCGGGCAGCCTTGCGGATTGGCATACACTTCGCCTTCGGTGCCGTGCATCAACAGGCCTCGCCCGCCAATATCGCTGAAAAACTTCGCCACCCGTGTAATGTACTCAGGATGAGACACGCTTGATAAACGCAGCGCCGCCTCTTCAGCAAACGGAGTCGCCAGTTTCGCGAGGGTGTGGGCGCTGTTACGCACGCCCATGCGCCAGCGCATATCTAGTTGATTTTCGAGCGGCGGGCACAGCGCGCTCACCGGGATAAACACCGGCTCATGCCCATCAAGTTTGGCCTGCGCCTGCCCGGCATGGCGCGTCGGCTCAATGCCCATCATTTCAAAAATAGTTTGGGTCAACACGCGGGTAGGATCTTCACTGACGCCATGCACCACCACCGGAAAACCAAGCTTATTGAGTAGCAATGCCAGAAGCGGCGTCAGATTGGCCTGTTTGCGTGCGCCGTTATAGCTTGGAATAACAATCGGCATCGGTTTACCGGCAGGCGGCGTTAATTTTATCGTCTGCTGCTGCATGGCTTCATAGAAGCCGAGCATTTCCGCCTCGCCCTCGCCTTTAATGCGCAGCGCGATAAGAATGCCGCCCAGCTCAAGGTCCGGGACATCGCCGTTCAGCATCGCGGTATAAAGCTCCCGGGCCGTCTCGCTATTAAGATCACGGGCGTGATTTTTGCCCCGTCCGACTTCTTTAATAATTTTGCGGTAGTCCATGACAGTTCTCCTCGCGAGGTAATGAAACCACTATAATGCTTCTGAATTTAGATTAGTGACTAATTTCTTATAGTTATACCAAAGAAGCCTATTTAGTGGCTCGCTTACGCCGACTGAAGGCACCGCCTTTAGTGCGTCGCGGCTTACTGGCGGCGGGCTTTAACAGTTTCACTTCAGGCACATCGGGCCGTTCTATCGGGAAGACCGGCAGCGCGTCCAGCAGCCGTTTGCCATAGCTTTTGGTAAGCAATCGCTTGTCATAAATAATCACTTCGCCGCGACATTCGTGGCTGCGAATAAGACGTCCCACCTGCTGAATCAAATTAAACGACGCGCTCGGCAGGCTCTGCACTTCAAACGGATAGCGGTTAAGGCTTTTTAACCACTCGCCTTCGGTTATCACCACCGGGCTGTCGATGGGCGGAAAGGCAATTTTATGGATATGCACCTGAGTGAGCAGATCGCCTTTTAAATCCAGACCTTCCGCGAAGGATTGCAGGCCAATCAACACGCTGCGCTCGCCGTTTTGCACCCGCTCGCGATGCAGTTGAATCAGCCGGGAGCGGGGTTTATCTCCCTGCACCAGCAATAACAGCCGCAGATCGGTCACATACTCTAAAAAGCGCAGCATTGCGCGGCCGCTTGCGAACAGCACCAGCATACCGAGGTGCGCTTTGCTCTCCACTTGCTGGCGAAAATAGGCCGCCATCTCCGCCAGATGCTGCTCTTCGTTGTCGATAAGCGGTTCATAGTGCATTTGCGGAATTACAATCTTGCCCTGTTCCACATGATTAAACGGCGAATCCAGCGCAACAAAGCGATCCCCCGCTTTCTCTTTCAGGCCGCTCATCTCCTGCAAGCGGGTAAAACTGTTTAATGAGCGTAGCGTGGCGGATGTCACCACAATATGCGGCACGCTACGCCACAGCAGTTTCTCAAGCTGATCGCTGACCCGAATACCGACGCAGTGAAAGAACATATGCAACTGGCCTTCGCGTACTTCACGCGTCGCCCATTTGGTGACCGGCGCGCCGGATGCCTGAGCCATTGCTGCCAGTCGCCAGAGCTTACTCTGGCTTTCAAACATGCCGAGCGCCCGGTTCATTTGCAGCAAAACGCGATGCAGACGCACCACATCATGGCTTGCGGTTTTCTCGCTAAGATCGTTTAAAAACAGCTCCGCCAGGCCGCGCATTTGCTCGGTGAGTTTTGAAAGCCGCAGGCAAATTTCCATCATCTCAGGCGGCAGTTCGCCCATCGCGAAACGGTGCTCCGCCTCCTGGGAGGGCGGGAGATAGAGTGTCAGGATCGTGTTTAGCGAGGCGATATGTTCATAAAGCTCTTCGCAATGCGCATTAAGCCGTTCCGGCGTGGCCAGCGGCGGCGTGGTTTTCGGACGAAACTGTTCCAGGCAGGTGGCGATAAGCTTGCAAAAGAGGTCGAGCTGCAAGCGATACCAGGGAGCCGTAATTTCCGCACTCATCTCCAGCGCATCGCGCGCCACGTCGGGAAGATGATGGCCTTCATCCAGTACCAGTAACAGATTCTTCGGCTCCGGCAATACCGATTCGCTCTCCAGCGCCGCCATCACCAGCGCATGGTTCGCCACCACCACTTCCGCTTCCTGAATCTCACGACGCGCCACAAAAAACGGGCATTCGCGATAGTAGTGGCAGTTGCGGTTCAGGCAGCTTGCTTTATCAGTGCTTAAGCGGCGCCATAATTCGTCTTCGATCGCCTTGTCGCTGTGATCGCGCAGGCCATCCCATTTATAGCCGTCGAGCTCGGTTTTAAGGGTGGCGCAGAACTGCTGCTCTTCTTTGCTGTTCGGCGTCAGCTCATCATCCAGAAACGCCAGTAAATCCTGCTGAGAGGGTTCGCTGCTGGCAAGGGCGGCTAGATTACGCGGACAGACATAGCGCCCACGGCCAAACGCGGCGGTAAAGCGCAGATCGGGAATAATTTTTTTCAGCAGCGGCAAATCTTTGCTGAAAATCTGGTCCTGTAAGGCGACGTTGGCGGTACTGACCACCAGCGTTTTTTGCTCGTCGCGGGCAATCGCGATGCCGGGGATCAGATACGACAGGGTTTTACCGACGCCTGTTGGCGCTTCAATCGCCAGATGCCGCCCTTCATCACCCGCCAGCGTTTTGGCGACTTCCGCAATCATCTGCCGCTGGGGCGCGCGGGGAATAAAATCCGGGATTTGCAGTTGCAACGCTTTGTACCACGCCGCGATTTGCGTTTTTTGCGCGCTGGATAACGCCATAGCAGGACCTGAAATACTGTATAAACAGCCACTATTGTGACATCTTCACCGCGATGTCGCAAAGTAAAAGGCGGTCTTCAGGAAAGTCCGGCGGCAGATAAAACAAGGGAGCCGTGATGGCTCCCATGGGATATTACTGTGCGCTGGCCGGTTTTCGCGGACGTGGACGACGCGGACGATCGCCTGCCGGATTGGCGGCATCGCCCAGGCGGCGTGACGGTTTCTCGCCTTTTGGCGCCTCGCCAGTGCGACGCGACGGTTTTTCACCTTTTGGCGCCTCGCCGAAACGACGCGACGGTTTTTCACTTTTCGGCGCTTCGGCACTGCGACGATCGCTTTTCGGCGCGCCGCCTTCGCTGCGGCGCTGGCCCTGTTGGGCACGGCCGGAAGACTGGCCGCCGCGCGGCGCCTGACCGCGTCCACGACCGCCGCCACGGTTGTCGCGACCATTCTGAATCGGCTCTGCCGGAATGCTCGGGTCCGGTTCAAAACCCGGGATCGCCATACGCGGTACTTCGCGTTTCAGTAAGCGTTCGATATCACGCAGCAGCTTGTGCTCGTCAACGCAGACTAACGACAGCGCCTGCCCGGTTGCCGCCGCGCGGCCGGTTCGACCGATACGGTGTACATAATCTTCCGGCACATTCGGCAACTCATAGTTCACCACGTGCGGCAGTTCCTGGATATCCAGACCGCGTGCGGCGATGTCGGTCGCCACCAGCACCCGCAAGTCGCCGGATTTGAATTCTTCTAACGCACGGGTACGCGCGCCCTGGCTCTTATTACCGTGGATAGCGGCACTGCGAATGCCGTCTTTGTTCAGCTGTTCCGCCAGATGATTCGCGCCGTGCTTGGTGCGGGTAAACACCAGCACCTGCTGCCAGTTCTCTTTGCCGATAAGCTGCGACAGCAGTTCACGTTTGCGTTTTTTGTCGACGAAATGCACGTACTGGGTAATCTGTTCAGACGCGGTATTGCGACGGGCTACTTCCACTTCCGCCGGGTTGTGAAGCAGTTTTTCCGCCAGCGATTTAATGTCATCAGAGAAGGTGGCGGAGAACAGCAAGTTCTGGCGACGCGGCGGCAGCTTGGACAGCACGCGGCGAATATCGTGGATAAAGCCCATATCGAGCATCCGGTCCGCTTCATCCAGCACCAGAATTTCCACTTTATCGAGCTTCACGGCATTCTGATGTTCCAGATCAAGCAGACGGCCAGGCGTGGCAATCAGCACATCCACCCCGCCGCGCAGTTTCATCATCTGCGGGTTGATGCTCACGCCGCCAAACACCACCAGCGAACGGATGTTGAGGTATTGGCTGTATTCGCGGACGTTTTCGCCCACCTGAGCCGCCAGTTCGCGGGTCGGGGTCAGGATAAGGGCGCGTACCGGGCGGTTACCTTTTGCCTGGTGCGGCTTATCGATAAGCAATTGCAGCAGCGGCAGCGTAAAACCAGCGGTTTTACCGGTGCCCGTTTGAGCGCTGGCCATCAGGTCGCGCCCTTGCAATACCACAGGGATAGCCTGGCGTTGAATCGGGGTAGGTTCGGTGTAACCCTGTTCGGTCACGGCGCGTAAAATATCAGGGTTCAAACCAAGCGAATCAAAAGACATAACAACTCCAGACTCGCCCCGACCAGAAAGGTGTAGTTTCAGGGGAGTGTAATGGCCGTCAGGCCGAATCAGGGACAAAACCACAATGTCATAAGGGGGCGGAGTGTAGCATTTTTTGTGATGCAGCGCATAAATTGTCACCTCTGCTGCACATTTCATTTTCATCATCGACTGGACAAGCTCAAACTTTAACCATAAAGTTAATCAATCGATTGATTAACTTTACAGGGCGACCGTGATGATTAACCTCACGACACCGTTGACCAGCCGGGGTGAACAAGCGAAAAGCTTGTTGATTCAGGCCGCCACGGCGCAGTTCGGCGAATATGGCCTGCAGGCCACGACGCGTGATATTGCCGCCGCCGCCGGGCAAAATATTGCCGCCATCACCTACTATTTTGGCTCAAAAGAGGATTTATACCTCGCCTGCGCCCAATCGCTGGCGGATTTTATCGGCAGCCAGTTTCAGGCTCATGCAAAGGCCGCGCAATTAATCTTAGCCCAACAGGAGCCGGATAAAGCTGAAATACGCAGCCTTATCGATGAGGCCAGCCGTCATATGGTCGCGCTGATGACTGCTGACGAGACGCTTAACCTCAGCAAATTTATCTCCCGCGAGCAACTCTCGCCAACGCCTGCGTATCAGCTTATTCATGACAAAGTGATTGAGCCGCTACACACCCATTTTACCCATCTGGTGGCTCGCTATACCGGACGCGATCCGAACGATGTCACCACCATTTTGCATACCCACGCGTTGATAGGCGAAATCCTCGCCTTCCGTCTTGGACGCGAAACCATTCTGGTACGTACTGGCTGGTCGCAATTTGATAGCGAAAAGAGCGAGTGCATTCACCAGGTGGTATCTAGCCATATCGATTTCATTTTGCAGGGCTTATCTGTGAGGAGTGGCGATTAATGAAAAACAGAAAACCGGTACTGATTACCGTGATCGTCGTTATTGTGTTAGCGGCCTGTTTTGGGGGCTGGAAATGGTACCAAAGCCGCCAGGACCAAACGCTGACGCTCTATGGCAACGTCGATATCCGTACCGTGAATCTGAGCTTTCGGGTCGGCGGGCGTCTCGCCAGCCTGAATGTGGACGAAGGCGATGCGGTTAAAGCGGGCGCAACGCTTGGGGTGATTGATAAAGCGCCTTATGAGAATGCGCTACGCCAGGCCGAAGCCAATGTCGCGGCGGCGCAAGCTAAATACAATTTAGTGATGGCCGGATACCGCTCGGAAGAGATAGCCCAGGCAGCGGCATCGGTGAAACAGGCACAGGCCGCCGCTGATTATGCGCAGAACTTCTATTCCCGCCAGCAGGGACTGTGGAAAAGCCGCACCATCTCTGCAAACGATCTGGAAAACGCCCGCTCGTCACGCGATCAGGCCGTAGCCAATCTGAAGGCCGCCCAGGATAAACTCAGCCAGTTTAAAGCGGGGAATCGACCACAGGAAATCGCCCAGGCGAAAGCGTCGCTGGAACAAGCGCAGGCGCAGCTTGCGCAATCAAAACTCGATTTGGCCGATACTACCCTTATCGCGCCGTCTGACGGCACCATCCTCACCCGCGCGGTGGAACCCGGTACCATGCTGAACGCCGGGGGCACCGTGTTTACCCTCTCCCTCACCCATCCGGTATGGGTGCGCGCCTATGTGGATGAAAGCCGTCTTGGTGAAGCGAAACCGGGGCAGAAAGTCCAGTTGTATACCGATGGGCGGCCCGATAAGCCGTATACCGGGCAGATAGGCTTTGTTTCCCCGACGGCGGAATTTACCCCGAAAACGGTTGAAACCCCGGATTTGCGCACCGACCTGGTGTATCGCCTGCGCATTATCGTGACCGACGCCGACGGCTCGCTGCGTCAGGGGATGCCGGTCACCGTGCAGTTTGACAACGAGGCGCGCAATGAGCGCTGAAGAAGGCATCATCCGCCTGGATGGGCTGATGAAGCGGTTCCCCGGCATGGATAAACCCGCCGTCGCCAGCCTGCACGGTGAAATTCGGGCAGGGGCCGTGACCGGGCTGGTAGGCCCGGACGGTGCGGGGAAAACCACCCTAATGCGAATGCTCGCGGGGTTGTTGCGCCCTGACGATGGCGCATCGCGGGTAAACGGCCTTGATCCGGTCAACGATGACCGGGCGCTGCACGCCATTCTTGGTTATATGCCGCAGAAATTCGGCCTGTACGAAGATCTCAGCGTGATGGAAAATCTTAACCTGTACGCTGATTTACGCAGCGTCACCGGTGAAACTCGTCGCACGACTTTTGCGCGCTTGCTGGAATTCACCGCTCTCGGGCCATTTACCGATCGTCTTGCCGGCAAGCTTTCCGGGGGGATGAAGCAAAAGCTGGGCCTCGCCTGCACGCTCGTTGGGCAGCCGAAAGTGTTGCTGCTGGATGAACCCGGCGTCGGCGTGGACCCTATTTCCCGTCGTGAGCTGTGGCAAATGGTGCATGAACTGGCTGGCGAAGGGATGCTTATTCTCTGGAGTACGTCGTATCTGGATGAGGCAGAACAGTGCCGCGAAGTGTTGTTGATGAACGAAGGCGAGCTGTTGTACCAGGGCGAGCCGAAAGCGCTGACTCAGCAAATGGCCGGGCGCAGTGTATTAGCCACCAGCCCTTCCCTTAACAACCGGCAGTTGTTGCAAAAAGCCCTGAAAACCCATGTGGTGAGCGACGGCATGATCCAGGGCCGTTCGGTGCGCCTTATCCTGAAAAAAGAGGCCAGCGCCGACACGTTGCGCCAGCAGCAACTGGCGGATATTCAGATTGAAGAGACCGCGCCGCGTTTCGAAGACGCCTTTATCGATTTGTTGGGCGGCGCGGCCACCAACGAATCGCCCCTTGGCGCCATCCTGCATACCGTTGAAGGTACGCCTGGCGAAACGGTGATCGAGGCGCGGTCCCTTACCAAGAAATTTGGCGACTTTGCCGCTACCGATGATGTGAATTTTACCGTTCAACGCGGCGAGATTTTCGGCCTGCTTGGCCCGAACGGCGCGGGCAAATCCACCACCTTTAAAATGATGTGCGGCCTGCTGGTGCCAACTTCCGGCAAAGCGCTGGTACTGGATATGGATTTAAAAACCGGCTCCGGCAAAGCCCGTCAGCATCTTGGCTATATGGCCCAGAAATTTTCCCTGTACGGCAACCTGACGGTAGAGCAAAACCTGCGCTTTTTCTCAGGGGTTTACGGTCTTCGCGGCAGTGCGCAGACCGACAAAATCAACCGCATGAGCGAGGCATTCAATTTACAAAGTATTTTCAACCAGCCGACCGACTCCCTGCCGCTGGGCTTCAAGCAGCGGCTGGCGCTGGCCTGCGCGCTGATGCACGAGCCGGATATTCTGTTTCTGGATGAGCCGACATCCGGGGTCGACCCGCTGACGCGGCGTGAATTCTGGCTACACATCAACAGCATGGTTGAAAAAGGTGTAACGGTGATGGTCACCACGCACTTTATGGATGAAGCTGAATACTGCGATCGCATCGGACTGGTTTATCGCGGCAAACTTATCGCAAGCGGCACGCCGGACGATCTTAAGCAGAAAACCGCCGATGAATCCCATCCAGACCCGACCATGGAGCACGCTTTCATCACGCTTATCGAGCAATGGGATAAGGAGCATGAATCATGAGTTCGCACCTCTCGTGGCGGCGCGTGCGGGCGCTGTGCATCAAAGAAACGCGGCAGATTATCCGCGATCCCAGCAGTTGGTTGATTGCCGTGGTGATCCCGTTGCTGTTGCTGTTTATCTTCGGTTACGGCATCAACCTCGACTCCAGCCGTCTGCGCGTTGGGATTTTGCTCGAACAACAGAGCGCCGACGCGCTGGATTTCGCCCACACCATCAGCGCCTCGCCGTTTATCGATCCGAAAATCAGCACCAACCGGCAGGATTTGATCCAGCGGATGCAGGCCGGGAAAGTGCGCGGCATTGTAGTGATCCCGGTGGATTTCGACCAGCGGATGGCGCGCAGCGGCGATACCGCCCCGGTGCAGGTCATCACGGACGGCAGTGAACCGAATACGGCTAACTTCGTGCAGGGTTATATGGAGGGGATTTGGCAAATCTGGCAGATGCAACGCGCTGAGGATAACGGCGAAACGTTCGAACCGCTTATTGATGTGCAAACGCGCTACTGGTTCAACCCCGCCGCCATTAGCCAGCATTTTATAATCCCCGGCGCGGTAACCATCATCATGACGGTGATAGGCGCGATTTTAACCTCGCTGGTCGTGGCTCGCGAATGGGAGCGCGGCACCATGGAGGCGCTGCTCTCCACCGAAGTGACGCGCACCGAACTCCTGCTGTGTAAATTAATCCCCTATTACTTTCTCGGCATGCTGGCGATGCTGCTGTGCATGTTGGTATCGGTGTTTATTCTCGGCGTGCCGTATCGCGGTTCGCTATGGCTGCTGTTTTTTATCACCAGCCTGTTTTTACTCAGTACGCTTGGCATGGGGCTTTTGATCTCAACCATTACCCGCAATCAGTTTAACGCCGCCCAGGTCGCGCTGAACGCCGCATTTCTGCCCTCGGTGATGTTGTCCGGCTTTATTTTCCAGATAGACAGTATGCCCGCCGTGATCCGCGCGGTGACCTACATCATTCCGGCGCGCTACTTCGTCACCACGCTGCAAAGCCTGTTTCTGGCGGGCACAATCCCGGCGGTGCTAATAGTAAACGTGCTGTTTTTGATTGCTTCCGCCGTGATGTTTATCGGCCTGACGTGGCTTAAAACCAAACGTCGGCTTGATTAGGGAGAAACTGATGCTAAATCGTCTCTGGACGCTTATTCGCAAAGAGTTGCAATCGCTGCTGCGCGAGCCGCAAACCCGCGCCATTTTGATTTTACCGGTGGTCATTCAGGTGCTGCTGTTTCCGTTCGCCGCCACGCTTGAGGTAACCAACGCCAGCATCGCCATTTATAACGAAGATAACGGTAAACATTCCATCGAGCTGACCCAGCGCTTTGCCAAAGCGACGGCGTTCAGCCATATCACGCTGCTGAAAAGCGAGGCGGAAATTCGCCCTACCATTGATACCCAAAAAGTGCTGCTGCTGATCCGCTTTCCGGCGGACTTTTCGCGCAAGATTGATACCTTTCAAACAGCACCGTTGCAGCTCATCCTTGACGGGCGTAACTCCAACAGCGCCCAGATTGCCGCTAATTATATTCAGCAGATAGTGAAGAATTACCAGATGGATTTGCTGGAAGGCAAACCCAAGCCGAATAACAGCGAGCTGGTGGTGCGCAACTGGTATAACCCCAATCTGGATTACAAATGGTTCGTGGTGCCGTCGCTTATCGCCATGATAACCACTATCGGCGTGATGATTGTGACGTCGCTGTCCGTTGCGCGCGAGCGGGAACAGGGCACCCTCGATCAGTTGCTGGTATCACCCCTCGCCACCTGGCAGATTTTTATCGGCAAAGCAGTGCCGGCGCTTATCGTGGCGACGTTTCAGGCAAGTATTGTGCTGGGCGTGGGGATTTGGGGCTACGACATTCCGTTTTCCGGATCGCTTAGCCTTTTCTATTTCACCATGCTGATTTACGGCCTGTCGCTGGTGGGATTTGGTTTACTCATTTCATCGCTCTGTTCAACACAGCAGCAGGCGTTTATCGGCGTGTTTGTATTTATGATGCCTGCGATTTTGCTGTCCGGGTATGTATCGCCGGTGGAAAACATGCCGGTATGGCTGCAAAACATCACCTGGATTAACCCGATTCGCCACTTTACCGACATTACCAAACAGATTTATTTGAAGGACGCGAGTTTTGATATTGTCTGGGGAAGTTTGTGGCCGCTACTGGTGATAGCAGCCACAACAGGGACAGTGGCGTATGCGATGTTTAGACGGAAAATCGCCTGATGTTATCTGTGCTCGTGGTGATTCGCTGCGTCATCGCCGCGATGGAGCTTATAGGACTTCGGGTATTTACTGGTTTCTTTTGCCAGCAGTGACACTAAAGCCGGGCCGGCAAGAATGGCGAGCCCGGCAACAGCCAGGATCAGATTATTGTGCACGACGCGCGACAGTAACCACAGCGCAATAATGGCATTGCCAAAATACCAGGTCGTGGTGAGCTCTTCCAGGACCTCACCCAGTTCGCGCAGGCGACCAGCATGGACACGTTGCAGGGCGAGCATCAGGAACACCGTTATGCCGTAGAGCAGGCATAAACCGATGCCGATTTTCACCAGCGCACCATTCATCCACCCCATCACAAGCAGCGCGATAACGGCCAAATGCAGCATAATCTGCCAACAGCTCAGGCCGGTTGCAACACGAATACGTTGTTGCCACTTCATGGATTATCTCCTTCGGAATTTCTCGCTGTAACTGAGAGTACCGCACTTTACGGAAAATTCCGTAACCCCGCACCTTTTTGTGACTAAGACTACACTTTATTTTCATTGGAAAAACACAGGCAGGGGGAACATGGCCAGCAAGAATGCTTCATTTTCAATCAAATTGCTCACAATTAATACACACAAGGGCTTCACCGCATTTAACCGGCGTTTTATCCTGCCGGAATTGCGTGATGCCGTGCGCACTGTTTCAGCCGATATCGTCTGTCTTCAGGAAGTGATGGGCGCGCATGAAGTGCATCCGCTCCGTTTTGAGAACTGGCCGAATACCACCCATTACGAGTTTATCGCCGACACGATGTGGAGCGACTACGCGTATGGCCGAAATGCCGTCTATCCCGAGGGGCATCACGGTAATGCGGTATTGTCGCGCTTTCCTATAGCCGACTATGAAAATCTCGACGTCTCACACACGGGCCATGAAAAACGCGGACTGCTGCACTGCCGTATCAATCTGGCGGAAATCAATAAAACCCTGCACGTTTTTTGCGTTCACCTCGGATTGCAGGAAGCGCAGCGCCATGACCAGTTGCAGATGCTGTGCGAGCACGTTAACAGCCTGCCGGAAGGCGATCCGGTGGTCGTGGCCGGCGATTTCAACGACTGGCGTCAAAAAGCCAACTCTATACTTAAAACAAAAGCCGGGCTTGATGAGGTGTTTACCCGCGCCAGAGGCCGACCGGCTCGCACGTTTCCGGCGGTTTTGCCCGTGCTGCGCCTTGATCGCATTTATGTAAAAAATGCATCAGCCAGCAGCCCAACGGCCCTCCCGCTGCGTGAATGGCGACACCTTTCCGATCATGCCCCTTTGGCAGTGGAGATCCATTTATGAATACCAACTGGCGTGATGGCAATCAGCTCACGTTACTGGAAAACGGCGATGCGTTTTACCCCGCCGTTTTTAGCGCCATTGATGAAGCACAGCATAAAGTTTATCTGGAAACCTTTATCTGGTTTGAGGATGACGTCGGACGCAAACTGCACGGCGTGATCCTTGCCGCGGCAAAGCGCGGAGTGAAGGTAGAGGTACTGCTTGACGGCTACGGTTCGCCGGATCTCAGCGACGAGTTCGTTATGCAGTTAACGACGGCGGGCGTGGTTTTTCGCTACTACGATCCCAGCCCGAAAATTTTTGGGATGCGTACCAATCTCTTCCGCCGGATGCACCGCAAAATTGTTCTTGTCGACGATCGCATCGCGTTTGTCGGCGGGATCAACTATTCCGCAGAACATATGATTGATTACGGCCCGGAAGCCAAGCAGGACTACTCGGTACGTATAGAAGGCCCGGTGGTGGATGATATCCGTCAGTTTGTGCTGTCCAATCTGCCGGAGAATGAACGGCCTCGCCGTTGGTGGCATCGTCACCACACGAGAGCCTCCGATAACGAAACGCCCGGGGAAGCCCAGGTGCTGTTCGTATGGCGCGACAATGATGAACACCGGGACGATATCGAACGCCATTATCTCAAGATGCTGGCGAATGCCCGTAAAGAAGTCATCATCGCCAACGCCTACTTTTTCCCGGGATACCGCTTACTTCACGCGATGCGTAATGCGGCGCGGCGCGGCGTGCAGGTGCGCCTGATTGTGCAGGGTGAACCGGATATGCCGATCGTGCGCGTTGGCGCGCGCCTGCTCTACAACTACCTGCTAAAAGGCGGCGTGGAAGTCTATGAATACCTGACGCGCCCGCTTCACGGCAAAGTGGCGGTAATGGACGATCACTGGGCAACCGTCGGCTCAAGCAATCTGGACCCGCTGAGTCTGTCGTTAAATCTGGAAGCCAATGTCCTTATCCATGACCGTCAATTCAATCAAACGCTGTATGAAAACCTCACCCGGCTTATCACTGAAGAGTGCCGCCAGGTGGATGAATCAATGGTGCCGAAACGCACCTGGTGGAACCTGACCAAAAGCGTGCTGGCGTTCCACTTCCTGCGTCACTTCCCTGCGCTGGTAGGCTGGCTGCCTGCGCATACTCCGCGACTTTCACAAGTAAAGCCGCCCGTGCAACCCGAGATAGAAACCCAGGATCGGGTAGAAACCACGGATAAGGCGTAAGGATAAAACATGGCAAAATCTCATTCGAAGTGGCATAAAGCCAAAAAA
This sequence comes from Citrobacter freundii, assembly GCF_011077955.1. Classification (GTDB taxonomy): domain Bacteria; phylum Pseudomonadota; class Gammaproteobacteria; order Enterobacterales; family Enterobacteriaceae; genus Atlantibacter. Next base: position 29,446 of record NZ_JAALBX010000012.1, read on the forward strand.
ATTCTTACCTGGGTATTTTTTATTGCCGTCGTGGTCTTGCTGGTGCTGTACGCCCGCAATGTTGACTGGGAAGAAGTCTGGAAAGTTATCCGCAATTATAACCATACCGCGCTGTTAACCGCGCTGGGGCTGGTGATTGTCAGCTATCTGGTTTACGGCTGCTACGACCTGCTCGGGCGGCTTTATTGCGGGCATAAACTGGCGAAACGGCAAGTGATGCTGGTGTCTTTTATTTGCTATGCCTTTAACCTCACGCTCAGCACCTGGGTTGGCGGCATTGGGATGCGCTATCGGCTTTATTCCCGGCTCGGGCTGCCGAACTCCACCATTACCCGCATCTTTTCCCTGAGCATTACCACTAACTGGCTGGGCTATGTGCTGCTGGGCGGGGTGATTTTCAGTATCGGCGTGGTGGAGTTGCCGTCGCACTGGTATATCGAAGACAGTACCCTGCGCATCATCGGCGGGGTCCTGCTGGCGCTGAGCGCCTTTTACTTATGGGCCTGCGCGTTTGCTAAACGCCGTCATGTCACCATTAAAGGTCAGAAACTGGTGCTACCCGGCTGGCGTTTTGCGCTTATGCAAATGGGCGTTTCCAGTCTCAACTGGATGGCCATGGGCGCCATTATCTGGATCCTGCTTGGTCAGGAAGTGAATTACTTTTTCGTGCTTGGGGTGTTGCTGGTGAGCAGTATCGCCGGGGCGATTGTTCATATTCCTGCGGGCATCGGGGTGCTGGAAGCGGTGTTTATCGCGCTGCTGGCGGGTGAACATACCAGCCAGGGGAAAATCATCGCCGCCCTGCTTGCGTATCGCGTGCTCTATTTCTTTATCCCGCTGATGCTGGCGCTGGTGTGTTATCTGTGGCTTGAAAGCCGCGCCAAAAAGTTACGCGCAAAGAACGAGCAGAAAATGGGGATCAGTTAACCTTTTTCAGGCGTAAAAAAACCGCATCGGCCTCGGGCCAGATGCGGTTTTTTTTGGTAATGCTAGCGACGGTTACCGAAGATACGCAGCAGCATCAGGAACAAGTTAATAAAGTCCAGATACAGCGTCAGTGCGCCAAGAATGGAGTATTTGCGAAGATTATCCTGGTGAGCGACATCGATTTGCTGGCCGATGTTTTTCAGTTTCTGCGTGTCATAGGCAGTCAATCCCACAAACACAATCACACCGATGTACGTCACGACCCACATCAGCGCTTCACTTTTCAGCCAGAAATTAACCAGTGAGGCGAGAATAATCCCGATAAGCGCCATAAACAGCATATTGCCAAAGCCGCTTAGATCGCGTTTGGTGGTATAGCCGTAAAGGCTCATCGCCCCAAACATCCCGCCCGCAACCACAAAGGTGCTGGCAATGGAGCTTGAGGTATATACCAGAAAAATACTTGCCATGGTCAGGCCGGTGAGCGCCGAATACAGCATAAAAAGCGTGGTTGCCAGCGCGCCGCTCATCTTATGCACTAAGCCCGACAGGATAAACACCAGCGCAAGCTGGGCGATAACCAGCCCAAAAAAGGTGAACTTACTCTGGAAAACAAACATCATCACCGCCGGGGTGTTGGCGGCATACCAGGCGATAAACGCAGTCAATAACAGCCCGCACGTCATCCAGCCATATACTTGCGCCATAAATGTTTGCAAGCCAGAGCGAGTCTGCTGAACGATGGTTTGTTCGGGACGTTCAAATCTATCCATGATGCCTCCTTAAAGCGAAAGACAGAGTACGGTAAAGCAAAACGCTTTAGCTAAAGGGTAACAGATCCTGAAAATTACGTCTTACCAGCGTTTTGCCGCATCGTGGTCGCTATCGCGTGATTCGACCCAGCGATCCCCTTCCGGCGTGGCTTCACGCTTCCAGAACGGCGCGCGCGTTTTTAAATAATCCATAATAAATTCTGCGGCTTCAAAGGCCTGGCTGCGATGTGCGCCCGTCACGCCAACAAAGACTATCTCATCACCCGGCCACAGTTCGCCGATACGATGGATAACCGAAACGCGCTGCAACGGCCAGCGCTCGCGCGCCTGGTCCACAATTTCCGCCAGCGCTTTTTCCGTCATGCCCGGATAATGCTCAAGAGTAAGCGCGCTCACGCTGTCGCCAAGATTATGGTTGCGTACTTTGCCGGTAAAGGTGACGACCGCGCCATCTTCATCGCAGGCGGCGAGCCACTGATATTCATCGCCGACGTTAAAGCCATCGCGCCCGACGCGAATTTTAGTCTCTTGCATGTCAGCCTCCGGTAACCGGTGGGAAAAAGGCCACTTCGTCGCCGTCGCTGAGCGGGTGATCAAATGCCACCAGCGTCTGGTTTACCGCCGCCAGCAACTTGCCGGGCTCCAGCGCCAGCGCGAAGCGCCCGCCTTTGCTTTCGAGATGCTGGCGCAGGGCTTCCACAGTCGTAAAGGTGTCGGTGATTTCCAGACGGTCACAGCCTACTAATTCACGCACCTGCGCAAAAAACAGAACGTTAATCATCATGCCTCCACGCTGAAATCACCGGATTTGCCGCCGCTTTTCGAAAGCAAGCGCACCGGGCCTATCACCATGTCTTTTTGCACGGCTTTGCACATGTCATAAATCGTCAGTGCCGCCACTGACGCGGCGGTCAGCGCTTCCATTTCCACGCCGGTTTTACCGCTCAGGCGGCAAACGGCTTCAATACGCACCCGGTTATGCGCAGGCTCAGCCTCCAGTTGCACTTCAACTTTGCTAAGCAGCAACGGGTGGCAGAGCGGAATCAGTTCCCAGGTGCGTTTAGCCGCCTGGATCCCGGCGATTCGCGCGGTGGCAAACACATCGCCTTTCGGGTGACTGCCTTCGACAATCATAGAAAGGGTGTCGGCACGCATGGTAACAAACGCTTCGGCGCGCGCTTCCCGTACGGTTTCCATTTTGGCGCTAACGTCAACCATATGGGCTTCGCCCGCCGCATTAAGATGAGTGAGTTTCGACATCGTTATTTCTTCAAATGGGGATGGAAATTACAGGGACGGTTACGGGCGTCCAGTTGACCGCAAATGATATGTTCCCAGGCGGTCTGGCAGGCGCGCGTAGAGCCAGGCATGGCGAAAATCAACGTACCGTTGGCCATCCCCGCGACAGCGCGGGACTGCATCATCGCGGTGCCAATCTCTTCAAAGGAGAGCATGCGAAACAGTTCGCCATAGCCTTCTACTTCACGATCGAAAAGCGGCAGCAGCGCTTCCGGCACCTGATCGCCGTCAGTAAAGCCCGTGCCGCCGTTTATCAGCACCACCTGGACATTGTCATCGGCAATCCACGCGGACACCTGGGCGCGGATAGCGTAGCGGTTCTCTTTAACTATCGCTTTATCCACAACCTGATGCCCGGCCTCGTGGGCCGCATCGCGTAAATAATGGCCTGACGTGTCGTCCTCTTCGCCGCGACGACTGGAAACGGTAAGAATAGCGATACGCGTCGCAATAAATTCTGCGCTCACCTGGCTCATAGTATTCTCCTGAGGACCGGCTTAACCGCCGATATATGACAGATTCTGGGTGATCCCGGTATTGCCCTGATGCAGGAAATGCGTCTGCTTTTTATGATGCAGCGCCTCGGCGATACGCTCCTGCAACGCCGCTTGCTGGTTATCATCCGCGAGCAAATCGCGCAGCTCCACGCCGCCCTCGCCAAACAGGCATAAATGCAGTTTACCGAGCGATGACACGCGCAGGCGGTTGCAGCTGGCGCAGAAGTCTTTCTCGTAGGGCATGATTAGCCCGATTTCGCCCGCATAATCCGGATGGCAAAAGACCTGGGCCGGGCCGTCGCTGCGCTGGCGGATCTGATGGATCCAGCCACGCTTTAACAGCTCAGCGCGCAGCGTCATGCCGGAGATGTGGTGTTTTCTGAACAGTTCGCTGCCCTCGCCGGTTTCCATAAGCTCAATAAAGCGTAATTGAATCGGGCGCGTCTGGATCCAGTTGAGGAAGGTATCAAGCTGATGGTGATTCACGTCACGCATCAACACGGTATTCACTTTGACTTTGCTAAACCCCGCGTAAAAGGCCGCGTCGATGCCCTCCATCACCTGGTGGAATTTATCCTGCCCGGTAATGGCGTGGAACTGGCGCGCGTCGAGGCTGTCGACGCTGACGTTGATTGCCGTTAATCCGGCGTCGCGCCAGGCGGCGACATCGCGGGCTAAACGATAGCCGTTAGTCGTCACGGCAATCTGGCGGATAGCGTCGTTTTCACGAATGGCGGCGATGATGTCGACGAAATCGCGGCGTAAAGAAGGTTCGCCCCCGGTGAGGCGCACTTTTTCCGTCCCCATTTGGGCAAACGCGCGCGCCACGCGGCGAATTTCGTCTACGCTCAGAAAGCTTTTATTGGTGTGGCCGGAAGGCTTGTAGCCGTCAGGCAAGCAGTAGGTGCAACGAAAGTTACACACATCGGTAATCGACAAACGTAAGTAAAAAAACTTACGTGCGAAAGCATCGGTAAGTTGAGAGACCATGTACACCTTTCCAAATACGGGAGATGCAGTCATTTCTTTCTGCACCCTGGTGACGTTCGTCACGGCCAAACCACCTTATCGGGTAAAAGAGACTTAGGCGGAGAGGCTTGAGTGTATGCTTCACAAGTTGAAGCGGTTATTGGCATAGTAGCGTGGTTTAAACGCGCCCGCCATGTTCATTTTCGCTATATAAACATATATATAACGATGTTATTCTGCGATTTCGTTACAGAATACGTAAAACTGACGGTTTTGTTTTGACATGCATCATTTTAATCAACAAGGCTCGTCTTTTTTATGGAATCAGCTAACGTATTGCTACACAACAAAATGAGGGAACATGTATGCGTAATCGCACCTTGATGGATTTAGACCGGGTCGTGGCATTGGGCGGAGGGCATGGCTTAGGACGGGTGATGTCTTCACTCTCCTCGCTGGGCTCGCGCCTGACGGGTATTGTTACCACGACCGACAATGGGGGATCCACCGGACGTATCCGCCGCGCCGAAGGGGGGATCGCCTGGGGCGATATGCGCAACTGTTTGAATCAATTAATTACCGAGCCAAGCGTTGCTTCCGCAATGTTCGAGTACCGTTTTGGCGGTAATGGCGAGTTATCCGGCCATAACCTCGGAAATCTGATGTTGAAGGCGTTAGATCACTTAAGCGTCAGGCCGTTGGAAGCCATCAATTTAATAAGAAACCTATTAAAAGTAGACGCGTTTTTGATTCCCATGTCTGAGCATCCGGTGGATTTAGTGGCAACCGATGCCGAGGGCAATGATATTTATGGTGAAGTGAATATTGACCAGCTGCGTGAACCGCCGCAAGCCCTGTCACTCTACCCCATCGCGCCCGCCACCCGTGAAGCGCTGCAGGCAATTGGCGAGGCGGATTTAATCTTAATTGGCCCTGGCAGTTTTTACACCAGCCTGATGCCGCTTTTACTGCTGCCTGATTTAGCACAGGCATTAAGACGCACCCCGGCGCCGGTGGTTTATATCGGCAATCTCGGACGCGAACTGAGCCTGCCCGCCGCCAGCCTGACGCTGCCGGAAAAGCTTACCATCATGGAGCGTTACGTCGGGAAACCCCTGGTGGACGCCGTGGTGGTCGGGCCGAAAGTCGATGTGTCAGGGTTAGTGGATAAAGTGATTATTCAGGAACCGCTGGAGGCGGAAGATATTCCTTACCGCCACGACAGGCATCTGCTGCGCACGGCGCTGGATAAAGTCGTTCAGGAAATGGGATAACCCGGCAGCGTCAGATGGCGCGCGCCGATCAATGGCGCGCCGGGCTGATGTTGTCACAGCCCTTGCGCGCCCCGATCTGTTATGAGGCAGCAATAAACAACTCGCGCAGTTGATGAAGCTGATCGCGGACTGCGGCGGCCTCTTCAAATTCAAGATTCTGCGCATGCTGAAGCATTTGCGCTTCAAGCTGGTGAATTTTTTGCTGCAAGGCTTTTGGCGTAAGCGCCAGTTCCGCGGCTTCCACCTCGGCAGCAGAACGGGTTTTGCCCCGGCCTTTGCCCCGCGTTTTGGCAATACCGCTGCCAAGCGACAGGATATCCACCACTTTTTTGTTCAGGCCCTGCGGCACAATACCGTGCTCTTCGTTATAGCGCTGCTGTTTCTCACGACGTCGCTCGGTTTCGCTGATGGCCTTCGCCATTGACGGGGTGATTTTGTCGCCATACAGAATCGCTTTCCCGTTAATGTTACGCGCCGCGCGGCCAATGGTCTGGATGAGGGAGCGTTCAGAACGCAGGAAGCCTTCTTTATCGGCATCGAGGATTGCCACCAGCGACACTTCCGGCATATCCAGCCCTTCACGCAGTAAGTTGATGCCCACCAATACATCGAACTCACCCAGACGCAAATCGCGGATAATTTCCATACGCTCTACGGTGTCGATATCCGAGTGCAAATAGCGCACTTTCTCGCCGTGCTCTTCCAGATATTCAGTAAGATCTTCCGCCATACGCTTAGTCAGAGTGGTCACCAGCACGCGCTCATTAATACCGACGCGTTTACGGATTTCCGACAACAGATCGTCCACCTGTGTCGCCACCGGGCGCACCTCAATAATGGGGTCGAGTAACCCGGTAGGACGCACCACCTGATCGACGATTTCACTGCCCGATTTTTCGAGCTCATAATTCCCGGGCGTCGCCGACACGTAAATCGTCTGGGGGGCCAGGGCTTCGAACTCTTCAAATTTCATAGGACGGTTATCCAGCGCCGACGGCAGGCGGAAACCATACTCCACCAGCGTCTCTTTACGCGCCCGGTCACCGCGATACATCCCGCCGATTTGCGGAATAGTCACGTGGGATTCATCCACCACCAGCAGGCCGTCGGCGGGTAAGTAATCAAACAGTGTCGGCGGCGCTTCGCCCGGCCCGCGCCCAGACAGATAGCGCGAATAGTTTTCGATGCCCGAGCAATACCCCAGCTCGTTCATCATTTCTAAATCGAACTGGGTACGCTGGGTCAGGCGCTGCTCTTCAAGCAGCTTATTATTTGCCAGCAGCACCTTGCGCCGCTCGGCCAGTTCAACTTTGATGTCTTCCATCGCCTGAACAATGCGTTCACGCGGCGTCACGTAGTGGGTTTTCGGATAAACCGTAAAGCGCGGGATCACGCCTTCAACCTGACCGGTCAGAGGATCAAACAGCGACAGGCGCTCCACTTCTTCATCGAACAGCTCAACACGCAGCGCCATGTCGTCCGATTCCGCCGGGAAAATGTCGATGACTTCGCCGCGCACCCGGAATGTACCGCGCTGGAACGCCTGATCGTTGCGGGTATATTGCAATTCAGCCAGGCGGCGCAGGATAGAACGCTGATCGATAATCATGCCATTGGTGAGGTGCAGCATCATCTTAAGATACAGATCCGGGTCCCCCAGACCATAAATCGCCGACACCGACGCCACCACCACCACGTCCCGACGCTCAAGCAGCGCTTTGGTAGCGGATAAACGCATCTGCTCAATGTGTTCGTTCACCGAGGCGTCTTTCTCAATAAACGTATCCGAACTCGGCACGTAAGCCTCGGGCTGATAGTAATCGTAATAAGAAACGAAATACTCCACCGCGTTATCCGGGAAGAACTCTTTCATCTCGCCGTAAAGCTGCGCCGCCAGCGTTTTGTTGGGCGCCAGCACCATGGTCGGGCGCTGCAAATCGGCTATCACGTTTGCGACGGTGAAGGTTTTCCCTGAACCCGTTACCCCCAGCAGCGTTTGATGGGCAAGACCATCCTGGAGACCCTCCTTCAAACGGCGGATCGCCTCAGGCTGGTCGCCAGAGGGCGTAAAAGCAGAATTAAGTTTGAACGGTTTGCTCATGAGTTACCTGAAGCGTTGCGGGGGGAATCAATAATTTTACTCCCTCAAGCGCGTTTTGCCAACGCAAAAGACTGGATAAAAAACCAGTGCAGACTACAGTTGATAAAGACACGGCCTGTGTATTTTACCGGGATCGGCGACGTTAATGCGGTGATTTCATCTGCTTGAGGTGGTTATCCCCAAACGAGCCGGCTTTTTAACATTTGTCAAGGTACGTAATGAAAGTTTTGTGGCAGTGAATGACACTTTTTTGACAACCATTGATTTTATGTAATACGTTGTAATGCAAGAGTAATTTTTATCAGACGGCTTTCGCGTCAATTCATGCGCAAGCCGCGTCTTCTCTCGCTTCCCATCAGTTTTCTAACTCTAATGCACAAGGTTATCCACAGGAATGGTGGATAAGTGGTTGCAGCCCTTAAGGGTCGCCGCCCAGGAGATTCCTGGTATTTCGCCTGCTGGCCTCGTAAAAAAAAATTTATCGCTGAATTTAGGCATTTTCATGGAAACCTGGCACTGGCATTGAACGCCGTTGCGCAACATGATCAAGGAAGATCGCGGTGGTGCACCAGCGGGATATGTTAAAGCACTGTTAAAGTGCAGAGCGCGTGAGATATCACCTTGTTCACGGCGTGAATACGCCGAATGTGTGAGTTTACTCTTAAAAATTAGCTAAACGGCCTGCCTTTCCTGACTCTGGCAAAAGAATTGCACTCTCTTTCTGACGCGAGCGGTGTATATGCCGCTCACCACACTGTGTTTCCTTCGCACACCAGGAGCGCCTATGTTGAGTTTGCATTCAGTCAATCAGTTTTACGGTGAACGCCATGTGCTTTGGAATGTGGATTTAGAAATGCTTTCGGGTGAATCAGTCTGCATTACCGGCGCGCAAGGGACCGGGAAAACCACGCTTCTTAACTGCATTACCGGGCATTTGCCGGTACAGAGCGGGTCTATCGTCTGGCGTCAGGGAGGCGTTGCGCCGCTACATTTAAACGATGCGAATGCCGACACCCGCGCGGCGCTTGGCATCGGCTACGTTCCCCATGACAGGCGGATTTTTTCAGGCCTGACGGTTGAAGAAAATTTGCAAATCGCCCTGCGTGCCGCAGGCGATACCCAGGGCCTCGTGCCGGAGTCGACCTTTGACCTGTTTCCCGAGCTTTACCCGCTGCGCCACTCCCGAGGGGCTTCCCTCGATGATGAGAATCAACAGCGGCTGGCGTTAGCCAATGCGTTGGTCATACAGCCTAAATTATTAATTCTGGACGAACCCACGCGCGGCAATAACGCGGGCTTTATTCACAAACTGGGTGATGTGCTGCTGCGTTTAAACCGGGAGTTCGGCCTGTCTATCCTGCTGGTGGAGCAGCAGATGTCGTTTATCCGCCGCGTCGCCGACCGGTTTTGTCTGCTGCATAAGGGCAGAAGCGTGGCCCAGGGCAGCGTTGCGCAATTAGATAATCCGCGCCTGCTGCCCTTGATTCATTGCTAAACCAATAACGCGAGATTGAGATAGCGGCCCAGATCCTGCGAGAACGGATCGTCAAGCCAGGGGATTTCGCCCAGCATAGGCGCGGGAATACGTGCCTGCAACGAGGCCAGATAATCCTGGTGACGCGAGCCGGGCGGCGTGATGTCATTGGCTATCCATCCCGCAAGCGGTAAACCTGCGGCCTGTACGGCGGCGGCCGTCAGCATGGCGTGATTAATACAACCAAGCTTCACGCCGATCACGAGAATGACGGGTAATTTTTCCTCTGCCACCCAGTCAGCGAAGGTGTAGTCCTCGCCAAGCGGCGTAAACCAGCCGCCCGCGCCTTCCACCTGCACCCAGTCGGCTTGTTGCACAAGCGCCTTCAGCCCTCGCGACATAACAGCGCGTTCAATCATCACCCCTGAGGAGCGGCTGACCAGGTGCGGTGAGGTGGGTTCTTCAAACACATAAGGGTTTACGGCGTCATAGCCAGTCGCCAGTGAACTGTTGCGTTGCAGCGCCAGCGCATCGCTGTTGCGCACGCCATCGGGCGTCATGTCGCTGCCTGACGCGACAGGCTTATAGCCGACGGTGCGATACCCGGCACACGTCGCGGCCTGCAACAAGGCGCAACTGGCAACGGTTTTACCCACTTCGGTATCGGTTCCGGTAACGAACCAGCGTTTACTCACGAGTAATCACTCCACAAAAAAGTTGATAAGTCAGCGGATACGCGCCGTCCTGCTGCGGCCAGGCCAGCGCCAACTGGTGTAACTGGCGACGGGTCAGGATCCGGTTTTCGCGCCCGTGATGCAGATGCGTGGCGCCGATGCCCTTAAGCGATTGCATGGCGCTAAGCGGATCGGCGAACAGTTCGGTTACCGGGCTTTGCTGCCATTGCAGCGCAAAAGGCGCACAGGCCGCCAGCACGGCCTCAACGGGCAGAAACGCATTGGCATGACGGGCATTATCAACCCCGCGCCAGGCATGATGCAGCTCATGAAGCGAGCCTGCCAGAAGCGTACTGAACGCGATACGCCCGCCCGGGCGGGTGACGCGCCACAACTCGCTAATCCCCCGGGAAAGCTGGCTGCACCACTGCACCGCCAGGTTACTCCAGACCAGATCCACGCTTTCAGACGCCAGCGGCAAGTTTTCGATATCGCCCTGCTGAAAATGGTCCGCCACCTGGTTTGCCTCGGCTGTGCGCAACATGGCGTCGGAGAGATCCAGCGCGGTGACGCAACTGCCCCGCTGTTGCCAGTAACGGCTGAAATAACCGGTGCCGCAACCGGCATCAAGCACCGTTGCGTACTGCCCGTCGCCGAGAATGCGTAATAATCGCTCGCCGCTTTCACGTTGAAAGGCGGCGTGCTTATCGTAATGGGCGGCTGCGCGCCCAAACGCGGCGGCGACGGCGGTTTTATTGACGGGTAACGTCATAAAGCGCCTCCAGCAGAGCGTCAATATCCCGCTCGTCGTGCGCCGCGCTAAGGGTGACGCGCAACCTGGCGCTGCCCGGCGGCACCGTGGGCGGGCGAATCGCGCTTATCCACATTCCGCGCTCGCGCAGCCGGGCGGCGAGGTGCAACGTGTGGTGATTATCACCGACAATAATGGGCTGGATAGCGGTGGTCGATGCGGCGAGCGACAACGGGATCCCGGCCATCTGGCTGCGGAAATAAGCGATATGACGGCGCAGCGTAGCGCGTTGCGCCTCAGCTTGCTGGATAACCGTCACTGCGGTTTGCAAGGCATACGCCTGGGCCGGCGGCATCGCGGTGCTGTAAATCAGATGGCGGGCAAATTGCAGCAGATAATCGGCAATATCCTCACTGCACAATACCGCCGCGCCAGAAAGACCAAAGGCTTTGCCGAACGTCACTACCAGGATATCGGGTTTAACCCCGGCCGCCGCACAACTGCCGCGCCCGTCCTCCCCCAGCACGCCGATGCCGTGGGCGTCGTCCACCATAAGCAGCGCGTTGTGTTTCGCCGCAGCAATCTCCGCCAGCGGCGCGCAATCGCCATCCATACTGAAGACGCCTTCGGTCACCACCAGTTGCTGGCCCTGAAGCGGTTTTTCCAGCAAAGTTTTAAGAGCATCCACATCGTTATGGTGAAAGCGGCGCAGCGTCGCCGGGCTTAAACTGGCGGCTTCCAGTAGCGAGGCGTGGCTAAGCCTGTCGGCGACAATCCAGTCTTCTTTTTGCATTAAGGCGCTTATCACCGCCTGATTAGCCGAAAACCCGGAAATAAACAGCAACGCACGCGGATAGCCCAGCCACTGCGCCAGTGTCTGTTCCAGTTGGTGGTGCGCCTGATGAAATCCGGTCACATGTCCAGACCCCCCGCTGCCCACGCCATAGCGCTGCGCGCCCTGCTGCCAGGCCTGAACAATGGCCGGATGACGGCTTAACCCCAGATAGTCATTACCCGAAAAATTACGATAACGCACACCCTGATGGATAAATCCCGCCGCGTCGCACTCCCCGACGATGCGGGTGCGAAACGCCTGTTCTGCCCGGCGCTTGTCTTGCGCGGTGGTGATGCGCTGCTGCCAGGTCATACCGCCGCCGCGTTGTAGTAATCATCGGTATCCGGCGTCTTAAGCTGCGCTTCAAGCCGCTGTTGCTGCTCGTTATCGCCCAGCAATACCGCCGTTTGTTCGGGGTTGATCCCTAATTTGCGGAACAGTTGCAGATCTTTATCTTCTTCAGGGTTTGGCGTCGTCAGCAGTTTGCAGCCGTAGAAAATGGAGTTCGCGCCCGCCATAAAACACATCGCCTGGGTCTGCTCGTTCATCTGCTCGCGACCGGCGGACAAGCGCACAAAAGAGGTCGGCATCATGATACGCGCCACGGCGATAGTGCGGATAAAATCAAACGCGTCGACATCATCGTTATCCGCAAGCGGCGTGCCCTTCACTTTCACCAGCATGTTGATGGGCACGCTTTCCGGCGGGGTCGGCAGATTCGCCAGTTGCAGTAATAATCCCGCCCGATCGCTAACGGTTTCCCCAAGGCCGACGATGCCGCCGGAGCACACTTTGATCCCGGCTTCACGTACGGTGTCCAGGGTATCAAGACGCTCCTGATAACTGCGGGTAGTGATGATATTGCCGTAAAACTCCGGCGAGGTGTCGAGGTTATGGTTGTAGTAATCAAGCCCCGCCGTGGCCAGACGTTGGGCCTGTGAATCCGACAGCGTACCGAGCGTCATACAGGCTTCCAGCCCCAGGGATTTGACGCCTTCCACCATCTGCTCCAGATACGGCATATCGCGCTCATGCGGGTTTTTCCAGGCCGCCCCCATGCAAAAACGTGTCGAACCGGCAGCTTTGGCTTTCCGCGCCGATTCCAGTACCTGCTCCACTTCCATCAGCTTTTCGGCTTCAAGCCCGGTTTTGTAACGCGAGCTTTGCGGGCAATATTTGCAGTCTTCCGGGCAAGCGCCGGTTTTAATCGACAACAAGGTACTGACCTGCACCTCGCGAGGATTGAAGTGCTGACGGTGAACGGTCTGCGCCTCAAACAGCAAGTCGAGGAGGGGTTTATCAAACAATGCAGTGACTTGCAACAATGTCCAGCGTGGGGAATCCGCCATCTTGCTTCTCCAAAAATGTGTTGCTTCTTATCGGTTCGGTGTAGACTCGTAAACCTAATTCTTTTTAAAATGGTTTACAAGTCATGATAACGCAACAGGACCTCGCCTTCGATCGACAGCATATCTGGCACCCCTATACGTCAATGACCCAGCCACTGCCGATCTATCCGGTAGTGCGGGCAGACGGGTGCGAACTGGAACTGGCGAGCGGCGAGCGACTTGTGGATGGAATGTCATCATGGTGGGCGGCTATCCATGGCTATAACCATCCGCGTCTGAATGCGGCGATGAAACGTCAGATTGATGAGATGTCCCACGTCATGTTCGGCGGCATCACGCACCCGAGCGCCGTGGCGCTGTGCCGCAAACTGGTCGCGATGACGCCCGCCGCGCTGGAATGTGTGTTCCTGGCGGACTCGGGATCGGTTGCGGTGGAAGTGGCGATGAAAATGGCGTTGCAGTACTGGCATGCCAAAGGCGAGTCGCGCCAGCGATTTTTAACGTTCCGCCACGGCTACCATGGCGATACCTTCGGCGCGATGTCGGTGTGCGATCCCGATAACTCAATGCACAGTTTGTGGAAAGGCTATCTGCCGGACAATCTGTTCGCCCCTGCCCCACAAAGCCGTTTCGGCGAAGCGTTCGATGAGCGCGATATCGCGCCGTTTGCCCGCCTGATGGCAGCTCATCGCCATGAGATTGCCGCCATTATCCTTGAACCCATCGTGCAGGGAGCCGGGGGCATGCGCTTTTATCACCCCGAGTGGCTTACGCGCATCCGTAAGATGTGTGACCGCGAAGGGATCCTGCTGATTGCCGATGAGATAGCCACCGGTTTGGGTCGCAGCGGTAAACTTTTCGCCTGCGAACACGCGGGCATTACGCCGGATATTCTCTGCCTTGGCAAAGCGTTAACCGGCGGTACCATGACGCTCTCCGCCACACTGACGACCCGCCAGGTCGCGAATACCATCAGCGACGGCGAGGCGGGCTGCTTTATGCATGGCCCGACGTTTATGGGCAATCCTCTGGCGTGCGCCGTGGCGACGGAAAGCCTGGCAATACTGGAAACCGACGCCTGGCGCGCGCAGGTTTCCGCAATTGAAACGCAGCTTAACGCGCAGCTCGCGCCGTGCCGGGAATCGGCTCAGGTGGCGGATGTGCGGGTGCTGGGCGCGATTGGGGTGGTGGAAACCCACGCCCCGGTGGATATGGCGCGATTACAGAAGTTCTTTGTTGAACAGGGCGTGTGGATCCGCCCCTTTGGCCGACTGATCTATCTGATGCCCCCGTATGTGATAACCCCGGACCACCTCAGTCGGTTAACTACCGCCGTGGTAAACGCCGTTAACGACCCGACGCTGTTTCGCTAATTTGAGCCAGATTCACTACACTTCGTGAAATGAAATTTAAGTGAGAACAGGCTAAGGAGCCCTTATGAAATTATTCAGTCGGGACATAGCGGAGGGCGAAAAACTCCCGTTACGCCACGTGTTTAACGGCATGGGCTACGAAGGCGATAACATTTCGCCGCACCTGGAATGGGATGACGTCCCGTCCGGGACCAAAAGCTTCGTCGTCACCTGCTACGACCCGGACGCGCCAACCGGTTCAGGCTGGTGGCATTGGGTCGTCGCGAATTTACCGGCGGATACGCGCGTCTTGCCGCAGGGAGCAGGCTCAGGCCAGGCGGCATTGCCGGAAGGCGCTGTGCAGGCGCGCACTGATTTTGGGAAAAGCGGCTATGGCGGCGCCGCGCCGCCGAAAGGCGAAACCCACCGCTATATTTTTACGGTACATGCGCTCGATGTGGAACGCATTGAGGTGGATGAAGAAACCAGCGGCGCGATGGTCGGCTTTAACGTTCATTTTCATACGCTTGGCAACGCGTCGCTGACGGCGATGTATGTGTAGCAAAACGGCGGCATAACGCCGCCGTTTTGGTTAGAGAAAATCAGGCAGTAACGCCGCCAGGCGGCGCTGGCTAAGGAGTGCTATCGCCGCCTCGATATCTGGCGCGAAATAGCGATCCCGCTCGTAGTACGCCACCTTATCACGAAGAATATGGCGCGCTTTTTCCAGAATCGGGCTGGATTTTAGCCCTTCACGCAAATCTATCCCCTGGCAGGCCGCCAGCCACTCGACAGCCAGCACGCCGCGGGTGTTGCTGGCCATCTCCCACAGTCGGCGTCCGGCGGCAGGCGCCATGGAAACATGATCTTCCTGGTTTGCAGACGTTGGCAGACTGTCCACGCTTGAGGGATGCGCCAGCGCTTTGTTTTCGCTGGCAAGCGCCGCCGCAGTCACCTGCGCAATCATAAACCCGGAATTCACCCCGCCGTTTTTCACCAGAAATGGCGGCAGTTGCGACATGTGTTTATCCATCATCAGCGCAATGCGTCGCTCGGACAGCGCGCCGATCTCCGCCAGCGCCAGCGCGAGATTATCAGCGGCCATCGCTACCGGTTCGGCATGGAAGTTACCGCCGGAAATCACCTCCTGCTCTTCGGCGAACACCAGTGGGTTATCCGATACCGCGTTGGCTTCAATCAGTAAAACCTCCGCCGCCTGACGCATCTGGGTCAGACACGCGCCCATCACCTGCGGCTGGCAGCGCAGCGAATACGGATCCTGCACTTTTTCGCAATTGTGATGGGACTGGGCAATCTCGCTGTCGTCGGTTAATACGTGGCGGTAGAGCGCCGCGCTGTCGATTTGCCCTTTCTGGCCGCGCACCGCGTGAATGCGGGCGTCAAACGGTCGCCGCGAACCCAGTACCGCTTCGGTCGTCAGCGCGCCGCTCACCACGGCGGAGGCAAACAGATCTTCGGCTTCAAACAGGCCGCGCAAGGCAAAAGCGGTTGACGCCTGGGTACCGTTAAGCAGCGCTAAGCCCTCTTTCGCTGCCAGGGTGATGGGCGAAAGGCCAGCTTTGGATAACGCCTCAACGGCGGGTAGCCATTCCCCCTGATAACGCGCCTGCCCTTCGCCGAGAAGCGTCAGCGACATATGCGCCAGCGGAGCCAGATCGCCGCTCGCGCCCACGGAGCCTTTGGCTGGAATACGCGGCCAGACCTCGGCATTCACCAGCGCCACAAGCGCCTGAATAACGTCAAGGCGAATGCCGGAATAGCCCCGCGCCAGGCTGTTGATTTTCAGCACCAGGATAAGACGAACCAGCGCGTCATCCAGCGCCTCGCCCACCCCTGCCGCATGGGAGAGCACCAGTGAACGCTGGAGGTTTTCCAGATCGTCGCTGGCGATACGGGTTGAGGCCAGAAGCCCAAAGCCGGTGTTGATGCCATAGGCTGTGCGGCCTTCGGCGAGAATATCGTTCACGCATGCAACGCTTCGGTTGATGTCGTCGAACGCGCCCTCATCAAGTTCAATACGAACCGGCGCGCTATAAATCTGGCGAAGCTCCGCCAGGCTCAGTTGGCCGGGCGTTAGGCGAAACGTACGCATTATTTTTTCTCCTGGGTTGCCGCAACCATGGGTAAATTCAGGCCCTGCTCCACCGCGCAGTCGATGGCGCTTTGATAACCCGCATCGGCATGACGCATGACGCCTGTCGCCGGGTCGTTATGCAGGACGCGGGCAATACGCGCGGCGGCATCGTCCGTGCCGTCACACACAATCACCATCCCTGCATGCTGAGAAAAACCCATACCCACACCGCCGCCGTGATGGAGCGAAACCCAGGTCGCGCCGCTGGCGGTATTTAACAGCGCATTAAGCAGCGGCCAGTCGGAAACGGCGTCTGAACCGTCGCGCATGGCTTCGGTTTCCCGGTTGGGGCTTGCCACCGAACCCGAGTCCAGATGGTCGCGGCCAATCACAATCGGCGCGCTGACCTCGCCACGGCGCACCATTTCGTTAAACGCAAGGCCAAGTTTCTGCCGCCATTCCAGCCCCACCCAGCAGATCCGCGCCGGTAATCCCTGAAAGCTGATACGCTCGCGCGCCATGTCGAGCCAGCGATGAAGATGAACATCGTCGCTGATCAGTTCTTTTACTTTAGCGTCGGTTTTATAAATATCGTCCGGGTCGCCGGACAGCGCGACCCAGCGAAACGGGCCAATACCGCGACAAAACAGCGGACGAATAAACGCCGGGACAAAACCGGGGAAATCAAAGGCGTTGTCTACTCCGGTCTCTTTCGCCATCTGGCGCAGGTTATTGCCGTAGTCGAATGTCGGTACGCCCCGTTGATGAAACGCCAACATCGCCTGAACATGCTGAGCCATGGAGGCTTTGGCAGCGGCGATAACGCGCTCAGGCTCGCGTGTGCCCGCTTCCTGATACGCATCCCACGTCCAGCCCGCCGGTAAATAACCGCGCAGCGGATCGTGGGCGCTGGTCTGGTCCGTTACCATGTCGGGCCGCACACCGCGCGCCACCAGTTCCGGGAGGATTTCCGACGCGTTGCCGCACAGGGCAATCGACACCGCTTTGCCTTCGTCGGTATAGCGTTTAATGCGCGCCAGAGCGTCATCCAGCGATGTTGCTTGTTCATCGACATAGCGGGTGCGCAGGCGAAAATCGATACGACTCTGTTGGCATTCAATGGTTAACGAACAGGCGCCCGCAAGGGTTGCGGCCAGCGGCTGCGCGCCGCCCATGCCGCCAAGCCCTGCTGTTAAAACCCAGCGCCCCTGCAAATTGCCGTTGTAATGCTGGCGTCCGGCTTCGACAAAGGTTTCGTAGGTGCCCTGCACGATGCCCTGACTGCCGATGTAAATCCAACTACCCGCCGTCATCTGCCCGTACATCGCAAGGCCTTTGGCATCCAGCTCATTAAAGTGTTCCCAGGAGGCCCAGCGCGGCACCAGGTTCGAGTTGGCGATAAGCACGCGCGGCGCATTGCTGTGGGTAGTGAAAACCCCCACCGGCTTGCCGGACTGCACCAGCAGGGTCTGGTCGTCTTCCAGTTCTTTTAACGCCTTGACGATGGCGTCATAACATTCCCAGTTACGCGCCGCGCGTCCGATCCCGCCATACACCACCAGCGCGAGAGGGTTTTCCGCCACATCGGGATCGAGGTTGTTCATCAACATACGCAGCGGCGCTTCGGTGAGCCAGCTTTTCGCATTCAGTGTGGAACCTCGTGGGGCGCGAATGTCACCTTCGCGGTATTTATCGTGCTGCATGGCCTGCTCCTTGTATGACGGGATGACAAAACGTAGAGGACTATACTTGTATAGACAAATTCAAACCTTAACCGTACTCGCGTGATGGCCCTGTGCAGGCCATCACAAAATTAACAAAATGGTTACATTATCAGGACATGAATCGCCCTTGCAGGCGATAGCGCGACCCCGGGAACAACAGACGCGCATGGGAAACGATATGGTTCACCGACCAGGTGCGGCGGCGGATCAGCAGGCACGGCTCATCGGCGTCGATATGCAGCCAGTCGCGCTCTTGCAGGCTTGCCCGCACCGCTTCGACAATATGTTCACCCTCCGTTAACGGAGCCACTTGCGACAGATAGGCGTGCGGCGTGGTGAGGGTAAAATCTTGCGCCAGATAGTGCGGCGCCGCGTGGGTATTAACTATCCGGTCTTCAATTTGCACCGGGATATCATTTTCATAATGCACCAGCAGGGAATGAAACACCGGCGTACCTTCCGCAAGCCCCAGCGCCGCGGCCTGGCGGCCATCGGCGTCAATGCGCTCCAGTAACCGCACGTCACTGCGATGGCGATGATGCCGCGCGGCAATTTCATCGGCGATGCTGCGAATCTCAAACAGCGCCGACTGGCCCTTAGGCTCGGCGACAAAAGTCCCGACCCCCTGCAAGCGCACCAGCAGCCCTTCATCGGTCAACTCGCGCAGCGCACGGTTAATGGTCATACGGCTAAAACCAAACTGCTGCACCAGTTCCGCCTCAGACGGAATGCGATCGTGCGGTTTCCAGACGCCAGCGTGAATATTACTGCTGATGGCCTGTTTCACTTTTTCGTAAAACGGCACCGGCTCCTGAGACGTCGCCAGACGGGGTTGTGATGAAAACATAACGCGCGTTATTCCTTATCCATTTTGAGTCGCCGTATTCCAGTGGCGAACGATGTGCCACGCCAGGCGCGCCGCCACTTTCGCACCGAGAGTGTCACGGTCGTATTGCGGGTTGAATTCCACCATATCCACGGCTTGAAGTTTAGGGCTGCGGCATAACGGCTCCAGGAGCGCAAGCACCGTATCAAGCGGCACCCCAAGGCCTGCGGGCGCAGAGACCGCTGGCATTTGCCAGCCGGGCAGCGCATCCAGATCGACGGTTAAATACACTTTATCAGCCCACTCCAGCAGCGCAGCGATTTGCGCGGCCGCCTGGGGCTGTTCCGGGCGCTGGCAGTCGGTATCCCAAATGATGTTTACGTTCAGGCGCTCGGCCTCGTCGAGTAACGCCTGGGTGTTGGCGGCAGGATTCACGCCGATGCAGGTGTAATGGAAAGGACGCCCTGACTGTTCGCAGTGCAGCGCCAGTTGGCGAAACGGCGTGCCGGATGTCGCCTGTTCTGCACGGCGTAAATCGAGATGGGCGTCGATATTCACGATGGCGATGCGCGCGTCGGGCCAGGCGTCGAGCACCCCGCGTCCGTGGCCGAACGCGGTTTCATGACCGCCGCCGAACACCAGCGTGCGCATGCCAGCCTGCTGGCACTGCATAACCGCCTCGCTTAACGCTTCCTGAGCGGCTTCCAGCGCGTCTGGCTCGGCGTGGATATTCCCGAGATCGACCAGGCTATCGTGTCCGCGATGGCTTGCCATATTCGCAAGGGCGCTACGGAGCGCATCCGGCCCCTGCTGCGCGCCGGGGCGACCGTGGTTGCGCTTAACGCCTTCATCGCAGGCAAAGCCCAGCAGCGCAATACCGTCGGCCTCAGGCTTAAAAACCGTGCGATGTCGGATGGTCTGAAAGAGGCGCAGCGCATTGTCGGCCTCGGCCAGATCGTTTCGTCCCTGCCATAGCGCGGCGGACGCGGGTTGCCAGAGCGTCATCATGATTGTCCCTGTGGATAATGGGCCGCACCGCGATAGACGCGGCTGAAAAGCGGGTTTCGGCAGGGCTCGTAGACCATCTCCACCGGGTTTTCGGCATCCCAGACGATAAAGTCGGCGACGAATCCGGCAGCGAGCTGACCGTGGGTGTGCTGACGCCCCAGCGCCCTGGCGGCATGACGCGTCACGCCAGCCCAGGCCTCTTCCGGCGTCAGGCCAAACTGAACGCAGGCCATATTCATGGCCAGATGCAAACTGGCAAACGGGCTGGTGCCCGGATTGATATCGGTCGCCACCGCCATCGGAACATGATATTTGCGCAGTAAATCGACTGGCGGACGCTGGGTTTCACGTAAAAAATAGAACGCGCCAGGTAACAGCACCGCCACCGTTCCGGCCCGTTGCAGCGCCAGCACGCCCTGCTCATCCAGATACTCAATATGATCGGCGGAAAGCCCCTTATACTGCCCCACCAGAGCGGCGCCGCCCAGATGAGAAAGCTGTTCAACATGCCCTTTTACCGGGATGCCCAGCGCCTGTGCGGCGGCAAATACCCGTTCGGTTTGCGCAAGGGTAAAGCCGACACTTTCACAAAACACATCCACCGCATCCACCAGGTGTTGTTGGCAAAGCGTGGGCAAAATCGTCTCGCAGACGTAATCAATATACCCGTCCGGGTCGCCTTTATATTCAGGCGGCGTGGCATGAGCGGCCAGTAACGTGGTGGTCACCTCAATGGGATTTTCCGCCGCCAGTTGGCGCGCCACTCGCAGCATTTTTTCTTCACCGTCAAGATTGAGGCCATAACCCGATTTCACCTCTATTGTCGTGACCCCTTCCGCCATTAACGCCGTGAGACGCTGCTGCGCCTGCTGTTGCAAGTGCTGCGCACTCGTCCCCCGCGTAGCGTTGACGGTGGCGTTAATCCCGCCCCCCTGGGCGCTGATGTGCTGATAGGAAACGCCGTTAAGCCGCTGCTCCCATTCCTTTGCGCGGTTTCCGCCATAAACCAAATGGGTGTGGCAATCGATAAGGCCTGGCGTGACCAGCCGGCCCTGAAGGTCGATGACCTGGCAGTGGGGATGCGTGAGCGCAGGCGTCAAGGCAACAATAGCGCCGTCGCGAACCAATAAATCGTGATGTTCCAGCAGGCCATACGGCGTGTCGATAGCCGGATTGAGCGTCGCAATGCGCCCGTTGCGCCAGATAACATCACCGGGAAGCAGGGTTGAGGTCATGATGATCGCTTGTCATGGGTTGTCTATACATTTATTGGCATGCGCGCCGGGTTGTCAACCTGCTGGCACGCCTGGGGCAAGAAAGCGCGGATAAACGCAACTTTTTCGCGCTTTAGCTTTCCGTTTTAATCAAGTTAGGTTAAAAAAGCAGGCTATTTCGATACTCACTCTTTTTTACTTAGCAAGGAGCATCCCTTGAACATATCTTCGGTTTCCCGTCTGGCACTGGCATTTGCCTTTGGCGTGACACTGACTGCCTGTAGCTCAACGCCGCCGGACCAGCTTCCGTCCGAGCAGGTTGCGCCGGGTACGGCATCGCGTCCTGTCCTTAGCGCTAATGAAGCGCAGAATTTTGTCGCTTCACGCTATTTCGCCTCTTTGGATCCGAACGCGGCACCGTGGACGCCGTCCAAAATAACCATCCCGGCTAAGCCTGACTTTGTGGTTGGCCCGGCTGGCACCGCTGGCGTGACCCACACGTCCATTCAGGCGGCGGTTGACGCGGCCATTATTAAGCACACCAGCACCCGTCAGTACATCGCGATTATGCCAGGCACCTGGGAAGGTACCGTGTATATTCCGGCTTCCTCTGGCAGCGTGACGCTGTATGGCCTCGGCGAAAATCCGGCTGACGTGAAAATTGGCGCGGCGCTGGATTCAGAAATGGATCGCACCGCATGGCGTCATACGGTTAACCCGTCAGGTAAATACATGCCGGGTAAACCTGCCTGGTATATGTTCGACAATTGCCAGAACCGCCGCGAAGCCACTGTCGGCCTGATGTGTTCTGCCGTGGTATGGTCCCAAAACAATGGCCTGCAACTGCATAACCTGACCATTGAAAACAATCTGGGCGACAGCGTTGACGCCGGTAACCACCAGGCGGTGGCGCTGCGTACCGATGGCGACAAAGTGCAGATCGATAAAGTAAATATTCTGGGCCGTCAGAATACTTTCTTCGTGACCAACAGCGATTTGCAAAACCGTATTGTTAATAACCGTCAGACCCGCACGCTTGTGACCAACAGCTACATTGAAGGCGATGTGGACCTGGTTGCCGGTCGCGGCGCGGTGGTGTTCGACAATACTGAGTTCCGGGTTGTCAATTCCCGCACGCAGCAAGAAGGCTATGTGTTCGCGCCAGCAACACAGCCAAACATTTGGTTCGGCTTCCTCGCGGTCAACAGCCGCTTTGTGGCTAATGGCGACGGCGTGGCGCAGTTAGGTCGTGCGTGGGATATCGACGCGCAGGAAAACGGCTATACCGCTAACCAGTCTTCTAACGGGCAGGTCGTTATCCGCGATAGCGTGATTAACGAAGGCTTTAACATGGCGAAACCCTGGGGCGATGCACTGGGTTCAAAACGTCCGTTTGCAGGCAATACCGGCACCATGACTGATGACAAGCTGCAGCGCGAGTTGAATGACAACAACTTCAACCGCATGTGGGAGTTCAACAACCGTGGTATTGGCAGCAAAGTCGTCGCTGAGCCTAAGAAGTAATTAAAAAGGCGCACACCGTGCGCCTTTTCATCCAGCGGACAGGCGATGCCTGTCCGTTTTTTTTTGCCTTTAGCGCGCGTCAATCACGACCCACATCGGGCCCTGGCCTACGGCATAACGCCCTACATCGCGCAACAGACCCTGTGCGCCTTCGATTGCGTGGACTGAAATATGATGCGATTTCTGCCCGGCGGCGATGAGGAATTTGCCGCTGTGATCGATATTAAAGCCGCGCGGCTGGGTTTCGGTCGGATGGAAGCCTTCCACCGCCAGCACGCTGCCATCTTCCGAGACGCTAAATACCGTCACAATGCTGGCGGTACGATCGCAGGTATATAAGTGACGGCCATCCGGCGTGATATGAATATCCGCAGCCCATCGGGTGTCGGCAAAGTCCGGCGGCATAATATCCAGCGTTTGCACGCACTCAATCTTGCCGTTAGGCGACTGCAACGCCCAGACATCCACCGTGCCGTTTAGCTCATTAACGCTATAGGCGAACTGGTGATTGGGGTGGAACGCCATATGACGCGGCCCTGCGCCTTCAACGGTGGTCAGCTCAGCCGGGGTTTGCGCCAACAGCTTCCCGTCGTCGCTTACGGTGAACAGACAAATACGGTCCTGTTTTAACGCCGGGACCATCAACGTACGGTTATCCGGGGAAATATTGGCGGAGTGACAGCCATCAAGACCTTCAATGACGTCGACAACAGCGCCTGGGATCCCGTCATTGAGCGGCGATACGCTCACACAGCCTGCGCTATACGAGCCGCTAAACAGGAATTTGCCGTGATGATCGGTAGAAATATGGGTCGGGCTGCCTGGCAGCGCCGCTTCCGCTTCGTGGGTTAATGTGCCTTCGTCTGGCGAAATGCGGTAGGTGATAACGCGAAATTCAGGACGTACGCCAACGTAGAGATATCGTTTGTCCGGGCTAATTACCATCGGCTGCACCTGGCCTGGCACATCGACCACCTGCAACAGCGTGAGCTCGCCCGTTGGGTTAAGGCGCCAGACATGGATCTGTTGGCTTTCCGGGCTGGCGGTATAAACTGTTTGTTTCATGAATACTCCTTTCCTCACGTGAGCGTTAAGTCTTCAAAAGGGTAGCGCGTTTTGTCGCAATGTGCCGACGACGTAACGGTGATTTTGCCCCGACGCGGTTGCGGTGTACCATCAACCGAACCTTTTCTGAACAATACATAACGGGAATTTACCCATGCGTTATCGCGTCATCGCCCTTGATTTAGATGGAACCTTACTTACGCCGCAAAAAACGATTTTGCCGGAATCACTGGAAGCCATTAAGCGCGCGCGTAAAGCAGGTTATCAGGTGCTGATTGTGACGGGTCGCCATCATGTAGCCATCCATCCTTTTTATCAGGCGCTGGCGCTGGATACACCTGCTATTTGTTGTAATGGCACTTATTTGTATGATTATCATGCGAAAAATGTCATTTCCGCCGACCCTCTGCCCGCCTCGCAAGCCCAGCAACTGATTGATTTGCTGGAAACCCACGCCATTCACAGTCTGATGTATGTGGATGATGCGATGCTCTACCAGGTACCCACCGGCCATGTATTGCGCACTGAAAACTGGGCGCGCAGTTTGCCGGAAAACCAGCGTCCGGTGTTTTTACAGGTGCCCTCGCTGCGTGAGGCGGCGCTTCAAGCCGACGCCATCTGGAAATTCGCCCTGACCGACGAGAACGTTGGCCGGTTGCATGAGGTGGTGGCGCATATTGAAACTACCTTTGGCTTTGCCTGCGAATGGTCGTGGCACGATCAGGTGGATGTGGCGCTTGCCGGAAACAGCAAAGGCAACCGACTGGCGCAATGGGTAGAATCTCAGGGCATGACGATGCAGGATGTGGTGGCGTTCGGCGATAATTATAACGATTTGAGTATGCTTGAACGTGCGGGCCTTGGCATTGCCATGGGCAATGCCGACCAGGCCATTAAAGATCGCGTCAACACGGTAATAGGCCTTAATACCGAGCCAAGTATCGCCGACGCGATTTATCAGTACTTGTTGTAATCAGGCGGCAATCGACACGCTTTTTATCTGCGCATACAGCCACTGGCCGGGTTTAATACTGAGTTCATCCCGCGCCCAGGGGCTGATACGCGCCCATAACGTACGCGTTCCTACGTCAAGCTGCACTTCCACCTGCCCTTCATCATCCAGCAGATTCACCACTTTCGCGCGCAACACGTTACGGATACTGCTGCTGACTGGCGGTTGCAAAACCAGTGACACGTCCGATGCCTGTATGCGGATCCGCAACACGGACTGAAGCGGCTTATCGATACGGTTGACCCAGATATGCTGATCGCCAAGCGCCAGCGCGGTCATCGCATAATGTGGATGATGCTCCAGCACGCTCACTCTCAGCACACTGCTTTGCTGCTCTCGCGGCAGCCAGGGATGCATCACCGTACTGCCCCACACGGATTCCAGCGTGCCGAAGGCCTTCACGCTGCCGTTATCCAGCACCAGTACGTTATCGGCAAGCTGGACTATCTCTTCCAGCGAGTGGCTGACATACAGCATCGGCGTGTGGATTTCACGCGCCAGCCGCTGAAGCCAGGCGAGCAGTTCGCGTTTACGCGGAATGTCCAGTGAGGCCAGCGGCTCGTCCAGCAGCAGTAATTCCGGCGCGGTTAACAGCGCACGACCTATAGCCACCCGCTGCTTTTCGCCGCCGGATAACCCGCCGGGAAGCCGGTCAAGCAGCGGCGCAATACCCAAGAGCGACACCACGGCATCGAACTGCCCGGCCATGGATTTCGCCATGCCATAGCGCAGATTGCCGCTGACTTTATAGTGTGGAAACAGGCGCGCGTCCTGAAATACGTAGCCAATCCGGCGCTTTTCCGGCGGCAGAAAGAGGTTTTGTTCGGTATCGCTCAATACCCGATCGTTAAGCACGATGCGACCGTACTCCGGGCGAGTCAACCCGCCAATGGCGTTGATAAGCGAGGTTTTACCCGCGCCCGATACGCCAAAAATCGCCGTCACATCCTGACCCGGCAGCGTCTCATTCACCTCAAGGTGGTGATTCCCCAGGGTCTGGCGAAAATTAAGTTCCAGCATGATCAGTTCCCCATCCGCTTACGGCTCAGACGCGCAAGCCACTCGGCCACCATCAACGACGCAACGGCAAGCACAATGGAAATCAGGCACAAGCGTGCCGCCGCGCTCTCGCCGCCAGGCGTCTGGATCAGGGTATACATGGCTGAGGGGATGGTGCGCGTTTCGCCGGGGATGTTGGAAACAAACGTGATAGTCGCGCCAAATTCTCCCAGCGACCGGGCAAACGCCAGCACGGTGCCGGCAATAATGCCCGGCAACGTCAACGGTAACGTAATGGTGAAGAACACCCGCCAGCGCCCTGCGCCCAGGGTCCGCGCGGCCTGTTCAAGCTTTACGTCAACGGCTTCCAGCGCAAGGCGAATGGCTCGCACCATCAGCGGGAAAGACATGACGCCTGCGGCAAGTACGGCGCCGCGCCAGCTAAAAGCAAAGGTGAACCCGAACCAGTCGTACAACCATTCGCCGATAAAACCGCGTCGCCCCATCGCCACCAGCAGCAAATAACCGACCACAACAGGAGGAAGCACCAGCGGTAAATGGATAAGACTGTCGAACAGCGATTTTCCCGGGAAAGTGCGACGCACCAGCACCCAGGCACACAAGATCCCGAAGGGCAAACTGATTAGTACTGCAATCGTTGAGACTTTAAGGCTCAGCAACACGGCCTGCCATTCGGGTTCCGTTAAAATCATTAGTGAGTGGTGAATCCGTATTGTTTAAAAATCGCCGCGGCCTGCGGCCCTTTCAGGTAGTCGTAAAACGCCTTAACCTGGGAAGTATTATGCCCGTCGACGATAGCCATCGGGTACTCCACTTTTTGATGTGAGCTTTCCGGAAATGTGCCGACCACTTTGACGTTTTTACCCGCGACGGCATCAGAACCATAGACGATGCCAAGCGGCGCTTCATTGCGCTCAACCAGCGCCAGTGCGCCACGCACGTCTTCCGCAGGGGCCAGCACCGGGCTGACTTTATCCCACGCGCCGAGTTTTTGCAGCGCCTCTTTAGCATAAATGCCTGCCGGAACGTGTTCCGGATCGCCAACTGCCAGACGTCCGCCTTTCAAAAGGTTAAGCCAGTCGGTTTTTTCGTTAATGGTGATGTCGCCCTGTTTGCTTGCTTTAGGCGCCACAACCACCAGACTGTTGCCGAGTAACGTTTCGCGGCTGGCATCAATGATGGATTTTTTCTCACCGACATAATCCATCCACTTCTGATCGGCGGAAATAAACAGATCCGCAGGAGCGCCCGCTTCGATTTGCCGCGCAAGCGTCGACGAAGAGGCAAACGAAGAGACCACGTCGACCTGTTTCTCTTTTTTGTATTGGGCCGCGATATCCTGCATCGCGTTGGTCAGCGACGCCGCCGCAAAGACCGTAATGTTTCCATCCGTCGCCATGGCCTGTGACACCAGCGTGAAAGACAGCGCAATACCAGCGGTAAGTTTTAACCATGTTGTAGCCATGTGCTTCTCCATTGAGCATCGTTATGTAGTCGACAATATAACGGTGCGCATCAGATATTCATAGCGATTATCGGCAAAAAATAGGGGGACTTGAGAGCAAAACGCCCGGAGAGACCGGGCGTTGGGGGAATCAGTGCTGCTGCTTTGAGCGGTCTTTGTGGCCGACAGAGGAGAAGACGTTAAATACTTCGCCCAGGCCATAAATCAAACCCAGGATGATGGCCATCACCACGGGCACCATGATTACGGCAAACACCAGACTTTTCAACAACTCGAACATGGTAGCCTCCAGATTACAGGGAGCGTTATTTTAACCTCCCTCATAAAAAACGCACTCTCCTTTTTGTGCCATTTGCGTCGCCGCCGCGCTTTCAGTCACAATAGCCTTTTCATAAGGAGCCGGCCATGCAAGCGGAAATTCTACTCACTCTAAAACTCCAACAACGCCTGTTTGCCGATCCAAGACGCATTGCGCTGCTTAAACAAATAGAACATACCGGGTCAATTAGCCAGGGGGCTAAGCTTGCCAGCATCAGCTATAAAAGCGCCTGGGATGCCATAAATGAGATGAACCAGTTAAGCGAGCAGCCGCTGGTGGATCGCGCAACCGGCGGCAAGGGCGGCGGCGGCGCGGTGGTCACTCACTACGGCAAGCGCTTAATCCAACTCTACGATCTGCTGGGGCAAATCCAGCAAAAAGCCTTCGATGTGCTGAGCGATGACACGCTTCCGCTGGACAGTTTGCTTGCGGCGATTTCACGATTTTCACTGCAAACCAGCGCGCGTAATCAGTGGTTTGGTACGGTGACAAACTGCGATCGCCAGTCGGTGCAGGAGCATATCACCGTGCTGCTGGCCGATGGCATCACCGAATTAAAAGCCGCTATTACCACCCAGAGCGCGGAGCGTCTGGGGCTGGAAAATGGTCGTGAAGTGCTGGTGTTACTGAAAGCGCCCTGGGTGCAGGTTACCCGCGACGCGACACAGGCCTGCGAGGCGGATAATCAACTACGCGGCGTTATCAGCGAGATAAAACACGCAGTGGATCAAAGCGAAGTGGTAGTGACCGTCGCAGGCGGGCAACGCGTGTGCGCCACGCTCACCGCACAGCAAACGGCGGCGCTCAATCCAGAAGAAGGTGCTGAGGTCACAGCATTTTTTAACGCCGATTCCCTGATAATCGCCACGCTCTGCTAAAACAACGCGCCTGGTTGACAATACCGGGCGCGCGACGTATCCCTGATGCATGGTTGCTGCAAAAAATGGGATAACACATGTCAGTATTGCAAATTTCGCAAGGCACGTTTCGTCTTAGCGATACCCGTACCTTACAACTTGCCGATATCACGCTGCGCGCGGGTGAAAGCTGGGCGTTTGTGGGCGCGAACGGCAGCGGAAAATCCGCGCTGGCGCGCGCGCTCTCAGGCGAACTTTCCTGCCTGAAAGGGCATCGTGATTGCCGCTTTGAGCGGATTGTCCGCCTGTCGTTCGAGCAGTTGCAAAAGCTGGTCAGCGAGGAGTGGCAGCGTAATAACACCGATCTGCTAAGCCCCGGCGAAGACGATACCGGACGCACCACCGCAGACATTATTCAGGAAGAGATCCGCGATCCCGCCCGCTGCCAGGCGCTGGCGGAACGTTTTGGTATTACGCATTTGCTGACGCGGCGTTTTAAATATCTCTCGACCGGCGAGACCCGTAAAACCCTTTTGTGCCAGGCGTTAATGCCGCGCCCCGATCTGCTGATTTTAGATGAGCCTTTCGACGGGCTGGATGTGAATTCCCGGGCGCAACTCGCACAATTGCTGGGGCAGCTTAATCAGGAAGGGCATACCCTGGCATTGGTGCTTAATCGCTTTGATGAAATCCCGGATTTTGTTGAAAACGCAGGCGTGCTGGCAGATTGCCAATTAACGCATGTCGGCAAAAAACAACACTTGCTGGAAGAAGCGCTGATTGCCCAACTGGCGCATAGCGAAAAACTCGCCGGCACTACTCTGCCCGAGCCGGATGTCATCACCCCGGTGACGCTTGCTCCCGATGAACCCCGCATCGTGCTGCGCGACGGCGTGGTCTCCTATAATGACCGCCCTATTCTTCACCAACTGAGCTGGACGGTAAATCCGGGGGAACACTGGCAAATTGTCGGGCCGAACGGTGCGGGCAAATCTACGCTGTTAAGCCTGATCACCGGCGATCACCCGCAGGGTTACAGCAATGACCTGACGCTGTTTGGGCGGCGTCGCGGCAGTGGCGAAACCATCTGGGATATCAAAAAGCATATTGGCTATGTCAGCAGCAGCCTGCATCTTGATTACCGGGTGAGCACAACGGTACGCAATGTGATCCTGTCGGGGTATTTCGATTCTATCGGGATCTATCAGGCCGTATCGGATCGCCAGCGCAAACTCACTCGCCAGTGGCTGGATATTCTGGGTATCAGTGACAGTGTTGCCGACGCGCCGTTCCAGAGCCTTTCGTGGGGGCAGCAGCGGCTGGCGTTAATTGCCCGTGCGCTGGTCAAACATCCGACGCTGCTTATCCTTGATGAACCTCTGCAAGGGTTAGACCCGCTTAACCGCCAATTAGTACGGCGCTTTGTGGATGTGCTGATAAGCGAAGGCTCTACTCAACTGTTGTTTGTCTCTCATCACGCCGAAGACGCGCCGGACTGTATCACCCATCGCCTGACGTTTGTGCCGGATGGCGAACGCTACCGTTATCAATGTGACGCACTGCAATAAGGTAACCCTGGGCGCATCGCGCGCCCATTTTCAGACTAGCCGCAAAATACGACCGGTAATGTTATGTTTTATAATGATTTTTAATCGTTATAAAATTCCTGCATATTTTAGTGTAACCGATACCACTATTTTATCCGATATCACAGTTTAGTACCGTCTGTTATGCTATGGTTAACACATACCATAAGCGTAATGGAGCAAAATATGAGAGTTTTGGTAACAGGTGGTAGCGGTTACATAGGCAGTCATACCTGCGTTCAACTGCTGCAAAATGGCCATGACGTCATCATCCTTGATAATCTCTGCAACAGTAAACGCAGCGTGTTACCGGTTATTGAAACCCTGGGCGGTAAACAACCGATGTTTATCGAAGGGGATATTCGTAACGAATCGCTGTTGACCGAAATCCTGCACGATCACGCCATCGACACCGTCATTCATTTTGCCGGTCTGAAAGCCGTCGGCGAATCGGTCGCGAAGCCGCTTGAGTATTACGACAATAACGTTAACGGAACGCTGCGCCTGATTGCCGCTATGCGTGCCGCCAATGTCACCAACTTCATTTTCAGCTCTTCTGCGACGGTGTACGGCGATCAGCCAAAAATTCCGTATGTGGAAAGCTTCCCTACCGGTACGCCGCAAAGCCCTTATGGCAAAAGCAAGCTGATGGTAGAGCAAATCCTCACCGATCTTCAGAAAGCCTGTCCGCAATGGAGCATCGCGCTGCTGCGTTATTTCAACCCGGTTGGCGCGCATCCGTCAGGCGACATGGGCGAAGACCCGCAGGGCATTCCCAACAATCTGATGCCGTATATTGCGCAGGTGGCCGTTGGCCGCCGCGAATCACTGGCTATTTTCGGTAACGACTACCCGACCGAAGACGGCACGGGCGTGCGCGATTACATCCATGTGATGGACCTGGCTGACGGCCACGTGGCCGCCATGCAGCAGTTAGCGGGCAAGCCCGGCGTTCATATTTATAACCTTGGCGCAGGCGTTGGCAGCAGCGTGCTGGATGTGGTTAACGCGTTCAGTAAAGCCTGCGGCAAACCGGTGAATTACCACTTTGCGCCGCGTCGCGACGGCGATTTGCCCGCCTACTGGGCTGATGCCACTAAGGCGGATAAAGAGCTGAACTGGCGCGTAACGCGCACGCTGGATGAAATGGCGCAGGACACCTGGCGCTGGCAGTCTCGCCATCCTCAGGGCTATTCAGATTAAGGAACGATGATGGAAAAGTTTAACCCGGTCGATCATCCGCATCGCCGCTACAATCCGCTGTCTGGTCAATGGGTGCTGGTTTCGCCGCACCGCGCCAAGCGCCCGTGGCAAGGCGCGCAGGAAACGCCGTCGACCACTGTTCTGCCGTCTCACGACCCGGACTGCTTTCTCTGTCCAGGCAACGTTCGGGTAACCGGTGATAAAAACCCGGATTACACCAGTACGTATGTGTTCACCAATGACTTTGCCGCATTGATGACCGACACGCCTGAAGCGCCGGAAACCCAGGATCCGTTGATGCGTCTTGAAAGCGCGCGCGGCACCAGCCGGGTCATTTGCTTCTCGCCGGATCATAGCAAAACGCTGCCGGAGCTGACGCTTCCTGCGCTGGAAGATGTGGTGAACACCTGGCAAGCCCAGACCGAAGAACTCGGCAAAACCTACCCGTGGGTACAGGTGTTTGAAAACAAAGGCGCGGCCATGGGATGCTCTAACCCGCATCCGCACGGGCAAGTGTGGGCGAACAGCTTCCTGCCGAACGAAGCGGCGCGGGAAGATAAACTTCAGCGCGATTATTTCGCCTCCCAGGGCAGCCCAATGCTTGTGGACTATGTTCAGCGTGAGCTGGCAGATGGCAGCCGTACCGTCGTTGAGACCGAGCACTGGCTGGCGGTAGTGCCCTACTGGGCAGCATGGCCGTTTGAAACCCTGCTACTGCCAAAAGCGCACGTCACGCGCATGACTGAATTGAGTGAGGCGCAACGCCGCGATTTGGCGCTGGCGCTGAAAAAACTCACCAGCCGCTATGACAACTTGTTCTCATGCTCTTTCCCTTACTCAATGGGATGGCATGGCGCACCATTTACCGAAGACGACCCGACCCCCTGGCAGTTGCACGCCCATTTCTACCCGCCGCTGTTGCGTTCCGCCACGGTGCGTAAATTTATGGTGGGCTATGAAATGCTGGCCGAAACCCAGCGTGATTTAACCGCTGAGCAAGCTGCCGAGCGCCTGCGCGCCGTAAGCGACATCCATTTTCGCGAGTCCGGAGAATAACAATGAGTCTGAAAGATAAAACCCAATCCCTGTTTGCCGACACCTTTGGCTACGCCCCTACCCATACGATTCAGGCGCCGGGACGCGTCAATTTGATTGGCGAGCACACCGATTATAACGATGGTTTTGTGCTGCCCTGCGCCATTGATTATCAAACCGTGATTAGCTGCGCGGCGCGTGACGATCGCACCGTGCGGGTTATCGCCGCCGATTACGATAATCAAACCGACGAATTCTCCCTCGACGCGCCCATCATGAGCCACGACACTCAACAGTGGTCAAACTACGTGCGCGGCGTGGTGAAACACCTGCAAAAGCGCGACGCATCCTTTGGCGGCGCGGATTTAGTCATTAGCGGCAACGTCCCCCAGGGCGCAGGCCTGAGCTCTTCCGCGTCGCTTGAAGTGGCGGTGGGCACCGTGTTCCAGCAGCTTTATCATCTGCCGCTTGATGGCGCGCAGATTGCCCTCAACGGACAGGAGGCGGAAAACCAGTTTGTGGGCTGCAACTGCGGGATCATGGATCAGCTGATTTCCGCCCTCGGTAAAAAAGATCATGCGCTGCTGATCGACTGCCGCACGCTGGGCACCAAAGCCGTACCGATGCCGGAAGGCGTGGCGGTTGTGATAATCAACAGTAATTTCAAACGCACCCTGGTGGGCAGCGAATACAACACCCGCCGCGAACAGTGTGAAACTGGCGCGCGTTTCTTTACCCAAAAAGCGCTGCGCGACGTGGAGTTGGACAAATTTAATGCCGTGGCGCATGAGCTGGACCCGGTTGTCGCAAAACGCGTGCGTCACGTGTTAACGGAAAATATCCGCACCGTTGAGGCAGCAGACGCGCTGGCGCAGGGCGACCTGAAACGCATGGGCGTACTGATGGCGCAGTCTCACGCCTCCATGCGCGATGATTTCGAAATCACCGTTCCGCAGATTGACACCCTGGTTGAGATCGTAAAAAGCGTTATCGGCGAGGAAGGCGGCGTGCGGATGACCGGCGGCGGTTTTGGCGGTTGTGTTGTCGCATTAATGCCGGAATCGTTAGTGCCAGCGGTGAAAGACGCCGTGGCTAAGCAGTACGAAGCCAAAACAGGTATCAAAGAAACGTTTTATGTTTGTAAAGCATCAGAAGGAGCTGGACAGTGCTAAGAGAAACAACCGCGCTTGCCCCCGACGGGCTGCCTTATCGACTCACTACGCTTCGCAATAATGCCGGAATGGTGGTGAGCTTAATGGACTGGGGCGCGACGCTCCTTTCCGCACGTATCCCTTTAACGGATGGTACAGTGCGGGAAACCCTGTTGGGCTGCCCGTCTCCCGAAGAATGGCAGAACCAAACCGCCTTTTTAGGCGCCAGTATTGGCCGTTACGCTAACCGTATCGCCAAATCGACATTTACGCTGGATGGCGAAACCTACACGCTGACGCCAAGCCAGGGTGAAAACCAGCTGCATGGCGGCCCAGAAGGCTTTGATAAACGTCGCTGGCTGATTGAGCGCCAGAATGAATCGGAAGTGGTGTATACCCTCACCTCTCCGGATGGCGATCAGGGCTTTCCGGGTGAGGCGCGCGCCTGGGCGCATTATACCCTGACGGCGGACAACCAACTGGTGATTGAGTATCGCGCCACGGTTGATAAACCCTGCCCGGTGAACCTCACCAACCACGCCTACTTTAACCTTGATGGGTCGCAGTGCGATGTGCGCAATCACCGCTTACAACTGTTTGCCGACGCGTACTTACCGGTGGACAGTATGGGGATCCCCACGCGCGATTTAACCAAAGTGGCGCTGACAAGCTTCGATTTCCGCCAGCCGAAAATCATCGCCCAGGAATTTATGAGCGATGAAGATCAGCAACAGGTGAAAGGCTACGATCACGCGTTTTTATTGCAGGCGAAAGGCGATCTTACCCAACCGGCAGCGCATCTGTGGTCAAGCGACGACAAACTGCAAATGACGGTCTATACCACCGCGCCTGCGCTGCAATTTTATTCCGGTAACTTCCTGGAAGGGGTTCCGGCGCGCGAGCAAGGACACTATTCCGCCTGGCAAGGCCTGGCGCTGGAAAGCGAATTTCTGCCAGACAGCCCGAACAACCCGCAGTGGCCGCAACCGAACTGTGTTTTGCGCCCCGCTGAGGAATATCGCAGCGTCACGATTTATCACTTCCAGGCGCAATAATCATTAAGCCCTCTTATCTGAGGGCTTTTTTTTTGGCCATCTCGCTGAATTTATGGTCTTTTCGAGACAATATTATAACTGAGACGTCACATCCGCCTTACACTCTGCCACTATTTTCGCTATGTTAGAGAATTAGCATTGCCGCTGGCGAGAGCACGGCAATATAATGATTATTGTTATCATTTAACCCAGGCTTATGAAGGAGTAAACCTATGGCTGTTACTAAGCTGGTACTGGTTCGTCACGGTGAAAGTCAGTGGAACAACGAAAACCGCTTCACGGGTTGGTATGATGTTGACCTGTCCGAAAAAGGTGTGGGCGAAGCAAAAGCAGCAGGAAAATTGCTGAAGGATGAAGGCTTTAGCTTTGATTTTGCTTATACGTCTGTGCTGAAACGTGCCATCCATACTCTGTGGAATATTCTGGACGAACTGGACCAGGCATGGTTGCCGGTTGAGAAATCCTGGAAACTGAATGAGCGTCACTACGGTGCGTTGCAGGGCCTGAACAAAGCGGAAACCGCTGAGAAATACGGTGACGAGCAAGTGAAGCAATGGCGTCGCGGTTTTGCCGTTACGCCGCCGGAATTGACTCGTGAAGATGAGCGTTTCCCGGGCCACGATCCGCGTTATGCGAAACTGACTGAGCAAGAACTGCCGCTTACTGAAAGCCTGGCGCTGACCATCGATCGCGTAATCCCTTACTGGAATGACGCCATTCTGCCGCGTCTGAAGAGCGGTGAGCGCGTTATTATTGCCGCACACGGCAACTCCCTGCGTGCGCTGGTGAAATACCTCGACAACATGAGCGAAGAAGAGATCCTCGAACTGAATATCCCGACGGGCGTGCCGTTGGTTTATGAATTCGATGAAAACTTCAAACCGATCAAACATTATTATCTGGGTAACGCTGACGAGATCGCAGCGAAAGCCGCCGCCGTGGCAAACCAGGGCAAAGCGAAGTAATTCGTCGAAAATAAAAAAAGGCGTGGTTGCAACCACGCCTTTTTTATATCCGGGATGTGTTTAAGCGCGACGCGCTTTTACCGCCGTCGCCAGCTGATTAAGCAGCACTTCAGTATCTTCCCAACCAATGCAGGCATCGGTAATGCTTTTGCCATAGACCAGCGGCTCACCGCTCTCAAGGCTCTGATTGCCTTCCACCAGGTGGCTTTCAATCATCACGCCCATAATGGCCTTTTCACCGCTCGCGATCTGCTGGCACACGTCCGCACCAACGTCCATTTGTTTCTGGAATTGCTTGCTGGAATTCGCGTGGCTGAAATCAATCATCACCTGCGGCGTTAAGCCCGCTTTGGCAAGACCCACTTTCACGTCCGCGACGTGGGCTGCGCTGTAGTTCGGCTCTTTGCCGCCACGCAGAATGATGTGGCAGTCCGCATTACCGCTGGTGTTCACAATGGCGGAATGACCCCACTTGGTGACTGACAGGAAGCTATGCGGAGCGCTGGCGGCGTTGATCGCATCGATAGCGACTTTAATGGTGCCATCGGTGCCATTTTTAAAACCGACCGGGCAGGAAAGTCCCGACGCCAGTTCACGGTGCACCTGAGATTCCGTGGTGCGCGCGCCGATAGCGCCCCAGCTCATCAGGTCAGCCATATATTGCGGCGTGATCATATCCAGAAATTCGCCAGCCGCCGGTAAGCCGGAGTCGTTAATATCCAGCAGCAGTTTGCGAGCGATACGCAAACCGTCGTTAATTTGAAACGAGTTATCCATGTGCGGATCGTTGATAAGCCCTTTCCAGCCGACGGTGGTACGCGGTTTTTCAAAATAGACGCGCATCACGACTTCAAGCTCGCCTTTCAGGCTTTCACGCAACGCCAGCAGACGAGCGGCATACTCTTTCGCGGCTTTGGGATCGTGAATTGAGCACGGACCGATCACCACTAACAGACGGTCGTCCTGGCCTTTGAGGATCTGATGAATAGCCTGACGGGACTGAGAAACAGTGTTAGCGGCTTTTTCGGTCGCAGGAAATTTTTCTAACAGCGCTACAGGGGGTAACAGTTCATTGATGGTATTGATTCGTAAGTCATCGTTCTGATAATTCATGATCTTTCCAGTGAAGCTACATATGTCGAGTAAGTGCAATCCCTTCAATCTATCTCGTCACGCTGGAAGTGTAAACGCGCTTTTACACTTCAGACAGATAATTCCTGGAAATGCTTCAAAAAGCTTCAAAAAGTAGCGAAAAGCGAGATCAAGTCTACAATTTTTACTTGTAACCACTTTGTTTTTGCCTTTTTACGAGATTGCATGCTGACTTATTGCTTGGCTGCATCGTTTTTAACTTAGCTTCAGATTATTAGCAGCACAATCTGACGTCACGCTGGAAAGACGCTTTCCAGTCGATATGACTAAAACAGGAGCATGACGATGAACAAACTGACAGCATTATTACTTAGCGCAACGCTCTCTTTAGCCAGCGGCGCGGCTCTGGCCGCGGATAATAGCGCCAGCACCAGCGACAATGGCCCGGCGAATGCGGCTGCTAGCGCAGGCGTTGGAACGCCTGAAGCCAAACAAAATCAGGCTCCGAAAGGCGTTGATAACAACGACATCAATACCGGCAACATGAATAATGCCGGCACAACGGGTACCAATATGGGTACTGGCACCGGCACTGGCACCACCAGCGGTACTGGCACAGCAACAGGTACTGGCACCAGTAGCGGCACTATGCTGCATCCGGACGGCACCAGCGGTACCAACATGAATAGCGCGACCTCATCCGGTCCGCAGTCAGCTGATGAAATTCATAAAAATACCCAGTGTAAAGACGGTAAATGCCCGGACGTAAATAGCAAAGTCGATACCAAACAGGGTAGCGACAAAGTTGATACGAACACCGATGGCACTACGCACTAATACTAATTAAAAGTATTGATACAAAGGAGAGCTGCCGCTCTCCTTTATTTTTGGTAATTTACCCTGATACTTCATGGACGCTTATTAGAAAATCAGGTACCTATGGCTCATTCAGGTTCACATTCCCATTCAACACATTCCGATAATCGTGGTAACAGCAACAAGTTGCTGGCGGCATTTTTTGTCACTGCTACGTTTATGCTTCTGGAAATTATTGGTGGGCTGATCTCAGGTTCACTGGCGCTATTAGCGGATGCCGGACACATGTTCACCGATGCAGCCGCGCTCCTCTTTGCCTTCCTCGCCGTCTATTTTGCCCGCCGTCCTCCAAACAATCGGCAAACGTTTGGGTGGCTTCGCCTGACGACGCTTGCCGCCTTTATCAATGCTATCGCGTTGGTAGTTATCACACTGCTTATTGTATGGGAGGCCGTCATTCGCTTCTATCATCCCCAACCGGTTGCCGGGAAAACGATGATGGTGATTGCCGTAGCGGGGCTTTTCGCTAATATCCTGGCGTTCTGGATATTGCATCGCGGTAGCGAAGAGAAAAACATGAACGTACGCGCCGCCGCGCTGCATGTGCTTGGCGATCTGCTGGGTTCTGTTGGGGCGATTATCGCGGCGATAGTGATCCTGTGGACCGGCTGGACGCCCGTCGACCCTATTTTATCCGTGCTGGTTTCGTGCCTGGTATTACGAAGCGCGTGGCAGTTGCTCAAAGAGAGCGTAAATGAACTGCTGGAGGGTGCGCCGAAAACACTCGATGTCGCAGCGCTTAAGCGCGCGTTAAGCCTGTCGATTCCTGAGGTGCGTAACGTACATCATGTGCATATCTGGCTGGTTGGCGAAAAGCCGGTAATGACGCTGCACGTACAGGTTATTCCGCCCCACGATCACGATGCGCTACTGATACGTATCCATCACTTTCTTGAACATGAATATCAGATAGAACACGCGACGGTTCAGATGGAATACCAGCCCTGTACCGGGCCGGAATGCCATCTCTACCAGTCAGTCGCGTCTGAGCACCATCATCACCATTAACTGAACGCCCGTGAGCCGTGCTCGCGGGCGGCTTTAATCCACATCCGGCTGCCGTTGAGCGCAATAAAGGTCAGGATGAGATATTCAAGCGACATCGCCAGCACGCCTTGCAGCGCGAAAATCACTACGCTAATGACGTTAATGATGACCCACAATAACCAGTTCTCGACATATTTGCGGGTCATCAGGATCATCGCCACAATCGACAACACCATCATGCAGGAATCCCAGAACGGGAACGCATCTGGCTGGAGCGCCGGTTGCGTCACATTCAGGCCAAGCGCTTGCATAATGGACACGGCAATACGTGTCAGGAAACCGAATACCGAGTCGATATAAATCGTCATCAGGGCGATGGCGACGACGCATGCCGCAAGCCACCCTATTGCTTTAGGCAGCGGTAACCAGCGAATTTTCAGCAGCGCTTCGTTATTGCTGGTTTGCCGCGACCACGCATACCACCCGTAAATATTGGCGACGAAGAAAAATAGCTGGAGCAGTAAGCTGGCGTATAGCTGGATCTGGAAAAAAATCACCGCGAAAAGCGTGACGTTAATCAGGCCAAAGAAGTAGTTAATGATCTTCTCAAGACTTGCCAGCCAGATGCACAGAAGCCCGGCGACAGTACCAATGGCCTCAATCCATGACAGAGAATAACCACCGGTCCCAATCGGAATATGCACCAGGATATTCTGCACGCTAAAAAAATCCATATTTTCCCCAAAGCGTATACCAATACGCGACAGTCGTTTTACCGTTAACGACGAAGTGTAGCCGCAAAATCCAACATGCGATTAAGCGGCACCAGCGCGCCTTCACGCAACGCGGCGTCCACATGAATCTCATGGGCGCTTCCACCGGCCTCAAGGCCTTCTGCAATCGCCTGAAGGCCATTCATTGCCATCCATGGGCAATGTGCGCAGCTACGGCATGTTGCGCCCTCGCCTGCGGTCGGTGCTTCAAGTAACTCTTTTTCAGGGCAGGCCTGCTGCATCTTGTAGAAAATGCCCCTGTCGGTTGCCACAATAAGCTGCGGATGCGGCAACGTTTTCGCAGCGGCGATCAACTGGCTGGTAGAGCCCACCGCGTCGGCCATATCAACAATAGCCTGCGGCGATTCCGGGTGAACTAACACGGCGGCTTGTGGATACAGCGCTTTCATTCGCGCAAGCGCCTGGGTTTTGAATTCGTCATGCACGATACAGGCGCCCTGCCAGCACAGTACATCCGCGCCGGTCTGTTTCTGTACGTAGTTTCCAAGATGGCGATCCGGGGCCCAGATAATCTTCTCACCTAAGCTATCGAGATGTTCGATAAGCTCCACGGCGATACTGGAGGTGACCACCCAGTCCGCCCGCGCTTTGACGGCGGCGGAGGTGTTGGCATAAACCACCACAGTTCGATCCGGATGCGCGTCGCAGAACGCGCTAAATTCATCAATGGGGCATCCCAAATCGAGCGAGCATTCCGCCTCAAGGGTTGGCATCAGAATAGTTTTTTCAGGGCTGAGAATTTTGGCGGTTTCGCCCATAAAGCGCACGCCGGCGACCAAAAGCGTAGAGGCGTTGTGGTTTGCGCCAAAGCGCGCCATTTCAAGCGAGTCCGAGATACAACCGCCGGTCTCTTCCGCCAGTGCCTGGATTTCAGGATCGGTATAGTAATGCGCCACCATCACCGCATCGCGCTCTTTGAGTAAGCGCTTTATTTTCTCTTTATAGAAAGCTTTCTCGTCATCATTAAGAGGACGTGGTTTGGGCGGGAACGGGTAAATGGCATCTTCTGGTCTAAACATTACGCTCATCATGCAATCTCGTTTTACTGGCTGAACCATTTTACGGTTTAAAAGCCTGTTACCCGCTTATAACCGCAAGATTGTTTTATATGCTAAACAAGATAGCCAATTTTGAACGAAAAGTCGTGAGGAAAATGCACCTTACACCACTTCCCGTAGCGCAACTAAAGTGCGCATCTGAGGCTCAAAAACGGTGGCGTTATTTTTACCCACCAGAATTGGGGAGGGAGATACTACCCGATATTGTCCCTTTAAGATTGTTCTGTATTTCAAGGAGTAAACATAAAAGTAACAATTTCGCTTGCCCCGGGATGAGGCACTATTTTCTTTTCAGGAGTGCGCTGCGTCAGCCCGGAAATTTGAAAATACAACGAAAGGATTAAGAACAGTGAAAAAGGTATCTCTGGCAGTTTTGCTCGCGGGCGGGATGATAAGTGGTGTAGCGCAGGCAGACAATCAATCCGTGTCAGTTGGTTATGCCCAAAGCAAAGTGGAAGATTTTAAAAATATTCGTGGCGTTAATCTTCAGTATCGCTATGAATTCGATTCGCCGGTAAGCCTGCTGGGCTCCTTTACTTATATGAAAGGCGATGATGACCAGAATTATTTTCTCGCCTCTGACTACGTCCAAAATCATGTAGAAGCAAAATACTATTCTTTGCTGGTAGGTCCGGCTTACCGCCTCAATGAGTATGTTTCACTGTACGCGCTGGGCGGCGTGGCCCGTACTAAAGCTGACGGCCATACCACGTGGCATAACGCTGGCGATAATTATGTAGGTCGCGAAACCATTTCCGCCGATTCCACCTCTTTTGCCTACGGCGCAGGCGTGATTTTTAATCCGGTTGAGAATTTTACGGTGAATGTCGGCTATGAAGGCACCAATGCCGATCTTGAAGGCGATCGCGCCATTGATGGCTTTAACGTGGGCGTAGGCTACCGTTTCTAAGTTATCGTCGCGACGGAACAAAAAAGCGCCTTTAGGGCGCTTTTTTACATTGGTGGGTCGTGCAGGATGACTCGCGTTGCTCGCCCTTCAGGCCGTCGCCGCAGGCGGCTCCGTTGCCTCACTGCGTTCGGCTCGAACCTACGGCAGGTCCGAATCTTTATACCGCAGATAGCAAAAAAGCGCCTTTAGGGCGCTTTTTTACACTGGTGGGTCGTGCAGGATTCGAACCTGCGACCAATTGATTAAAAGTCAACTGCTCTACCAACTGAGCTAACGACCCTTTCGGGAACTACTACCGCAGATTTTCAGAGTGGTGGGTCGTGCAGGATTCGAACCTGCGACCAATTGATTAAAAGTCAACTGCTCTACCAACTGAGCTAACGACCCATACCGGGTCACATCTGAATGCGGGTAAAAATTCTGAGTCAGCGAGGCTGGCAACAGTCATTGGTGGGTCGTGCAGGATGACTCGACTTCGTCTCGCCCTTTGGGCCGTTGCTGACGCAACGTTATCCTTTACGGTCCAGTATTGCTATCCACTTTAAGAGTGGTGGGTCGTGCAGGATTCGAACCTGCGACCAATTGATTAAAAGTCAACTGCTCTACCAACTGAGCTAACGACCCAAGTGGTGGGTGATGACGGGCTCGAACCGCCGACCCCCTCCGTGTAAAGGAGATGCTCTACCAACTGAGCTAATCACCCACTGAGGTACTGAATAGTGCTAAAAGTGGTGTGTCGTGCAGGATGACTCGGCTTCGCCTCGCCCTTCGGGCTGTTGCTGTGCAACGTTATCCTTCACACCTGATTACTGCTTTCCACTTTGAAAGTGGTGGGTCGTGCAGGATTCGAACCTGCGACCAATTGATTAAAAGTCAACTGCTCTACCAACTGAGCTAACGACCCACTTTAAGCCACCTCGGGTTAACGTCGTATCCCTTGGCAACGGCGGCATATATTACTGATTTCAGATTCAGGCGCAACAAAAATTTCGATAGAGATCACTTAAGTGCTTAAGTTTCACACGGTGAGACCAGAAAAACCGCATTCTGGTCGAACCATGAACTATTGCATTGCACTTAAGCGTTTCTGAGCCTGTTTAGCACCTTCAGTATTTGGATATTTACTGATGACCTGCTGATACACCGCTTTTGCTTTCGCGCTATC
This sequence comes from Citrobacter freundii, assembly GCF_011077955.1. Taxonomy (GTDB): domain Bacteria; phylum Pseudomonadota; class Gammaproteobacteria; order Enterobacterales; family Enterobacteriaceae; genus Atlantibacter. The sequence continues at coordinate 71,727 of NZ_JAALBX010000012.1, forward strand.
GCCTTTGTCTTGCATGATCAGCCCCACTTTATACATGGCGTCTGATGCTTTTGGCGATTTTGGGTAATTTTTAACGACTGAGGCGAAGTAAAACGCAGCGTCGTCTTTTTTACCCTTGTTGTAATTCAACTGCCCCAGCCAGTAATTGGCGTTCGGCTGATACGTTGAATCCGGGTACTTCTTCACAAAGTTCTGGAATGCCGCAATAGCGTCATCCTGGCGCGACTTATCCTGTACTAACGCGATAGCCGCGTTGTAGTCAGTATTCGCATCACCGCCCTGAACCGGTGCGTCAGAAGACGCGGCCGGCGCGTTAGCCGCGCTGTCGCCTGATGCCGCTGCGCCATTATTTTGCGCGCTGGCATCACCCGCCGGTGCTGCTCCGCCATTACTGAGGCTATCCATATGCAACAGGAGCTGCTTTTGACGTTCCACAACCTGGTTCAGCTGATATTGATTTTCCTGAATCTGACCGCGCAGTGAATCAATATCGTTCTGGTTATCGGAAAGTTGCTGCTGTAGTTGGGTTAAAAGCTGACTATGAGCGTTAGAAATACGCTCAAGTTGCGTGACCCGGTCTTCAACCGAGCCTGAGCCGACACTACTGATTGGCGCCTGTGCAAAAGCGGCCCAGGGGGCCGCTATGCCAACCAGTAACGACAGACTCAACAAATGATGTCTGAAGTTACTGCTCATGCGATGCTCTTAGTAAACCAGTACGGCACGACGGTTTTTAGCGTAAGCCGCTTCGTCATGGCCCAGTACTGCAGGTTTTTCTTTACCGTAAGAAACGATGGAGATCTGATCAGCAGAAACGCCTTTACCCTGCAGATACATCTTAACGGCATTAGCACGACGCTCGCCCAGAGAGATGTTGTACTCAGGAGTACCACGTTCGTCCGCATGACCTTCAACGGTAACTTTGTAAGACGGGTTGCTACGCAGGAAGTTAGCGTGAGCATCCAGCATTGCAGCGAAGTCAGAACGGATATCGTATTTATCCAGATCAAAGTAAACGATGTTGTTCTGTTGCAGCTGCTGCATTTGCAGGCGCGCTTGCTCTTCAGAAGACATGTTGCCATTGCCGTTAGCGTCCATACCAGTGCCGGCGCCGTTCAGCATGCCGCCTTCGCTGCCATCGTTGCTTGCATTCTTGTTAGAAGAACACGCTGCGATTGCCATTACAGGCAGAGCGATCATCAGCCCTTTCAGCACTTTGTTCAGTTGCATTTCTATGATTCCTTTAGTAATCAATTAATTATTATTACAGATACGGCGACCAGGCAGGGAATTTGACCTGTCCATCAGTAGCCGGAAGACGCGCTTTGAAACGCCCATCTGTGGAAACCAGATTCAGCACAGATCCCATCCCCTGAGAAGAGCTGTAGATTACCATCGTGCCGTTAGGTGCCAGACTTGGCGTTTCATCCAGGAACGTTGACGACAGTGTTTGCACGCCGCCCGTTACCAGATCCTGTTTAGCAATGTGTTGAGCGCCGCCATTGGAGCTTACCATCACCATAAATTTACCGTCAGAGCTCACATCAGCATCCTGGTTCTGCGAACCTTCCCAGGTAATGCGTTGCGGGGTACCGCCGTTAACGCTGACTTTATAAACTTGCGGACGACCCGCCTGGTCAGAGGTATAAGCCAGTGTTTGGCTATCCGGGAACCAGGTCGGTTCGGTGTTGTTGCTACGACCATCCGTCACCTGACGAATCTGGCCGGAACCAATATCCATCACATAGAGATTCAGGCTACCGGTTTTGGAGAGCGCAAACGCCAGTTTAGACCCGTCCGGCGAGAACGCCGGCGCGCCGTTGTGACGCGGGAAGGACGCAACCTGACGCACAGCACCGTTCGCGAGCGTCTGGATAACCAGCGCAGAGCGACCGCTTTCAAACGTTACGTAAGCCACTTTTGAGCCGTCCGGAGACCAGGCCGGAGACATCAGCGGCTGCGGAGAACGGTGAACCACAAATTGGTTGTAGCCGTCGTAGTCAGATACGCGCAGTTCATACGGGAACTGGCCGCCATTGGTTTGCACCACATAAGCGATACGGGTACGGAACGCGCCTTTAATGCCGGTGAGTTTCTCAAACACTTCATCACTGGCAGTATGGCCTGCGTAACGCAGCCACTGTTTGTTCACTTTGTAAGAGTTCTGTGCCAGCACAGTACCCGGCGCGCCAGAGGTATCCACCAATTGATACGCAACGGTATAGCTGCCGTCGCCATTAGGCGTGACCTGCCCGACAACCACAGCATCTATGCCCAACGCCGTCCACGCAGCAGGTTGAACTTCCTGTGCGGAACCCGGCTGCTGAGGCAGACGAGAACGATCTAACGGATTGAATTTACCGCTGTTGCGAAGGTCAGCCGCCACAATGCCGCCAATATCTTCAGGCGCTGCGCCCGGCCCTGCCCATTTGAAAGGAGCAACACCAATCGGACGCGCTGAATCTACACCCTGGGTGATTTCAATGCGCACTTCTGCATGCAGCACTGCTGCCCACAGCATCAGAAAACTTAATGCTACTCGTAATGCCTGCTTCATCATTTCTCCCTTATCTGGACGTTATGCCCACGATAATTTAGCAGAATGTTAACAAACCCAAAAACCTAAGGCGACTCCAACACTGACACTTAGCTTAGCGAACTATCACCGTATTCACGGGAGATAATAATACTAAGGTTTAAAGTCCAGCGGAGCATTTTTAAACACTTCGTACACATCCTGGCTTGGTGGTTTCGGGATTTTCGCAAGCCTTGCCGCTGCTACCGCAGCCTGACATAACGCCGGGTCCCCACCTTCTGACCGGATATCAAGCAATAAGCCATCTGGTGCCAGTTTTACCCGTAAGGTACAGGTTTTACCGGCAAAAGAAGGATCGTTGTAAAATTTACTTTCGATCGCAGATTTAATCTGGCCTGCATAATTACTGATATCAGCACCAGAAGCGCCATTAGTTTTATTATTCCCTTTACCTGCGGCAGATGCGGTATTTCCTTTCGCTCCGCCCCCAGTTTTCGGCGCATTCTTACCTGAACTTAAATCGCCGAACAGGTCGTCCACATCAGAAGCGGCGGCCTTTGCCGCTGCCGCTTTCTCAGCGGCGGCTTTCGCTGCAGCCGCTTTTTTATCTGCCGCCGCTTTTTCGGCCGCGGCTTTCTTCTCGGCTGCTGCTTTCGCCGCTGCCGCTTTTTCAGCAGCAGCCTTTTCAGCCGCCGCTTTTTCCGCCGCAGCCTGTTTGGCCGCTTCCGCCTGGGCTTTTTTCTCAGCTTCAGCTGCTTTCTTCGCGGCTTCAGCCTGTGCTTTCTTCTCAGCCTCCGCCGCTTTCTTCGCCGCTTCAGCCTGTGCTTTCTTCTCGGCGTCTGCGGCGGCTTTCGCCGCCTCGGCTTCCGCTTTTTTCTTCGCGTCCGCTGCCGCTTTAGCGGCCTCGGCTTGCGCTTTCTTCGCGGCATCTGCGGCGGCTTTAGCTTGCGCCTCAGCCTGCGCCTTCGCGTCGGCGGCGGCTTTCGCCTGTGCCTCAGCTTGCGCTTTAGCATCGGCTGCGGCTTTGGCTGCCGCGGCCTCAGCTTCTTTTTGTTTTTCTTGTGCTTGTTTCGCGGCTTCTTCAGCTTGCTTCTGCTGTTCTGCCTGTTCGCGGGCGTTTTCCTGCGCCTGCAAACGTTCTTTTTCAAGCTCCTTCAAACGCTGTTGCTCAGCCGCCTGCTTTTCGCGTAACTCTTCGGCCTGTTGTTGGGCCTCTTTTTCACGCTGTTCGGCAGCCTGTTTTGCGCTCGCCTGTTGCTGCTGCTGGCGATTGTACTGTTGCACTACCGCGCCGGGATCGACCATAACGGCATCAATAGCCGAACCGCCGCCACCGCCTGCGCTGGCGTCAATCTTTTCGTCAAACGAGCTCCAGATAAGTACTGCAATCAATAAGATATGCAGTATCACTGAAATAATAATCGCCCGTTTCAGCTTGTCGTTTTGTTCGGTTGCCTTTGACACTCTCGGTTCCCAAAAACTGTTCGCCTGTTAAGCGGATTGTCAGATTGGCTGCGTCATTAAGCCCACGGACTTAACACCCGCCTGATGCAACAGGTTCAGCGCTTTTATAATCTCATCATAAGGGACATCTTTTGCGCCCCCGATAAGAAAGACCGTTTTCGGATTCGCCTGGAGACGTCGCTGCGCTTCGGCAATCACTTGCTCGGAGGGCAACTGATCCATACGATCCTTTTCAACCACCACGCTGTACTGCCCTACCCCGGACACTTCGATAATGACCGGTGGATCATCGTTGGTGCTTACGGTTTGCGAATCGGTCGCATCCGGCAGATCAACCTCAACGCTCTGGGTGATAATCGGTGCCGTCGCCATAAAAATCAGCAGCAACACCAACAGCACATCCAGTAACGGAACGATATTGATCTCGGACTTTAATTCGCGACGACCCCGTCTTCCAGTTCTGGCCATGGCTTATCCCTTGGTGATCTCTGGGTTTGCGAAAGCCTGACGGTGTAGAATCGCCGTGAACTCTTCCATAAAGTTGTCGTAGTTCAGCTCCAGCTTATTCACGCGCTGGTTCAGGCGGTTATAGGCCATAACGGCAGGGATAGCTGCGAACAGACCGATCGCCGTTGCGATCAGCGCTTCTGCAATACCGGGCGCTACCATTTGCAAAGTGGCTTGTTTCACCGCGCCGAGGGCTATGAACGCATGCATAATCCCCCACACCGTACCAAACAGGCCGATATACGGGCTGATAGACCCTACCGTGCCAAGAAAAGGAATATGGGTTTCCAGCGTTTCCAGTTCGCGGTTCATCGAAATGCGCATCGCACGCGCCGCGCCTTCGACTATCGCTTCCGGCGCATGGCTGTTAGCGCGATGCAAACGTGCGAATTCTTTAAATCCTGAATAAAAGATTTGTTCGGAACCGACCAGATTTTCACGGCGTCCCTGACTTTCCTGATACAGGCGAGATAACTCAATGCCCGACCAGAATTTATCTTCAAATGCTTCTGCCTCACGTGTTGCGGTATTGAGGATACGCGTTCGCTGAATAATGATGGCCCAGGATGCTATGGAAAAACCAATCAAAATCAACATGATAAATTTGACCAGAAGACTTGCCTTCAGGAACAAATCAAGGATATTCATGTCAGTCACTGCTTGAACTCCGCGACAATAGACTTGGGAAGCGCACGAGGCTTCATTAAGAGTGGATCAACACAGACGATAAGCACCTCGGCTTGATTGAGGAGTTGCTGTTCTGCATTGACGATCCGTTGCGTGAAAACCAGGGATGTTCCACGCATCGACGTAATTTCAGATTGAATTTCGAGCATATCGTCGAGACGGGCAGGTGCAAAATACTCCAGCGTCATCTTGCGTACCACAAAGGCTACGCGCTCCGCCAATAGCTCTTGCTGACTAAAGTGGTGGTGGCGCAGCATCTCTGTGCGTGCTCTTTCATAAAAGGCGACATAACTGGCGTGGTATACCACACCACCGGCGTCGGTGTCTTCGTAATAGACACGAACCGGCCATCGAAACAGCGTTGTGCTCACTCTACATCCCGGTAATGCAAATAAACGTTGCTACTATACGCAAGAGGGAGAGGGTTGGGAATGGGTAGAGGTAAAGGGTAAGTAAAAAATTATGGGCTTATGAAAGCCCATAATTCATAACGGTGAAATCGTGCTCAAAGGAAAAAAAACGCCAGGCCGGCGATGAGGACGATATCGGCAAGAAGCGGACAGAATAACGCTTGCCACTGAACGGCTCGCGGACGAAAACCCACGCCATGGATAACCCCGGCGCAGACTGCCCACATCAGTAACAGACCGTGCCAGACGGTTAAATCGCTGGTTTTAGCCGCGAAACGCGACGGGTCCCAAAACATACACCCCGCCAGTGCTAACGCCATCACTAAGGAAAGGGCCCTTAACGGGCCCTTATCCATTACCGCATACAGCATCGCGATAATGTTTTTCATCAATGCTCTTCTTTACCAAGCTTGGCAGCTTCGATATGTTCCAGCGCCAGCGCTGTAATCACACCAAACGCACAGGCAAGAAGCGTGCCGAGAATCCATGCAAAGTACCACATAATCAGCTCCTTACTAGTACAGAGAGGTTGAGTTGGATTCGATATGCTCTTTCGTGATACGGCCATACATTTTCCAGTAGCACCAGGCGGTGTACAGGAGAACAATCGGCACGAACAACGCAGCAACATACGTCATCACGGTCAGCGTCAACTGGCTGGAAGTCGCATCCCACATCGTCAGGCTCGCGTTCAACATTTCGCTGGACGGCATAACGAAGGGGAACATCGCAATACCCGCAGTCAGAATCACACAAGCAATCGTTAATGAAGAGAATACAAAGGCCAGCGCGCCTTTTTCCGCACGAGACATCAGCACGGTCAGCAGCGGCAGCAATACGCCTAACAGCGGAATCGCCCACAGCATCGGCATATTGTTAAAGTTAACCAGCCAGGCACCCGCTTCACGGGTTACTTCTTTGGTCAACGGGTTAGACATCGCATGATGATCCATCGCGGATGTCACCACGTAGCCATCAATACCATACATCACCCATACGCCTGCCAGTACGAAGCACACCATCATGACCAGTGCGGCAACTTGCGCCGTTGCGCGGCAACGCAGATGGATTTCGCCAACGGTACGCATTTGCAGATAGGTAGCGCCCTGCGCGATGATCATCGATACGCTCACCACACCTGCCAGCAAGCCGAACGGGTTCAACAACTGGAAGAAGTTGCCGGTATAGCTCAGACGCAGATACTCATCCACATGGAACGGTACGCCTTGCAACAGGTTGCCGAACGCCACGCCGATAACCAGCGGTGGAACGAAGCTACCAATGAAGATGCCCCAGTCCCACATGTTACGCCAACGGGTGTCTTCAATCTTGGAACGATAATCGAAACCGACCGGACGGAAGAACAATGACGCCAGTACCAGAATCATCGCGACATAGAAGCCGGAAAACGCGGCGGCGTACACCATCGGCCACGCGGCGAACAGCGCGCCGCCTGCGGTGATAAGCCATACCTGGTTACCGTCCCAGTGCGGAGCGATGGCGTTGATCATAATACGACGTTCGGTGTCGTTACGACCCAGGAAGCGGGTCAGCATGCCGACCCCCATATCAAAACCGTCTGTTACGGCAAAGCCAATCAGCAGAACGCCAACCAGTAGCCACCAGACAAAACGCAATACTTCATAATCAAACATTTGACGTCTCCTGTCTTAGCGTGCCGGTTGAGAGTCGACAACTGACTCTTCGTATTGACGTTGAGAACCCACAGTCGATTGCTCAAAGTGATAACGACCGGTTTTCAGGCTGCTTGGCCCAAGGCGTGCGTACTTGAACATCAGGAACAGTTCAGCCACCAGGAACAGCGTATACAGACCGCAAATCAGCACCATCGAGAAGATGATATCGCCCGCAGTCAGCGTGGAGTTCGCCACCGCTGTCGGCAGAACTTCACCTACCGCCCAGGGTTGACGGCCATACTCAGCCACAAACCAGCCGGATTCGATAGCGATCCACGGAAGCGGCAGGCCATACAGCGCGGCTTTAAGCACCCATTTTTTCTCGCCAATACGGTTACGAATAACGGTCCAGAACGCCGCCGCGATGATGCCTAACAGCAGAATGCCGCATGCCACCATGATACGGAACGCAAAGTACAGCGGCGCCACACGCGGGATAGAATCCTGCGTTGCCAACTTAATCTGATCTTCGGTCGCATCGGTTACGTTCGAGGTATAGCGTTTCAGCAGCAGCCCATAGCCCAGATCTTTTTTCACGCTGTTGAACTGGTCACGAACGCTCTGATCGGCAGACCCGGCGCGCAGCTCTTCGAGCAGCTTATAAGCCTTCATGCCGTTACGGATACGCTCTTCATGCTGAACCATCAGATCTTTAAGGCCGATAACCGGCGTATCAACAGAACGCGTCGCGATAATGCCGAGCGCGTAAGGGATCTGAATGGCAAAATGGTTTTCTTGTTTATCCTGATCCGGCACACCGAACAGGGTAAAGGCAGCCGGTGCAGGCTGGGTTTCCCATTCTGCTTCAATAGCGGCAAGTTTGGTTTTCTGCACGTCGCCCATTTCATAGCCGGATTCATCACCCAGTACGATAACAGACAGGACCGCAGCCATACCGAAGCTGGCGCCAATAGCAAAGGAGCGTTTAGCAAACGCGATATCGCGGCCTTTGAGTAAATACCAGGCGCTGATCCCCAACACAAACATTGCGCCAGCAACATAACCAGATGCGACAGTGTGAACGAATTTCACCTGAGCGACCGGGTTAAGTACCAGTTCGGAGAAGCTGACCATCTCCATACGCATGGTTTCAAAGTTGAAATCAGACGCGATGGGGTTTTGCATCCAACCGTTTGCCACCAGAATCCACAGCGCAGAGAGGTTAGAGCCAAGTGCCACAAGCCAGGTCACCGCCATGTGCTGCACTTTGGTTAAACGATCCCAGCCGAAGAAGAACAAACCAACAAACGTAGATTCGAGGAAAAACGCCATCAGGCCTTCGATAGCCAGCGGCGCACCAAAAATGTCACCCACATAATGTGAATAGTAAGACCAGTTAGTCCCGAACTGGAACTCCATGGTCAGACCGGTTGCGACACCCAGCGCAAAGTTGATTGCAAACAACTTGCCCCAGAATTTGGTCATATCTTTATAAATTTGTTTGCCGGAAAGCACATAGACCGTTTCCATAATAGCCAGCAAAAACGCCATACCCAGCGTTAGCGGCACAAACAGAAAGTGATACATAGCGGTCAAGGCAAACTGTAAGCGCGACAGTTCGACTATATCTAACATCTTGACTCCTTGCTCTTTGCATGAAGACGTTGAACGCGGATGCCGTTATCGGTCCCCAAACGCATGCCCCATTACAAATATTGCTTCCATAACATCATCAATTCTCTGACACGTTGTGACAAAGAAGCGAGTAAGGTTGCAAATACGTTAATAAAAAAAACAAATTGATCCCGCAAATATATTACGCCGCAATTCCCTTACAATAAACAGGTTTCTGCATAGCATTATTTGCATTTTTCGACGGTGATCAATTTATAACTAAATTAAGGTAAAAGCACCAGTTTGATATGGCGCAAATTTACAAATTTCGTGAGATAACGCGTTCTGTTAATTATTGATCTAACGCAATTCATGGCACTGATGTTAATTATGTTTCATATGGGGAATCGCGGTGAACACATTGTTAATTATTTGTTCTGCCGCCGCCACGCGGGTTAAAAGAGAGTGAGCATTTCTTAACGCCGCTTCTGTCTGGTATGCTGTGGTAAAAATAATGAGAAGAAAATAAAGAGAGTGTTATATACGTCACGTAATTTTATTTAAAATGCTTTCCCGTCGGAAATTTATAACAATAAAGTCACCTTGTTATCATTTAATTAACAATTTATTTTAATTAAAAATGATAACGCCTCTACGATGGACCGTAAGGCGTTATCATTTGCAGCAGCTTATGACGTTAAAATGATTTTAAATGTTCGTGACTGTCCCGGTTTTAACAAGCCTGTTGTTGCCGTTTCAAATATATCCTTTGAATACACCGCTTCGTTCATATCCGTTTCTTGCATGCGTAGTACAGGCGAGGTGAACGCGATGCGCGCGGCACAGGCTTCATTATGTGAGGGATTAAAAACACGCACGATAAGCGCTTCGTCATCCTCGGCTTTTTTCAACGCGCTCAACTGACACGCTACAGGCGACATGGTCATCAGCGAATACTGTAACGGCGTGGTAACTGGCGCATCGTTAAGTTTCATCGCATTCCAGGGAATTTTGTTATAGCACTGCACCGGCGTTAACCAGGCGCGGGCCTGTTGGGCGACGCCTGCGCTGGCAGCCGTTCCGGTGTAACTATAAAGGCTAAAACGGCAATGCAGTTTGCCGCGCATTTGCGAGTCCGGAACCGGCATCTTGATACCGGACGGACGGCCCGGCCTCAATAAGAGATCCTCTTTGCCAAGCAAACCGACGGCGCGAAACAAGGTCAACGCAAAGGTCCGCTGTTGCTCGCCCACGATCTCCACTTCGCGCAACCCTTCACTAAACAACGCCAGTCCCTGCCGTTTTGATTCCAGTGCGCAGTAGTTAAGAAAATTCCACACCGGCACCGGCGCTTCCTTCCACCCTTCCTGTTGCCAGTGTTGCAAAGCACTGTCTTTAACGGGCCGTTCGATGGCGCCAAACTGGGTGTCGCATAACACAGAATCGCTGTTAAAGGGTGTTGGGATAAGCACGCGCAGACGGTGGTCGTCGGCGTCGTTATCTACAATGATTTCCACATCCACCCGCCGTTGATGGTGCGCGAGCGTGACCCGACACTCCGCGTCAATACGCCCGCTGGCTTCACGCCGCGCGCGCTGCGCTAAATCCTGCGGCACCGCAAGCGTGACGCGCAACACCGCAGTGCTTTGCCATCCCTCATGAATAACGCTGACCTGATGCTCGCCTTCCGTTGAGGCGATAATCCACTCATCGCGCGACGGTGAATAATCATATTCATCGCCATCATCGGAGCCATCCTCAAGCGTCAGCACCTGGTCATACACCAGCCCGGTTTGCTTATCACGCATTTTGAGCGTGCCGTTAGGGTTTATATCAATGCGCCAGAAGCTATTTTCCAGCAACGCGTCTGTGTACGCGGGCGGCGTTTTTTGTAGCCCGGTTTCCGGCACGACGGTTAAGGTCACATACCCCATCGCAGGCAGTGCCTGATAGAGCTGAATGTCATACTCCATAAACGGCTCATAGTTGCCGTAATGAACAATTTGCCGGTCAACAAGGCCGGGGTCGATTTCCCGCGCCGCGCGGATAAAATACGCCACGGCGTTGCCTGCGCTGTCGCGCAGCGAAAATTGTGACGCCCGAATACGCAGCGTCGTGTTAATCACGTCCTGGCGCGGATAAGGCAGCAGGTTAAAGCATACGAGTTTGTCCCCCTCCCCTGCGGGCATAGCATCGACAATTTTGCGCTGCGTAAAATTCAGCAGGTTATCGGCCATATCTTCCGCCAGCTCAAAACGCGCCATGATCTCCCGGTGTACTTTGTCACTGCAGCAGCAGCCGATACTGTCGTGAGCATGATTTTTTAAAATCTCCTTCCACATCTTTTCCATCAACCCATGGTGATACTTAAATCCCAGACGCCAGGCGATGGCTTTAAGCGGCTCCAGCAGATTGACGATTTTGTTTTCGATACGCGCATGGGCAATTTTGATATCCATCCGCGTTGAGCCGATGGTGCGATGGACCCGCATATATTTGCCGTCATTAAATTCGCCTTTAAGCGTATCAAGGCGCTCGCGCTGCTGCTCAATACGCTCAAAAACCGCCTCAAACCGGCCCATCACAAACTCCCGCTGCGGGTAAATATCCCGAAGCGTTGCGATAACGTCGTAAATATTTTGCTGAAGCGGCATCTGATCGTGGCCGTTTGGCAACAGAATTTCTTTGGTGAGCGAGGCTTTTTCAAGTACCTCAAAATAACTGTCGAGCCGTTTACGCAGGCCCGCTTCGTCTGCCGGCAGATATTTTCCGATGGCATATCCCAGCGGCAGCACCTGGGCGACAACCTCGCTGCCCTCTTCGCTTTGCCACAAAAACTCGGTTTTATCGCTGCCGTGCCGCTCCGAACAACCACGCCAGAACATGGCGCGGGTAATCCCAAAGCCATTAAAAATGTGCGGAAGTTGTCCGGACATGCCGAAAGAGTCTGGCAGATAACCAATCATCATCGGTTCGCCAAACGCCCGGCAATCACGCATCCCGTACATCAGGTTGCGAAGAATGGACTCCCCCGACACGATGGTGGTATCGGTCTGGGTATACCAGGGGCCAATAATCAGTTTGCCTGCTTCTACCAGCCTTTTGACCCGCGGCCGATTTTCCGGCACGACGGCGAAATAATCTTCCAGTATTGCCGTCTGACCATCGAGAACAAAGCAGGGATACTCGGGGTCTTGCTCAAGACGCGAGAGGATCTCTTCCATGTTGTTGACCAGCAGAATGCGTGACGCTTCGGTGGTGAAATACCACTCGCGATCCCAGTGCATGTGGGGGGTAATATGAACACGCGATAGCGCTTTCATCGTGGTTTCCTTTTATTCAGTCTTTGCGCCAATGTCACAGGTGCCTTTGTTTACCGCCTGACGTCGCCAGAGCAGTAAAATCGCCGTGGATATCGCTGTGCCGGTAAGCGCCGCGCCAAACCATCCCGCCGCCGCCAACACACCGCCGTGCCCGCCGTCATGCAGTAAAAACAGCGAGAAAATGCCCGCGCCTGGCGTCGAGAGGCCAAGATGCATGGCGCCAACCATCGCGCCGGTCACCATTGACCCCAGCACAAAGGAACCGATAACCCGAAGCGGATCTTCAATCGCCATCGGAATCGCTCCTTCGGTGATGCCTGCAAGCCCTAAAAGCCATGTGGATTTTCCGGTTTCAATTTCAAATGGCTTAAACAGACGCGGCGCAATCATTGTCGAGGCCGTCACCGTGAAGGCCGACACCATTTTTACCGAGGCAAAGATGGCGTAAGGACCAAACACGCCGTTTGCCATCGCGCCGAGGCAAAATGCGTAAGAGGCTTTGTTAACCGGGCCGCCGAGATCAAAGGAGCACATAAAACCAATAATCGCCCCGAGCAACAGCGCGTTAGTGCCGGATAACCCATTGAGCCAATGCGTAAGTCCGTTATTAATCCAGGCCACCGGCCCGCCAATCACAAACAGCATTACGCTGCCTGCCACCAGCGTGCCGATGACCGGATAGAGATAAAACGTCAGAAACCCGTTGAACTGGCTGGATAACCGGATATGGCGCTTTACCCAACGCATCAGATAACCGGCAAGTAAACCGCCCGCCACGCCGCCCAAAAAACCGGCGCCAATCATGTTGGCGGCGATCCCGGCGGCAAAGCCGGGGGCTAAAGCCGGTTTATCAGCCAGAGACCAGGCGGTATAAGCCGCAAGCACGGGCACCATCAGCGTACCAAGCATGCCGCCGCCCAGTTTGCGGTACATCCAAAGCCATGAGTTTTCGGTATCGAAAAGAGGTTGCAAACCAAAAATCTGCGCCAGCAGCACGGCCACCGCCAGCACCGTCCCACCCGCCACAATCAATGGCACGGTGTATGAAATGCCGCTTAACAATGCCTGCTTAAGCTCCGCTTTCAGGCCACGCGTGGCGGGTTCATTCGCAGGCCGTTGCGGCTTGTCGCAAAGCGGTTCAAGCGCCAGCGCCTGCGCTAACAGTTCTGGCGCGCGGCGAATCGGCTCTGCAACCGGGACCGTTAGCCGGGGCAGATGATCAAAGCGCTCGGCTTCTTTAATCACTACTTCGGCGGCAAAGATACAGGCATGAGCTTCTTGCAACTGCTCAGGGGTCAAACGCCCTTCAATGCCATTTGCCCCCTGGGTTTCTACATAAACGTTGATGCCTAATTGCTTACCCGCTTTTTCGAGATATTCCGCCGCCATAAAGGTATGAGCAATGCCCGCCGGACAGGCAGTGACACACACAATGGTGGGTTTGTGATTGTCGGGTTGCGGTGCGGCGACGCTTACGTCCTCAGGCTGTGCGTTCAGTAAGGCGAACACGTCTGACGCCGAGGTCGCCGCAAGGAGTTGCTCGCGGACATCGTCATTCACCAGCCGGGAGGTGAGTTCGGTCAGCAACTGGATATGTGTGCTGCCCGCTTCATGCGGCGGGATGGCGAGCAGAATAATCAGGTTCACCTGTTCATTGCCGTCCACACCCGGCCATGCCAGTGGCGAGTTAAGCGTTGCCAGCGCAAAGCTTGCCGACGTGACGGTCGCTGATTTCCCGTGCGGCACCGCCAGCCCCTCGCCTAATGCCGTCGGGCCTTGCGCCTCACGCGCCAGGACATCCGCTAAAAACCGCTCCACATCCTGTAATTTTCCCTGTTGCAGCAAACTCTCCGCGAGCGTACGTAACGCGTGATCGCGATCCGTAAAGCTCTGGTGGAGAAAAACGCAGCCAGAGTGGGTTAACGCGGTCAAATCCATAGGTGCCTCGCTTTCATAACGCGCGGCATCGGTTGCCGCTGTCGGTATCCTGGCAAAATCAACAATACCTTTATGTGATCAATTTCAATTTTGAATAAATTTGTATTGTATTTGTATTGTTTACTATTGTGCACTTTCTGCCAGAATCGGGAAAAGGTGTGCAAAGGGTATTAATCAGGAGAAGGCAATGGCGCAAAAGCCGATGTACCGCCAGATTGCAGATGCAATTGGTCAGCAGATCGAACGCGGAGAATTAAAGCCCGGCGATGCGCTGCCCACCGAGTCAGCCTTGCAGGAGCAATATGGTGTCAGCCGCGTTACGGTGCGACAGGCGCTAAAAATGCTCACCGAGCAGAACGTGATTGAAAGCATTCAGGGCAGCGGCACTTACGTTAAAGAAGAGCGCGTACAGTACGACATTTACCAGCTCACCAGCTTTTACGAAAAACTGGCCGACCGCAACGTCGACACCCACAGCGAAGTATTAACCTTTGAAGTGATCGACGCAGACGCCTTTCTCGCCGGGCAGTTAAACCTGCAGGAAAACGACAAGATATGGCACGTTAAGCGGCTGCGGTTTATCAGGCAAAAACCGGTGACGCTTGAGGAAACCTGGATGCCGCTGGCGCTGTTTGCGGATCTCACCTGGGCGGTAATGGAGAACTCCAAATACCACTATATCGAAACGGTGAAAAAGATGCCGATCGATCGCAGTGAGCAGGAGATTCTGGCGGTGATGCCAACGCCTGATGTTGCAAAAGCGCTTGGTCTTGATCCCGCTCGACCGACGCTTGAAAAAGTCTCACGGGGATTTCTCAAAGATGGCCGGGTGTTCGAATACAGTCGTAATATTTTTAAAAGCGACGATTACAAATTCACTTTAGTAGCCCGCCGTCATCACGGATTGCGCCCATAAAAAAAGGCCACCCCAGGGTGGCCAACCATGTCGAAATAGTACTTATTATTCTGCAAATTTCCCCGCCGAAACGGGGAAATGAGGGATCAGGAGATAATGGATTTCAGCGCGTCGCCGATATCCGCCAGGCTGCGAACGGTTTTCACGCCTGCGGCTTCCAGCGCAGCGAATTTCTCATCCGCCGTACCTTTCCCACCTGCGATGATGGCGCCCGCATGGCCCATACGCTTGCCTTTCGGCGCGGTCACGCCGGCAATGTAGCCGACAACCGGTTTGGTCACGTGATCTTTAATGTACGCGGCCGCTTCTTCTTCCGCGCTACCGCCGATCTCGCCGATCATCACGATAGCTTCGGTCTGCGGATCTTCCTGGAACAGCTTCAGGATGTCGATAAAGTTGGAGCCCGGGATCGGGTCGCCGCCGATGCCCACGCAAGTGGACTGGCCGAAGCCATAATCGGTCGTCTGTTTTACCGCTTCATACGTCAGGGTGCCAGAGCGGGAAACGATGCCCACTTTACCCGGTTTATGAATGTGGCCCGGCATGATGCCGATTTTGCACTCACCAGGGGTGATAACGCCCGGGCAGTTCGGCCCAATCATGCGCACGCCTGCTTCGTCCAGCTTCACTTTCACCGTCAGCATATCCAGCGTCGGAATACCTTCGGTAATAGTGATAATAAGCTTAATGCCCGCATCGATAGCTTCCAGGATAGAGTCTTTGCAAAACGGCGCCGGTACATAGATAACCGAGGCAGTCGCACCGGTCGCTTCTACTGCTTCACGCACGGTGTTAAAAACAGGCAGACCAAGGTGCGTCGTGCCGCCTTTGCCCGGCGTAACGCCGCCCACCATTTGGGTGCCGTACGCAATGGCCTGTTCGGAGTGGAAAGTACCCTGGCTGCCGGTAAAGCCCTGGCAAATTACCTTGGTGTTTTTATCGATTAAAACAGACATTATTTCCCCTCCACTGCGGCAACAACCTGCTGAGCTGCATCCGTCAGACTTTTCGCTGCAATAATATTCAGGCCGCTGTCAGCCAGACGCTGTGCGCCCAACTCCGCGTTGTTCCCTTCCAGACGAACCACGACCGGTACGTTCACGCCCACTTCTTCAACCGCGCCGATAATACCGTCGGCAATCAGATCACAACGTACAATACCGCCGAAAATGTTCACCAGAACGGCTTTCACTTTCTCATCGGACAGAATGATTTTAAACGCTTCGGTCACACGCTCTTTAGTCGCGCCGCCGCCAACGTCCAGGAAGTTCGCTGGTTCGCCGCCGTGCAGTTTAACGATGTCCATGGTGCCCATCGCCAGACCCGCGCCATTCACCATGCAACCGATGTTGCCATCCAGCGCTACGTAGTTCAGTTCCCACTGCGCGGCGTGCGCTTCACGGGCGTCTTCCTGGCTGTGGTCGCGCATTTCACGCAGTTCCGGCTGGCGGAACAGCGCATTGCCGTCAGCGCCCAGTTTGCCGTCGAGGCAGATCAGATCGCCCTGCTTAGTGATAACCAGCGGGTTGATTTCGATAAGCGCCAGGTCGCGCTCCAGGAAAATATTCGCAAGACCCATAAAGATCTTGGTGAACTGCTGAATTTGTTTACCTTCCAGACCCAGTTTAAACGCCAGTTCACGTCCCTGATACGGCATCGGGCCGGTCAGCGGATCGAGCGGCATTTTGTGGATCAGGTGCGGGGTTTTCTCCGCCACGGTTTCGATTTCCACGCCGCCTTCGGTGGAAGCCATGAACACCACGCGACGGGAACTACGGTCGACCACGGCACCCAGATAGAGTTCTTTATCGATATCGGTCGCAGCTTCAACCAGAATCTGATTCACCGGCTGACCGTTGGCGTCCGTTTGATAGGTCACCAGGCGTTTGCCAAGCCACTGCTCTGCAAAGGCGCGAATTTCTTCTTTGCTGTTAACCACTTTCACACCGCCCGCTTTACCGCGGCCGCCAGCGTGAACCTGACATTTAACTACCCACGGGCCTGCGCCGATTTTAGACGCTGCCTCTTCTGCTTCACGCGGGGTATTACAGGCGTAACCCACCGGAGCCGGTAAGCCAGATCTGGCAAACAGTTGTTTCGCCTGATATTCGTGTAAGTTCATGTGTTCTATCCATCCTTAAGGTAAACCTGTCGTTGAATATGCCATCCAACGACAGGGCAGGTGATGTTTTTCAGCCCGCAAGTAACGTGCGGGCCTTATGCATTAGCCCTACACGTCCAACAGCAGACGGGTCGGATCTTCCAGCAGCTCTTTGATGGCCACGAGGAAGCCCACGGATTCACGACCATCGATCAGGCGATGATCGTATGAGAGCGCCAGATACATCATCGGCAGGATCTCAACTTTACCGTCCACCGCCATCGGGCGGTCTTTGATGGCATGCATGCCAAGGATCGCGCTCTGCGGCGGGTTGATGATTGGGGTAGACATCAGGGAACCGAACACGCCGCCGTTGGTGATGGTGAAGTTACCACCGGTCAGGTCTTCCACGGTCAGTTTGCCGTCGCGCCCTTTCAGCGCCAGTTCTTTAATGCGTTTTTCGATATCCGCCATGCCCAGCGCGTCAACGTCGCGCAGAACCGGGGTCACCAGGCCACGCGGCGTGGACACCGCCATGCTGACGTCAAAGTAGTTGTGATACACCACATCTTCGCCGTCGATGGACGCGTTCACTTCCGGATAGCGTTTCAGCGCTTCAACCACGGCTTTCACGTAGAAAGACATAAAGCCCAGACGGATGCCGTGACGCTTTTCAAACGCATCGCCGTACTGCTTGCGCAGATCCATAATCGGCTTCATGTTCACTTCGTTAAACGTCGTGAGCATCGCGGTTGAGTTTTTCGCTTCCAGCAGACGCTCGGCTACGCGCTTACGCAGACGGGTCATCGGTACGCGTTTTTCAGAGCGACCAGCCAGTTGCGGCTGCGGTTGCGGCTGAGCGGCTGGCGCGGCGGCAGGTTGTGCGGCTTTCGACGCATCGCCTTGACCGGCTTTCGCCAGATGTTTTTCCACGTCTTCACGGGTCAGGCGGCCGCCGACGCCGGTGCCTTTAATGTCGCCCGCTTCCAGCGAATGTTCCGCCAGCAGACGACGGATAGCCGGGCTTAGCGCATCGTTATTCTGTTCTTCGAGTGAGGCCTGTTGACGCTGGGCCGGGGTCGATTCCTTCGCTTCTGCTTTCGCGCCGCTTTCTTTACCTGCGCTGTTACCTTCACGCAGGCGACCCAGAATCTGGCGAGAGGTCACGGTGGTGCCCTCTTCTTCCAGTACTGCGTCCAGAATGCCGTCCGCCGATGCCGGAACTTCCAGAACCACTTTGTCAGTTTCGATTTCTACCAGAACCTCATCGCGTGTGACCGCATCACCCGGTTTTTTATGCCAGGTGGCGACAGTTGCATCGGCAACGGATTCAGGCAGGTCAGGGACAAGAATATCTACGCTACTCATTATTTATCCTTTAATTAATCGACGTTCAGCGCGTCATTGACCAGATCTTGCTGCTGTTTCTGGTGGACGGACAGGTATCCTACCGCCGGAGAGGCGGAGGCCGGGCGGCCTGCGTAACGCAGTGCAGAACCAAACGGAATCACTTCACGGAAATGGTGCTGGCTGCAATACCATGCGCCCTGGTTTAATGGCTCTTCCTGACACCAGACAAAATCATGCACATGCGCGTACGGCTTCAACACTTCCTGAACCGCCTGGACCGGGAACGGATAAAGCTGTTCGATACGCACAATAGCCACATCTTTCTGATCGTTCTTACGGCGTTGTTCCAGTAAGTCGTAATAGACTTTACCTGAACAGAGCACGACGCGTTTAACTGCTTTTGGATCAAGCTCATCTATCTCGCCGATCGCAGGCAGGAATGCGCCGTTCGCCAGTTCGTCAAGCGTTGAAACCGCAAGCGGATGACGCAGCAGGGATTTCGGCGACATCACCACCAGCGGGCGACGCATACCGCGCAGCGCCTGACGACGCAGCATGTGGTAAACCTGCGCAGGCGTAGACGGCACGCACACCTGCATATTTTGCTCGGCGCACAGTTGCAGATAACGCTCAAGACGTGCGGAGGAGTGCTCCGGACCCTGGCCTTCATAACCGTGCGGCAGCAGCATCACCAGACCGCACATACGGCCCCATTTTTGCTCGCCGGAAGAAATGAACTGGTCAATCACCACTTGCGCGCCGTTGGCGAAGTCACCGAACTGGGCTTCCCAAATGGTCAGCGTACGCGGTTCTGCCGTCGCATAACCGTATTCAAACGCCAGCACCGCCTCTTCAGAGAGGACGGAATCCCATACGCGGAACGGACCTTGCCCATTATGGATATGAGAAAGCGGCGTCCAGGTGGAACCGTTGGTCTGGTTATGAATCACCGCGTGACGGTGGAAGAAGGTGCCGCGACCGGAGTCTTCGCCCGACAGACGAATCGGAATGCCTTCATCAACCAGCGTCGCGTACGCCAGGGTTTCCGCGCCGCCCCAGTCAAACGGTTTCTCACCGTTTGCCATCAACTGACGGTCGCCGTAGATTTTCGCCACGCGCGACTGCATTTCGATGGTATCCGGTACCGTGCTGATGCGTTTTGCCAGTTCCTGCAAGCGCTTCATGTCGACTTTATTCGGATATGCCTCATCCCACTCGTGGTTCAGGTAAGGGGACCAGGTAAACGAATGCATGTTCATCGGACGCCACTCTTTCACCACGCACTCACCTGCATCGAGCGCATCGCGGTAGAGGTTTACCATTTCGGTAGCGTCTTCAAGCGTCGCGATTTTTTCCTGCTCTAACTTGTCAGCATAGATTTTGCGCGGCGTCGGGTGTTTTTTGATTTTCTGATACATCAACGGCTGGGTTGCGCTCGGCTCGTCGGCTTCGTTATGGCCGTGACGGCGGTAGCACACCAGGTCGATAAACACATCGCGTTTGAAGGTGTTACGGAAATCCAGCGCCAGACGGGTAACAAACGCCACCGCTTCCGGGTCATCCGCATTAACGTGGAAAATCGGCGACTGCACCATTTTGCCGATGTCGGTGCAATACGGCGTGGAACGCGCATCCAACGGGTTGGAAGTCGTAAAGCCCACCTGGTTATTGATAACGATGCGAACGGTCCCGCCCACTTCATAACCACGCGCTTTAGACATGTTCAGGGTTTCCTGAACCACGCCCTGCCCGGTTACAGCGGCGTCGCCGTGAATGGTGATCGGCAGAACTTTATTGCTGCTCGGCTCATCGAGACGATCAAGGCGCGCGCGTACTGAACCGATAACCACCGGGCTTACGATTTCCAGGTGTGACGGGTTAAACGCCAGCGCCAGGTGCACCAGGCCGCCTTCGGTTTCGATATCAGACGAGAAGCCCATGTGGTACTTCACATCGCCCGTGCCGAGGTGTTCTTTATGTTTACCTGCGAACTCGTCAAACAGATCCTGCGGTTTTTTACCCAGCACGTTGACCAGCACGTTAAGACGACCGCGGTGCGCCATACCCAGCACCACTTCGCGCGTGCCGCTGTTGCCCGCGTGACGAATCATCTCTTTGAGCATCGGGATAAGCGCGTCGCCGCCTTCGAGCGAGAAGCGTTTCGCGCCCGGGAATTTCGCCCCCAGGTAACGCTCAAGGCCTTCCGCCGCCGTCAATTCGTTCAGGAAGCGTTTCTTCTCTTCCGGTTTAAAGCTGGCATGGCCCGTCACCGATTCGATGCGCTGTTGGATCCAACGCTTTTCTTCGGTTGACGTGATATGCATATACTCCGCGCCGATTGAGCCGCAATACGTCTGCTTCAGGGCTTCAATCAGTTCGCCAAGCTTCATGGTGTCTTTGCCGCCTGCAAAAGAGCCGACGTTAAAGCTCTCCTGGAAATCGGCTTCGCTCAGATTGTGAAAAGCAGGATCTAAATCCGTCACACGCTCTTGCTGCCACAATCCTAATGGATCGAGGTTCGCGTGCTGATGGCCTCTGAAACGGTAGGCGTTAATCAGTTGCAGGACTTTGACTTGTTTCACGCCGGCGTCAGGGTCGGCGACTGAGGAGGTGTAACGTGAGGCATCCTTCGCCAGACGGCGGAAATAATCACGTGTTTTGGAATGGAATTGATCCGGTTTAGCCCCGGTGCCAGGCAGCTGCTGGAACATGGAGCGCCAGTGGGCGTCCACTGAATCAGGATCGGTTAAGAAGTCTTCATAGAGCTGTTCTATCCAGCTCTGGTTAGAACCAGAGAGATAAGAAGAGTCCAGCCAGGCTTTCATTGCGCCGTTCTGCATCGTGATCCCTTAAGCATCTTATGCTTATTTCGCCATGGATAACTACAACGTACGTTGGGTGTGTACGTAGTACCAGGGTTCACTTTTGGGCTCTTAGTGGCCCGGTAAGGAACCTTTGAAAACCGCCATTTCACCTTTTATGGCTCACGCGGTGTCGATGACCGCGTCGGTGAAAACATAACTGGGGCAGTTTTCAAAGGTTTCCTGCACTGGCGGAAAGCATAGCGCTATCCGCCGATTTTGCCCGGTAATCAACCTTTACCGGGCCCATTTTGTTACGCACTGCGTTGCAACAGCATGCTCTTAATATGACCGATAGCCCGGGTAGGGTTCAGCCCCTTAGGACAGACACTGACGCAATTCATAATGCTGTGGCAGCGGAATACGCTGAAAGCATCACTCAAATTATCCAGACGGTCCGCGGTTTCGGTATCACGGCTGTCTATCAGGAAGCGATACGCGGCAAGCAAACCTGCCGGCCCGATAAACTTGTCCGGGTTCCACCAGAACGAAGGGCAGGACGTCGAGCAGCACGCGCACAGAATACACTCATAGAGTCCATCCAGTTTTTCGCGCTGTTCCGGCGACTGCAAATGTTCGCGAGCCGGTGGATTTTGCCCATTATTCAACAAGTAAGGCTTAATCTTCTCATATTGAGCATAGAATTGCCCCATGTCTACCACCAGATCGCGCACCACCGGCAATCCCGGCAGCGGGCGGATCACAATCTTCTGTTTTCCGTTGCCGAGCGCGGAAATGGGCGTGATACACGCCAGCCCGTTTTTGCCGTTCATGTTCAGGCCATCAGACCCACATACCCCTTCACGGCAAGAGCGACGAAAAGCCAGCGTCGGATCTTTTTCTTTCAACTGGATGAGCGCATCCAGCAGCATCATGTCGCGCCCTTCTTCCCCTTCCAGGGTGTAATCCTGCATGCGCGGCGCGTCGTCTACGTCCGGGTTGTAGCGATAAATCGAAAATTCAAGTTTCATCTGCCTGTCTCCGCGATTAGTAGGAACGCACTTTCGGCGGGAACGCCGGGCGCAGTTTCGGTTCCATATTGACGCTACGGCGCGTCATGGATTCCGTCTCTGGCAAGTACAAGCTATGGCACAACCAGTTCGCATCATCACGGTCCGGATAATCGAAACGGCTATGCGCGCCACGGCTCTCGGTGCGGAAATTCGCAGACACCGCCGTTGCGTACGCGGTTTCCATCAGGTTATCCAACTCCAGACATTCAACGCGCTGAGTGTTGAATTCGCTGGAGGTGTCGTCCAGACGGGCGTTTTGCAGACGTTCACGAATGCCTTTCAGCTGCTCAAGGCCTTTCGCCATGGCATCCCCTTCGCGGAATACCGAGAAGTTGTGCTGCATACATTCCTGCAACGCTTTACGGATAACCACCGGATCTTCACCGTCGCGATTATTGTTCCAACGGTTAAGACGGGTCAGGGAAGCGTCGATGTCGGAATCGCTGGCGTCACGCAGCGCGCCCTGCTCGGCGATGGATTCTTGCAAGTGCAGACCAGCCGCACGGCCAAACACCACCAGATCCAGCAGCGAGTTGCCGCCCAGACGGTTGGCACCGTGGACCGATACGCAGGCGATTTCGCCCACGGCAAACAGGCCCGGGATCACTACGTCTTCGCCCTGGGCGTTGACGGTCAGCGCCTGGCCGGTCACTTTGGTTGGGATCCCGCCCATCATATAGTGGCAGGTTGGGATAACCGGAATAGGTTCTTTTACCGGATCAACGTGAGCAAAGGTGCGTGACAGCTCAAGGATCCCCGGCAGACGAGATTCCAGAACGTCTTTACCCAGATGATCGAGTTTCAGTTTCGCATGCGGGCCCCATGGGCCGTCGCAGCCACGCCCTTCACGGATCTCGATCATGATGGAACGCGCCACCACGTCACGACCCGCAAGGTCTTTCGCGTTCGGGGCATAACGCTCCATAAAGCGTTCGCCGTGTTTATTCAGCAGGTAACCGCCTTCGCCGCGGCACCCTTCAGTCACCAGAACCCCGGCGCCCGCGATACCGGTCGGGTGGAACTGCCACATTTCCATATCCTGCACCGGCACGCCTGCGCGCAGCGCCATACCTACACCGTCACCGGTATTGATATGCGCATTGGTGGTGGACTGGTAAATACGGCCTGCACCGCCTGTCGCCAGCACTGTCGCACGGGCTTTGAAGTAAACTACTTCGCCAGTTTCGATACACAGTGCGGTACACCCCACCACCGCGCCATCCTGGTTTTTCACCAGATCGAGCGCATACCATTCAGAGAAAATAGTGGTGTGATTTTTGAGGTTCTGCTGATACAGGGTATGCAACAGCGCGTGACCGGTACGGTCAGCCGCCGCTGCGGTACGTGCCGCCTGCTCGCCGCCGAAGTTTTTCGACTGGCCGCCAAACGGACGTTGATAGATACGACCGTCGTCCAGACGAGAGAACGGCAGGCCCATATGTTCAAGCTCCAGAATCGCTTCCGGGCCGGTTTTACACATATATTCGATCGCGTCCTGGTCGCCGATATAGTCGGAACCTTTCACGGTGTCATACATATGCCATTCCCAGTTATCTTCATGGGTGTTGCCGAGCGCAACGGTGATGCCACCCTGAGCGGATACTGTATGGGAACGCGTTGGGAAAACTTTAGAGAGCAGCGCACATGTCTGGCCGCTCTGGGAAATTTGTAGCGCCGCGCGCATACCTGCGCCACCGGCACCGATGACTACCGCATCAAATTCTCTGACTGGCAAATTCATTACACACCCCACACCACAACGAATCCATAAATGACGTAAACCAGCAGCGCGAGCACGATCGCGAGTTGCAACAGCATGCGAATCGCCAGTGGTTTAACGTAGTCGGTCAACACCTGCCACATGCCAATCCAGGCATGAATCAACACGGAAAACAGCGCCAGCAGGGTGAACACTTTGGTGAAAGCGGAAGAGAAGAAACCGGTCCAGACTTCCCAGGTCAAATCGCCGGTCACGGCAAAAAAACCCACCATATAGATAATGTACAGCGTCAGGACGATGGCAGTTGCACGCACCAGAATGAAATCATGTACGCCATTGCGTCCTAATGCGGAGGCGTTGCTTACCATACGAGAACTCCTGCGAGTAATGAAAGCACGATAGTCAAAATGAAGGAAAGTTTTGCCGTACGCTGGCCTGTTGCGAATGTTTCTTCCAGGTAGCCGACATCCATTAACATATGGCGAATACCGCCGACGACGTGATACGCCAGCGCGGTAAGAATGCCCCACATAATGAATTTAACAAAAAAGCTACCCATGATGGCTGACGCCGTCTGGAAACCTTCTGCAGAGGAGAGCGAGACTCCAAGCAACCAGAGCAGAATGCCGACAGCCACGAATGTGATCACGCCGGATACGCGATGGAGGATGGAAGCAATTGCGGTAGCAGGAAACCGGATCGTTCGCAGATCCAGGTTAACAGGTCTTTGTTTTTTCGCATCTTTAATCATGAATAGCGCCCACATGCTGTTCTTATTATTCCTTCCTCCGGGTCTGCAGGCGGGTCAGACAGCGTGCCTTTCTATAACTCTGCGTCATGCAAAAACAACTGGATCCTGTTTTAAAACGACGGGTTACTACGCTGGGTGGCTCTCGGTGCAGGGTGTTCCGGAGACCTGGCGGCAGTATAGGTTCTTCACAAAATCATTACAATTAACCTACATACAGTTTGTCGGGTTTTAGTCGAAACAGTGACCAGGATCACGATACCAACATTATTTTAAATTTTAATCATCTGATTTGACAAATATTAAACAAAATTGTTACAACCATCACCGAAGAAGTCATATAATTCGCAAAAGTTATGAGGTCGCACTTTCACCTGACAATAAGTTATGTAACAGTGATCGGTATTGACCAGAGTAATTTAGCCCGGTATTAGTGATAGATAGATTGAACGAATACTGGCTGCTAACATCCTGATTTACTGTAATTTCACCTTGATAGAAACCGTTGTCTGCATTCCGCTGAGCGCTCTGTACCCTGATTTCTCGCTCTGAAACAGAGCTGTGCGCCATACAACAAACTGACAACTTAACGTCGGGGATGAAAGTAAAAGGGTTGAGTAGCAGTCTTAAGCAATAAGGCGCTAAGGAGACCGTAAATGGCTGACAAAAAAGCGAACCTCACCTATAACGGTGACGCTTCTATTGAACTGGATGTGCTACAAGGCACACTCGGTCAGGATGTAATTGATATCCGTAGTCTTGGTTCTAAAGGTGTTTTTACTTACGACCCAGGTTTCACCTCTACCGCATCGTGCGAGTCAAAAATCACCTTTATCGATGGTGATGAAGGCATTCTGTTGCATCGCGGTTTTCCGATTGATGAGTTAGCCACTGACTCTACCTATCTGGAAGTCTGCTACATCCTGCTGTACGGTGAAAAACCGACTCAGGAAGAGTACGATAACTTCAAAACCACCGTTACCCGCCACACCATGATTCATGAGCAGATTACCCGTCTGTTCCATGCCTTCCGTCGCGATTCTCATCCGATGGCTGTCATGTGTGGTATTACCGGCGCGCTGGCGGCGTTCTATCATGATTCTCTGGACGTGAATAACCCGCGTCACCGTGAAATCGCAGCGTTCCGCCTGCTGTCTAAAATGCCGACCATGGCGGCGATGTGTTACAAATATTCGATTGGCCAGCCTTTCGTGTATCCGCGTAACGACCTCTCCTATGCCGGCAACTTCCTGAATATGATGTTCTCCACACCGTGCGAACCTTACGAAGTGAGCCCGGTGCTTGAGCGTGCCATGGACCGTATTCTTATCCTGCATGCGGACCACGAGCAGAACGCGTCAACATCAACCGTGCGTACCGCCGGTTCTTCCGGCGCGAACCCGTTCGCCTGTATCGCTGCGGGCATTGCGTCCCTGTGGGGACCGGCTCACGGCGGCGCCAACGAAGCTGCGCTGAAAATGCTCGAAGAGATCAGTTCCGTGAAACACATTCCGGAATTTATCCGCCGCGCCAAAGACAAAAACGACTCGTTCCGTCTGATGGGCTTTGGGCATCGTGTTTATAAAAACTACGATCCGCGCGCAACCGTGATGCGTGAAACCTGTCACGAAGTACTTAAAGAGTTGGGTTCCAAGGACGAACTGCTGGAAGTGGCCATGGAGCTTGAGCATATCGCGCTCAACGATCCGTACTTCATCGAACGTAAGCTGTACCCGAACGTCGATTTCTACTCCGGCATCATCCTGAAAGCCATGGGCATCCCCTCTTCCATGTTTACCGTTATCTTCGCGATGGCGCGTACCGTGGGTTGGATTGCTCACTGGAACGAAATGCACGACGATGGCATCAAAATTGCGCGTCCGCGTCAGCTTTATACCGGTTACGACAAACGCGATTTCAAATCCAGCGTGGAAAAACGTTAATCGTTACCCACGAAAAAACGCGCCTCAGGGCGCGTTTTTTTATGGCTTATTTTTGACAGCCCGGACACCAATAAAACGGGCGCGAAGAAAGCGTGGTTTTTTCAACGAGCGCACCGCATCGTCGGCACGGTTTCCCCGCTCGATGAAACACTTCAAAACGAAACAGCGCGCCGTGATGTTTATTCTCATTCACCTGCCCACGCGTCTGATAAGAGAGCCGGGGAATGGCAAGGCAGGCCTGCGCAAGTTCCTCCAACTGCTGATCCGTTAATTCCACCGCCTTATGACGCGGCGCCAACTGCGCCTGCCAGAGGATCTCAACCCGCAGATAGTTACCAAGCCCTGCCAGAAACGCCTGGTCTAATAACAGGCCGCTGAACTGGCGGCGACAAAAGCGCGGGCTTATCAGGCGCGCTTTTACGTCTTCAACCGTGAGCGTCATATCCAGCACATCCGGCCCGACCCGCTGTAAAAAAGCGTGTGATGCGACGCCGTTCGCGTCCAGCATCGCGATTTCCGATGCGCTGTAAAGCAGTACCGCGGCATCTTCCGTTTCCAGCCGAACCCGCAGACTACGCGTGGTTTGCGGGCTTTCCCCCGCTTTCACCACCCGCCAGACGCCATAAAGCTGGTTATGGCTGTAAAGCGTGAGCCCATTAGAAAAGTGCGTGAGCAGCGCTTTACCGCGCGTCTCAAGATGGGTTACCCGCTCGCCTACCAGCGCCGCCTCGTAACCTTTTAATTCGGGAAAGGCGAACCAGATGTGAGTCAGCGTTTTCCCCGCCACGGCGTGTTCAAGTTTATCCGCCGCACGGCGTATTTCCGGGCCTTCCGGCATGCGTCATCCTTTTCGTCGGGCTTGCGGAGCGCGGCGCGGCCCTGAGGTGAAAACGTGTGTTGCGCTCCTGCCTAACCTTAGCCATTAACCGCCGCGACTGCCTAGCGCTAAATGCGCCTTTTGGCACAGACCAAAATAAAAAACCGCCGTACTTAGGCGGCGGTTTTGATGATTTACTCCAGCGCCAGCAGCGCAAAACTGGCAAGCCAGTGGCCACCACTGTAATGACTGCCCACCACATGCTCCACGCTTGCCGACAAATGGCGCAAAGCCGCATCGTTAAGCGGTTTTTGCGCCGTGTGATTGTCCGGCAAAACACTCGCGATGCGCTTCATGCACCAGGCGCGGCTCAGGTTTAGCCCGTCAAGATGCGCAATTTTTGGATCGGTGCGATCGCTGACCTCGGCGGGATTCATCAGCGCGGCGATGGAAGCCACCTTCGGCAAAAAAGCATCAAACCACGCCGGGAAATCCTCAACGACCTTGCTCATCAGCAGCGCTTCGGTCAGCGCGCCGGAAATATACTCATCGCCGCCCGGCTCGTAGTGCGCAGGATAGTGCGTATCAGCACCATAAAACCGGTGTGCGGCCTGAAGGATCGCGTGTTCAAGCTCGTCATCGTTAAGCGCACGGGCGTAATCCAGCGCCAGCGCCAGGGCGAATGCCGTGTTGTAATGCGTGCCGACCCGGATGGGATAGGTCAGCTTGCTGAGATAATCGATAAGCCGGTCGCGAATATCCTGAGTGAGCGGTAACAGGGTTTGATACCAGCGCTCAGCCTGCGGCAAGGAAGAGTGCTTTATCTCCTGCGCCAGGGCCAGCAGCCAGCCGTAACCATAGGGGCGTTCAAATGCGGCACGGAACGGCGCGTTAAAATAGGCGACTTCCTGCGCCACATTGGCGTCGGTGAGATGGTCGTCAAACAGCGCGATAATCTCGTCGCGACAGGAAAGTTCCGGGTATATACGCAGACAGCGCAACAGCAGCCAGTAGCCGTGCACCGCCGAATGCCAGTCAAAACAGCCGTAAAACACAGGGTGCAACGCGCGCGGCGGCAACACGTCGCCATCATCATTAAGCAAATGCATAATGTGGTTGGGGTATTCCTGGCGCAAATAGGTCAACGGCATACGGGCAAAAGCGTCAGCCTGGGATGGCGTTAATTCCATTACAGCTCCTTAGATAATTACCGCGCCGCGTTTAGCGAAACACGAGGAAATACATTAAAAAGACATTCACCACCAGCAGCGTTAACGCGGTGGGGATCTGGATTTTTATGACCTGATATTTATCTTTCAGCTCAAGCAACGCGGCGGGAACGATATTGAAATTGGCGGCCATCGGCGTCATGAGAGTGCCGCAGTAACCGGCGTACATACCAATCGCCAGTAGCGGCGCCGGATCCCCATGGTGGTAATTGATCAAAAACGGCAGGGCGATACCCGCGCTTAGTACCGGGAAAGCGGCAAACGCGTTACCCATAATCATGGTGAATAGCGCCATACCAATACAGTAAATCACCACCAGCATGAAGCGGCTGTCTGGATTAACAAACAGGCTGACCACTTTCTGCACGGAATCGCCGGTATTGGCCACCACAAACACGCCGCCCAGCATGGCGAGCATTTGCGGCAGTATGATGGCCCAGCCAATGGTATCGACCAGACGGCGGGACTGACGGATAGCATGCAGCGGCGTACCGCCGGTCAACCACCAGCCGGTGAAAATAGCCGCGACGCAGGCCACGCAAAGTGCCGCCAGAGTGAGTTGTTTCTGATCGAGCAGGAAAACCCCGCCGATGGACACCCCTTTTAAAAACAGAGTGCCAAGTACCGTCACGACGGGGATCATCAGCGCGGGTAAAAAGAGCCAGTTTTTCAGGCGCGTCGACGAGGCGATGCGTTCAGGCTCGGTAGACATTTTATACTGCCCTTTTCCCACCAGGCCAAAACCAGCCAGCAGGGCAATGACAATCACGCCGGCGCCAATAATTCGGTAGGCCAGCGATTTGCCGAGTTCCTGCACCATCAGATCGCCAAACAGGAAAATTCCGCCAAACAGAAACCAGAACAACGCAGTGGTGAAGCGCTTCGGATTACCGCGATCGCGCAGCGTCATGATCACCAGTAACATCACAACAAAGCCAATCAGGTAGTAAACGCGGTTAATGCTAATCAACGTGCTCATTGCGACACCTCCGGTTTGCCCTGTCCGGCGCGCCATGCCATCACATCGCGTCGAATACTGGCGTCAAGGCGCAGCAAACGCGTCATATGGATTATCAACGCGGAGATAGCAGTGGGGATGGCCCACAAGCCGATATGCAACGGCTCAATCCCCTGAATTCCATTCTCTTTCAGGAAAGCGTCAATCAACAGCACCGCGCCGAAGGCGATAAAAATATCCTCGCCAAAGAACACGGCGATGTTGTCGCAGGCGGCGGCGTGAGCTTTGATTTTGTCGCGGATGTGTTGCGGCAGTTCGCCATATTCATTGAGCGCCGCCCCTTCTGCCATCGGCGCCAGCAGGGGGCGCACGGTTTGGGCATGGCCGCCAAGCGACATGAGCCCAAGCGCGGCGGTCCCCTCACGCGCAACAAAATAGAGCATCAAAATACGGGCTGACGTCGCGCTGGCGATTTTCGCCACCCAGGCCTGCGCGCGCTCTTTGAGCCCGTAATATTCCAGCAGGCCAATGACCGGCAGGATCAAAATAAACGTCGCCAGTGAGCGGCTGTTAACAAATTTCTCGCCGAAGGTTTCCAGCAACATGCCGAAATCCATGCCAACCAGCAACCCGGTGGCAAGCCCTGCCACGACCACCACCAGCAGCGGGTTGAAGCGCAGTGCAAAACCAATAACCACGACCGGTATCCCGATAAGCGGCAATAGTGCAGAACTGTCCATAAGACCTTTACCCTATCTATTGTGAGCGTTGCGCGCCGAAGGCATTTTTTTACTACTTCACCGATAACGTGAAGTGCGGGGCATTGCGGCGAACGGTGTTGTGTTTGTACAACAGGCCGATGAATGCGCGCATTCATCCAGAGTCTGTGTTAAAAAGCTATATCTGAACGTACATAGCATGTAAACAATTTATCAATAAAATGTTCTTATTTTATTGGTTCGCTCTGCTCTTTTTTGCTGATAGTCACTCTTGTGTAAGGACGGTTATGACATCAAAACCTGCTACCACATCAACGCCAGACGACGATATTACTGACGGCCGCATCGTCTCCTCACGTCACCTGGTTTCTGAACGCTGCGCGGAATTATCGGAGCTTGAATACGCGCTGATCATGACCAGCAACGCGTTCAACAAATGGATGGTGCGTTGTATGACGGCGGCGGGCGAGCCGGATATGGGCGCCTTTGATGTCTCGCTTTTGCACCATGTGAATCATCGCAATCGCAAAAAGAAACTGGCGGATATCTGTTTCGTACTGAACGTAGAAGATACTCACATCGTCACGTATGCGCTAAAAAAGCTGGTGAAAGCCGGCTACGTGAGCAGCGAGAAAGTGGGAAAAGAGCTTTATTTTTTTACCACGGAAGAAGGAAAGGCGCTGTGTATGAAATACCGCGATGTGCGTGAGGCTTGTCTTATTTCCATTCAGGTCGAAAGCGGCATTCCGGGGCCTTCCATTGGCGAGACGGCGCAACTGCTGCGTACTATCTCATCGCTCTACGACACCGCCGCACGGGCCGCCGCTTCGCTTTAGCGCCCTGCCCGCACGCAGCATCGGGCAGGGTCAGGTTTACTTGGCACAAACGCGGATCTGGCGCGCGTCGAATGCCTCACGCAGTCGACGCGCGAACGCCAGCGCGTGCGCGCCATCGCCATGCAGACAGACCGTCTGGGCATTAACGGGCGTCCAGACGCCGTCCCGGCTTTTGACCCGGCCATTTTGCACCATTTCAAGCGTGCGCGAGACGGCCTCATCATCATTTTCAATCAGCGCCCCAGGTTCGCTGCGAGGCACCAGCGAACCGTCCGCCAGATACCCCCTGTCAGCAAAAACCTCTTCCCGGGTGGCAAGCCCGTGACGCTCACCGGCGCGGATAAGCTCACTGCCGGCAAGCCCTACCAGAATCAGCGTCGGATCGAGGCTTTTTACTGCGCGAGCTAACGCGTCCGCCAGCAGCGGATCGCACGCGGCCTGGTTATAAAGCATGCCGTGGGGCTTCACGTGACGCATAACGCCCCCTTCAGCGTGAACGATAGCCGCCAGCGCGCCCGTCTGATAGAGGGTCTGGACATAGACGGTTTCAGGGGGAAGTTGCATCGCGGTGCGGCCAAAATTTTCCCGGTCAGGAAAGCTCGGATGCGCGCCAATGGCGACCCCGTAAGCCAACGCCAGCTGTACGCTTTCACGCATCGTCAGCGCGTCACCCGCATGAAACCCACAGGCGATATTCGCTGACGTAATCAGCGGCATCAGCGCACTGTCGTTACCACAGCCTTCGCCGAGATCCGCGTTTAAATCAATCATCATTGGCTAACCGCCATTCCAGTTGCTCGAAGTAACGTTGCTGATGCGCCCGGGCCTCCAGCGCTTCTTCAAGGGTGCAACGGACAAAATGGAGCGGCTCGCCTAGTCTGAGCTGCGCCAGGTTATACATATCCGCTTCGATAACGCAGGCAATGCGGGGATAACCGCCCGTGGTCTGGGCGTCATTCATCAACACGATGGGCTGCCCGTTGTGAGGAACCTGCACCACGCCTGGCAATAACCCGTGAGAAGCGAGTTCGCGGGAATCGGTACGCTCCAGCACATTTCCATGCAGACGATATCCCATACGGTTACTTTGCGGGCTGAGCTGCCAGGGCGCGCGCCAGAAGGCTTCTTGCGAGGCTTGTGAAAACTCGTGATATTCCGGCCCCGGCAGGGCGCGAATGCGATTGCCCCACAGTAACTGGTGCACGCCGCGGCTTTGCAGGAAGGTACGCGTCGCCGGGCGTAACGGTAATCGGTCGCCGTCCTGTAACTTACGCCCTTCAAAACCGCCGAACCCGGCTTTTAAGTCGGTACTGTAAGACCCCATCACTTTAGGTACGTCAATGCCGCCTGCCACCGCCAGATAACTGCGCATCCCGCGCTTTGGCAATGTCAGCGTCAGGCGTTGGCCCGCGCGAACCGGCAAGCGCCAGCCCGTCCAGACGGAATGATCATCAAGCGTGGCGCCGCAGGCCGCGCCGGTCAAAGCGAACCAGCCGTCCTGATGAAAGGCGATAACGCATTGCCCGAGGGTAATTTCCAGCGCCGCCATATCGGCTTCGTTGCCCACCAGCAAATTGGCTATTCGCAGCGCGGGGGTATCCATTGCCCCGCAGCGGCTAATGCCAGCCTGGCGAAAACCGTGCCGCCCACCGTCCTGCACCGTGGTGCTCATCCCTGCGCGAATAATCTCTAACACACTCCCTCCTTAGCCGGAACAAAACGCACCCGATCGCCGGGCTTAAGTAGCGTGGCGGGCTGTCGCTGTGGATCAAACAAACGGATATCCGTGTGGCCGATAATTTGCCAACCGCCGGGAGTAGGCAGTGGGTAGATCCCGGTTTGACTGCCGCCAATACCAACCGAACCCGCAGGCACTTCCAGGCGCGGTTCCGCCCGGCGCGGCGTGGCAAGGCTTGCCGGAAGCCCGCCCAGGTAAGGAAACCCTGGCTGGAAGCCGATAAAGTAAACGATATAGTCGGCTTGCGCGTGGCGTTGTACCACTTGCTGCTCGCTAAGACCGGTATGACGGGCGACATCGGCGAGATCCGGGCCGTGTTGGCCGCCGTAAATGACCGGAATTTCAATCAGCCGTGACGCCAGCGTCAACGCTTCGCTCTCCTCCCACCAGCGTTGTAAACGCTCTATGGCATTCAGCGCCGACGTAGCCGGATCGCGAAGCGTGACGGTAATATTATTCATCCCCGGGATCACTTCCACGACAGTCGGCACATCAGCCAAACGCTGTACCAGGCCCCAGATCCGTTGCTGACTTTCAAGAGTAATGGGTGGTTCAAGTTCAAGAACCACCGCGCTTTCACCTAACAGATAACACCGCGCTCGCTGCACATGCTCACCTTTGTTACTCAAGCTGGATTAGGAATATCGATAAATGTCACATCGAGATCGGTGGTTTCATTCAACCACTCGCTGAGGGCGCGAATGCCGCCGCGTTCGGTGGCATGATGACCGGCGGCATAGAAATGCAGCCCCTGTTCACGGGCCGAATGGATGGTTTGCTCAGAGACTTCGCCGGTAATAAACGCATCAACACCGAAACGCGCCGCGCTGTCGATAAAGCTTTGTCCGCCGCCGGTACACCAGGCGACGCGTTTCACATCCGCCGGGCCTGTGTCGCCGCACCACAGCGGACGACGGCCCAGACGCGCTTCAATCCATGACGCCAGTTCAAGCCCCGGAATGGGCATTGACAGCTCGCCCCACGGCACCAGCGGTTCGATTTCGCCCTTCACTTCTATGCCCAGCAGAGCGGCGAGTTGGGCGTTATTACCCAGTTGCGGATGGGCGTCCATCGGTAAATGCCAGCCGTAAAGATTGATGTCATGGGTAAGCAGCGTTTTCAGGCGCTGGCGCTTCATGCCGCGAATGACCGGCGATTCGCCTTTCCAGAAATAGCCGTGATGAACGATCACCGCATCCGCCTGTTGGCGCACCGCCTCATCCAGTAGCGCCTGGCTTGCCGTAACGCCGGTGATAATTTTCTGTACCGTTTCGCGCCCTTCGACCTGCAAACCATTTGGGGCATAGTCGTTAAAGGCCGCGCTATTGAGCTGCTGATGAATCAGGCTTTCCAGTTCGGTATTTTTCATAATGGCTCCCTGTTACTGTTGCGCGCCGCTTCATATGCCGCGAGCGTGGCGATTCGCGCCTGTTTGTGTTCAACAATCGGTTGCGGGTAATCAAGCGTTACCCTGTGTTTCTGCGCCCAAAGCCATGGCTGATGCACCGCTTTACCGGGGATGGCCTTCAGTTCCGGTAGCCATTGGCGCACAAAGTCACCTTCTGGATCAAAGCGTTCACCCTGCGTCGTGGGATTGAATATGCGAAACCAGGGAGCCGCATCATGACCGGTGGACGCCACCCATTGCCAGCCGCCATTATTGGCGGCAAGCACGCCATCCACCAGTTGTGACATAAAATAACGCTCCCCGCGTCGCCAGTCGATCAGTAAGTCTTTTACCAAAAAGCTGCCGACAATCATCCGTAAACGATTATGCATCCATCCGGTTGTATTCATTTGACGCATGGCTGCATCCACAATGGGATAGCCGGTTTTGCCTTCACACCAGGCGGTGAAATGCGCTTCGTTATCACGCCATTGCACCCGGTCAGTCCAGGGAATAAAGGGCTTATAACGACACAAGCTGGGCCAGCTTGCGAGAATATGCAGATAAAATTCGCGCCAGATGAGTTCATTTAACCACACCGCACCGGGGCCGCCTGAGAGCGCATCAGGGTGCTCACGCAGCAGGCGATGCAGACACTGACGCGGCGACAACACGCCAATAGCCAACCACGGCGAGAGGCGGCTGGTACCGTCAATGGCGGGATAGTCCCGGTCTTTATCATAGTTCGCCACCGGCGCCAGACAAAAATGCCGTAGGCGGCTCAACGCGGCGTCTTCCCCGACAGGGAAGCGCTCCGCATCCAGTTCGTTTTGCGGATAATTGAACGGCGCAAACGGGGCGGGTGGTTCGATAGGTCCACCCGGCCGTACTTCCGGGGCGCGGACGCACGCCGGCAACTCTTGAGATAACCGTTTGATGAAAGCGCGGCTGAAGGGCGTAAAAACTTTGTACATGTCGTGGTTGCCGGTGGTCACACTGCCGGGCGCGAGCAGCACATAATCATCAAACCCCTGGCAGACCAGCGTCTCGCCGAGCCGCTTTTCAACCGCGGCGTCACGCTTGCGTTCATTAAGCTCATACTGATAGTTGTAAAACAGCGCGTCGACCTGCTGCTGGCGGCAAAAAGCCGCCAGCGTCTCCACCGAGGCCTCGAAGTCGTCCACTTCGCTCACCGTCAGCGGGATGCCTTTTTGGGCCAGTGAGCGTTGCAGCGCACGCACATGGTCCTCTATCCACGCGGCCTGGCGAGGCGCCAGGTTGTGATCGCGCCACTGCTGCGGGGTAGCGATATAAATACCGATTACCCGTGCGTTGGGATCGCGGCAGGCTGCCGCCAAAGCAAGATTATCGTTCGCGCGCAGATCGGCGCGAAACCAGACCAGATGAGTGGTCATAACGCTCCTGAATTAATGGCCATACCGCAGGCGCAGGGCCTCCGGGAAAGGATCAAAATAGCGCTGCTGTTCCAGATAGCCGTCCGGGTATTCCGCCAGATAATGTTTTAACAGCGTAACGGGCGCCAGTAACGGCTGAGTTCCCTGCCGATAGCGGTCGATTAATTCCGCCAGTTCCTGGCGTTGACGCGTATTCAGATGAGGACGGAAATAGCCCTGGACGTGCATCAGCACATTGGTGTGATTGCGACGGGTCGCGTGGTGAGACAGCAGTGTCATCAGATGCTGACGATAGGCGATGAAATAGTCTTCGAGAGATTCCCATTTATCAATGGAGGCGACAAACCGTCCCAGCTCCCGGTATTGCTGTTGAGAATGTGCCAGTAGCAGCAGCTTGTAGCGACTGTGAAAACCGATTAACGCACCGCGCGTAAGCCCTTGCGCCTTGAGTTGATTGAGTTCTTGCAGGGCGTAAATGCGCTCGACAAAGTTCTCGCGGATGGCCGGATCGTGCAGCCGTCCATCCTCTTCCACCGGCAGCCAGGGGAAGGTTTGCATCAGGATATCGGTGAAAATGCCGCGTCCGGCTTTACGGTTGTTTTTGCCATCCGCATCGTACACGCGCACCCGCTCCATACCGCAACTCGGGGATTTGGCGCAGACGATATAACCGCAAAGATGAGACAGCCGCTCGACGCGTTGATGGGAGAACGTCGCCATATCGGCGGTTAAATCCCCTTCGCGTTTATCGCTAAAGCGAAGCGAAATGGCCCCCTCTTCATCTTTTACTAGTCGCAACGCAGGACGCGGCACCGGCAGACCTATGCCCATTTCCGGGCAAACTGGCTCAAAATGAACCCACGGGGCTAAATCTTCAACCGCGAATGCCAGGCGTTTATGACCCCCATCAAAACGCACGTTGTTTCCGGATAAACAGGCGCTGATACCAACCGGGATTTTCTCGTTCATAGCTGCTCCTTACTGAGGCGTAAGGGTAGTGTAGCAATTTTGTCTCTGCCTTATCCTTAAGTTATAGACATAAAAAAACCGCCGAACAGGCGGCGGTTTTTTTAGGCGCGGCGATTAATAAAAATCGCAGGCGGCGGCTTCGGATTGTGCCATCCAAACCGGTTTATCACTGGTTTTCGACCAGACGCGATGCAGGTAGCTGTAAAAACGCGCGCGATCTTTCCAGAACAACATCACAGGCAGAGCAAGAACGCCTGCAACGATGACCAGGGCGCGACGCAGGAAGACCTGATGCGCAGGATATTTTTTGTATAGTGACATAAGTTTCTCCCCTTTTAGCTGTCCGGTAATCGTCACCGGGAAATGGTATCTGGCGAAAATATTACCTCTTTGCGTGTAATTTTACTACTCATCCGACCACTGAAAACAGCAAAAAACGGGATCTTTACATTTCCGCCCGTAATTAAGTTACACAACAGTTAAATTTTTACTAACCATTAGTTAAATAATGGTCTTTCTGATTTTTATACTTTTTTTACACCCACCGGCCCGGTTTTTTACAACATCTTTTCACGCCGATTTTTACGCTTACAGCATTCCTGTTTCCCCAATGGAGGTGGATCGTGAGTGCAGGTGTTATCGCCGGCGTGGTGCTGGTATTTCTGTTAATCGGCTATTTGATTTATGCCCTGATTAACGCGGAGGCATTTTGATGGCTTCCAGCGCGTTTTTACTGATTGCCGGTTTTCTCGTCACGCTACTGGTGCTGGCGAAACCGTTATCCACGTTCCTGGCCACCCTTATCGACGGGCAACCATTGCCGGTGATGGGCCGGGTGGAATCGGCTCTGTGGGCGCTTAGCGGCGTTCGTGATGAGGAGATGAACTGGCGGCAATATTTAGTCGCCATTTTGCTGTTTAACCTGGCAGGGTTGCTAGTGCTGTTTGTGCTGCTGATGACGCAGGGCCATTTGCCGCTCAACCCGCAACATTTTCCGGGAATGAGCTGGGATTTAGCGCTGAATACCGCGGTGAGCTTCGTCACCAATACCAACTGGCAGGCTTACGCCGGGGAAAGCTCGTTAAGCTACTTAAGCCAGATGGCCGGGCTGACGGTGCAAAACTTTCTTTCTGCCGCCAGTGGCATTGCGGTCGTGTTTGCCCTGATCCGCGCCTTCTCACGCCACTCAACGACGCAGCTTGGCAACGCCTGGCAGGATCTTACCCGCATCACGCTGTGGGTGCTGTTGCCGCTTTCCATCGTGTTGGCGCTGTTTTTTATGCAGCAGGGCGTTATCCAGAATTTTTCCCCGTACCTCTCTATGACTTCGCTTGAAGGCGTACCGCATGTGTTGCCGATGGGGCCGGTTGCGTCTCAGGAGGCGATCAAACTGCTTGGCACCAACGGCGGCGGCTTCTTTAACGCCAATTCATCCCATCCGTTTGAGAACCCCACCGCGCTGACTAACTTTGTGCAGATGCTGGCGATTTTCGTGATCCCGGCAGCGCTGTGCCTGGCGTTCGGCGAGGCCGTAGGAGATCGTCGTCAGGGCCGCGCCATTCTCTGGACCATGACCATTATCTTCGTGGTGTGCGCCGCGGTCGTAATGTGGGCGGAAACGCGCGGCAATCCACATTTTATGGCGCTCGGCGCCGACAGCGCCATCAACATGGAAGGCAAAGAGAGCCGCTTTGGCATTCTCGCCAGCAGCCTTTATGCCGTCGTCACCACGGCAGCCTCCTGCGGTGCGGTCAATGCCATGCATGACTCGCTGACCGCGCTTGGCGGCCTGGTGCCGCTTTGGTTGATGCAGATAGGCGAAGTGGTCTTCGGCGGCGTGGGATCAGGGCTGTACGGCATGCTGCTGTTTGTGCTGCTGGCGGTCTTTATCGCCGGGCTGATGATTGGCCGCACGCCGGAGTATCTGGGCAAAAAAATCGACGTGCCGGAGATGAAACTCACCGCGCTTGCGATTCTGGTGACGCCGGCTCTGGTGCTGCTCGGCACCGCGCTTGCGATGATGACCGATGCCGGACGCAGCGCCATGCTCAACCCCGGCCCGCACGGATTTAGCGAAGTGCTGTACGCCGTGTCATCTGCCGCGAATAACAACGGCAGCGCCTTTGCCGGACTCAGCGCCAACACCCCGTTCTGGAACGTGTTGCTCGCTGCCTGCATGTGGCTTGGCCGCTTTCTGGTGATCATGCTGGTGATGGCGATTGCCGGTTCGCTGGTGGAGAAAAACTCCCAACCCGCCACCGTTGGCACCCTGCCTACCCAGGGCGCGTTATTTATCGGTTTGTTGACCGGCACCGTGTTGCTGGTTGGCGCACTGACCTTTATTCCTGCCCTGGCCCTTGGCCCGGTTGCAGATCACTTTATTCATTAATCTTGCGGAGAGCGATTCATGAGTCGTAAGACGCTGGCCCTGTTCGATAGCGCACTGCTTCGCCAGGCCATGATTGACGCCGTTATCAAGCTTAACCCGCGTGCGCAGTGGCGCAATCCGGTGATGTTTATCGTCTGGCTCGGTAGCCTGTTAACCACGGGTCTGGCTGTCGCGATGGCGGCGGGCATGCTTCAGGGAAATGCGGGATTTACCGGGGTCATTAGCCTGTGGCTGTGGTTTACCGTGCTGTTTGCAAACGTCGCGGAAGCGCTTGCTGAAGGCCGCAGTAAAGCCCAGGCCAACAGCCTTAAAGGGGTACAAAAAACCGCGTGGGCCCGTAAACTTCGCGCCCCGCGCCATGACGCCGAGCGGGATAAAGTGCCTGCCTCTGACCTGCGTAAAGGCGATCTGGTGTATGTGGAAGCCGGTGACATTATCCCCTGCGACGGTGAAGTGATTGAGGGCGGCGCATCGGTTGACGAGAGCGCCATTACCGGTGAATCCGCCCCGGTTATTCGCGAATCCGGCGGGGACTTCGCCTCAGTAACCGGCGGCACGCGCATTCTGTCTGACTGGCTGGTCATCGAGTGCAGCGTCAATCCTGGGGAAACCTTCCTTGATCGCATGGTCGCCATGGTGGAAGGCGCCCAGCGGCGTAAAACCCCCAATGAAATTGCGCTGACCATTCTGCTGGTGGCCCTGACGCTGGTATTTTTACTCGCCACCGCCACGCTTTGGCCTTTCTCAGCCTGGGCCGGTCACGCTGTGAGCGTGACTGTGCTGGTGGCCCTGCTGGTCTGCCTGATCCCGACCACCATTGGCGGGTTGCTGTCGGCGATTGGCGTCGCCGGGATGAGCCGGATGCTGGGCGCGAATGTCATTGCCACCAGCGGGCGCGCGGTAGAAGCGGCAGGCGATGTGGATGTGCTGTTGCTGGATAAAACCGGCACCATCACGTTAGGAAACCGTCAGGCGTCGGCTTTTCTCCCGGCCCCCGGCGTTGAAGAAAGCGAGCTGGCCGACGCCGCACAACTGGCGTCACTGGCGGACGAAACGCCGGAAGGCCGCAGCATTATGATCCTCGCCAAACAGCGCTTCAATTTGCGCGAGCGGGATATGCAATCGCTTCAGGCCACCTTCGTGCCCTTTACCGCGCAAACCCGTATGAGCGGCATTAACCTACAGGAACGCATGATCCGTAAAGGCTCGGTGGATGCGGTTCGCCGCCACGTCGACGTCAACGGCGGGCAGTTTCCCGCCGCGGTTGACGGGCTTGTTGAGAATGTCGCGCGCAACGGCGGAACGCCACTGGTGGTGGCGGAAAATGCCCGGGTATTAGGCGTGATTGCGCTTAAAGATATCGTCAAAGGCGGGATTAAAGAGCGTTTCGCTGAGCTTCGTAAAATGGGCATCAAAACGGTCATGATCACCGGGGATAACCGGCTGACTGCCGCCGCAATCGCCGCCGAAGCGGGTGTGGATGATTTTCTCGCGGAAGCAACGCCTGAAGCCAAACTGTCGCTTATTCGCCAGTACCAAAGCCAGGGGCGGCTGGTGGCCATGACCGGCGATGGCACGAACGACGCCCCGGCGCTGGCGCAGGCGGATGTCGCCGTCGCCATGAACTCTGGTACTCAGGCGGCAAAAGAAGCAGGCAATATGGTGGATCTGGACTCCAACCCCACCAAGCTGATTGAAGTGGTACATATCGGTAAACAGATGTTGATGACCCGCGGATCGCTGACCACGTTCAGTATCGCCAACGACGTCGCCAAGTATTTCGCGATTATTCCGGCGGCCTTTGCGGTGACGTACCCGCAGCTTAACGCGCTGAACGTGATGCACCTTCACTCGCCCTCGTCAGCCATTCTGAGCGCGGTAATTTTCAATGCGTTGATCATCATTTTTCTCATTCCACTGGCGTTGAAGGGCGTGAGTTACAAACCGCTTAGCGCCGCCGCGATGCTGCGCCGCAATTTATGGGTTTACGGTCTGGGCGGATTGCTGGCGCCCTTTGTCGGTATCAAGGTCATCGACCTGTTGTTGTCGCTTTCAGGCCTGGTTTAAGGAGCTAACTATGTCAATGTTACGTCCGGGTATCGTTTTATTACTGTTACTGACGCTTCTTACCGGCGGCGTTTACCCTTTGGTGACAACATTGCTGGGACAATGGTGGTTTGCGGACAAAACCGCGGGCTCGCTGATTTATCAGCATGACGCGCTGCGCGGCTCCCGGTTGATAGGTCAGGATTTCACCAGGCCTGGATATTTTCAGGGCCGCCCTTCTGCCAGCGCAGAAACGCCCTATAATCCTGAGGCATCGGGGGGCAGCAACCTGGCCGCCAGTAACCCGGAGCTGGATAAACGGGTTGCCGCGCGCGTTGCAGCACTGCGCGCGGCTAATCCGAACGCCAGCCCGGCGGTGCCGGTGGATCTGGTGACGGCATCCGCGAGCGGCCTGGATTACGGGATATCGCCTGAGGCGGCAAACTGGCAAATCCCCCGCGTCGCCGCGGCGCGTAATCTGAGCGCGGAAAGCATCGCCCGGCTGGTAGAGGCGCATACCGCTACCCCGCTGGTCGGTTTTATCGGCAAACCGGTTGTTAACGTACTGGAACTTAACCTGGCGCTGGATGCGAATAAGGACTGAAGATGACTGAGGAGCCGTCGCGCCCTAACCCCGATCGCCTGTTGGCCCAGGCCCGTGGGCATCATCGCGGCAAACTGAAAATTTTCTTCGGCGCGTGCGCGGGAGTGGGTAAAACCTACGCGATGTTGACCGAAGCGCGGCGGCTGCACGCCCAGGGGCTGGATGTGCTGGTGGGCGTGGTGGAAACCCATGGTCGTCAGGAAACTGCCGCGCTGGTCGATGGATTACCGGCGCTGCCGTTAAAGCGTATCGGGCATCGTGGGCGAATTGTCCCGGAATTCGATCTGGATGGCGCGCTGGCGCGCCATCCAGCCCTGATACTGATGGATGAACTGGCCCACAGCAACGCGCCTGGGTCGCGTCATCCCAAGCGCTGGCAGGATGTGGAAGAACTGCTGGCTGCGGGCATTGATGTTTTTACGACCGTCAACGTTCAGCATCTGGAAAGTCTTAACGATGTGGTGGGCGGCGTGACCGGCATTCAGGTGCGTGAAACCGTCCCCGATCCCATTTTCGACGCCGCCGATGACGTGGTGCTGGTGGATTTACCGGCAGACGATCTGCGCCAGCGGCTGCATGAAGGGAAAGTCTATATTGCAGGCCAGGCGGAGCGCGCTATTGAGCACTTCTTTCGCAAAGGCAACCTTATCGCCCTGCGCGAACTGGCGCTGCGCCGTACCGCAGACCGGGTGGACGACCAGATGCGCGCCTGGCGCGAGAACCCCGGTGAGGAGAAAGTCTGGCATACGCGCGATGCGATTTTATTGTGTATCGGACGCGGGCGCGGCAATGAAAAGCTGGTGCGTACCGCCGCCCGGCTTGCCGCCAGGCTTGGTAGCGTCTGGCACGCGGTGTATGTCGAAACCTCGCGCCTGCACCGTTTACCCGAAGGCGAACGCCGTGCCATTTTGCAGGCCCTGAGCCTCGCACAG
Source organism: Citrobacter freundii (assembly GCF_011077955.1). GTDB lineage: Bacteria > Pseudomonadota > Gammaproteobacteria > Enterobacterales > Enterobacteriaceae > Atlantibacter. The sequence goes on from NZ_JAALBX010000012.1 coordinate 114,534, forward strand.
GAGTTAGGCGCGCAAACTGCAACGCTTGCCGAATCCGCAGAAGAAAAAGCCGTCGCGCGTTACGCCCGGGAACATAATCTTGGCAAAATCGTTATTGGCCGCCGTCCAGGCCGCCGGTTCTGGCGCGACACGTTTGCCGATCGCCTTAACCGGTACGCGCCCGATCTGGATGTGCTGGTCGTCGCGCTTGAAGATACCCCTCCCCCACAGCCTGCAAAACCCGATGACAGCCGAAACTTCAGCGATCGTTTTCGCGTCCAGCTAAAAGGCTGCGCGGTGGCAGTGGCGCTTTGTGCGCTGATAACCTTGCTGGCAAGCCAGTGGCTTATCGCCTTTGAAGCAGCGAATCTGGTGATGCTCTATTTATTGGGCGTGGTGATCGTGGCGCTGTTTTATGGCCGCTGGCCGTCGGTGCTGGCGACTGTTATCAACGTGCTGAGCTTCGATCTGTTCTTTGTTAATCCGCGCGGCACCCTGGCCGTGTCGGATATGCAGTATTTGCTTACCTTCGGCGTGATGCTCACCGTGGGACTGGTGATTGGTAATCTCACCGCCGGGGTACGTTACCAGGCGCGCGTCGCTCGTTATCGGGAACAGCGCACCCGTTCGCTGTATGAACTGTCCAAATCCCTGGCGGTCGGTCGCACGCCTCAGGATATCGCCGCCACCAGCAGTCAGTTTATCGACGCGACGTTTTTCGCCCGCAGCCAGATGCTACTCCCTGATGACAGCGGCGCACTACAGCCACAACCGGACCCGAGCGTAACGCCGTTCTGGGACGCCGCCATTGCTCGCTGGAGTTTTGATAACGGCCAGCCCGCAGGCGCAGGCACCGATACGCTCCCCGGCGTCCCCTTTCAAATCGTGCCGCTGCGAACGGCGGGTAAAACCGTCGGGCTGGTTATCGTTGAACCCGCCAATTTGCGGCTGTTGATGATCCCGGAACAACAGCGTTTGCTGGAAACCTTTACCTTGCTGGCGGCGAATGCGCTGGAGCGGCTATCGCTGACCCGCAGCGAAGAGCAAGCGCGGCTTACCAGCGAACGCGAACAGCTGCGTAATTCCCTGCTGGCGGCGCTCTCCCACGATTTACGCACGCCACTGACGGTGCTGTTCGGTCAGGCGGAGATTTTAACGCTCGATCTTGCTAATGAAGGTTCGCGCCATGCAAGCCAGGCGAATGAAATCCGCCAGCATGTGCTCAATACCACGCGCCTGGTTAATAATCTTCTTGATATGGCGCGCATACAATCCGGCGGGTTTAATTTGCAACGTGAATGGCTGACGCTTGAAGAAGTGGTCGGCAGCGCGTTGAAAATGCTCGAACCCGGCCTGTTTGGCCGGAAAATCGAACTGGATATTCCCGACCCATTGCAGCTTATCTATGTTGACGGGCCGTTATTCGAGCGCGTACTGATTAACCTTTTGGAAAACGCGGTTAAATATGCCGGCAATCAGGCGCGAATAGGCATTCGTAGTCAGGTACACTCAGCGCGGTTAGAGATTGAAGTCTGGGATACCGGCCCCGGCATTCCCCGTGGTCAAGAACAGGCGATTTTTGATAAATTCTCGCGCGGGACGAAAGAGTCGGCGATCCCGGGCGTAGGATTGGGGCTTGCGATATGCCAGGCGATTGTTGAAGTCCATGAAGGGAAAATTTATGCCGGTAATCGCCCTGAAGGCGGCGCCAGTTTTCATATCCAGCTACCCTTACCCACACCGCCGGATTTAGCGGACATGCATGAGGTTATGTGACGAACGTACTGATTATCGAAGATGAAAAGGAGATCCGTCGCTTTCTGCGCACCGCGCTGGAAGCTGATGGGCTGCGCGTGTATGACGCGGAGACGCTTCAACGCGGGCTTATCGATGCGGCAACGCGAAAGCCCGATCTGGTCATTCTCGATCTTGGCCTGCCTGACGGCGACGGCATCAGCTTTATTCACGAATTCAGGCAGTGGAGCCAGGCACCTGTAATTGTGCTGTCGGCACGTAGCGAGGAGATCGATAAAATCACCGCGCTGGATGCCGGCGCTGATGATTATCTCAGCAAGCCTTTCGGCATTGGTGAGTTGCAGGCGCGGCTTCGCGTGGCGTTGCGCCGTCAGTCATCTCAACCCGAAGGGGAAACGGTGTGGCAGTTTTCAGGTATAACGGTCGATATCCCGGCACGGCGTATTACCCGTGACGGCGAGGAAATCCATCTCACCCCCATTGAGTTTCGCCTGCTCGCTTTTTTGCTTAATCATCAGGGAAAAGTGCTCACCCAACGCCAGCTGTTAAATCAGGTATGGGGACCAAACGCCGTGGAACACAGCCATTATCTACGTATTTACATGGGCCATCTGCGTCAAAAACTCGAAATTGACCCGGCTCGCCCCCGGCATTTGTTAACAGAAACCGGAATTGGCTATCGTTTTATGCTCTGAAAGCAGAGTTTTTAACATCTCAATTATTCTCTTTTTTGAATGGTTATGCAGTTTTGGGTCGTTCCACATGTATTACTCGTTCAAATATAAAATAACTATCTAATAAAAACGAAAATTAAAATGTTAAACATTCTTCGTATATATTGTTAACCAGACAAACTCACTGCTCCCTTAAGCACTTATTTATGATTTCGTCTGGATTAATTTGCAGATAGAGTCATATATAACGAATCACAATCAATTTATTGATACTCATCACGGTTAATCCTTTACTCCAGGTTAAAATAGCCTCGCCTTGATTTAGAAAAGGACTTGATTATGGAAAACAACAATCGGTTAATGCCTCATATAAGGCGGACCACACATATAATGATGTTTGCCCATCGTAATAGCTTTGACTTTCACTTCTTCAACGCCCGATAGACCCATCCTGGCAGGTGCGCCACAGCACAGGCCCCTTCATACCCTATGTTTTTTTGGGTTCAGCGCCTGCGCGTGATCGTGTCTGTTCTTTGATAAAGCCATTTTTTTACCAACATAATTTATGTTTCAGCACACCGTTTTTGCGTGTCTTAACGCAAAGCGTTGACGTCGTGTGATGTCGCAACGTTGTCTGTCACCTGAATAATGGCGGGTAATTAACCGATCGCCGGATTGGTAGGCTTTATTCATCCTAATAAAAGCGTCGATTATTTTGCGCCATTTGGCCGCACGATATTCCTTTGCTTAATTTCCGGTGCCATTCAATTTCTTAAATAAAGAAATTGCGGGAACATATTGCTTAAATTCAGGATTACCATGCAAAAGTTAAAAATTGCGGTTAGCCGCATCTGTCCGGACTGTGTCAATACTCAACGGGAAGTGGTTTCTATTATGGATACCGATTTTATTGATGTCGCTGCCGCTGTTGTGGCATTAGCCGATATCGATAACGGTATTATCGATAAAATTGAGAAAACCGGTTTCGGTCTGCCGATTTTTATCGCTACCCATAATAATGAACGCGTTCCTGAACACTGGTTAGCGCGAATTAACGGCGTGTTTGAAATTAGCGAGTCTCGTTCCGAATTCTACGGTCGTCAGCTTGAAGCCGCCGCCGCGAAATACGAAACCAGCCTGAAACCCCCGTTCTTCCGCGCACTGGTTGATTATGTCAAACAAGGCAATAGCGCCTTTGATTGCCCCGGCCACCAGGGTGGACAGTTCTTCCGCCGTCACCCAACCGGCAATCAGTTCGTGAATTTCTTTGGCGAAACCCTGTTCCGCTCCGACTTATGTAATGCCGATGTGGCGATGGGCGACTTGCTCATCCATGAAGGCGCACCGTGCACGGCGCAAAAGCATGCCGCTAAAGTGTTCAATGCCGATAAAACGTACTTTGTATTAAACGGCACGTCCTCTTCAAACAAAGTGGTGCTTAACGCCCTGCTGGCGCCGGGTGACCTGGTGTTGTTCGATCGCAATAACCACAAATCGAACCACCACGGCGCGCTGCTGCAGGCGGGGGCTACGCCGGTTTATCTGGAAACAGCACGTAACCCGTACGGCTTTATCGGCGGGATTGACGCGCACTGCTTCGAAGAACGTTATCTGCGCGACAGCATCCGTGAAGTCGCCGCCGATCGCGCTCAGGACGCACGTCCGTTCCGCCTCGCCGTGATTCAGTTAGGCACCTACGATGGCACCATTTATAACGCGCGTCAGGTCGTGGATAAGATTGGTCACCTGTGTGACTACATCCTGTTCGACTCCGCGTGGGTGGGTTATGAGCAGTTTATCCCGATGATGGCGGACTGTTCGCCGCTGCTGCTGGAACTGACCGAAAACGATCCGGGCATTCTGGTGACGCAATCGGTGCACAAACAACAGGCCGGTTTCTCTCAAACCTCGCAAATCCATAAAAAAGACAGCCATATTAAAGGCCAGGATCGCTATGTCTCCCATAAACGCATGAATAACGCGTTTATGATGCATGCTTCCACCAGCCCTTTCTATCCGCTGTTTGCAGCGCTTGACGTTAACGCCCGTATGCATGAAGGCGAAGGCGGCAAACAAATGTGGATGAACTGCGTGGAGATCGGTATCGACACCCGTAAGCTTATCCTCAACAACTGCCACCATATTCGTCCGTTCGTACCGGCTATGGTTGACGGCAAGCCCTGGGAAAGTTGGGACACCACGGAGATCGCCCGCGATCTGCGCTTCTTCCACTTCGTACCGGGAGATAAATGGCATGCGTTTGAAGGCTACGCGGAGCATCAATACTTCGTGGATCCGTGCAAGCTGCTGCTGACAACGCCTGGCATCAATGCCGCCACCGGTGAATACGCTGACTTTGGCGTGCCGGCCACCATTCTTGCCAACTTCCTGCGTGAAAACGGTGTGGTGCCTGAGAAATGCGACCTGAACTCCATTCTGTTCCTGCTAACGCCTGCGGAAGAAATGGGCAAAATGCAACAACTGGTGGCGTTACTGGTCCGCTTTGAACAGCTTCTGGAACACGATGCGCCGCTGCGTGAAGTGCTGCCGTCGCTCTGGAAACAGCATCAGGATCGTTACGGCGACTACACACTGCGTCAGCTTTGCCAGGAAATGCATGACTTCTATGCAAGCCACAACGTGAAGCAGCTTCAGAAAGAGATGTTCCGTAAAGAGTATTTCCCACGCGTGGTAATGAACCCGCAGGACGCTAACTACGCCTTTATCCGCGGGCAAACCGAGCTTGTGAAACTCAGCGATGCAGAAGGCCGCGTTGCGGCGGAAGGCGCACTGCCTTACCCGCCGGGCGTGCTGTGTGTCGTGCCGGGTGAAATCTGGGGCGGTGCGGTAATGCACTACTTCCAGGCGCTGGAAGAAGGCATCAATCTGCTGCCGGGCTTCGCGCCGGAATTGCAGGGCGTGTATGTCGAGGAACATGACGGTCGTAAACAGGTTTGGTGCCACGTTATCAAGCAGGCCGTGGTGAAAGCGTCAGCACAGAAGGAAATCAAATTATGAGCAAATCCAATAAGATGGGTGTTATCCCACTCACAATATTGACCATGGTTAACATGATGGGATCCGGTATCATCATGTTACCCACCAAGCTTGCCGAAGTCGGGACAATTTCGATTATCTCCTGGGTGGTCACAGCATTGGGGTCTACCGCGCTCGCCTGGGCTTTCGCGAAATGTGGGATGTTTAGCCGCAAATCAGGGGGTATGGGCGGCTATGCCGAGTATGCGTTTGGCAAGTCTGGTAACTTCATGGCCAACTACACCTACGGGGTATCGTTGCTTATCGCAAACGTGGCGATTGCGATTTCTGCCGTAGGCTACGGCAGCGAATTGCTCGGGGCAACATTAAGCCCGGTGCAAATCGGTATCGCGACCATATGCGTACTGTGGATTTGTACGGTCGCTAACTTTGGCGGCGCACGCATTACCGGGCAAATCAGCGGTATCACCGTGTGGGGCGTTATCATTCCGGTTGTTGGTCTGTCTGTGATTGGCTGGTTCTGGTTCAGCCCGTCCCTGTATGCCAGCTCCTGGAACCCGCATAATGTGCCGTTCTTTGACGCCGTAGGTTCGTCAATCGCCATGACGTTATGGGCCTTTTTGGGGCTGGAATCTGCCTGCGCCAATACCGAAGTCGTGGAAAACCCGGAACGCAACGTGCCTATCGCGGTACTGGGCGGTACGCTTGGCGCAGCGGTGATTTACATCGTCTCCACCAACGTGATTGCCGGGATCGTACCGAATATGGATCTCGCCAATTCCACCGCGCCGTTCGGTCTTGCTTTCTCGCAAATGTTCACGCCGACCGTAGGTAAAGTGATCATGGGCCTGATGGTAATGTCCTGCTGCGGCTCCCTGCTTGGCTGGCAGTTCACGATTGCCCAGGTATTTAAATCTTCAGCGGATGAAGGCTATTTCCCGAAAATCTTCTCGAAAGTCTCTAAAGCGGAAGCGCCAGTTAAAGGCATGTTGACTATCGTGATGTTCCAGAGCGTACTGGCGCTGATGACCATCAGCCCGTCCCTGAATAATCAATTCAACGTGCTGGTAAACCTGGCGGTGGTCACCAACATTATTCCGTACATCCTGTCGATGGCGGCGCTGGTGATTATCCAGAAAATGGCGAAAGTCGAGCCGAGCAAAGCGAAAATGGCGAACTTTGTGGCGTTGATTGGGGCGATCTATAGCTTCTATGCGCTCTACTCATCAGGTTCCGAAGCAATGCTGTATGGCGCGATGGTAACCTTTATGGGCTGGACGCTGTATGGTTTAGTCTCACCGCGTTTTGAACTGACCAATAAACACAGCTGATTAAAAACGTGAAGTAAAAAACCACCTGCATAGCAGGTGGCATTGAAAACGCCCCATAGGGGCGTACTAAGTCCAGACTCTGAGAGCCTTCCCTTCACACCTCTTTTAGTGG
>NZ_JAALBX010000013.1 GCF_011077955.1 Citrobacter freundii
GAAAGTTTTCAGGCAGCGATTCCCCAGCCCGGACTACTTTTCTGATATTTCCTTGAGGGCAACTAATTATTTCGTCGCCATTATCAAGTGCGCTTCCAACAAGCGCGGCCGAGCCACCAGATGTTTTTCCTGCTCCAGTGCTAATTTTCGCAGTGGTTCCATCCGGGTAACGAACTTCATCGCCTACGCGTGAAACATTCCGCCATTTTCCTTGCTCTGTTTCGAGCTGTTGTCCGCTGTATTCACTGAAAACCGTTCCGCCATCGCGGGTTAAGCTGCCCTCTGTGGCGATCAGATAAGATGCTGTAACTGGATGCGCGAGATTATAGGCATTTTGCTTTTCGATAAGAGAGCGGGTTACATCATTCATTTCGGCGAGTTGTTCAGCTGTAAATAGTGGCTGGTCAAAAGCTGCCAAAATTTCCGGTGTAAGGTCGTGGGTGTACTGTTTCATAAGTCCCTTTATTTTTTATAGAAATAGTCAAAGAGATTATTTTACAAACAATAACCACATGCGCAACAAGTATTGGACTTAAGTAAAACTGCGGTTCGTAACAGAAAGTTATCCGTTAAGGGGTGAGCATTAATCTTCAATAAATCTCCTGCAGAGGATGTGATAGCAGGTGTAATGGCAAACACGGCGCCGGCAGTAGGGATTCTCGATAAAGCGGTTAGCATCACTCAGAAGTTGGCAAATAACAGTGATCAACTGGACATGGCTACGCTCAAACTTGAATTGGCTAATCTGATGGTTGAACTTGCCAATGCCAGAATCGAAGCGATGACCATGCAAACGCTTTTGTTTATGCCGAGCAAAAGATCAAAAATCTTGAGGGGAATTTAAAAGATAAATCAACTTTCACCTTCAAAGATGGGCTTTACTGGAAGAGGGTGATTAAAATGCTTTTTGTCCGAAAGGCTATGAGGTTAATCAGATAAAAACGCACATGATTTAGTTTCCTGCGGGGCAGACCTAAAGCGCCTATTGGTCCTGCATAAACTGTTTTTTTTCGACGTGATGGTTGATAAAAGCCAAACTCGCCATTTCCATGCCTAATTAACACTATGATCGAAGACTCCTGCCTTCCACACTAGACCATCGCCAAATATTAGGGGCAGGTGGAATATATACGGTACGCAACGGGGAAGAGGCGGGGGCGCTTTTCCCCGGTATACTTACGCCTCTGGCACTTTGTTAATGGTGTTTCGTGCAGCACCTGTGAGGTGATGGATCTCGCTCTCTGTATGGCCTCCTTTATGCAATGCGCGGATCTGTTCGTTAACAAAAGTCTGGGCTACCGTTGTACGACTCAGAATGAGCGCTGCGGCAATCTGATTAGTAAGAGGCAGATCAAGCCTTAGATAGCTCATTTCTCTGCATATGCCGGCTGCTAAGCGCTTCGTTCGCTGTTTGTTTGCTGCCACCCACTATCCGCTTAAACTTATCGATCTCCATTGTTCCATTCTGAACGAGCGGGAGGTATGGGCGGATTTGATTCATTATCACTTCTGCTTGCTTTCGACTATCAGCACCGAGAGTCAGACGCACAAAACTCGTTGAATCATTTAGTCTAAAGTTAGTGTAGTATGTGCGCCCACGAATCATTGTGTGTGACATCTTGTGTAAGACGTTGTTTACCCTGCTGTGTGCCATGAAAAATTTATAGATCAGTGAGTTAAGTTGTTATTTAAGCTAACTCATTGTTTTTGAAAGTATACAAGACGCCTGGGAAGGCGACATTTGAAGGAAGCTCTATGAGCGAAAAGCTACAGAAAGTACTGGCCCGCGCCGGTCATGGCTCACGCCGTGAACTCGAAACCATGATCTCTGCCGGTCGCGTTAGCGTCGATGGCAAAATTGCCACGCTTGGCGATCGGGTTGAGGTGAACAGTGCGCTGAAAATTCGTATTGATGGCCATCTGATTTCCATTAAAGAGTCAGCCGAGCAGATTTGCCGCGTGCTGGCGTATTACAAACCGGAAGGCGAGCTTTGCACGCGTAACGATCCGGAAGGTCGTCCGACGGTATTTGACCGTTTACCGAAACTGCGCGGCGCGCGCTGGATTGCAGTTGGGCGTCTTGACGTCAACACCTGCGGTTTGTTGCTGTTCACCACCGATGGTGAACTGGCGAATCGCCTGATGCACCCCAGCCGTGAAGTAGAACGTGAATATGCGGTGCGCGTATTCGGTGAAGTGGAAGAAAGCAAACTGAAAGATTTGGCGCGCGGCGTTCAACTTGAAGACGGTCCCGCAGCGTTTAAAACCATTAAATTTACCGGTGGTGAAGGCATTAACCAGTGGTATAACGTCACTCTGACAGAAGGGCGCAACCGTGAAGTGCGTCGTCTGTGGGAAGCGGTTGGCGTGCAGGTCAGCCGTTTGATTCGCGTGCGTTATGGCGATATTTTACTGCCGAAAGGGCTGCCGCGCGGCGGCTATACCGAGCTTGATCTGGCACAAACCAACTACCTGCGCGAGCTGGTGGGCCTGGCGCCGGAAACCAGCAGTAAAGTGGCGGTAGAAAAAGATCGTCGTCGCATGAAAGCGAACCAGATTCGTCGTGCGGTGAAGCGTCACGGTCAGACGACCGCGCGCCGCGCCACCGGGCCTGCAGTTAAAAAATCCCGCGAGAAGTAATGGTCTTGCCGGTGTGAAAAAAAGGTCGCGTTTATGCGGCCTTTTTTATTGCCAACGGAAAACCACGTCCTGTGGGCGTGGTCATCATCTGGTTTTGGCTCTGCCTTATTGCCTTTAGATTTACATCTCACACGGCTGGCAGAGACGTCTTTTTAAGGGTTTTGGTACGCCCTTTCAGGGCATAATCAACACCACCTGTTATGCAGGTGGTTTTTTCGGCCAGTTCAACACCAAGCTCAAGGCGCGGTCATAAACCGGGCTGGATGTCCTGGTTTTCCCTCTCACATAACCGGCAGAGGTGGCGTTGAGGCTTTTTTGGCAGACCATGAGGCCGAGATCAGAGCCGCCTTCTTTGAAGCGAAAAAAGCGGCATTTCACTATTAGTAATCAATTCCCATCTGCGCTTTCACCCCTGCGTCAAAGGCATGTTTAACAGGGCGTAATTCGCTTACCGTATCGGCCATCTCCAGAAGATCGCGATGGCAACCGCGTCCGGTAATAATAACCGTTTGGTGTTCCGGGCGTTCCTGGAGCGCATTTACCACCACCTCCAGCGGCAAATAATCGTATGCCACCATATAGGTCAGCTCATCCAGCACGACCAGGTCAAGCGACGAGTCACGTAGCATACGCTCGGCGTGTTGCCACGCGTCAAGACAGGCGGCAGTGTCCGATTCGCGATTTTGCGTTTCCCAGGTAAAGCCGGTGGCCATGGCCTGAAACTCGACGCCATGCGGCTCAAGCAGATTGCGCTCGCCGTTGGGCCAGGTGCCTTTGATAAACTGCACCACGCCCGCTTTTTTACCATGGCCCACGGCGCGGGTGACGGTCCCGAACGCGGCGGTAGTTTTGCCTTTGCCGTTGCCGGTAAACACCATCAACAGGCCGCGCTCTTCCTGCGCATTCGCGATGCGCGCATCCACTTTATCTTTTACACGCTGTTGGCGCTGCTGGTAACGCTCGTCACTCATTCGGAAATTCCTGGTTTTCGGTTAGGTTGGGCATCAAAAGTCATGCCGGTTTTGCGGCGGCTGTCATCGCCCATTAGCCACAAATAAAGCGGCATCAGATCGCGCGGCGATTTAAGTTTATTCGGATCTTCTGTCGGAAACGCGCTGGCGCGCATCGCGGTGCGTGTGCCGCCAGGGTTGATACAGTTGACGCGCAAATTACGATGGGCGTACTCCTCCGCCAGCACCTGCATCATGCCTTCGGTAGCGAATTTGGATACCGCATAGGCTCCCCAGCCCGCGCGGCCCTGACGGCCTACGCTTGAGGAAGTAAACACCAGCGAGCCGGCGTCTGATTTGAGCAGCAAGGGCAGCAGTGCCTGTGTCAGAAAGAACGTGGTATTCACGTTCACTTGCATAACATGCAGCCAGCTTTCCGGCGTCTGTTCATTCATAGGGCGCACTTCGCCTAACGCGCCTGCGTTATGCAGCACGCCATCAAGGCGTGGCACCTGCTCGCTAATTTGCTGAGCTAACGCTTCGCATTGCTCCGGCGTGGCGCTTGCATAATCAAGAATAAACCAGAGCGGCAACGGATAACCCTGTTGGTGAATACGCTGCGCGACGGCGTCTAATTTTTGTTCGTTGCGTCCTAACAAAATCACCTGCGCGCCGTACTGGGCGTAAGTAATCGCCGCTTCTCGCCCGATACCGTCGCTGGCGCCCGTGACCAAAATAATGCGGTTTTGCAGCAAATCGCGTTGAGGTTGATAGTGCACAAATCACTCCTGAGCAGACTGCGTGCTCGCGATACGTTTCTTTTCACAATGATTTAACGTGTTATGCCTGATTATGCCTGCTATTTCAATCAGCCATCCGTCCAGCAAAGCCCGATTTAACATTTTGAAATCATTTATACAACGCTAAATTCTGGAAGATATATTCCGGGAAAACCACGTCAGGGGAGACTCAACGACGGTGAGCCGTTAAACTGAACGTCATTTTTGGATGTGTAATCAAGGCGGATGTTGTGGATCTACTTTCTGAATACGGTTTGTTTTTAGCCAAAATAGCAACGGTAGTTATCGCCATTGCGATTGTGGCGACCATCATCGTGAATGTCGCTCAGCGCAGGAAACAACAGCGCGGAGAGCTGCGCGTGACGCGCTTGAGCGAACAGTATAAGGACATGCAGGAAGAGATGGCGGTTTCGCTGCTTGATCCGCACCAACAGAAGCTCTGGCATAAAGCCCAGAAGAAAAAACTCAAGCAGGAAGCTAAAGCGGCGAAAGCACAGGCAAAGCAGGGCAAGCCGGTGGCTGACGGGCGTGCCAAACTCTATGTGCTCGATTTTAAAGGCAGCATGGACGCACACGAAGTTACCTCGCTGCGTGAAGAGGTAACGGCGGTATTAGCCGTCGCGACCCCGCAGGATGAAGTGCTGGTGCGTCTTGAAAGCCCCGGTGGCGTGGTCCACGGTTATGGTCTTGCGGCATCGCAACTGCAACGCCTGCGCGAACGCGGTATTCCATTAACTGTCGCCGTGGATAAAGTCGCCGCCAGCGGCGGGTATATGATGGCCTGTGTTGCCAGCCATATCGTGGCAGCCCCCTTTGCCATCGTCGGCTCGATTGGCGTGGTTGCGCAAATCCCGAACTTCAATCGCCTGTTAAAACGTAACGATATCGACGTCGAACTGCACACCGCCGGGCAGTATAAACGTACGTTGACGCTCTTTGGTGAAAACACCGAAGAAGGCCGCGAGAAGTTTCGTGAAGACCTGAACGATACCCACCTGCTGTTTAAACATTTTGTCAAAGAGATGCGCCCGACCCTGAATATCGACGAGGTAGCAACCGGTGAGCACTGGTACGGCGTGCAGGCGATAGATAAAGGCCTTGTTGATGCCATCAGCACCAGTGACGATCTGATCCTTGAAAAAATGAAATCGCGTGAAGTCGTGGGCGTGCGTTATATGCGTCGCAAAAAAATGATGGACCGTTTTACCGGCAGCGCGACAGAAAGCATCGACAGGCTATTACTGCGTTGGTGGCAGCGTGGCGAAAAACCGCTTCTGTAAGCCAGGGATAAAGGTGTGGCGAGCAAAAATTCGCCTGCCGTAAAGGCGGCATTGATGTCACCTTTACGGGAATAATAAAAGCGCGAGTAATGCCGACCTGCCTGTTCTGTTATCGGGAATTCGCAATAATAGGGCAGAGCCACACTTTTGATGACTCGCCCACAGAACCTGGATTTTTACGCACAAATAAAAGAGGCCATACGGCCTCTTTTTAATCCTGCAAACGGTACTTTTCAGACAGCTCATGGGCCAGGTATTTGAACATATTAAATACCGCCGTGCTTTTCGCCGTCGGCAACCCTTGCTCATCGAGGAAGTAGTCACCGCGAAATACCAGAACGCCATTTTTTTGCTCAACGTCAGTCGCCACTATTCCGGCGATATAATCATCATGTTCGACGATAAGCGCATTGGCTGTTGCGAGCAGTGTTTTTTTGTCAATCGGTTGAATTGTCTTTTGCATTTCTCACTCCTTACAAACTGCGCGTAGTGTACGCCGCGTCTGGTGTCAGGCGCAAATTTTCCCACATCGACGTTGTGGAATTCCTTACACTGACAAATTGGCGTCGATGCACAAGGCATGCTAATAAAGTTGCGTAACGGATTATATCAGGTAGAGTGTGACGCTTTCGCAAATCTGGCGACAGAATTGCTTGACATTCGACCAGACTTTCGTCGTGCTATATCGTCACTGCACGGAAAACCCTGCTTTCTCAACCACCTGAAAGTGCGCATGGCCGCCGTGGTTAAAGAAGCAGGGTTGAATTCCTTTGAAGCTATCGCAATATAATCAGGCGTATAGCCCGCTAAAGCGAGTTATCATTCGACGTCATTTGGAAGAATCAACCAGGTAAAGGTGAATATGGGTAAAGCTCTCGTTATCGTTGAGTCCCCGGCAAAAGCCAAAACGATTAACAAGTATCTCGGCAATGACTACGTGGTTAAGTCCAGCGTTGGTCATATCCGTGATTTGCCGACAAGCGGATCAACCCAGAAAAAGAGCGCTGACTCTGCCTCCACCAAAACGGCTAAAACCGGTAAAAAAGTCAAAAAGGATGAGCGCGGCGCGTTAGTCAATCGCATGGGCGTCGATCCGTGGCATGACTGGGAAGCACAGTACGAAGTGCTGCCGGGCAAAGAGAAAGTTGTCTCTGAACTGAAATCGTTAGCTGAAAAAGCGGACCACATTTATCTCGCAACCGACCTTGACCGCGAAGGGGAGGCCATTGCATGGCACCTGCGGGAAGTGATCGGCGGTGACGACTCCCGCTACAGCCGCGTTGTGTTCAACGAAATTACCAAAAATGCGATTCGTCAGGCGTTCGAAAAGCCGGGCGAGCTGAATATTGACCGGGTTAACGCTCAACAGGCGCGTCGTTTTATGGACCGCGTGGTGGGCTACATGGTTTCTCCTCTGTTGTGGAAGAAAATTGCCCGTGGTCTTTCCGCAGGCCGCGTACAGTCCGTTGCGGTGCGCCTGGTAGTCGAGCGTGAGCGCGAAATTAAAGCGTTTGTACCGGAAGAATACTGGGAAGTGGATGCCGCGCTGACGACGCCGAAAGGCGATGCGTTGCAAGTGGAAGTGACCCATCAGAACGACAAGCCGTTCCGCCCGGTTAACCGTGATCAAACCATGGCGGCAGTGAGCCTGCTTGAGAAAGCGCGCTACACCTTGCTTGAGCGTGAAGATAAGCCCACCAGCAGCAAGCCTGGCGCGCCGTTTATCACCTCTACGCTTCAACAGGCCGCCAGCACGCGTCTCGGTTTTGGCGTGAAGAAAACCATGATGATGGCCCAGCGTCTTTATGAAGCGGGTTACATCACCTATATGCGTACCGACTCCACCAACCTGAGCCAGGATGCGGTGAATATGGTGCGCGACTATATTAAGGACGAATTCGGCAAGAAATATCTGCCAGAATCGCCCCTGCAGTACGCCAGCAAAGACAACTCTCAGGAAGCGCACGAAGCGATTCGTCCTTCCGATGTGAATGTGGTGGCGGATGCGTTAAAAGACATGGAAAGCGATGCGCAGAAACTCTACCAGTTGATTTGGCGTCAGTTTGTGGCCTGTCAGATGACACCGGCCCAATACGACTCCACGACGCTTACCGTAGAAGCCGGCGATTTCCGCCTGAAAGCACGTGGCCGCACGTTGCGTTTCGACGGTTGGACTAAAGTTATGCCGGCGCTGCGCAAAGGGGATGAAGACCGTACGCTGCCTGCCGTTGAAGCTGGCGATGCGCTGTCGTTAGTTGAGCTGACTCCTGCACAGCACTTCACCAAGCCGCCTGCGCGTTTTAGCGAAGCGTCCCTGGTTAAAGAGCTGGAAAAACGGGGCATTGGTCGTCCGTCAACTTACGCGTCGATTATTTCCACCATTCAGGATCGTGGCTATGTGCGGGTTGAAAACCGTCGTTTCTATGCTGAAAAAATGGGTGAAATCGTCACCGATCGCCTGGAAGAAAATTTCCGCGAACTGATGAATTACGATTTTACCGCGCAGATGGAAAGCAGCCTCGACCAGGTGGCTAACCACCAGGCGGAATGGAAAGCGGTGCTTGATAACTTCTTCGGCGATTTTACCCGTCAGTTAGATACGGCGGAAAAAGATCCGCAAGAAGGCGGAATGCGCCCCAACCAGATGGTGTTGACCACCATCGATTGCCCGACGTGTGGTCGCGAAATGGGCATTCGTACTGCGAGCACGGGCGTTTTCCTCGGTTGTTCTGGTTATGCGCTGTCGCCAAAAGAGCGCTGCAAAACCACCATCAACCTGGTGCCGGAAAACGAAGTGCTGAACGTGCTGGAAGGCGAAGACGCGGAAACCAACGCGCTGCGCGCCAAACGTCGTTGCCAAAAATGCGGTACGGCGATGGACAGCTACCTCATCGATCCGAAGCGTAAAATCCACGTCTGCGGCAACAACCCGACCTGCGACGGCTACGAGATTGAAGAAGGTGAGTTCCGCATCAAAGGCTACGATGGCCCGATTGTGGAATGCGAGAAGTGCGGTTCGGAAATGCATCTGCGTATGGGCCGTTTTGGTAAATACATGGCGTGCACTAACGAAGAGTGTAAAAACACCCGTAAGATCCTACGCAATGGCGATGTTGCGCCACCGAAAGAGGATCCGGTTCCGTTGCCTGAATTAGCGTGTGAAAAATCGGACGCGTATTTCGTTTTACGCGACGGTGCGGCGGGCGTTTTCCTGGCTGCAAACACGTTCCCTAAATCACGTGAAACCCGGGCGCCGCTGGTGGAAGAATTGCACCGTTTCCGCGATCGTCTGCCGGAAAAACTGCGCTACCTGGCCGATGCCCCGCAGAACGATCCGGAAGGCAACCCGGCGGTAGTACGCTTTAGCCGCAAAACCAAGCAACAGTATGTGGCGTCTGAAAAAGCAGGCAAAGCCACCGGTTGGTCTGCGTTTTATGTTGACGGCAAATGGGTTGAAGGCAAAAAATAACTTGCTGTAATACTGAGCAAAAAAGGGCCGGAGAAATCTGGCCCTTTTTATTTATAACGGGGTTATTATTTATTTTCATCACCTATACACGGAAGATATAAATGATATAGTGGTTATAGTTAACCTCTTTTTTAGACTGTTTCGGTCTTAATCTCCGTCAAAAGGCGCGTTCAGCGCGAATGGACAGCCATGAAATTACAACAGCTTCGTTATATCGTTGAAGTCGTCAATCACAACCTTAATGTTTCATCGACAGCAGAAGGGCTCTATACCTCGCAGCCTGGCATTAGCAAACAAGTCCGCATGCTGGAAGACGAACTCGGCATTCAAATTTTTGCCCGTAGCGGTAAGCATCTCACCCAGGTGACCCCGGCCGGCCAAGAAATTATTCGTATCGCTCGTGAAGTACTTTCTAAGGTCGACGCCATTAAATCCGTTGCAGGTGAGCATACCTGGCCCGACAAAGGATCGCTGTACGTAGCGACGACTCATACCCAGGCACGCTATGCGTTGCCGGGCGTCATTAAGGGATTTATTGAGCGCTATCCGCGTGTTTCGCTGCATATGCATCAGGGGTCGCCAACGCAAATCGCGGAAGCTGTCTCCAAAGGCAATGCGGATTTTGCCATCGCGACTGAAGCGCTGCATCTTTACGATGATCTGGTCATGCTGCCTTGTTATCACTGGAATCGCTCCATCGTGGTAACCCCGGACCACCCGCTGGCGTCAAAAGAGTCGGTAACGATTGAAGAGCTGGCGCAATATCCGCTGGTCACTTATACCTTCGGTTTCACCGGACGGTCTGAATTAGATACCGCGTTTAATCGCGCAGGGTTGACGCCTCGCATTGTCTTTACCGCCACCGATGCCGATGTGATTAAAACTTACGTGCGTCTGGGCTTGGGCGTGGGCGTGATTGCCAGTATGGCGGTAGACCCGATTGCCGATCCGGATCTGGTGCGACTCGATGCCCATGACATTTTCAGCCACAGCACTACCAAAATCGGTTTTCGTCGCAGTACATTCTTAAGAAGTTACATGTACGATTTTATTCAGCGCTTTGCGCCGCATTTAACGCGTGATGTGGTGGATACCGCCGTTTCGCTTCGCTCGAACGACGATATTGAAGAAATGTTTAAAGACATTAAATTACCCGCGAAGTAAATTTCCCCGCCGGGTATAACGGTTACGGCTATTTAACAGCACGCTTGCGATTAAAAGCATCAAAGCCCACTTACATTAAGTGGGCTTTGTGTCGCTTACGGGTGACAAAAATAGAAACGAATTGTCGTTCACGCAACTCTCGTGTTTCGATTATTTATTTCACGTCAAATGATTGAATATTTCAGACTGGAGAATGCGTAAATCCACTGGATCTTTCGTCACTTTTTAATTAGGATTTGTCCTATCTTTTGATTAATTCTAACGATTGTTTGGTGAGAAATGATAACCAATATCGATTGTGTGGGGATAGCGATGCCGGAAGGTAGTCATCAACCGCAACGGGACGCGGGCCTTAAACGCAAAGCGTGGCTGGCGGTGTTTGCGGTGTCCGCCTTGTTCTGGATAGCCGTTGGCGCAGCCGCCTGGTATTTCTGGGGCTAACGTGGCATCAGAGAAGGAAAACGACGCTGATGCGACTGACGCGGCAAAAGGAAAAAAGCCCCGTACTGTAAAGCCTTCTTATGTCATCCCGGAATCCTGGCCTCTTACGGAACAACAAAAAGCGTTTATTGATTTATTTTCAGAAGACGACGCTGATAATAAAGAGTAAACCTTTTGTTTTTAGACGCCTGATACCCTCTGATATTCGCTGCAGAGGGTAACGTCAATAAGCTTTTAATGTCATTGTTTGCCCGCTAAGTCTGCTGACGCGTATTCCCGTTTCGTTTCCCCTGACACCCTTATTTTTCTGGCTGCTTCTACCCGCGCTTTTTCTTCATCTCCAACCCGCCATCACGGGAATAATTCCTTATCGCGCCATATTTTAGGCGCCACCTGTCTTATGCCCGGGTGACTCCTGTATTTCCTCTGCTTATTGTGACGCTTTATGTGCCGTGGTTTCTGAGGAAAGAGTGTTCGCCCGGGCGATTTTTGAGGAACGACTCAGGCTATTCACAGCCGTTGTAACAAGTACCCGACGCGATACAACAAGAAGGGCTTTCTCAAGTGAGTGTCTTTTCGCATAGAGTGTAAAGGGCGGCGTGGTGCGATAAGGCATTAGCGCGAAATGCGGCTAAAGAGCAGGGCATAACGCTCATACAGCGTAAAGGCTTTATGAATGAGTAAAATCACCTTCCTGTAAATTTCCCGAATTTTGGCTCTTTTTCATGCCTGATAGCGGGTATTTGTCAGAATGATTTAGCATTTTGGGTTGTTATCAAATCGTTAAGACATGTTTGTGTTATCTTTAATACAAACCCTGATTCTCTTCAGGGATTCGCATCTCAGTCATTAAGGAGGAGCATATGTCGTCGACGTTACGCGAAGCCAGTAAGGATACATTGCAGGCACTCAATAAAACGTACCATTACTACAGTCTGCCGCTGGCTTCCAGGGAACTTGGGGATATTTCGCGCTTGCCCAAGTCACTAAAAGTACTGCTGGAGAATTTACTTCGCTGGCAGGATGAAGACTCTGTTACCCGTGAAGATATTGTTGCGCTGGCAGGCTGGCTTGAAAAAGCCCATGCCGACCGGGAAATCGCCTACCGTCCGGCACGCGTGCTGATGCAGGATTTTACCGGCGTACCGGCAGTGGTTGACCTTGCCGCCATGCGCGAAGCGGTAAAACGCCTCGGCGGCGATGTCTCTAAAGTGAACCCGCTGTCACCCGTCGATTTGGTTATCGACCACTCGGTAACGGTTGACCATTTTGGTGACGATGACGCGTTTGAAGAAAACGTACGCCTTGAAATGGAGCGCAACCACGAGCGCTACGCGTTCCTGCGCTGGGGCCAGCAGGCGTTCAGCCGCTTTAGCGTTGTCCCGCCGGGCACGGGTATCTGTCATCAGGTCAATCTGGAATACCTTGGTAAAGCGGTGTGGAGCGAACTTCAGGACGGCGAGATGGTGGCCTATCCGGATACGCTTGTGGGCACCGACTCCCATACCACCATGATAAATGGACTCGGCGTGCTGGGTTGGGGCGTCGGCGGGATTGAGGCCGAGGCTGCTATGTTGGGCCAGCCGGTATCCATGCTTATCCCGGATGTGGTGGGCTTCAAACTCACCGGTAAATTGCAGGAAGGCATCACCGCAACTGACCTGGTATTAACCGTCACCCAGATGCTGCGTAAACATGGCGTGGTGGGTAAATTCGTTGAATTCTATGGCGACGGTCTGGACGATTTACCGCTGGCGGATCGGGCGACTATCGCCAATATGGCGCCAGAATATGGCGCTACCTGTGGTTTCTTCCCCATTGATGACGTCACGCTTGGCTATATGCGTCTGAGCGGTCGCAGCGAAGAGCAGGTCGCGCTGACCGAGGCGTATGCCAAAGCGCAGGGGATGTGGCGTAATCCAGGCGATGAGCCGGTCTTTACCAGCACGCTGGCACTCGATATGGCCACTGTCCAGGCAAGCCTCGCCGGGCCTAAACGGCCGCAGGATCGGGTTGCGCTGGGTGATGTGCCTGCGGCGTTTGCCGCCAGTAATGAACTGGAAGTGAATCACAGCCAGAAAGATCGCGCGCCGGTGGACTATGTGATGAACGGGCAGCAGTATCAGTTGCCTGACGGGGCGGTTGTGATTTCCGCTATTACCTCGTGTACGAACACTTCTAACCCCAGCGTGCTAATGGCCGCAGGGTTGCTTGCGAAAAAAGCGGTAACCTTAGGGTTAAAACGCCAGCCGTGGGTGAAGGCGTCTCTCGCGCCCGGGTCAAAAGTGGTATCCGATTATCTGGCACAGGCAAGGCTCACGCCTTATCTTGACGAACTTGGCTTTAACCTTGTGGGTTACGGCTGTACCACTTGTATCGGCAACTCCGGCCCGCTACCGGATCCTATCGAGCAGGCGATTAAAAAAGGTGATTTAACCGTCGGGGCGGTGCTGTCCGGTAACCGTAACTTTGAAGGCCGTATTCACCCGCTGGTGAAAACCAACTGGCTGGCGTCGCCGCCGCTGGTGGTTGCCTATGCGCTGGCGGGCAATATGAATATCAACCTGGCGACCGATCCGCTGGGTCATGATAAAAAAGGCGATCCGGTTTATCTCAAAGATATCTGGCCGTCGTCTCATGAAATCGCTGAGGCCGTGGAGCAGGTTTCGACGGATATGTTCCGCAAAGAGTATGCCGAAGTGTTCGAAGGCACCGATGAGTGGAAATCCATCGAAGTCGAGCGTTCTGACACCTACACCTGGCAGGATGATTCGACCTATATCCGCCTGTCGCCTTTCTTTGACGACATGCTGGCCGAGCCGAAGCAGGTGGAAGATATTCATCATGCGCGGATTCTGGCCATGCTCGGCGATTCGGTCACTACCGACCATATTTCGCCTGCGGGCAGCATCAAGGCAGACAGCCCGGCAGGGCGCTACCTGCAAAGCCACGGTGTCGAGCGGGGGGATTTCAACTCTTATGGCTCACGACGCGGCAACCACGAAGTGATGATGCGCGGCACTTTTGCCAACATCCGTATCCGTAATGAAATGGTGCCGGGTGTGGAAGGCGGTATGACCCGTCTGTTACCGGGCAACGAGGTGATGTCGATTTATGATGCGGCGATGGCCTATCAGAAACAATCCCTCCCGCTTGCGGTGATTGCCGGCAAAGAGTATGGATCCGGCTCCAGCCGCGACTGGGCTGCTAAAGGGCCGCGCCTGTTAGGTGTGCGGGTCGTGATTGCCGAATCCTTTGAGCGTATTCACCGCTCAAACCTGATCGGGATGGGGATCCTGCCGCTGGAGTTTCCGCAGGACGTGACCCGTAAAACGCTTGGTCTTACCGGTGATGAGCAGATTGATATTACTGGCTTACAAACCCTCACTCCGGGTGCGACAGTGCCGGTCACGCTAACGCGTGCCGATGGGTCAAAAGAGGTGGTTAACTGCCGTTGTCGTATTGATACCGGTAATGAACTGACTTATTACCAGAACGATGGCATTTTGCATTTTGTAATTCGCAATATGCTGCACTAAAACAAAAGGCCTGCTGTCGCAGGCCTTTTTTCTGAACGCCAGATTATTCCCGGTTCAGCAGATGGCCCATCTTGGCGGCCTTGGTATCCAGATAATGTTCGTTATTTGGATTACGGCCCACGATCAACGGGACTCGCTCAACGATATTAATTCCGGCTTCGGTCAGAATTTCTACTTTACGCGGGTTATTCGTCAGTAAACGTACTTCATTCACACCGAGCAATTTGAACATATCGGCGCACAGCGTAAAGTCTCGCTCATCAGCGGCGAAGCCGAGTTGATGGTTGGCCTCTACGGTATCGTACCCTTGATCCTGCAAGGCATACGCACGGATCTTATTCAGTAACCCGATATTGCGGCCTTCCTGACGATGGTACATCAGAATACCGCGCCCCTCTTCAGCGATATGCGACAGCGCCGCTTCGAGTTGAAAACCACAGTCGCAGCGCAGGCTAAACAGCGCGTCGCCGGTTAAACATTCGGAATGAACACGTGCCAGAACGGGCGTTTCTCCCGTGATGTCGCCAAACACCAGCGCGACATGATCATGACCCGTCGCCAGTTCTTCAAATCCCACCATCAGGAAATCGCCCCATGGGGTTGGCAGTTTGGCTTCTGCCACACGTTTTAGCTGCATGTGATTCTCCGGATCGTTTTAAGCGTATTCCACGCCTGCCAGTATGCTGGCTTTCTGTTATTGCTGCTATTTTGCCACAATGCACCGCACTTCGCCTACCGCGAGCGCCGTCACACAATTTTTAAGCGCACGAAACCGACATCAAATGGGTAAAAGTTAAATTTTCAGTTATTCTTGTGTGACAACAGGATAAAGGGGAAGTCATGCTCACGATTGCTAAGCGCACCACCATTGGCGCGGGGTTGTTACTGGTGATGCCGATGCTGGTCTGGATTTCCGGCTGGCAATGGGAGCCTAAAGCAGACGCATTCTGGCTGAAAGGTATGTTCTGGCTCACTGAAACGGTAACCCAGCCCTGGGGAATTATCACCCATGTGCTACTCTGCGCCTGGTTCCTGTGGTGCCTGCGTTTTCGTCTGCGTGCGGCCGTGGTGCTGTTTTTAATTTTAGGCGCAGCCATAATGATAGGACAGGGCGTCAAATCCTTGATTAAAGATTCGGTGCAGGAGCCGCGTCCTTTTGTTATCTGGCTTGAAAAAACGCGCCACGTTCCGGTAGACGACTTCTACAATTTAAAGCGTAAAGCACGCGGGCAACTGGTTCACGAGCAATTACAGCATGAGGCAAGCATTCCAGGCTGGCTTCGCAAGCACTGGCAAAATGAGACGGGCTTTGCGTTTCCTTCCGGGCATACTATGTTTGCCGCCAGTTGGGCGCTGCTTGGCGTAGGGTTGTTATGGCCGCGGCGGCGCACCATTACGCTTGCGGTACTGTTGGTGTGGGCAAGCGGGGTGATGGCGAGCCGGATGCTATTGGGCATGCACTGGCCGCGTGATTTGGTGGTCGCGACGCTCATCTCCTGGCTTTTGGTGACGTTCGCCGTATGGCTCGCCCAGAAGCTATGCGGGCCGCTTCGACCGCCAGTTGAAGAGAAAAAAGAGATAGCACAGCGAGAGAGTGAATAGCGCGGCATTGAAAATGCCCGCTGTCACCCGCATTTTATCTTTTCTTGAGCGTGCTTTCCCATTTCCCGAACAGTCAGGAAATGTTAATTTATAGCGTTACATAAAAGAGTTGAACACGATTTATTCGCTCAAACCACATAACGGGAAGTAATGTGAAATATTTACTCATTTTCTTACTGGTATTAGCGATATTTGTCATTTCCGTCACATTGGGCGCACAAAATGACCAACAGGTGACCTTTAATTACCTGCTGGCTCAGGGTGAATATCGGATCTCTACGCTGCTGGCCGTTTTATTCGCAACAGGCTTCATTATCGGCTGGTTAATTTGTGGACTATTCTGGCTGCGGGTACGGGTACAACTGGCGCGCGCCGAGCGTAAAGTAAAACGACTTGAGCAGCAGCTTACGCCGCTATCTGACGCCCCGACTTCGCCTGCCGCTTCTGTGGTAAAAGGCTGATTCATGCTGGAATTGTTATTTCTGTTGCTGCCAGTTGCCGCCGCCTATGGCTGGTATATGGGGCGCAGAAGTGCACAACAGGCCAAAGATAAAGAAGCCAACCGCCTCTCCAGAGACTATGTCGCTGGGGTGAACTTTCTGTTGAGTAATCAACAGGACAAAGCGGTCGACTTGTTCCTTGATATGCTCAAGGAAGATACCGGCACCGTTGAAGCGCATCTCACGCTTGGTAACCTGTTCCGCTCCCGCGGCGAGGTCGACCGGGCTATTCGCATCCATCAAACGCTGATGGATAGCGCCTCCCTGACTTACGATCAGCGGCTGCTGGCTATCCAGCAACTGGGCCGTGACTATATGGCGGCCGGGCTGTACGACCGTGCGGAAGATATGTTCAACCAACTGGTGGACGAAACCGATTTTCGTATCAGCGCGCTTTCCCAACTCTTGCAAATCTATCAGGCGACCAGCGACTGGCAAAAAGCCATTGATGTCGCTGAGCGGCTAGTCAAGCTTGGCAAAGACAAACATCGCATTGAGATTGCCCATTTCTACTGTGAGCTTGCCCTGCAACTCATGGCGGATGGCGACATGGATAAAGCCCTGACGCTGCTGCGAAAGGGTGCCGCGGCAGACGGCAGCAGCGCCCGTGTTTCCATCATGATGGGGCGGATTTATATCAATAAACAAGAGTACGCCAAAGCGGTAGAAAGCCTGCAAAAAGTCATTGAGCAGGACCGCGAACTGGTGGGCGAAACCCTTGAAATGCTGCAAACCTGTTATCAGCAACTCGGCAAACATGACGAGTGGGTGGAATTCCTCAAACGCTGCGTGGAAGAGAATACCGGCGCGGTAGCGGAATTAATGCTTGCTGAAGAGATGGAACAGCGCGAAGGGCAGGATGCCGCGCAGGTGTACGTCACGCGTCAGTTGCAGCGTCATCCAACCATGCGCGTGTTCCACAAGTTGATGGACTACCATCTTAATGACGCAGAAGAGGGGCGGGCTAAAGAGAGCCTGCTGGCGCTGCGTGAGATGGTGGGCGAGCAGACGCGCACGAAGCCGCGCTATCGCTGCCAGAAATGCGGCTTTACCGCCTTTACGCTGTACTGGCACTGCCCGTCATGCCGCGCATGGTCAACCATTAAGCCTATTCGTGGACTGGACGGACAATAATTTTTTTTGCCTCCTGTAATAGTTACAACATACTATTTATAAGCGAGTTAAGCGCTGTCAGACCTCGTGCCTGTTTCGCCAGGCAGGGCGCAAGCGCCTGTAATTTTTCGCGCTTCGCAGGTAGAATGCTTGCCGTTTATTGTTTCGCGCCTTATCGGTGCCCTTATCAAAAGGTCTGGTCATGACGCTACTTGCTGCTTCTTCCCGTTCTAAGACTGATTCACCGATTGTGGTTGCGCTGGATTATGATAACCGCGACAAGGCGCTGGCCTTTGTTGACCGTATCGACCCGCAGGATTGCCGTCTGAAAGTCGGCAAAGAGATGTTTACCTTGTATGGCCCGCAACTGGTGCGCGATCTCCACGACCGCGGTTTCGAGGTTTTTCTGGATCTCAAATTCCATGATATTCCCAATACCACCGCAAAAGCCGTCGCGGCAGCGGCGCAATTGGGTGTTTGGATGGTCAACGTACATGCCAGCGGCGGCGCGCGAATGATGCAAGCCGCCCGTGACGCGCTCACGCCATTCGGTAAAGATGCGCCGCTTCTCATTGCCGTGACGGTTCTCACCAGCATGGAAGCAAGCGATTTAGCCGATATCGGTATTACGCTTTCACCGGCAGCCCATGCGGAACGCCTGGCGAAATTGACGCAACAATGTGGCCTTGATGGAGTGGTGTGCTCAGCGCAGGAAGCGGTACAGTTCAAATCCGTATTGGGACAGGAGTTTAAGCTTGTGACGCCAGGTATCCGCCCTGAGGGCAGCGAAGCAGGCGATCAGCGTCGCATCATGACGCCGCAACAGGCGCAGCAAGCGGGCGTTGATTATATGGTAATCGGTCGGCCTGTCACCCAGTCAGCGGATCCTTCTCAAACGCTGCGCGATATTCTTGCAGGTCTTCGGGAGGCAAAATGAAAGATGACAATAGCCGTTTAGTCTATTCAACTGAATCAGGGCGAATCGACGAACCGAAAGCGCAGCCAGACCGCCCAAAAGGCGACGGCATTGTGCGTATTCAGCGCCAGACCAGCGGACGCAAAGGGAAGGGCGTTTGTTTAATCACCGGCATTGACGCCGATGATGCGCAAATCAATAAAATTGCCGCTGAACTCAAAAAGAAATGCGGCTGCGGCGGGGCGGTGAAAGACGGTATTATTGAAATTCAGGGCGACAAGCGTGAATTAATCAAATCGCTGCTGGAAGCAAAAGGAATGAAAGTAAAATTAGCTGGCGGTTAAAATAGTGAGGCCACGGTATTTACCGTGGCCTTTAATTAGCATGCCGTATAGTCCGTCGTAACTGCTGTACGTTCTTTACGTTAAAGCATTATTCTTTACGTTTTTATTAGTCAACCTGGTGGCCGATAATACCGCCAACAGCTGCGCCACCTAATGTACCGAGCGTACTTCCGTCAGTCAGCACGGAGCCGCCGATTGCACCTGCGCCTGCACCAATTGCAGTATTACGATCGCGCTTTGACCAGTTAGAACAGGCACTTAAAGACATAACCAGAGTAACGGCGAGCACCGCAGCAGCAGTTTTTTTGTAATTGAATGTCATAATACTTTCTCCTGAATAATTGATTCATGGAAAGAAGTCACGCGTTAAGTATAGAAGAACTCTATAAATTACACGTCAATCCATGAAACGGGTTTGCGTCAGGTAATTCACATCACGCAGGTGATAGTTACTTCCTGTGATATCGCTACAGTAATTTTAAATTCTTTGTAACATTGGGACAGGTAAATAGTCCTAATTGGACGATGGGAATAGTCTCAGAGAGTAAGACCTGCGTTGAACGCAGGTCTGAAATTACGCGGTGGGAAATTGTGAAATGAGATCGACCTGAAAGCCGGCACGTTGAAGATGACGTAGTGCGTCGGGTTTTATGCCGTCATCGGTAATAACGCGGCTGAAGTTTTTAGCAGGCCCAAGCGTATAAGGATGCACTGCGCCGAATTTAGAGCTATCCGTCAGCACAATGGTTTCACCGCCTTTTTCAATTACGGCATTCGCCACATCGGTACGCATCATATCCCGGCCGGTAAAACCGGTTTCAGGCTGCCAGCCGTCGATGCCGATAAACGCTTTGCTGAAATGCACCTGGCGCACATACTGGCGCGTTAGCGGCCCCACCATGCTTTCGCTTTTCTTTTGATAAATGCCGCCCAGTAAAATGACTTCACAATCCGTCTCTTTTAACAGATGCGCGATATACCCGCTGACGGTAATCAACGTGACATTTTTCTGCTCTGCCAAAGTGCGGGCCAGAAGCGCATTGCTGCTACCGTTTTCAATAAATACGGTTTCGCCTTCGTTGACCAGTGACGCCGCAAATTCAGCGAGGCGCCGTTTTAGCGCAAAGTTATTCAGCATGCGCGTTTCAACATCGTCGCTGTCGAGCGGTACGGCGTAACCGTGCGCGCGGCGTAAATAGCTGTGCTTTTCGAGAAGATTCAGGTCCTGACGAATCGTCACTTCAGAAACGCCGGTCATTTTCGCCAGATCGGACACGCTCATGCGCCCCTGGTCGATAACCATTTGCAAAATAATTTGTTGTCGAGAGTTCATATCAGCAAGTTTAGCGATGGCCAAGCCATGAGTCGGTGGAGCATACCAGTCTGCACGTCAGGTGTTGCGTATCATCGTGCTAGTGGCTGCGCGAAAGGTTGAGTGTGACGGTTTAAGCGCAGCGATTCAACTTTTAAAAAGGCAACTGCGCGACTGGCTGCGGCTGTTTTTCGCCGCTACGCCAGGCATTATATTTCCCAGGGGGCTTTAGGCGGCAAGCCGTCGCCGTTATCCTGATGCTGAGCCAGTAATTCGGCTTTGAGAATTTCCAGATTATTAATGGCGGAATGGTAATCACCAGCGACCAGAATATCGAGAACGGTGTCGATGCGGTGGGCAATTACCTGGGCGTCAAGTGTAGTCATGATGCGTCCTTAAACATTATTCAGTCCGCTATGATGCAAAAAAGCGCTGCAAAAGAGAAGAGACCCTCCCCGGTTAAACCATAAATGAACCAATTATTTGATCCTAAAACATAAAGAATAATTATAAATATCCGTTGCTTTACCCCAGCGTAATTCTGGTGAATTAGTCTTTCTCTGCGGTTACCGCATTTACCATTAACGAGGAATGACTATGACAGTTCTCAATCACCCCACTTGTAAACTTTTTACGGATTCTGCTCGCTATACGCAACTGTGCGCGTACTACGAGGAAGGACGCCGTACCGTCTGGATGATGTTACGCGCGCAGCCGCGCCCCTGCTTTAACCATGCGCTCATAGAGGAAATCATGAACCTGGGCTATCTGGTGCAAAAGAGCGGCTTAGAGGTCGATTTCTGGGTGACCGGATCGCTGGTCCCGGGGATCTATAACGCGGGGGGCGATTTACATTTCTTTGTCGACTGCATTAAAAACGGACGTCGTGAAGCGCTGCGTGCCTATGCGCGCGCCTGTGTGGATTGTGTTCATGCGGCGTCACGCGGCTTTGATACCGGCGCCATCAGCCTTGCGATGGTGGAAGGCAGCGCGCTTGGCGGCGGCTTTGAAGCGGCGCTGGCCCATCATTTTGTTCTTGCGCAAAGCGATGCGCGCATGGGCTTTCCAGAAGTCGCGTTCAACCTGTTTCCCGGTATGGGCGGGTATTCACTGGTCGCGCGTCGCTCCGGCATGCGGCTTGCTGAAAATCTTATCTTGACCGGTGAATCGCACACCGCGGAGTGGCACCAGCAGAATGGCTTAGTGGATGAGGTGTTTGAACCCGGGCAGGGGTATCTGGCGACCCGCACGTTCATCGATACGCTCACATTACGACTTAACGGCGTTCGCGCCATGTTGCGCGCCCGTCAGCGCGTTCTTAGTTTACCGAGGGCAGAATTAATGGATATTACTGAAGACTGGGTTGAGGCGGCGTTTTGCCTGCAACCGAAGGATGTCGCGTATATGGAACGTCTGGTATTGCTGCAAAATCGCCACAATACCAGCGCGTTACGTAAAGCCAGTTAACGTCTGGCCTGATACCGTTTCAGCCAGCGCTCGAGAGCGGCAGCGGGCATTGGTTTAGCAAAAAGGAATCCTTGCCGTTCATTGACGCCGTTCTTGGTAAGAAAGGCGTCTTCTTTGGCGTTTTCTACGCCTTCAGCAATTACCTGTAAGTTCAGCGCCTGGGCGACCGCCACAATCGCACGAACCAGCGACTGCGATATCGATTGCTTATGGACGTTACTGACAAAGGTTTGGTCGAGCTTTATCGCGTCAATCGGAAAGCGCGCGAGCTGCGAAAGGGAGGAGTACCCCGTGCCAAAATCATCCAGATGAATTTGCGCACCCAGATTACTGAATTGCTGAATGACGGTGAGCGCCAGATCTTCATTTTCTATCAGGCAGCTTTCTGTTAATTCCACGTCAATCGGGCAATATTCAAATTTCAGATCCGAAAGCGCCTGTTTTAAATCGGTGAAAATAGTCTGATCGGCAAGCTGACGCGCAGACACGTTGACCGCCACCCGCAGATTTATTCCTTTATCGCGCCACTTCGCCGCCTGACGCACAACATCGAGCATCACCCAACGTCCTAACGGGACGATTAATCCTGACTCTTCGGCATAGGAAATAAAATCCTGCGGCTGAATCAGCCCGCGCTCAGGGGACTCCCAGCGCACCAGGGCTTCCACGCTTCGCACGTCGCCGCGCCAGGTGATTTTGGGTTGATAGTGAATCACCAACTGATCGTTATCCAGCGCTTTGCGTAAGTTGGTATCAAGCCACAGGTATTCGAATACCCGCTGATTCATTTCCGGCGAGAAAACGCAGAATTTACCGCGTCCCCCTTCCTTGGCGGTGTACATCGCCGTATCGGCATTGCGGATCACGCTTTCATGGTCGAGCCCGTGCTGTGGCACCAGCGCGATGCCCAGTGAACAACTGGTATAGACTTCGATAAGACCGATACGAAAAGGGGGTTTAAGGCGCGTCAGAATGCGCGAGGCCATGGCCTCAAGGGAGCTTTGCGAGGTATCGCTCGCGAGTACGATAAACTCATCCCCGCCAAGGCGCGCCAACACCTGGCCCTCTTCAAGGCAGCTTAAAATGGCCAGCGACACGGACTGCAACAGCTGATCGCCAAACATATGCCCGTAAGCATCGTTCACTTTCTTAAAATTATCTAAATCGAGATAGACCACGCCGACCTGCGTTTCACCGCGCTTCGAAATCGCCTGGGTGATGAGCTCATAAATGGCGTTGCGATTAGGTAAACCGGTGACGGTGTCGGTATTCGCTAATACCCGCAGACGCTCCTGGGCGCGTCGCTCTTCGGTAATATCCGTACCCGAGCAGATAAGAAAAATTTCATTTTTACCGCTGCCGCTGTGCACGAATTTATTACGGAACAGAAAAAGCCGCTGGCCTTTGCGGGTTTTAATCCAGCGCTCGACTTCATAGGAATTGCCGTCGCGAAAAAATGTGGAAATATTGTGACGCGAGGCGGTGGCTTCCGTGGGGCTCATAAACAGTTTAAAAACATTCTGGCCTATGACCTCATGCTCTTTAAGCCCGGTATATTCTTCGCAAAGTCGGTTAAAACGCTGGATATTGCCCGCTTTATCAAGGATCACAATGACGGAATTGGCTTCGGATACCACTTGTTCCGCAAAGGACAACCCTTGCACTAAATCGCGGGCGACGGAAGGGGTATCGTTCCAGGCCGATGCCGTGCCTCCCCATTCCCGGCGGGATATTTTTCTGCCAACCAGATGAAGCGTCAGCGGGGTGCCATACAACGACACATTGAGACTCACGCTTGAAGTAATTACCGTCATTTCACGAATTTGCAATGCCTGTTCAGACGTCAGGGTAATGACCTGACTACTGTCGCCATCTTCAGTGGCTGATAATTGCAAAGCATTACTGTCCAGCGGGAGGCGCCAGTAAGGGCTGGCTGTTCCCAAATAGCGATACAGCAAGCTTTGCTCCAGGTCATCTTTCATGGGTTCTCCTGAACCTGTTAAATTCACAGCCGCTGAATTTTATAACGAATATTGATGGGTGCTGGCAAGCGAGAGTTTGGCGTAAATACTTTGTTTTATTGCAATTTAATTTAGTTTCCGCGCTGCTATGAAGTGTAGCACTTAACGCAAACTTGCACGTCAATAATGACGCAGTCGTAGCGGCAGAATTCATTGTCAGAAAAAATAATGAGCAGAGGTGAAAAAGGCAGGCGGAATGGGGCGTGGTGAACCAGAAGTAAACTCCCCGACTTTCGCCGGGGAGATGACGGTCAGACCGCAGGGCGAGCGATTACGCTGCGCGTTTCCATACGCACTTCGGCAATCGTGACATCAATCACATCCGTGACCTTATAAGCCACTTCGCCTTTAATTTGCACCGTACCGCTTTCCTGGCTGCATACCAGTTCGTCGCGCACAGCGTGCAGGAAAGGCGCGGGGATAAACGCCACGGCGCCATTGTCTACCAGGCGCACGCGCATGCCGCCACGGCTGATATCAATAATTTCCGCAGCGAAACGGGTATCGGTACCCGCTTTATCCTTCAGGAAGCGCGCATACAGCCAGTCGCCCACATCACGTTCTGCCATACGGTTGGCGCGACGGCGTTCAGCCATTGGCGTCAACACGTCATCCTGGGGACGGACGGCCGTTTCGCCTTTAATAATAGCTTTCAGCAGGCGGTGGTTAATCATGTCGCCGTACTTACGAATCGGCGAGGTCCAGGTCGCGTAGGCTTCAAGACCCAGGCCAAAATGCGCGCCAGGCTCGGTGCTGATTTCAGCGAACGACTGGAAGCGACGAATACGGCTGTCGAGGAACCCGGTAGGCTGTGCGTCCAGTTCGCGGCGCAGTTTGCAAAAACCTTCCAGCGTTAGTACTTCCTGGGCATCAACATGCATACCGTGGGATTGCAGCAGCGCCGCGAGTTGCTCGGTATTCGCCGGATCAAAGCCTGCATGGGTGTTATAAATCCCAAAGCCCAGTTTGTCGCGTAGCACAAGAGCGGCGCAGACGTTAGCGGCAATCATCGCTTCTTCAACAATGCGGTTCGCGATACGGCGCGGCTCGGCGACGATATCCAGAACCTCGCCTTTTTCACCCAGCACAAAGCGGTAATCAGGGCGGTCTTTAAACACCAGCGCGTGCTGGTGACGCCAGGCGTTGCGACGATTGCATACCTGCTCTAATAAGCGAATTTGCCCGGCAATGGCGTCGTTCTCAGGCTGCCAGTCGCCGCGCTTTTCCAGCCAGTCAGAGACATTGTCATAAGCCAGTTTGGCTTTCGACTCAACGGTTGCGGCAAAGAAGTGAATATCGTCGGCAATCGCGCCGTCTTCCAGAATTGTCATACTACAGGCTAACACCGGGCGGGATTCATGCGCGCGCAGCGAACACAGATCGTCTGACAGTTCACGCGGCAACATCGGGATGTTAAAGCCCGGCAGATAGTTAGTAAACGCGCGAACCCGGGCCATGCTGTCAAGCTTACTGTCGGGCGCAATCCAGGCGGTGGGATCGGCAATCGCAACCGTCAGCGCGAGGCTGCCGTTATCGAGCGCCTCAACGTACAGAGCATCATCCATATCTTCAGTGCTTGCACTGTCGATAGTGACGAAATCAAGCGCGGTAAGATCTTCACGCACCAGGCCTTCGTCCAGCATCTCGGTCGCTACGCCGTTTGGCGCCTCACGCTCCAGATTGTGACGGGCAAGCGTGACCCACCAGGGGGCGAAATGGTCGTCGCCAAAGGTAATGTATTGGGTCAGTTCCGCATAGAAACCGCGGTCGCCTTTAAGGGGATGACGACGCATCTCAGCGACCGCCCAGTCGCCGTTCTGGAACTCATGCTCGACATTGCGGGCAGGGCGGCAGGAAATCACATCTTTAATCAGCGGGTGATCGGGCACAATGGACAGACGATCGTCTTTCTTTTGCACCCGGCCAACGAAACGCGTCAGAAAAGGTTCAATCAGCGCTTCAGGTTCCGCAGATTCTTTCTCTTTTTCGGTGTGGATGACGGCGCTGATTCGGTCGCCATGCATCACTTTTTTCATTTGCGGCGGCGGAATAAAGTAACTTTTTTGCGCGTCAACTTCGAGAAAACCAAATCCTTTTTCGGTGGCTTTTACCACGCCTTCAGCGCGTGGTGTCTGTGAATGCAGTTGCTGTTTAAGCTGCGCTAGCAGCGGGTTATCCTGAAACATAATTTCGCATTTTCGTGGCCAATTGAGCGGCTGACAGTTTTACGCGATTCCGGGGGTGTCAGCAAGCGATGTTTAGCCTGGAAATCTCACGCTTCGCCTGCGGGCACGGTATCGCCAAGCCCCATTTTTAAACGATTAAGCCATCCGCAAAAGCCTGCCCATACCAAAAGCGACAGCGCGCGCTGCGAAGAAATTCCTTGTTCCAGTAAAGGTTGAAAATGGGCCTGGCTAAACCTGTCGGGAGCACGAGTTAGCCATTGTGTGGCCTGAATAATCGCTCGCTCCAGAGGATGATGGTGGCTCCAGGCTTGCAGGGCGCGTTCGCCATTACGCGCGGCTTCCGGCAGCCCCTCATCGCCGCGCCAGTGCGCCGCCGCATCATCAAAACACGACACGCTGCCGTTTATACGGGCGCTGATAAGCGTGGCGAGCAACGTGGTGTCAACACTGTCATGGTCTGCACGTAGCTGGGTCGTAAGATGCAATAACGGTTCAAGCGCCAGCGGGGCCTGAATCAGCAACGGCGCCAGCGCGCGCAGCGGCGGTGTTTGTTCGCAAAGCTGTAAGCGCGTCTGGAGGTTGTCGCTCGCAAGCGGGGTATCAAGGACGGTGAGATCGGTGTGCCATAGCGATCCCGGCTGGTGAAAGCGGTCTGGCGGCGCATCCTGTTGGATATCAATACCGGGAAGCCAGCGAACCGGGACGCCCATAGCCGCCTGAAATGCCGCAACCACCCGCGCCTGAAAACCCACAAAGCCGATAATATGATTAAACGTGACAATGTCACTTACTGACAGGCCCGCCTCTTCGAGTTGGCGTCGCAAACCGCAGTCTATCAAGGTCGGCTGGCTGGCAAGCTGGCGCGCGTACTGGGTAATGAGTGTCAGGCGGCGATTACTTTCGCGGGAAGAGTCAGGGCCGGGCAGCGGCGTCAGGCGGGCGGCGTAATGGTTGCACAGGCGCTGAACGCCACAAACCTGCGCTACCGTCAGCGCAGTGCTCAGGCGATCGTAACTGCTGAGGGTATGAAGCCGGTTGGTCACCAGCGACTCCGGGAAAAACGCGGCGCTGAGTTTACGCGCGGTCGCGAGCCAGTCTTTGTGCGGTGCGAGCAGGGCGTCATCCACCGCGAGATCCAGCAAAAACCTGTCCTGAACATGCGCGGCTTCCGGGACCAGTGATAACACATCATCAGGACGACGGCTTGACTGAGTTTCATGATACCAGTGGTTTTTGGCGGTATCGCGGCGGCGTTGTTCCATGAGCTTCCCTTGAAAAAATGAAAGACCTGAAGCCAGGCCTGGTTCGCAGCCTTATCCTGGCGTAAGGGCCATGCGCCACAAAAGATTGTTCAGTGATAATTAAGATCGGAAAGCTATAAACCGCAGCGAGGGAAAAGGGTGAGGAAAACGATGGGGATAAAAAAATGGCAAAAAAAAGCAGACCGCAGTCTGCTTTTTCGCGTAATTACGATTATTTCAGTTCCAGCTCGTTCATCGCAGCGATACTGAAACCGCCGTCAACGTGAACCACTTCGCCGGTGATACCGCCGGAAAGGTCAGAGCACAGGAACGCCGCGCTGTTGCCCACGTCTTCAATAGTCACGGTACGACGGATCGGGGTGACGGCTTCGCAGTGAGCCAGCATTTTACGGAAGTCTTTAATGCCAGATGCCGCCAGGGTGCGGATCGGGCCTGCGGAGATGGCGTTAACGCGCACACCTTCCGGACCCATCGCATTCGCCATATAACGGACGTTTGCTTCCAGAGACGCTTTTGCAAGACCCATCACGTTGTAGTTCGGGATGGCGCGCTCTGCGCCCAGGTAGGACAGGGTCAGCAGGGCAGAGTTCGGGTTCAGCATGTCGCGGCAGGCTTTCGCCATCGCAACGAAGCTGTACGCGCTGATGTCATGCGCGATTTTAAAGCCTTCACGGGTTACGGCGTTAACGTAGTCGCCGTCCAGCTGATCCGCCGGCGCGAAGCCGATAGAGTGCACGAAACCGTCGAATTTCGGCCAGACTTTAGCAAGCTCAATGAACAGCGCGTTGATGCTTTCATCTTCGGCAACGTCACACGGCAGCACAATGCTGGAATCCAGTTGCGCGGCGAATTCTTCCACGCGGCCTTTCAGTTTTTCGTTCTGGTAGGTGAACGCCAGCTCGGCACCTTCGCGGCGCATAGCTTGTGCGATACCGTAGGCGATGGACAGTTTGCTGGCGACGCCAGTCACCAGAATGCGCTTACCGGTAAGAAAACCCATAGCATTAATCCTTATCTTCATTGTTGTGGCACCCGATTCACTGACCGGGCGCATTAAAACGCGGCGATTCTATCATGACTCGCCGAATCCGTTAATCCGACCACTCAACGCGTAACGCCGTGGTCGCGACGCCAGGCATCCGCGGTTAACGCTTCGCCGAAATGACTTGCGATCAAGCGTCGGGTTAAATCATGCAGCGGAGAGGCCAGCACATCGGCGGTACTTCCGCGTTCAACGACCTCGCCCTGATGCATCACCATGACCTGATCGCTGATATGCTTCATCATCCCGATATGTTGGGTGACGTAAATATAGGCAATGCCCTGTTTTTCCTGCAATTCCAGCATCAAATTAATCAACTGCGACCGCATCGACATATCCAGTGACGCCAGCGCTTCATCGGCGATGATCACCTGCGGGCGCAGGATAAGCGCACGCGCGAGACCCAGACGCTGTTTTTGCCCCGGGGCCAGCATATGCGGGTAATAACTGGCGTGGTCAGGCAGCAAGCCCACCATACGCAGCGTATCGATAATCTGTTCTTTACGCAGCTCTGGCTCAAGCGTGGTATTAAGACGCAGCGGAAAATCCAGAATTTGCGAAACCCGTTGCCGTGGGTTTAGCGACGTGGAAGGGTCCTGGAAGATCATGCGGATGCGCTGGCTGCGAAAGGAATAGTCGCCATAGTGCAATTTATGATCGTCAATCAGGACCTCACCGCTGGTGGGTTCCACCATGCCGGCCAGCATTTTGGCAAGCGTCGATTTTCCTGAGCCGTTTTCGCCGATAATCGCCAGCGTCTGTTTCTCTCGCAACGTAAAACTGAGCGGTTTGACCGCCTCGACCGTCTGGCGATGAAACCAGCCGGTACGGTAGCGAAAAGTTTTGCTGAGATTGCGTACTTCAAGCAGTGTCTCGGCCATTTCACTCTTTCTCCATATTCAGCGGGAAATGGCAGGCGAAAAGGTGGCCTCTTGGCCCCGCAAGGCGCGGCGTTTCGACGCATTTTCGCTGGGCATAGGGGCAACGCGGCCCCAGGCGACAACCAATGGGTAAATGTTCCAGTAACGGAATAGCGCCCTGCAAGGTGTTCAGCCGACTTTTATGGGGCATCGGGCTTCCGAAATCGGGAATGGCGCGGATAAGCGCCTGGGTATAGGGATGATGGGGCATAGCGATAAGATCTTCGCTGGTCGCGGTTTCCACCGTCTGCCCGCAGTACATCACATTGATGCGATCGGCCCACTGGCTTAGCATTTGCAAGTCATGGCTTATCAGCAAAATCGTGGTGTTGTTATTTTGGTTCAACCGCGTCAACAGGCGAAATATCTGCGCCTGGGTAGTCGGTTCCATGGCGTTGGTTGGTTCATCGGCAATCAGCAGGCGCGGTTGGTTGGCAAGCGCGATAGCAATCATCACCTTCTGGCATTCGCCTTCGGTTAGCTCATAGGGAAAGCTGTTCATCGCATCTTTGTGATCTTTAATCCCAACGCGGTGTAGCAATTCGATAGCGCGTTGCTTGCGCCAACCAAAGCGTTGCCACCAGCGGCCTTTATAGGTCCAGGCCGGGATGTTCTGCATCAACTGACGTCCCACTTTTTCCGACGGATCCAGACACGACTGCGGTTCCTGGAAAATCATGGACACGTTATGCCCTACCAGGCGACGGCGTTCGCGAGCCGACAGGCGCAGCAGATCGATATCGTCAAAACGCATACGATCAGCCGTGATACGCCAGTTATCTTTGGTTACGCCGCAAATCGCCTTGGCGATTAAGCTTTTGCCGGAACCCGATTCGCCCACCAGCCCGCGAATTTCGCCTTCGGCAAGCGTCATGCTGACGCGGTCGACGGCTTTGACCCACTCTTCACCGGCTTTAAATTCAATGGTGAGATTACGAATATCAAGTAATGGCATTATTCCACCCCCGCATTAATGGCGCGTCGAATACCTTCGCCAAGCAGGTTGACCAGCAACACGCTGACCATGATAGCCACGCCCGGCAGCATCACCGTCCAGGGCGCGACATAGATCAATTCTAGCGCATCACCCAGCATCGCTCCCCATTCGGGCGACGGGAGCTGAGCGCCCAAATCCAGAAAGCCCAGCGCGGCGATATCCAGTATCGCCATTGACAGCGAGCGCGTCACTTCGCTGACAAACACGGATGCCGTATTCGGCAGCACAGCGAACCACAAAATATTCATCGTGGTCGCTCCGTCAAGGCGTGCCGCGACCACATACTCTTTTTCCAGCTCATCATGCACCATGCTGTACACCGAGCGCACAATACGCGGCAGCAAGGCCAGCCACACCGCAAACATGGCGTGCGACAACCCAGGCCCGGCGAAAGCCACCACGATGATGGCCAGCAGCAGCGACGGGATGGATAACAGCGTATCGAGGATATGGTTCAACAACGCCGAGCGCAGACCATGCGTCGCGCCAGCGACCACGCCCAACACCAGGCCTACCATCGCTGCGGCAAGCGTGACGATAAACGCGCCACCGACGGTCGGCGCCGCGCCGCTTAACAGACGGCTTAACACATCGCGGCCTAAATCGTCGGTGCCAAGGAAGAACGACACCTCGCCATAGCGCGACCAGGAAGGCGGTAGCAGTTGATAGCCGAGAAACTGCTGATTGATATCGTACGGCGCGAACAGGCCACCAAACAGGCACAGCAGCGTCAAGCCCGCGCAGCCGTACAGGCCGACCATCGCCATGGTATCGCTGTAAAATTTGCGCCACACGGTGCGTAACGCACCCGGC
Organism: Citrobacter freundii; assembly: GCF_011077955.1. Classification (GTDB taxonomy): domain Bacteria; phylum Pseudomonadota; class Gammaproteobacteria; order Enterobacterales; family Enterobacteriaceae; genus Atlantibacter. The sequence goes on from NZ_JAALBX010000013.1 coordinate 30,779, forward strand.
GGGCGCTTTTCGCTGTAAACATTATCGTAGGGCATACCATTCCTTATGTTTCAGCGGGTTTGCCATCGCGCCAAGAATATCCGACAGCACGTTCACCACGATGACCAGTGAGCCTATCACCATGACGCCTGCGGAAATCGCGGCATAATCCTGCTGGCGAATAGCGTTAATCAGCCAGCGGCCCAGACCCGGCCAGCTAAAGACGACTTCGGTTATCATCGCCAGCGTCAACATGGTGGAGAATTGAAGGCCAAGGCGTGGGATAACCGGCGGCAGGGCGTTATGCAGCACATGACGACGCAGTACCGTAAAGCGCGATAAACCACGGGTCGCCGCCGCTTTGATGTAGTTTTGATCGAACACATCAATGGTGCTGAGGCGCATCAGGCGGATTACTTCCGTGGTGGGGGCGAGGGCAAGCGTCAACACTGGCAACACCATATGGCGCAGGGCACTCATCAGCATTTCGTCCCGCCATGGGGAGTCCGAAATCCAGGCGTCGATCAGGGCGAAACCGGTCACCTGTTTCACTTCATAAAGCAGATCAAACCTGCCGGAGACCGGCAGCCAACCCAACGTCAGCGAGAAAAAGAGCGTTAAAAGCAGCGCCAGCCAGAAAACCGGAATGGAAAGGCCAATTAATGCTACGCCGCTGATAAAGCTATCCTGCCATTTGCCCCGCACGATCCCGGCCCACATCCCAACCGGGATGCCCACCAGCAGCGCGAAACCAAAGGCGAGGAAACATAACTCCATGGTGGCGGGAAACACCTCGCGCAACTGCTCGGTGATGGGCTGTCCGTTAATACTGGAGACGCCAAAATCCCAGTGCAGGAGGCTGTCAAACCAGAACCACCACGCGTTCCAGAGCGATGCGCCTTGCAGCGGCGCATGTGGAGTAAAATAGCTCAGGCAAAACCCGATGATGCTTAATAAGAACAGCGTAACCAGCAGCAACAGAAAGCGACGCAGTGTGAAAATAATCATGGCGCTTTTTCCTCTGGCTCATCGCGGGACACGCCTGCGAATGACGCATTGCCAAACGGGCTGAGTACCAGCCCCTTGATGTCATAACGCGATGCCTGTAAGCGCAATGAGGACGCCAGCGGCAGCACAGGCAATGCCTCTGCCAGTATGCGCTGCGCCTCGTCGTACGCTTCAATGCGCGAGGCCAACTGTTGCGATGAGAGCGCTTTTTGCAGCACCTCATCAAACTCGCGATTACACCACTGCGCTACATTGCTTTGTGAGCGAATCGCCGCGCAGCTCAGTAATGGCCGAAAGAAACTGTCCGGGTCGTTACTGTCGGTTGCCCACCCGGCAAGCGTCAGGTCGTGGTTCATATCCATTAAACGCGCCTCCTGGAAACGGCCTTCCACCGGCACGATGACCACCGTGACGCCCACCTGGGCTAAATCCGCCTGGATAAGCTCTGCGGTTTTAAGCGGGCTTGGGTTCCAGGCCTGGGAGCTGGTCGGCACCCAGAGTTGCAGCGTCAGGTCTTTTACGCCCAGCGCCTCAAGCTGCGCTTTTGATTTTGCCGGATCATAGGCGGTGATTTTCGCGTCATTATCATAAGCCCACGACGCGCGCGGCAGAATGGAGGCGGCAGTTTCCGCGGTGCCGTAATAAATCGACTGCATCAACCGTTGATTATTGATGGCGAGCGCCAGCGCATGGCGTACCGCAGGATTATTGAGCGGCGCTTTATTGGTGTTAAACGCCAGGTAAGCGATGTTCATCCCCGGGCGGAGCGTGAGACGCAAGCGGGGATCGTCGCGCAGAATCGATAACTGGCTGGCGGCAGGCCAGGCCAGCACATCGCATTCACCGGTGAGCAGTTTTGATAAGCGCCCGGTGCCGCCGGAGCCAAGGTCGATAACCACTTGCGGCATTAACGGCTTACCACGCCAGAAATTATCGTGACGCGCGAGGCGAATATACTGACCGGCGCGATACTCGCTAAGCTTAAACGGGCCGGTGCCTACCGGTTCACGATCGAGCATTTCCTGGCGGTCGGCTTTAGTGAGACTGTCTGCATATTCCGCCGACAGCACAGAGGCGTAGTGAGTGGCAAGATGCCACAAAAACGACGCATCGGGCTGCGCGAGGCGAAACTCAACGCTGTATTCACCCGTTTTACGCACGCTTTTTACGGTATCGGCGAACTGAAGACTGTCGAAATAGGGATAATTCGTGCCGTTAACGCTATGCCAGGGATTATTACGATCGAAAATACGCTGGAAGCTAAAGACCACATCATCGGCATTCAGAGGGCGCGTCGGCGTAAACCAGTTGGTGGTCTGGAACTGCACATTGCGCCGCAAATGGAAGCGGTAGGTTGCGCCGTTATCCAGCACTTCCCAGCTTTCCGCGAGTTCAGAAACCAGACGATAAGTATAAGGATCGACATCCAGCAGGCGGTCATAAAGTTGCGCGGCGAGCGTATCCACGGTAAGCCCGCTGCCCGCTTTCTGTGGGTTGAAGGTGTTAACTTGCCCATTGACGCAATACACAAACCCGCTTTGACGAATATCGGCAAGGGGTTTTTCGACAGGCGCCGCAAGGGCGTGCCCGCCTGATAAGCCAAACGCCATTATCAGGTAAGACAAAAATACGCGCATAAGTTTTTGAGTTATTTTGACCAATTATCAAAGTGTATCGCACTTGGTAGGTCTACGTAAAAAACTCTGCGTCGGTTGGCGCAAAAGCCATCATTGCGCGCCAATATCGTGTTTCTTAAGTAATGCCCGTAATTGGTGATAGGTCACGCCTAATAATTGTGCGGCGCGTTTTTGATTGTATTTCGCCTGTGCCAGACTGTTTTCAACCAGCGTTTTTTCACTCTGCTGCTGCCACTGGCGTAAATCCAGGGGCAGGGCAGGGACAGTCTCGTCCTGATGTTCGGGCTTAACGGGCTGGCTTCGCATAAACGGATCGAGAATGATCGTATCGACCGGCGATTCGCTGCTGCCGTGGCGATAAACCGACCGCTCCACTACGTTTTTCAGTTCACGAATATTGCCCGGCCAACCATAATCCAGCAGGGTCTGGCGGGCCTCGGGCGTAAAGCCGGGGAATAATAGCCAACCCAACTCGCGGCACATCTGAATGGCGAACTGCTCGGCTAACAACATGATGTCGCTACGTCGCTCGCGCAGCGGCGGAAGTTGCACCACATCAAACGCCAGTCGGTCGAGCAAATCGGCGCGAAATCTGCCTTCCTCCACCAAATCGGGCAAACTGGCGTTAGTCGCGCACACCAGACGCACATTCACCTGTAGCGGCTGACTGCCGCCTACGCGCTCCAGCTCGCCGTATTCAATCACCCGCAGCAGCTTCTCCTGCACCATCATCGGCGCGGTCGCCAGTTCATCCAGAAACAGCGTCCCGCCATCGGCGCGCTCAAAACGGCCTGGATGACGCTTTTGCGCGCCGGTAAACGCGCCCGCTTCATGACCGAATAATTCGGAGTCCAGCAGATTTTCATTGAGCGCGGCGCAGTTAAGCGAAATAAAGGGTCCCTGCCAGCGCCGCGACAAAAAGTGAATACGGTTTGCGATGAGCTCTTTACCGGTGCCGCGCTCGCCAATCACCAGTACGGGTTTGTCGAGCGGCGCCAGGCGCGAAACTTGCTCCAGCACTTCGAGAAAACTGTTGGCCTCGCCAATCAGATTGTCTTTGTAATCAGCCATGATGAAATTCACCACTTGTTGGTGGAAATAACTAACTTTGAAGATAGCACACCGCAGCTGCAAATGAATAATTTCAATAAAAACAATAAAATAAAAGTTGGCACGCCTTTTGTATTAATCATAGCGACATCGACATCAAGTGGCGTACGTCGCCCGGATAATCAAAGAGGATTGCGTTATGGGTATTTTTTCTCGTTTTGCCGACATCGTGAACGCCAACATTAATTCTCTGCTGGAAAAAGCAGAGGACCCGCAAAAGCTGGTGCGTCTGATGATTCAGGAAATGGAAGACACATTAGTTGAAGTGCGTTCTACCTCAGCCCGCGCGCTGGCGGAAAAGAAACAGCTTAGTCGCCGCATCGAACAAGCTACCGCTCAGCAGGCCGAATGGCAGGAAAAAGCGGAGCTGGCGCTGCGTAAAGATAAAGACGATTTAGCGCGTGCGGCGCTGATTGAAAAACAAAAGCTGACGGATCTTATCACCGCGCTTAACGAAGAAGCGTCTCAGGTTGATGAAACTCTGACCCGCATGAAAACGGAAATCGGCGAGCTTGAGAACAAGCTTAACGAAACCCGCGCGCGTCAGCAGGCATTAACGCTGCGTCATCAGGCGGCGTCTTCCTCGCGCGATGTGCGCCGTCAACTCGACAGTGGAAAAATTGACGAAGCGATGGCCCGTTTCGAATCGTTCGAACGCCGTATCGATCACATGGAAGCGGAAGCGGAAAGCCACCGTTTTGGCAAACAAAAAAATCTTGATCAGCAATTTGCCGATCTGAAAGCGGACGATGAAATCAGCGCCCAACTGGCTGCTTTAAAAGCGAAAGTTCAGCGCGACGTTGAATAATAACTGGCTGCGGTGACATGACGCGCCGCAGCGCTTTTTCCGTCAAGGAGTACACATGAGCGCACTTTTTCTCGCCATACCGCTAACCATTTTTATGTTGTTTGTAGCACCCATCTGGTTATGGCTTCATTACAGCAACCGCACGCCGCGCAATGCGCTGACGCAAAGTGAACAGCAACGGCTGGCGCAGTTGACCGAAGAGGCTCAGCGGATGCGTGAACGCATCCAGTCGCTGGAGCAGATTCTGGATGCTGAACACCCTAACTGGAGAAACGAATAATGGCTCTCTCTTCAGGTAACCGTAAATTATGGCGTATTCCCCAGCAGGGCATGGTTAAAGGGGTGTGCGCCGGTATCGCCCATTATCTTGACGTACCGGTAAAAGTGGTACGGCTGATTGTGGTGCTGTCGATGTTTTTTGGGCTGTTCTTATTTACCGTGATCGCCTACATCGCCCTGACATTTATTCTCGATCCGATGCCGGAAGGCGCGGAGCAGGGCGAGGGCTTGCCGAGTAGCAGTGAGTTGCTGAACGAAGCCGACGCCCAACTGGCTGAGTCTGAACAGCGTTTACGCGCCATGGAGCGCTATGTCACCTCCGACACGTTCTCGTTACGCAGCCGTTTTCGTCAGCTTTAATCATTAATCTGGAGAGCGAATGAAACCATCCCGTTGGCAACAGGCGTCTGTGAAAGCGCGTCCCGGCATTAAACTTGCCGGGAAACTGGTTTTGCTTGGCGCATTGCGTTATGGGCCTGCAGGCGTCGCGGGCTGGGCAGTAAAATCGGTCGCCCGCCGCCCGGTGAAAATGCTGCTGGCATTCGCCCTTGAGCCGCTGTTAAAACGCCTTGCGACAAAATTATCACGTAATATCAAACCCTGATTGACGTAGACTTATCGCTTACCGGGCACAGCGGGGACGTGCCTGGCGCTTTATTTTCTTCTACTGCATCCCCATCTCATACTTATCGGTATCAATCACGCTTATTCGAAGAACGGGACGGCGATGAAGCGAATCAAGACTGAACTCAACGCGTTGGTCAACCGTGGCGTCGATCGCCATTTGCGACTGGCGGTGACGGGCCTTAGCCGTAGCGGCAAAACGGCATTTATCACCGCGATGGTGAATCAACTATTGAATCTGCACGCCGGGGCGCGTTTGCCGCTGCTTAGCGCCGTGCGCGAAGAGCGTCTGCTCGGCGTTAAGCGCGTTCCGCAGCGCGATTTAGGCGTGGCGCGTTTTACTTATGATGAAGGGCTGGCGCAACTGTATGGCGAGCCGCCGGCCTGGCCTACGCCGACCCGCGGGGTGAGCGAAATGCGCCTTGCGCTGCGCTACCGCTCCAATGAATCCCTGCTGCGCCACTTTAAAGACACCTCGACGCTGTATCTGGAAATTGTCGACTATCCCGGCGAATGGCTGCTGGATTTGCCGATGCTTGCCCAGGATTACCTGAGCTGGTCGCGGCAAATGACCGGGCTGCTTAAAGGCGATCGCGAGACCTGGTCGCGCCAGTGGCGTACGCTTTGCGAGGGACTGGACCCGCTGGCGCCCGCAGATGAAAACCGCCTCGCTGCTATTGCCGAAGCCTGGACTGATTATCTGCACACCTGTAAACGTGAAGGGTTGCACTTTATTCAGCCGGGGCGCTTCGTACTGCCTGGCGACATGGCGGGTGCGCCTGCGTTGCAGTTTTTCCCCTGGCCAGATGTCGAGGCTATCGGCGAGTCGCGCCTGGCGCAGGCGGATAAATCCACTAACGTCGGCACGCTGCGCGAGCGTTATCGCTATTACTGCGAAAAAGTAGTGAAGGGCTTTTATAAAGATCACTTCCTGCGTTTTGATCGCCAGATTGTGCTGGTGGATTGTCTGCAACCGCTTAACAGCGGGCCGCAGGCGTTTAACGATATGCGCCTTGCATTAACCCAGTTGATGCAAAGTTTCCATTACGGGCAGCGTACGCTGTTCCGCCGCTTGTTTTCCCCCGTTATCGACAAGCTTCTGTTTGCCGCCACCAAAGCCGACCATATTACCGCCGATCAACATGCCAATATGGTCTCATTGTTACAGCAACTGGTACAGGACGCCTGGCAGAACGCCGCGTTCGAAGGCATCAGTATGGACTGCCTGGGCCTGGCGTCGGTGCAGGCCACCCAAAGCGGACTGGTGGAAGTAAACGGCGAGAAAATACCGGCGTTACGCGGTCACCGATTACGCGACGGCGCGCCGTTAACGGTTTATCCCGGTGAAGTCCCCGCGCGTCTGCCGGGCAGCGCATTCTGGGAAACCCAGGGATTTCAGTTTGAACAGTTTCGACCTCAGCGCATGGCGGTAGACACACCGCTGCCCCACATCCGACTGGATGCGGCGCTGGAATTTTTATTAGGAGATAAATTGCGATGAGCGAGCCGATAAAACCGCGAATCGATTTCGCCGAGCCGCTCCAGACAGACCCACAGGCGCATTTCAAAACCGCTCAGGCGTTTAGCGAGCTTGAGGCGGAACAGTTTACCCCGGCGCTGACGGCCGAACTGGAACCTGAAAATACTCAGGCGGAAGCGGTGGTGGAAGCCGCGCTGCGCCCGAAACGCAGCCTGTGGCGACGCATGGTCACCGCCGGGCTGTCGCTGTTTGGCGTAAGCGTTGTGGCGCAGGGCGTACAGTGGAGCATGAACGCCTGGCAACAGCAGGACTGGATTGCGCTCGGTGGGCTGGCGGCAGGCGGCTTAATTGTGGCGGCGGGCGTCGGTGCGGTAGCAACCGAATGGCGTCGTCTGCATCGCCTGCGGGAGCGGGCCTCTGAGCGTGACGAAGCCCGCGAACTGATGACCAGTCACGGGATGGGGAAAGGGCGCGCGTTTTGCGAAAAACTGGCGCGTCAGGCGGGCCTCGATCAGGGGCATCCGGCACTACAACGCTGGTATGCCGCAATCCACGAAACCCATAACGACCGGGAAATCGTTGAGCTATACGCCCATTTGGTCCAACCCGTGCTGGATAGCCAGGCGCGACGTGAAATTAGCCGCTCGGCTGCGGAATCGACATTAATGATAGCCGTCAGTCCGCTGGCGCTGGTGGACATGGCGTTTATCGCCTGGCGCAATTTGCGGCTTATTAATCGCATTGCCGCGCTGTATGGCATTGAGCTTGGTTATTTCAGCCGCATCCGTCTGTTCCGTCTGGTGCTGTTGAATATCGCCTTTGCGGGCGCCAGCGAAATGGTGCGTGAAATTGGCATGGACTGGATGTCCCAGGATATTGCCGCGCGGTTATCAGGGCGCGTCGCGCAGGGTATTGGCGCCGGTCTGTTGACGGCACGTCTTGGTATTAAAGCGATGGAACTGTGTCGCCCGCTGCCGTGGCTTGACGATAAACCGCGGCTTGGCGATTTCCGCCGTCAATTGCTGACGCAAGTAAAAGAAACGCTCCTTAAAAAAACACCCAACCGCTAACCTTTGGGCGCAGTGACCGTATAACTTTACGGCGCAGCGCCCAATTTTCCGCCATACTGTCAATGATTGTTGACAGACATCTTCCTGATGAAGGTTAACTTGCGTATCATCGCTCCGTCATTGGCCATTAAGCATGAAGGTTGCCCCCATGCGTCTGGAAGTGTTTTGCGAAGACCGTTTAGGTCTTACCCGAGAATTACTGGATTTACTGGTACTGCGCAGCATTGACCTGCGGGGTATCGAAATTGACCCTATCGGGCGTATCTATCTCAATTTTTCCACGCTGGAATTCGACGCTTTCAGTAGCCTGATGGCGGAAATCCGCCGTATATCAGGCGTAACGGACGTCCGTACCGTTCCCTGGATGCCATCGGAGCGGGAAAACCGCGCCCTGGCCGCGTTGCTGGAAGCGTTGCCGGAAGCGGTGCTGTCGCTCGATTTGAAAAGCAAGATTGAACGGGCCAATCCCGCCAGCTGTGCGCTGTTCGGCATGAGCGAAGCGAAGCTTCGTAACCAAACGGCCGGCGCGCTTATCACCCATTTCAACTTCCAGCGCTGGCTTGAAAGCTCGCCGGTTGAATCCCATTCCGAACATGTGATTATCAGCGGCCAGAACTTCCTGATGGAAATCACTCCGGTCCACCTCGAAGAAGAAAAAGGTGTGAATGTGCTGATTGGCGCGGTGGTGATGCTGCGCTCAACGGTACGGATGGGGCGGCAGTTACAAAATCTGTCGAGCCTTGATACCAGCGCGTTCAGCCAGATTGTGGCGGTAAGCCCAGGGATGCGTCAGGTGCTGGAGCAGGCGCGTAAATTCGCCATGCTGAATGCGCCGTTGCTGATTGTCGGCGATACCGGCACCGGTAAGGATCTGCTCGCCCGGGCCTGCCATCAGGCGAGCCCGCGCGCCGAGAAGCCCTATCTGGCGCTCAATTGCGGCTCTATTCCGGAAGACGTGGTGGAAAGCGAGTTGTTTGGCCACGCGCCGGGCGCTTATGCGAATGCGGTGGAAGGGAAAAAAGGATTTTTCGAGCAGGCTAACGGCGGCTCGGTATTGCTTGATGAAATTGGTGAAATGTCGCCACGCATGCAAACTAAACTGCTGCGCTTTCTCAATGACGGCACTTTCCGTCGCGTCGGCGAAGAGCATGAAGTGCATGTGGATGTGCGGGTGATTTGCGCCACGCAAAAGAATCTGGTGGAGATGGTGCAAAAGGGCGCGTTTCGTGAAGATCTCTACTATCGCCTCAACGTGCTGACCCTGAATCTGCCGCCGCTGCGCGATCGTCCGCAGGATATTATGCCGCTGACGGAACTGTTCGTGGCGCGCTTTGCCGATGAGCAGGGTGTGGCGCGTCCGAAGCTATCCAATGATTTAAGTCATATGCTGACCCGCTACGGCTGGCCTGGCAATGTGCGCCAGCTTAAGAACGCGGTGTATCGAGCGCTGACGCAACTCAATGGCTATGAACTGCGCGCCCAGGATATTTTACTGCCTGATTTTGACGCCGGTTCTTTGCCGGTTGGCGAAGAGGCGATGGACGGATCGCTTGATGACATTACCCGGCGTTTTGAACGCTCAGTGCTCACGCAGCTTTATCGCAGCTATCCCAGCACCCGTAAACTGGCGAAGCGGCTCGGCGTCTCGCATACCGCGATTGCCAATAAGTTACGTGATTATGGGTTGAGTCAGAAGAAAGGCGAAGAGTAAGGGTTGGATGAAAAAAGAGGGGGCGTATCGCCCCCTTTTTGCTTATTTCAGTGCTTCGAGCGCAGCATCGTAGTTCGGTTCGTGGGTGATTTCATTCACCAGTTCGCTGAACACGACTTCGTCTTGTTCATTGATAACCACCACAGCGCGTGCGGTCAGCCCTTTCAGCGCGCCTTCCTCAATGCCCACGCCATAATCACGCTGGAATTCAGGGTTACGCAGCGTAGACAGCGTGATGACATTGCTCAGGCCTTCTGCGCCGCAGAAGCGGGACTGCGCGAACGGCAGATCTGCGGAGATGCACAGAACCACGGTGTTATCTACACTTGTGGCCAGTTGGTTAAATTTACGCACTGATGCCGCGCATACGCCGGTATCAATGCTCGGGAAAATATTCAGGACTTTACGTTTGCCGGCGAATTGCCCAAGCGTAACGTCAGACAGATCTTTTGCCACCAGGCTAAAGGGCTGTGCTTTGCTGCCTTGCGCCGGGATCTGACCGACTACGGATACCGGATTGCCCTGAAAATGAACGATTTGTGACATAGTTATCTTCCTGTTTACATATAGTTAACGTCGCCGACAGTGTATGCCATCATTTCACCGTTGAATATAAAAAACTGAAGCGGCATAACCTAAATTCGCTTACTGTCTCACAGAAAATGTGTGGCAGACTCATCCCACAGGTGTACACCGCGCAGCCGCAGGTTATGGACGAAGGCGGCGCGACCTGGCATCAGTATGAGAAAGAAGGCGGGTATATAATGGAGCAAACCCCTGGAGAGGCAAAAAAATGCGCAGCGTAAAGGTTTATCAGGAATCCTGGCCCTTGCATTCCCCGTTCGTTATCTCGCGCGGGACGCGCAATGAAGCGGTGGTCGTGGTGGTTGAGATGGAACAAGACGGCATCAAAGGGGTGGGGGAATGTACGCCGTATCCGCGCTATGGCGAAAGCGTCGAGTCGGTGATGGCGCAAATCATGACCATTATCGAGCCGCTTGAGGCCGGTGCAACGCGGGAACAACTTCAGTCGTTATTGCCAGCCGGCGCTGCACGTAATGCCGTGGATTGCGCACTGTGGGATCTTGAAGCGCGTCGCGAAGGAAAACCGCTCAGCGCTCTGGTTGGCGTTACGCTGCCGGAGTACATTCAGACCGCGCAAACCGTGAGTATTGGCTCGCCCGAGCAAATGGCCAACTCGGCGGCAGTCTTGTGGGGTAAGGGGGCGCGTTTGCTGAAAATTAAACTCGATGACCGCCTTATCACCGAGCGGATGGTGGCGATCCGCACAGCCGTTCCTGCTGCAACATTGATTGTCGATGCCAATGAATCATGGTCTTACGACGGTCTCGCCGCCCGCTGCCAGTTACTGGCCGATCTCGGCGTGGCCATGCTCGAACAGCCGCTGCCTGCGGAGCAGGATAGCCAACTGGAAAACTTTATCCACCCGTTGCCGATTTGCGCGGATGAGAGCTGCCATACCCGTGAATCTCTGGGCGGTCTGGTACGGCGTTACGATATGGTCAATATCAAACTGGATAAAACCGGTGGGCTGACCGAAGCGCTACGCTTAAGCGAAGCCGCGAGGGAGCAAGGGTTTGAAGTGATGCTGGGCTGTATGTTGTGTACGTCGCGGGCCATTGCGGCGGCGCTGCCATTGAGCGTAGCCGCACGCTTTGCCGATCTTGATGGCCCCACGTGGCTTGCGGTAGACGTGGAGCCAGCGCTTAACTTTTCAAGCGGCGCGATTCATTTGTAAGGCTGCCAGTGAAGCAGCGCTGTCATGGCATTGAGATAGCGCTCGCTGGCCTCATCAGCGGAGATGGGCGGGAATTCGGCAGTGATGCAGGGAAGATTAATATCCGCGCACCAACTGCCGAAAGAACCTGGCGTGTCGTAGCCAACGGTTGTGACCAGCGGCAACGCGAACGCCTCTGAAAGCCATTGCCCGAGCGCGCTTTCGGCGGGATCTTCAATGCAGGCTAAAGGATCGTGAAACGATACCACCCAACGTGGCGCAATCTGATGGATAAGCTGACATAGCGCCACGGTTTCTGGTTCTGAACCGGGTTTGTCGCCGGTTGAGAGCGCCACATCGCGCTTGTCCGCCGCGCTGTTCCACCGATACACCGTTTCGCCCGCTTTCCAGTTCGCCGCCGGGAAATTGCGGTTTAAGTCCACGCCGTGCGCATTCGCGCGCAGGCCCAACTGGCAACCGTCCGGATTAACCGCGAGAACCACATGATGCTGACGATGCTGTGGTTCCAGCGCACGCAGCGCGCAGGAAAGCGTCACCATGGCGGCGTTTTCATCGCCATGCGTACCCGCCAGAATCAGTCCGGCGTTTTCACTGGCTTGCGGGGCAGGGAACCACAAAAGCGGCGCGCCCAGCACGCTTTTACCATAACGCTCAGCGCCCGGTGGAAAATGACCGCGTAATGAACGCGGGCGTAACGTCGTCATAGAGAGCTTTCCGTAAAGTGATGATGTGTTGAGTGTTGAGCAAAAGCGCCGGGAAATCAACTGACTGCGCCCGAGCACATTTCTGATGTTAAATCATCGTCGGAGTTTGCAATTCCTCACGTCAAAACAAATAATTAACGCCACTATAAAAACAGCTGGCCGCCTGCGAAGAGGCGTCGGTTATATTCATCTAAGGGGTTGATATGAAGTTTCCCGTGCGTGTCGCAACCGGCGTTTTACTCGTCGGTAGTTCATTAACGCCCGCTTTCGCGGCAGATGTCCCGCAGGGCGCTACGCTTGCTGAAAAGCAGGAGCTGGTGCGCCATATCAAAGATGAACCGGCGTCGCTGGATCCGGCAAAGGCAGTGGGTCTGCCGGAAATTCAGGTGATCCGCGATCTGTTTGAAGGGTTGGTGAATCAAAACGAGAAGGGCGAGCTGACCCCAGGCGTGGCGACGAAATGGCAAAGTAGTGATAACCGCGTCTGGACCTTCAGCCTGCGCAAAGATGCCCGTTGGTCAGACGGTACGCCGGTTACCGCGCAGGATTTTGTCTACAGCTGGCAGCGGCTGGTTGATCCGAAAAATACCTCGCCTTTTGCCTGGTTTGCAACGCTCGCGGGGATCTCGAATGCCCAGGCCATTATCGATGGCAAAATGCCCGTGGATAAACTGGGCGTATCTGCGCCGGACGACGCCACACTTCGTGTCGAACTGGATAAGCCGGTGCCGTACTTTGCCAATCTGACGGCGAACTTCTCGCTTTATCCCACGCCGAAAGCGGCTATTGAGAAATGGGGGAGTGAGTGGACTCGACCGGGTAACCTGGTCGGCAACGGCGCTTATACCCTGACCGAACGCGTAGTGAATGAGAAGCTGGTGGCGACGCCGAATAAAAACTATTGGGATAACGCAAAAACCGTTATCACCAAAGTGACGTTTGTGCCCATTAATCAGGAATCGGCGGCGACCAAACGCTATCTGGCGGGGGATGTGGATATTACTGAATCCTTCCCTAAAAACCTCTATCAAAAGCTGATGAAAGATATTCCGGGCCAGGTCTATACGCCGCCGCAATTGGGTACCTATTACTATGCGTTTAATACTCAAAAAGGCCCGACGGCGGACGCCCGCGTACGCCTGGCGCTGAGCATGACCATTGACCGGCGCATTATGGCGGAAAAAGTGCTGGGAACCGGGGAAAAACCGGCCTGGCGGTTTACGCCGGATGTGACGGCAGGTTTCCAACCGACGAAATCAGCCATGGAAAGCATGAGCCAGGAAGAGTTAAACGCGCAGGCGAAAACGCTGCTCCAGGCGGCGGGGTTTGGCCCGAACAAACCGTTAACGCTGACGCTGTTATACAACACCTCGGAAAACCACCAGAAAATCGCCATTGCGGTGGCCTCAATGTGGAAGAAGAATCTGGGCGTTGACGTAAAACTTCAGAATCAGGAATGGAAAACCTATATCGATAGTCGCAATACCGGTAATTTTGACGTGATCCGCGCCTCTTGGGTCGGTGACTATAATGAGCCGTCAACGTTCTTGTCGCTGTTAACGTCCACCCACAGCGGCAATATTTCTCGCTTTAACGATCCGGCTTACGACAAAGTGCTGGAACAGGCCAGCCGGGAAAATACGCCTGAAGGACGCAATGCGGACTATAACCAGGCGGAAAAAATCCTCGCGGAAAAAGCCCCCATCGCACCGATTTATCAGTACACCAACGGGCGTTTAATCAAGCCGTGGGTCAAGGGTTATCCGATTACTAACCCGGAAGATGTGGCGTATACCCGCACGATGTATCTGATTAAGCATTAATTAATCACCCTTCCTGTCTCCCCATACTGGCGCGAATAATCGCGCCAGATGCTTTTCACCATCAAAATATATGTTATGTTATATCATATCTTTAATGGTGAAATGGAATGAGGGACTCATTTTGGTTGGTCAATTTTCAAAACTCGCACTCGCTCTGGGCTGGCTTTTCGCCAGCGGACACGCCCTGGCACACGATCATTCGCACGGCAAACCGATGACGGACATTGAACAAAAAGCCATGGACGGCGTATTTGACGATAGCAACGTTAAAGACCGAAATCTCTCTGACTGGGATGGGGTCTGGCAGTCCGTTTATCCGTATTTACAGCGTGGCGATCTGGATCCGGTGTTCAGAAAAAAAGCGCAGAAAGAGGGGCAGAAAACGGTTGAGCAAATCAAAGCCTATTACCAAAAAGGCTATGCCACTGACGTCGACACTATCGGCATCGAAAATGGGGTGATGGAGTTTCATCGCGGCGAGCAAGTCACCCGCTGTAAATACACCTATGCAGGGCATAAAATCCTGACCTATACGTCAGGTAAAAAAGGCGTGCGTTACCTGTTCGAATGCCAGGATGCTCACAGCAAGGCACCGAAATTTGTGCAGTTTAGCGACCATATCATTGCGCCGCGGGCGTCTACGCATTATCACATTTTTATGGGCAACACCTCTCAGGAGGCGCTGTTGAAAGAAATGGATAACTGGCCGACTTATTACCCGTATCAGCTCACCAAAGAGCAGGTTGTCGACGAGATGCTGCACCATTAACCCTCCCTGACATCCCGCTTATCAGGCCGCTCGGTATGAGCGGCTTTACCGATTTCACCACAAGGCGTCGGGCATTTTCAGGCGATGCTTAAAATGAACGCTTCCAAACCCGATATACTTACTATCTATGCAGGCGCAAAAAATGATGCGGCCTGCGGGGATGGCGAGTGTCATTGCATACATTTTTTTATGGGCTGCCGTCTGGGATATCTCTCGACAGCGAGCGGTAAAAAAACACATTTACTCACAACCGCACGCGGGATCTGGCGTGAGGTTAAGGAGGCGAGAATGGCATCCGGTTGGGCTAATGACGACGCGGTACAACAGCAAATCGACAGCACTATTGAAGATGCGATTTCCAGGGCGCGCCAGGATATGACATCAGGCGAAAGCCTGACACACTGCGAAGAGTGCGGTGAGGCTATCCCTTTGGCCCGGCAGAAAGCCGTACCGGGCGTTCGGTTATGCATTAATTGCCAGCAGAAGGCGGATCAGGAAAAACAGCGTTTTTCAGGTTACAACCGCCGGGGTTCGAAAGACAGCCAGTTGCGTTAAACAGGCTCGCGTGACACGTCATATTCATTCCAACGGTTGCGACCATTCTCTTTGGCGTGATAGAGCGCGGCGTCTGCCTGGGCTATCAACACCGTGCCGGACATCTCCGGCTTCCATACCGATATGCCCTGACTTACCGTGACGTGTTTCGCAACGGGAGAGTCGGCGTGTTCAATGGCCACGTTCTCCAGGCGCCACGCCAGACGGCGGGCTACGCGAAGCGCTGCATCTCGCCCGCCGCCCGGTAATAAAATGGCAAACTCTTCACCGCCGAGGCGCGCCACACTGTCGTTTTTATTGCGTATCGCGCTTTTCAGTTGATTGGCAACCTCGCGCAGACAGACGTCTCCCGCCTGGTGTCCGTAATGGTCGTTGAAGCGTTTAAAGTGATCCACATCCACCATGATCATCGCCAGTTCACCGCCAGTCAGGGTTGCTTCATGAATGGCATTATCTAACTGTTGCTGGAAATTACGGCGGTTGGCGATGCCGGTTAAAGGATCAAAGCTTGCCAGTGTTTCCAGTTGCTTAATCAAATCGCGTTTTTCCTGGCTTCGGCGCAGCGCCAGTAAAAACCAACTGTTCAGCATGCGGCGACCCGACTCCAGCATCGCCGCCAGCAATACCCAGAGCAGCATGTGAAGCACAGTAGGGCTGGGGGCATACATTACGGTTGAGAACAGGATCATCAGCCAGACAGGCACAATAAAGGTCAGCAATACGCGGGCATCAAAATAAAGTGAAATTAGCGCGGTAAATAATAACAGGGCGGCGAACGGGAATATTATTTCCAAATCGCCGCTTGCGATAAAGACATAAAATGAGGTGGCCCAGGCGAGGCTTAATAACAGCACGACCCCTTTGGCAAGCTGGCTTAGCCACAGTGCTTCGCGGTCCGGCGCCATGCGAAGAATAAACAACACGCTGGATGAGGCGGCGAGCACCAGCACCATCGTGCTTTCCAGTACGTATGGCGGGCGAGGAAGCTGGGCGATGAGTTGTTCTGTGGAAAAATAGTTACGTCCCAGGATAAAAAGTGAAAACAGGATATTGACCCATAAAAACCAATTCACGCTAACGGTAATGGCCTGACGGCGCATTTCAGCGGCGTGAAGTTCAAAATTAAGGCAGCGTGGCTGTGTCGCAGTCACTTATAGCTCCTGGTGAAAATAACGGGAAGTTGGGATGTAATACACTGGAGGGAATATGGTTGCTTATGTTAACTGTTTGCTTACGTTATTAGCAAACAATAAGACGAAAAAGCATCACTTCTTGCCAGTAAAGCGCAGCGGACTAGACTGACACCATACCCGGTCAAAACAGGAGGCATAAGTGCAGACGATAAAGGGAACAGAACTGAATGTACCGGATGCGGTATTCGCCTGGATATTTGATGGCAAAGGCGGAGTCAGAACGCTTGAGAATGGCGATATCATAGACAAAGATAACCCCTGCTGGTTGCATCTTAACTACGCCCATTCAGAAAGCGCCGAGTGGCTTGCGACAACGCCTTTACTGCCGAATCCCGTCCGTGACGCGCTTAGCGGCGAAAGTACCCGTCCACGCGTCACGCGCATGGGCGATGGCACGCTGATTACGCTGCGTTGTATCAATGGCAGCACCGACGAACGCCCCGATCAGCTGGTGGCGATGCGTCTTTATATCGATGAACAGCTTATTATTTCCACCCGTCAGCGAAAAGTGTTGGCGTTAGACGATGTGGTGCAGGATCTGAACGCCGGCACCGGTCCATCGGACATCGGCGGTTGGCTGGTGGATGTGTGCGATGCGCTCACCGATCATGCCAGTGAATTTATCGAAGAGTTGCACGATAAGATTATCGATCTCGAAGACAATCTTTTGGATCAGCAAATCCCGCCACGCGGATTTCTGGCGTTATTGCGCAAGCAATTAATCGTCATGCGGCGGTATATGTCACCGCAGCGCGATGTGTATGCGCGGCTTGCCAGTGAGCGTTTCCCCTGGATGAACGACGATCATCGCCGCCGCATGCAGGATATCGCCGACAGGTTAGGGCGGGGGCTTGATGAAATTGATGCCTGTATCTCCCGCACCGCCATTATGGCCGATGAAATTGCCCAGGTGATGCAAGAATCCCTCGCGCGCCGGAGTTATACGATGTCGCTGATGGCGATGGTGTTTTTACCAAGTACCTTTTTAACCGGTCTGTTTGGGGTAAACCTCGGCGGTATTCCCGGCGGTGACTGGCGACTCGGATTCAGTATTTTTTGCATCATGCTGGTGGTGTTGATTGGCGGTGTTACCTGGTGGTTACATCGCAGTAAATGGCTGTAAAAATTAACATTTTTAACATTATTGGAACTATTTAAAGCATTTCTTATTGAGCGAAGTCAATAAACAAAAGTACGGCAGCGGGCAAAATCTCTCTCGCAGGTGAATGCAACGTCAAGCGATGGGCGTTGCGCTCCATATTGTCTTACTTCCTTTTTTGAATTACTGCATAGCAAAATTTAATTCGTACGACGCCGACTTTAATCAGTCGGCTTTTTTTTTGCCCTCATTTTTTGCCAGCCACCTCAGGGCTTCTACGCTTAAAGAGTACAGCCACTCCTGGAGGTAATGATGAGCCTGAAAATGAGCGATCCGATACCGACCGATCCGGCACCCGTCCCGGACCCGATCCCGCGACCACAGCCGATACCCGAGCCGCCAACTGATCCCGGCCCGATTATGGACAGCAGGTCGCCGCAATAAAAAACGCCCTCATTAAGAGGGCGCTTTGGTTATTTCACTTCGACTATATCAAGCCGGTTGCTGATATCCGGCTGTTCGTCTTCGTCCGGCAGCCAGCCTACGGGCTGTGACGGAAGTTCTTCTCGGTCAAAGGCCAGATCGCCGCCATCAACCACGTCACTGCCATGGGTAATAGCTTTAAAATCAAACAGATTGATATCGCTTAAATGCGACGGCACCACGTTTTGCATTGCGCTGAACATGGTCTCGATGCGGCCCGGGTAGCGTTTGTCCCAGTCGCGCAGCATATCGGCAATAACCTGGCGTTGCAGGTTCGGCTGTGAGCCACACAGATTACAAGGAATAATCGGGTAACCTTTTGCTTCGGCGAAACGCTCAATGTCTTTTTCGCGGCAATAAGCCAGCGGGCGGATAACGATATGCTTGCCGTCGTCACTCATCAGTTTAGGCGGCATGCCTTTCATCTTGCCGCCGTAGAACATATTCAAAAACAGCGTCTGGAGAATGTCGTCGCGATGATGGCCGAGGGCGATTTTTGTCGCGCCAAGCTCGGTTGCGGTGCGGTATAAAATGCCGCGACGCAGGCGTGAGCAAAGTGAACAGGTCGTTTTACCTTCGGGAATTTTATCCTTCACAATTCCGTAGGTGTTTTCTTCAACGATCTTGTACTCAACGCCAATGCTTTCAAGATATTCCGGCAAGACGTGTTCCGGAAATCCTGGCTGTTTCTGGTCAAGATTCACGGCGACCAGGCTAAAGCTAATCGGCGCGCTTTGTTGCAGATTGCGCAGGATCTCAAGCATGGTGTAGCTGTCTTTGCCGCCAGAGAGACAAACCATAATACGATCGCCGTCTTCAATCATATTGAAATCAGCAATGGCTTCGCCGACGTTACGGCGCAGGCGCTTCTGGAGCTTGTTCAAATTGTATTGTTGCTTCTTTGTCACTTCTTGAATTTCATTCATTCTTTCGACGTCCAACATGACCACAGGGCATCAGAGGGGCATAAACGAAAAAGGCTGATCACGCCTTTTCAGGCGACCTGGCGCGTCGTTTATGTCAGTAATCTATGCACTAAAAATTTATTAACTATCTGCGCAGCAAAGGCTCAACTGGCAGCAATAAGATGGGCTTACCCGGCAGGGTATCACCATCACGCATAAGTGTGGCGTGTATGGTACGCATTGCGACGCCGAATGCCAGCATGTTTTACAGCAGAGTATAAAAGATAACGCAGAGAGAGGACGGCTTAACAGGCCCGCGACACACCCGGTCTGCCGTGCGGTTTAAACCCACCCGAAACGCGCAGTAGCCGTGTGGCGAAACGCCGGTGCTGAAAGGCGATGACTTTCAGCACGGCATGCCTAAGGTTTCCTGTTGTTTGGGATAATTAATCCAAATGACTGAAGGGACCCGGTTGCGATTTACCCGTAGCGCTTTAATGGCGACGGTAATGACAAAAAATTTGATAAGCGAGTAGGGCGCGAAATCCGTCCGGCAAACCCCACTTCTCGCGGGTCTGCCAGACGGTGCTTTAATAAGACGTCACTCTCAGAAGGATTCCCAACTGGTGTTGTCTGCGGAGACAGCGGCAGGACGCAGCGCTTTGACCTTTGATACCGCTACGTCTTGACGTCTGACGGGTTCGTCATGGTTTAATTTAAACGCGGACACCAGGCGTGAGAGTTGGCTTGCCTGCTCTTCAAGTGAAGAAGCCGCGGCGGAAGACTCCTGGACTAACGCGGCATTCTGCTGCGTGGTGGAATCCAGTTCTGTCACCGCTTTACCAATCTGATCTATGCCACGGCTTTGTTCGTCAGAGGCATCAGATATTTCACTCATGATCCCGCTGACATTCGTCACCGACGACACAATTTGCTCCATAGTACTGCCGGCTTTATTCGCCATTTCAGAGCCGGTATGGACACGATCTACGGATTCTTTAATCAGCGCGGCGATTTCTTTGGCCGCATTAGCGCTGCGCTGGGCGAGCGCGCGAACCTCGCCGGCAACCACTGCAAAACCGCGCCCTTGTTCACCCGCTCTTGCGGCTTCAACCGCAGCGTTCAGCGCCAGAATATTGGTCTGGAAAGAGATACCGTTGATGACATTAATGATTTCAGAGATTTTTTTCGAGCTGTCAGTAATGGCGCCCATGGTATTGACCACGTCCCAGACAATGCCGCCGCCTGAACGGGCATGCTCCGCCGCCACACCCGCAAGCTTACTGGCTTCCCGGGCATTATCAGCATTACGTTTCACGGTTGAAGTCAGCTCTTCCATACTGGCTGCGGTTTCCACGACAGCCGCGGCCTGCTCTTCGGTGCGGGAAGCGAGATCGATGTTACCGGCAGAAATTTCAGAAGAGGCGCTGGCAACATGCGTTACCGACTCCTTAATCTGGGTGATCATTTCACGCAGTCGGTCGTTCATGGTCGCCATCGCCATCGTCAGTCGGCCGAGTTCATCCGTCGACTGAGGCTCAATAATGCTGGTTAAATCGCCCTGAGCAATTTTCTCCGCTAATGTCAGATTATGGCGAATCTGCCGGGTCATTTGACGTGTCAGCAGCCAGGCAACCAGAATGCCGGTGATCACCGCACAGATCGCAACCACAATCATAATGATGATGACATGCTGAATGTTCTCAAGACTTTTCGTCGTTTGAGAGACAACCAGCGTTTGCATTGCGTTATCGAGCTTATCCGCAGTAATAGTTAATTGACTTGCGGCATCAAGGGATTTTTTACGCGCATCAGCGAAGTTACTTACATTGGTTTGCAACTGATTAATGAAAAGCATAAATGCTGCGTTAGTGTCAGCCGGAAGCGCAGATGAGTATCGTTGCGCGAGATCTAACGCGGCTTTGTAATCAGCATTAAATTCATCCCACCCCTTAGCGCCATCATTAGACTGGATGTTATAAACATCCTCCCAAAGATGAGAAAGGATGTTTTGTAAGGGCAAAGTTTGCTCATCCGGCAGTTCACTGGCTGCAATTTTCCCGGCGAGTTTATCCAGATTTGTTCTAAGCTCAGGCGCGGTCAAGCGCTTTAACGCCGCTATCGTAACCCCTTCAAGTTTAACAAATTTATCACGGCCTTCGTCATAAACTGGAATGGTGTTTTTAATATCGTCAAACAGAATTCGTGAGTCTGGGGACCAGACCCATGCATCACCAACCGAAACCTTTTGGCGCACTCTTTCGATCGCTGCTTTATTATCTTCAATGGCACGGTCTTCATGGGTTATCTGATAGATAAGCCGGTTACGTCTTGCCGCGTTAAATTCATCATGAATGTCTGTTATGAGTTGCCCTTTAACCGCGCGCTCATGAATTTTGTCGGCCTGGTAAATACTTATCAGCGAAGAGAGAATAATTATCACGATAAGTATGGAAAAACCACCAAACAGTTTTGCTGCGACGGGCAGGTTTTTAAATGATATGAAATGTATTTTCATGGTAGTGATTCCCGATGTAAAGAGTATGTACAGGGCGATAAACACAGTAAGTTCATGATGTTGTTATTTTTGTTTAATTAGCCCGACTTCTATTAACTATTTTTGAGTATGTGTGTTTCGCATAATAACAAAAGGAGAGAGCCTTCTTTGTTATTCGCGGTGAGATAAAAATCCAATTGTCGTTTATTCCTTCCATAGCAGATTGCCTGAAAGAAAGTAAAAAAACCAACTTATTTTTTCAAATGATGCAATATTTATCACATATGTAAAACAGCTATAAGCATATAAATTTTTTATTGCGACCAGAATGCTTTAATTTACAAACCACAAGGACATCCGTTTTTAATAGACTTAAGGTAAATGCCTATATTGAGAATGTCGCTAACCTAATGAAAACAAAGATTTTAATAAAGTGATGATTTCAAAATTAAGTTTCAATTTTTTATGTTTTTAATAATGTATGATAAATTAACTGAAAAGTATGATGAATTATATATTGCCTGGAAACTTTGCAGAATTATCGCTTTCCGGGTAATGATTAGCGCGCTATAAATTATTCAGGCAAGGGCGAACAACCTATTTTAATTGCTTATTATGAATAAAAGCAGTCTGGAAGTGGTGTGCAATAAAGCAACTCAGCTTAAAATTTCATTTAAGTGATGTATTGCGATGGGCATAACCAGAACGCGAGCAGATTTAATTTAAGATGCGCTGCTCTTTTAAAACTATATAAAGCATTCTCATGGCGGCTCTCTGCAATTGCTCTTCATTACGGATAAGCGAAGCGTGATCCATACCCGCTTAACGTAAATATTGTCATTAAGCCATGTTGATTATCTTCAAAATAAAAACCAGGGCGCGTAGCCAGAGCGTTTAATTTACGTTAAGGACAGTCGTCTTGCATTTAATGGTGAACGCGCCATTAACAGACTGATTCGCCAATGAATGCGAGCGGTTTATATGCCCTCATGTTCTGCATAATGCATTTTTTAGAACCAATTGAAGATAGTCAGCCTGTTTTTTGCGCGCTCATGAAAACTGTGCAGACTTAATGGTGACGAATATAAAACAGGAGAGAAGCATGCAACACGATCTGAGCGCTTGTATTAACGCCTGCTACCATTGCGCCGAAGCCTGTGACCACTGTGCAATATCTTGCCTCAATGAACCCAATATCGACATGATGCGCGGCTGTATCCGCCTCGATATGCAATGCGCGGCGCTCTGTCGCCTTGCCGCACAATTCATGACGATGGAAAGCGAGTACTCCCGCAGACTGTGCCAGCTTTGCGCCGAGGTCTGCCAGGCCTGCGCAGAAGAATGCGGCAAACACCAGCACGACCACTGCCAGCATTGTGCCGAAGCCTGTCGGCGCTGCGCCGAGGCGTGCCAGACTATGGCTGCCTGAGGGTGTCTGAACGGCGCGCGGTTGCGCGCCGGTTGATTATTTCTCGTCCAGTTAGCCTTCGTTTAGGTAAGCGTTCTGTTTATAAATTATGCTGCGCGTTCAAATTCGTGAGGTGACATATGAAACAATTACTCGCAGCTATTACCGTTTTCACTCTGGCCGGGTGTGCCACTATGGATCCGCAGGCGGACCAGGTTGGCATCATCAAAGGCAATAGCGCCTTTTCATCGCAATGCCAATTTATGGGCAATGTCGTCTCGCACCGTAACCCGATGGCCTTCCTTGATACTGCTGAGTATGAGCAGCAAGTAAAAAACGACCTGCAAGTCCAGGCCCTAAAAATGGGGGCGGATTCGGTGGTGTTACAAACACTTGACGATCGTGGCGGCACGGGCAGCGCGCTGAAGTGCGCGAAAAACGGCTGAAATCCCTGACTTTTCTCCCGTCGTCTACACTTAAAGAACGCTATGTGACGGGAGAACACAATGTCTGATAAAACTAACCACGAACGTAATAAAGAAGGCGAAGTCAGCAAAGGGTTGCCGGAAGCCGCGCCAAATGCCGGCAATGCTTACGAAGAGGACGAACTTCAGGTACAGGACGCGCCGAACAAACAGGGCGAAATTCCCCGCAAGCGCGATGACCACGACGATGATAAAAAAGACCCTTTTAAAGCGAAATAAATCACAGGCCCGTTCGTCGGGCCTGTGTGTTTTTCAACGTATCACGCCGCATTCCATGACCCGCACCGGTGAATCTGCTAGCATAGCGGCCCGCATGTTTTCAGAGAGATGACCGTGACCGCCTTTTCAACCTTAAACACTTTGCCTGCCGAACTGCTCACTACCCTTGATGAGCTGGGCTATCACACCATGACTCCGGTTCAGGCGGCGGCATTACCGGCCATTCTCGCGGGCAAAGACGTGCGCGCGCAGGCGAAAACCGGCAGCGGTAAAACGGCGGCGTTTGGTCTGGGTTTACTTCAGCATATTGACGCCAGCCGTTTTATCACTCAGTCGCTGGTGCTGTGTCCGACGCGTGAGCTTGCCGATCAGGTCGCAAAAGAGATCCGTCGTCTGGCGCGGTATTTACCCAATATTAAAGTGCTGACCCTGTGCGGCGGCCAACCCTTTGGCGCGCAGCGTGATTCCTTGCAGCATGCGCCGCATATTATCGTCGCAACGCCGGGACGCTTGCTCGATCACCTTGAAAAAGGCACCGTGTCGCTTGAGGCGTTAAAGACGCTGGTGTTGGATGAAGCGGATCGCATGCTGGACATGGGTTTCAGCGATGCCATTGACGAAGTGATCCGTCATGCCCCCGCGCAACGTCAGACATTACTGTTCTCGGCCACCTGGCCTGAGTCTATTGCTGCTATCAGCAGCCGGGTACAGCGCAACGCAGAACATATCGAAATCGACAGCGTGGATGAGTTGCCTGCGGTTGAGCAGCAATTTTATGAAGCCTTGCGCCGTCAAAAAATTCCGCTGCTGTTAAGCCTTTTGAGTAAACATCAACCCGCGTCCTGCGTGGTGTTCTGCAATACCAAAAAAGATTGTCAGGAAGTGTGCGATGCGCTCAATGAACATAGCCAGAGCGCGCTGGCGCTGCATGGCGATATGGAACAGCGCGATCGCGATCAGACGCTGGTGCGTTTCGCCAATGGCAGCAGCCGGGTGCTGGTGGCAACCGACGTCGCCGCGCGCGGGCTTGATATTAAGTCGCTGGAAATGGTGATTAACTATGAGCTTTCCTGGGATCCGGAAGTGCATGTTCACCGCATCGGTCGTACCGCCCGCGCCGGGCAGAGCGGGCTTGCTGTGAGCCTGTGCGCGCCGGAAGAAGCGCAGCGCGCTGCGATTTTAGCCGAGATGCTTGGGCTTTCGCTGGACTGGCGCGAGCCGATAGTCGGCGCGAACGTTAAACCACTGGAAGCCGAGATGGTCACGCTCTGCATTGACGGCGGCAAAAAAGCCAAAATGCGCCCGGGCGATATTCTTGGCGCCTTAACCGGCGATATGGGGCTTGACGGAGCGGATATCGGCAAAATCGATATGCACCCGATGCATGCCTACGTGGCGGTTCGCCAACAGGTGGCGCGTCATGCGTGGAAACAGCTTCAGCAGGGCAAAATTAAAGGCAAAAGCTGTAAAGTTCGTTTACTGAAATAAACCACAAACGCCGAGATTAACCCGCCTTAACGGCGGGTTAATTATTTCAGGCTTAGAACTGATAAACCAGGCCAAGAGCAACGATATCATCAGTACCGATATTATTGTCTTTGTAGAAATTGTCATCTTCGTCGAGCAGGTTGATTTTATAATCAACATAAGCCGACATATTTTTATTAAAGAAGTAATACGCACCCACGTCGGCGTATTTCACCAGATCTTCATCATTACCGTAAGCGGTATTCAGATCCTTACCTTTAGACATCAGGAAAGACGCGGTCGGACGCAGGCCAAAATCAAACTGATATTGTGCGGTGACTTCAAAGTTTTGGGTTTTATTCGCAACGCCGTAGTCGCCATACGGGGTCATGTTACGGGTTTCAGAATACATGGCCGCCAGATAAATATCGTTGGCGTCATATTTGACACCGGCAGTCCATGCATCAGCGGTATCACCGCCCGCGTAAGCTTCAGACTGGTGACCATGCCAGGTTTGATCGCTGGTACGGTCAGAAGAGGTATAAGCAGCACCCACGCTTACGCCCATGCCAATATCATAGGTTGATGAAATACCCCAGCCGTCACCATTCTCATGGCGGAAATCACGGCCGTTATTGGTGCCTTCATTACCGTTATTGCTGCCTTCGTTGTTGCCCTGGTACTGGAGGGCGAAATTAAGCCCATCCACCAGACCAAAGAAGTCGCTGTTGCGATAGGTCGCCACACCGTTTGCACGGCTGGTCATATAGTTATCGGCGAAAGAGTAGGAGTCGCCGCCGAACTCAGGCAGCATATCGGTCCAGGCTTCAATGTCGTAAAGCACGCCATAGTTACGACCATAATCGAATGAGCCGTAGTCGCCAAACTTCAGGCCCGCGAAGCCAAGACGCGTCCAGGACTGATTGTCACCGGAGTTTGATTCCGTATTATTGGCCTGAACCTGATATTCCCACTGGCCATAACCGGTCAGTTGATCCGAGATTTGGGTCTCGCCTTTGAAGCCGAGACGCAAATAGGTTTGATCGCCATCTGCGGAAGAATTGTCGGAAAAATAGTGCAGCGCATCAACCTTGCCATATAAATCCAGTTTATTCCCGTCTTTATTGTAGATCTCTGCCGCGTGTGCCGCGCCCGCTGCTAATAAAGCAGGGACGATAAGAGCCAGTACTTTTCTTTTCATTTTGTTATTCCTTTAGCATGATTATCATTTGTCTCGTTGTTTGAGACGCACCCATGCTATCCATAAACAGACTTGATCAAATATGTGTTATTTGTTAAATGAGAAGTATATTCTTATCAAATTAATTCATAAGAAATACAATGATAAGATAATATAATCCGTGAATGTTTATATTCAATTCATGCAAATTATCAATTATACCGGCGTAATAAAGTTATTTATTATGCTGGCGTTATATGTCTATTTTTTCTGCCTCATTTGTATTTTATCCCGGGCTCAGGTTCGGGATTTTTTTGATCTGAACACCAGTACTTTTCTCAATATTGGGCAAAAAAATGCCCCGCTTAACGGCGGGGCATGGTTATTATTTTTGCTGTCAGTTTTAGTCGGCTTTTCCTGCCATTTGCGCCAGGAAGTTATAGCGTTTTTGCAGATCGGCCGTGGCATCTTTCCAAAGCTGTTCCGCCACATCAGGCTGTTGTGCGTTAAGGCGACGGAAACGCTGCTCGTTTTGCAACGTGTCGGCGAGCGCATCTGACGGCGGGCGGGAGTCCAGCGCCAGCGGCGGTTTTCCTTCCTGCGCGCGGCGTGGGTCAAAGCGGTAGAGCGGCCAGAAGCCGGTTGCCGTCAACTGACGCATCTGATCGTGACTGAGCGCCAGATCATAGCCGTGCTCTTCACACGGGCTGTAGGCAATAATCAGTGACGGACCGGGCCATGATTCCGCTTCCTGTATCGCTTTTACCGTCTGGTTAAGCTGCGCACCCAGGGAAATCTGCGCCACGTAGACGTGTCCATACATCATCATACTGACGCCCAAATCTTTGCGCGCTTTACGTTTGCCGTGCTCGCCGAATTTGGTGACGGCGCCGAGCGGGGTCGCTTTAGAGGCCTGGCCGCCGGTGTTGGAATAGCACTGCGTATCCAGTACCAGAATATTGACGTTCTCGGTCAGGCTTAACACATGGTCCAGACCGCCAAAACCAATATCGTATGCCCAGCCGTCGCCGCCAATCAGCCAGATGGATTTCTCCACCAGCGCATCGGCATCGGTCAACAACTGACGTGCATCCGGGCCGGTTTCCTCCGCCAGACAGTGGCGAAGCTGCGCTATCTGTTCGCGTCTGATTTCCGGCGTAGCGTCACTGTGCAACTGAGCGTTAAGTTCTGCGGGGATCTTATCGGCAAATTGTTCCAGTAACCGCATGACCCGCGCCCGGTGTTGATCAACCGTCAGGCGGAACCCGAGCCCGAACTCGGCATTATCTTCAAACAGCGAGTTAGCCCAGGCGGGTCCGCGACCATTAGCATCGGTGGTATACGGCGTGGAGGGCAGGTTGCCACCATAAATAGACGAACAGCCCGTAGCATTAGCAATCAGCAACCGGTCGCCATAAAGCTGGGTGAGCAGTTTAATGTAGGGCGTTTCGCCGCAGCCGGAACACGCGCCCGAATATTCAAACAGTGGGGTAATGAGCTGCGAGGTGCGGATATCGATACGCTCAAGCGTGCTGCGCTCGATCTCGGGTAATTTCAGGAAGAAGTCGTAATTGACCTTTTCTTCTTCGACATGTTCAAGACGCGACATCATGTTGATGGCTTTGATGTCCGGGTTTTCGCGATCTTTCGCCGGGCAAACCTCAACGCACAGATTACAGCCGGTGCAGTCTTCCGGCGCGACCTGCAATACATATTTCTGGCCGCGCATATCGCGGGATTTTACATCCAGAGCGTGCAGGGCGTGCGGCGCCGCTTCCAGAGCGTCGGGCATCACCACTTTCGCGCGGATAGCCGAATGCGGACAGGCGGCGACGCAATGGTTGCACTGCGTACAAAGCTCCGGCTTCCAGATGGGAATTTCTTCGGCAATATTGCGTTTTTCCCACTGGGTAGTGCCAAGCGGCCAGGTGCCGTCCGGCGGCAGGGCGGACACAGGAAGCGCATCGCCAAGGCCTGCCAGCATGGCGGCGGTAACGGTTTTGACGAAATCCGGCGCGGCGTCAGACACCACAGGCGGACGGTTCGGGCTGTGAGTATTTACCGGCTGCAACGGCACGGCATACAGCGATTCTCGGGCAAGCGCCAGCGCTTGCCAGTTACGCTCTACCAGTTCCTGGCCTTTACTGCTGTAGCTTTTCGCAATCGCTCCCTGCAATTGTTGCAGCGCGCTGTCGCCTTGCAGGATGTCTGTCAGGTGGAAAAACGCCATCTGCATAACGGTATTGATACGCGCGCCAAGCTGGCATTCCCGGGCGATTTTTTGCGCGTTGATGATATAAAAACGCGCCTGTTTTTGGTTCAGCACCGCCTGCACCTCTTGCGGCAAGCGATCCCACACATCTTCTGCGCTGTAGGGCGTGTTGAGCAAGAAAATCCCGCCGGGTTTTAGCCGCTCCGCCATTTGGTACTTATCAATAAACTGTAACTGGTGGCAGCCAACAAAATCGGCTTTTTCCACCAGGTAGGCGGAATTAATCGGCTTCTCACTGACGCGCAGGTGCGAGACGGTTAATCCACCTGCCTTTTTTGAGTCATAAACGAAGTAGCCCTGCGCATACCAGGGCGTGGCATTACCGATAATTTTGATGTTGTTTTTTGTGGCGGAAACACTCCCGTCGCTGCCAAGGCCGTAGAACAGCGCTTCGAGTCTGGCGCGAGACGGCAGGGTATTTTCAGGCAGCGGCAACGAGAGGTGGGTGACATCATCGTAAATCCCCACCGTAAAGCGTGATTTGGGTTTCGGCTGGCGTAATTCTTCAAATACGGCAAGGGCGCAGTCGGGGCCGAACTCTTTTGAAGACAGGCCATAGCGCCCGCCAATAACGCGCGGCAACGTTTCGCGCTCGCCGCGCGAAAACGCTTCGGCAAGCGAGGTCATTACATCCAGATACAGCGGCTCGGCAACGGCCCCTGGCTCTTTGGTACGGTCCAGCACGGCAATATGACGCACACTTTGCGGCAAAACGTCCAGCATCGCGTGGGCGTTGAAAGGGCGGAATAATCGCACTTTCAACACACCCACTTTTTCGCCGCGGGTAAGCAGTTCGTCCACCCCTTCCTCGCAAGTGCCGATGGCGGAGCCCATTAACACCACCACCCGCTCAGCCCGGGGATGGCCATAATATTCAAAAGGGCGATACTGACGGCCGGTGGCGGTCGCAAAATCATCCATGGTTTGTTGCACGCAATCGTAAACGGCGTTGTACCAGGGATTCGTAGCTTCGCGCGACTGGAAGTAAGTGTCCGGGTTCGCCGAGGTACCGCGGATAACCGGGTGTTCCGGGTTTAAGGCGCGGGCGCGATGGGCATCGATATCTGCCTGCGGCATCAGGCCTAAAAGCGTTTCGTTAGAGAGCGGTACAATTTTATTAATTTCATGCGAGGTGCGAAAACCATCGAAGAAATGAATAAACGGGATGCGACTTTTCAGGGTGGCGATATGGGAAATCAGCGCGAAATCTTGCGCTTCCTGCACGCTGCTGGCGCACAGCATCGCGCAGCCGGTCTGGCGAACCGCCATCACGTCCGAGTGATCGCCAAAGATGGAGAGCGCATGGGTGGCGACGGTACGCGCCGCCACGTGCAGCACAAACGGCGTCAGTTGCCCGGCGAGTTTATAGAGCGTTGGGATCATCAACAGCAGCCCCTGGGACGAGGTAAACGTCGTCGATAAAGCTCCCGTCTGCAACGCCCCGTGCACCGCGCCGATAGCGCCCGCCTCAGACTGCATCTCTACCACACGCGGAACATCGCCCCAGACGTTTTTCACCCCGTTTCCTGACCAGGCATCCGCCTGTTCGGCCATCGTGGAACTGGGGGTTATCGGGTAGATAGCGATGACCTCGCTTGCACGAAACGCCACCGAAGCGACTGCGCCATTGCCGTCGATTGTGATCATAAAGACACCCTTACATTGCGCAAAAGAGAAAGGACTCCAAAAAGCGGAGCTTTAAAGTAATCCTTCAAGTCTAGCAAAGCGTCCCTGGGACCATTTTCGCTTTTGTGTCGTAGGGACGCTTAGCCCGGCCGTTTAGGACCCTTTTGGCGGCCTGTAACAACAAAAGTGCTAAAAAATGTGTCGACAGGCTAAAAGTCGTGCGGTGCCTCTCGACGGCGCGGCGCTTGCTCGCCTATATTGCATGGGTTTTGCGATTTTTTAATGAGGGGAGCGTCATGCGTTCAGGTTTTTTTGTGGGGGGAGTGGCACTGTTTTTAGCCGCCTTGAGTTTAACCGGTTGCAGTAGTGAGCCTGAGCAGCAGGCAACGGCCGCGCATGTCGCGCCTGGGATGAAAGCGGCGATGTCCAGTAGTGGTGAAGCAAATTGCGCCATGATTGGCGGCGCAGCGCTTGCGGCACGTCAACTGGATGGGTCTGTCATTGGTATGTGCGCGCTACCGAATGGCAAACGTTGCAGCGAAGCGGCGCTGGCATCCGGTAGCTGCGGAAGTTACTAATTTACCCAGTCGGCTTGTTTGTAAACCAGCGTATGTGGCTTACGAGTAAGCGTCAGCGACTGTGGAGTTTGCTCGACCGTTGCGCCGGCCGTTAGCATCTCGCCAATCAATTGATCTAACTGATTCAGTTCAGTCTCAGCGCATAACATTTTCGTGGAGGCGAGGCCGTCCACTTTCAGCACGTTGCCGTCCAGTTTGCCCTGGCCCATAAAGCGGTTACACATGCTGCCCGCAACGTGCAGTTTCTCACCAAAGCTGATGTCTGGCTGTCGCTGCGGCGAGACAAGCGGTTTCCCGTCTACCGATTCCAGCACGTAACGACGATGCTCTAATTGCGATGAAGACAAGGTTGTGTTTGCCGTTTGGGCGCATCCCGACAAGACGACGCCGAGCGCTAAATACGTTAATTTTTTGATAACTCCTCCTTAAGTATCTTTGCCATCAATGATTACGCGGTGAGTCTGCCACGCCACGCGCGCGCAATCATTGAGGATCGTCTTAAAGTGCTTTACACCAGGGCGTTAGGGCACGCTTCGCCTTTTTCCAGTTGGCGTAAATTATTCAGCGTCGTTTCTGAAATGCTGATTAATGCTTCTTCGGTCAGGAATGCCTGGTGCCCGGTAAACAGCACGTTGTGGCAGGCAGAAAGGCGACGGAATACATCATCCTGAATCACGTCGTTTGATTTATCTTCAAAGAACAGGTCGCGTTCATTTTCATAAACGTCCAGACCCAGCGAGCCGATTTTCTGATGTTTCAGCGCGTCGATTGCCGCCTGGGAATCGATAAGCGCGCCACGGCTGGTATTAATAATCATCACGCCGTCTTTCATCTGCTCAAACGCCGCCTGATTGAGTAAATGGTAATTTTCCGGCGTCAGTGGACAGTGCAGGGAGATAACATCGGAAGAGGAGAAGAGCGTCGGCAAATCAACGTACTCCACGCCAATCTCCAGCGCTGCGGCACTGGGGTACGGATCGAACGCCAGCAGACGCATACCGAAACCTTTTAAGATCCTGAGCATCGCAACGCCGATTTTGCCGGTACCGATAACGCCTGCGGTTTTGCCATACATCGTAAAGCCGGTTAAGCCTTCCAGCGAGAAGTTGGCGTCACGGGTGCGCTGATAGGCGCGGTGAATACGGCGGTTCAGGCACATCATCATGCCGATGGCATGTTCCGCTACCGCTTCAGGGGAGTAGGCTGGTACGCGCACCACGTGCAGGCCAAGCTCTTTCGCCGCATCGAGATCCACGTTGTTAAACCCCGCGCAGCGCAGGGCGATAAATTTTACGCCATGCTTTTTCAACTCTTCCAGCACCGGGCGGCTGGCGTCGTCATTCACGAAAATACACACGCCGTCACAGCCGTGAGCGGTTTTAGCGGTCCTCTCGGTCAGCAGAAAGTCATAAAATTCGATATCGTAACCATACCCCTGGTTAACGTGCTGTAGATACTTCTTGTCATACTGTTTTGTGCTATACACGGCCAGTTTCATAAGACATTCTCCAGTGATATTCTGTGATGACGTTATCATGATTCAAAATTTCTTACAAAGTTTAAAAAAAACTGTGCTGAAACTAAGGGTTATCAATTAGTTTAGGCCAACTACGCTTATAACAAACGTCGCGTTCATCCCGACTGACAAAAATGGCACAATGCGCCAGATAGCCCATTGAATTCTGGCCCAATCAGGATAGTGATCGCCCATGAAGGGTAAATACCGCGCCCTGGCAGCGCTTGCGCTGTTACTCATTTTATTGCCGTTGGCATTGCTTCTTTCGGTGGCGTACTGGCTGCCGGGGTTAGCGGGCATCTGGCTGCCGCCCGGCACTCGCATCGCACTTGAAGAGCGCCCGCGCTTTACCCGTTCGGCCATTATCTTGCCGCAATTGCGTTATCTGGCGGGAGAGTGCGAACTGGCGAGGCTTTCTCACGCGACGCTGAGCCACCCGAGCCGCTGGAAGCTCGACATTGATGCGCTGACGCTTAACACCGCCTGCTTTGATGACCTGCCCGCCGGGGCAGAAAACCCCGCCGCGCCGCGCACGCTGGCGCAGTGGCAGGCCATGCTGCCGAACACCTGGCTTACTATCAAAAAATTCACTGTGGCGCCCTGGCAACAGTTTGCCGGGGAATTGCACGTAGGATTAACACCGACGCGCCAGACCGTGCGTTATCAGGGCGATGCGCTGTCCCTGACGGCGAAAATCGACGGGCAGACCGCCACCATCACCTCTTTTTCGCTTAAGGCGATTGAAGGGCAGCCGCCGCTGTCGCTGGCAGGCGAAGTGACGCTCGGCCTTCTGCCGGACGGTCTGCCAACGGAAGGACATCTCACCACGCGCTTGCATATGCCAGGGCCGTTGCCGTTGGCGGATGCGGAGCTGGAATGGGCGCAAAACCGCGGGCAGTTGTTGATTAGCGCCCCGGACGACCCGGATCCGCTACTGGATCTGCCCTGGACCGTTACCGCCGAGCGCTTTTCTATCAGTGACGGACGCTGGCACTGGATGTACGAGGGCGTGCCGTTGAGCGGGCGTGTGGCAGTCAATGCCGATAACTGGCAGCAGGGACTGGAAGGCGCGCAAATCAGTGGACGACTGAATATTGTCACACAGGGCGCCGCCGGGAAAGGCAATGCGGTGCTGAATTTTGGCCCGGGGAAACTCAGTCTCACCGACAGCGCCATGCCCGTGCAATTAACGGGCGAAGCCAAGCAGGATCAGATGATTTTTTATGCGCTGCTGCCGGGAAGGTTAAGCGGTCCGTTGCTTGATCCGCAACTGCAATTCGCCCCTGGTGCGCTGTTGCGTTCGCGCGGACGGGTTATCGATTCGCTCAATATTGATGAAATCCGCTGGCCGCTGGCGGGTGTCACCGTTGCCTCAACCGGGGTAGACGGCAGATTGCAGGCCATTTTACGCGCGCATGAAAATCAGATGGGTGATTTTGAACTCCATCTTGATGGCAGGGCGAATGACTTTTTACCCGATAGCGGTCTGTGGCAATGGCACTACTGGGGCAGCGGCGGATTCACGCCGATGGCGGCGCGCTGGGATGTGAAAGGGACCGGCGAGTGGCGTGACAATACCATCAGCCTCAGTACGCTCTCGACGGGATTTGACCAGCTAAAGTACGGCTCGATGCGCATTGCCGCGCCGCGACTCGCAATGGATAAACCGATACGCTGGGTACGGTCGTCTGAACATCCCTCGTTTGACGGGGCGCTAACGCTGGATGCCGGTGAGACCACCTTTACCGGGGGCAGTACACTTCCGCCGTCGCGGCTCAATTTTAGCGTTCAGGGAAGCGATCCGACATCCTTTCAGTTTACAGGCGATTTGCATGCGGATGCGATTGGCCCGGTGCAGGTTAACGGGCGCTGGGACGGCATCCGTCTGCGCGGCCAGGCCTGGTGGCCCGCGCAACCGCTGGTAGTTTTCCAGCCCTTGTTGCCGCCGGACTGGAAAATGGCGCTGCGTGACGGTCGGTTTTATGCCCAGATAGCATTTTCAGCAGCAGCGGAGCAGGGATTTGAAGCCGGAGGGCATGGCGTTGTCAAAGGCGGCAGCGCCTGGATGCCGGATAACAAACTCGACGGCGTCGATTTTGTTCTGCCGTTTCGTTTTCGTGATTCGACCTGGCAATTCGGCACGCGCGGCCCGGTTACGCTACGTATCGCGCGTGTTGAAAATCAGGTAGTGGCGCAAAATCTCACGGCGGATTTGCAGGGCTGGTATCCCTGGAGTGAAGCGCGGCCGCTGGTGTTAAGTCAGGTCGGTGTTGATGTGCTGGACGGTCATATCAGTATGCAGCAGTTGCGGATGCCTCAACACGACGCGGCGCTGCTGCGGCTGCACAATATCTCATCAAGCAAGCTGATTACCGCCCTGAATCCAAAACAGTTTACTCTCTCCGGGCGGGTCAACGGCGCGCTACCGCTCTGGCTTGATAACCCGGAGTGGATTATTCGCGACGGTTGGCTGACCAACCCCGGGCCGATGACGCTGCGCGTGGATAACGATATGGCAGATGCCATTGTCAAAAAAAATATGGCGGCGGGGGCCGGGATCAACTGGCTGCGGTATATGGAGATTGCCCGGTCCTGGACGCGGCTTGATCTGACTAACCTCGGCGTGCTGACACTGCGCGCCGAACTACAGGGCACCAGCCGTATCAATGGCAAAAGCAATACCGTGAAGTTGAACTATCAGCATGAAGAGAACGTTTTCACGCTATGGCGCAGCTTACGATTTGGCGACAATCTTCAGGCCTGGCTTGAACAACATGCGAGCGTGCCCGGACGCACCTGTGAAACCGGCGATGTTTGTGAGGAACCACAATGAAAGTGATGCTAACAACCAGGCTTGCGTTGTTATGTCTGTTACTCAGCGGCTGTACGCCGCGCATTGAAGTGGCGGCGCCGAAAGAGCCGATCACCATCAATATGAATGTCAAAATTGAGCATGAAATTCACATTAAAGTGGATAAAGACGTGGAAGCGCTGCTCAAAACACGTAGCGATATTTTTGGGAGCAATTAACCATGGGTAATAAAATGGTCATGCTCGCGGGATTATTGCTGCTGTGCCAGCCGGCGTTTGCCTTAACGCTCAATGAGGCGCGCCAGCAAGGGTTAGTGGGTGAGACGCTGGACGGCTACATTGCTCCTCGCGCCCAGGATAGCCAGACGCTGGCGCTGGTAAAGCACATCAATGAGGCGCGGGCGCAGAGTTACCGGGAGCTTGCCGAGCGCAATCATCTGCCCGTGGATGATGTGGCGAAATTGGCCGGGCAGAAGCTGGTAGAGCGCGCCGCGCCTGGCGAATATGTGCGTGGGATAAATGGGCAGTGGTTGCGTCGCAAATAAGCTACCCCTGACGGGTAGTCTCCTGAGCACGGCTAAACTGTTACGCTGAAAGCCTGAATTTCAAAGGAGAACCGTCATGGAACAACGCACTTTTCGTCTGCCGCTTGAAGGTATTGATAGCGAAGATAAACAGCAGGTCAGTCAGTTAATCACCCGTCACGCGGCTATTTTTGAACGCTTCGTGATGTCGGAATTTCCAGACGATCGTCGTTATGCCTATCAGCCAGAGACCTTTAGCATCGTCAGTATTGATGATAAGCAGTTTACGTTTCGCTGCCTGACGCACTATTTCGAGCCGTGCTGTGACCGTAATATGCATGATGAGCATCACTATACCGTGGCCTATCAGCGGGATGGGGATGCGCTGGTGATTACCCTTGATGAAACGCCGTGGGAAGTGGTGTAAGCGTCGGCGGTTTCGGGCATAAAAAAAGTGGGCAGATGGCCCACTTTTTTAATACTTGGTTGCTTACGCTGAAACGATGCTGTCAATCGCCGCTTTAGCATCAGCCTGCGCTTTGGTCGCCACTTCCGGGCCGTAAGCGATGCCTTCTGCAAACACAAAGTTCACATCGGTAATCCCGATAAAGCCGAGGAACAGGCTCAGGTACGGGGTAATCAGATCGGTCGGGGTATCTTTATGGATACCGCCACGGCTGGACAGCACGATGGCGCGTTTACCGGTAATTAAGCCTTCCGGGCCTTTCTCGGTGTAACGGAAGGTCACGCCCGCACGGGCCACCAGGTCAAAATAGTTTTTCAACTGGGTCGGGATGTTGAAATTGTACATCGGCGCCGCAATAACAATCACATCATGAGCTTTCAGTTCTGCAATCAATTCATCAGACAGTGCCAGTGCGTCCTGTTGACGCGGCGTCAACGGCGCATCGCTCGGGCGCAGCGCGCCGACCAGCTCACCGTCCAGCACCGGGATCGGATCTGCGGCCAGATCGCGAACGGTGATTTCATCCGCGCTGTGCTGCTCACGCCATTGCTCAACAAAATAGTCAGACAACTGGTTAGACTGTGAATACCCTGCCAAAATGCTTGATTTGAGAACTAATACTTTGCTCATGGGTGGTTCCTTTTATTTGATGGTCGGGGTCATGCCCCTTGCTTGAACACACTGTATTCACAATCCGATTGCAGTGATAGCGCAATATATCGATTTCAGTGTTCAAATTTATTGAACAAGGCGTGGAAAGGCGCGATGTGATACGCTACGTGTCACTATCTGTATCGCTTTATCACCTTGTGCACCTAATAGCCAAAAGCACCATGGAAACCAAAAACCTGAATGTTAACGCGCTTATGGCGCGCCTTGATACGCTGATGCTAAAAGACTGTCAGCGTTTTTCACGCCGTCTCCATGGCGCGAAAAAAGTGAAAAATCCTGATGCCCAGCAGGCCATTTTGGCCGAGCTGGATAAGGACATTAGCGAAGCGGCAGGGAAGGTCCAGCTGCGCCTTGCCGCGCGCCCAACCATTAGCTACCCGGATAATCTGCCGGTCAGCCAGAAAAAAGACGACATCCTCGCCGCCATTCGCGATCACCAGGTGGTGATTGTGGCGGGGGAAACCGGCTCCGGGAAAACCACCCAGTTGCCGAAAATTTGCATGGAACTGGGACGCGGCATCACGGGTCTCATCGGCCATACCCAGCCGCGCCGTCTGGCGGCGCGTACCGTAGCGAACCGTATTGCCGATGAGCTTAAAACTGAGCCGGGCGGCGCGGTGGGGTATAAAGTCCGTTTCAGCGATCATGTGAGTGAGTCTACCCAGGTCAAACTGATGACCGACGGGATTTTGCTGGCCGAAATCCAGCAGGATCGGTTGCTGATGCAATACGACACGCTGATTATCGATGAAGCGCATGAGCGCAGCCTGAATATCGATTTTCTGCTCGGCTACCTCAAAGAGTTACTGCCGCGTCGCCCGGATTTAAAAGTCATCATCACTTCGGCGACCATCGATCCGGAACGCTTTTCACGCCATTTCAATCATGC
Organism: Citrobacter freundii; assembly: GCF_011077955.1. Lineage (GTDB taxonomy): Bacteria > Pseudomonadota > Gammaproteobacteria > Enterobacterales > Enterobacteriaceae > Atlantibacter. The sequence continues at coordinate 68,385 of NZ_JAALBX010000013.1, forward strand.
GCCGATTATTGAAGTGTCGGGGCGTACATACCCGGTGGACGTGCGTTATCGCCCGATTGTGGAGGATGCCGAAGACACCGAGCGCGACCAACTGCAGGCGATTTTCGATGCAGTGGACGAGTTAAGTCATGAAGCGCCCGGCGATATCCTCATCTTTATGAGCGGCGAGCGCGAAATTCGCGATACCGCCGATGGCCTCAATAAGCTTAATCTGCCGCACACCGAAGTCCTGCCGCTGTATGCGCGTTTGTCTAACAGTGAACAAAACCGGATTTTCCAGTCGCATACCGGACGGCGCATAGTTCTTGCGACAAACGTGGCGGAAACCTCGCTCACCGTGCCGGGTATTAAATACGTCATCGATCCCGGTCAGGCGCGTATCAGCCGTTACAGTTATCGCACAAAAGTGCAGCGCCTGCCCATTGAGCCGGTGTCGCAGGCGTCGGCTAATCAGCGTAAAGGCCGCTGTGGCCGCGTGTCGGAAGGGATCTGTATTCGTCTTTATTCCGAAGACGATTTCCTGTCGCGCCCGGAATTTACCGATCCGGAAATTCTGCGTACCAACCTGGCGTCGGTTATTTTGCAGATGACTGCGCTGGGGCTTGGCGATATCGCCGCGTTCCCGTTCGTGGAAGCGCCCGACAAACGCAATATTCAGGACGGCGTACGCCTTCTGGAAGAATTAGGCGCCATCACCACCGATGAACAGGCGACGGTCTATAAGCTCACGCCGCTTGGCCGCCAGCTTTCACAACTGCCGGTTGACCCGCGTCTGGCGCGCATGGTGCTGGAGGCGCAGAAACTGGGCTGCGTGCGTGAGGCGATGATTATCACCTCCGCGCTGTCGATTCAGGATCCGCGCGAACGGCCCATGGATAAACAGCAAGCGTCGGATGAAAAACACCGTCGCTTTCACGATAAAGAGTCCGATTTCCTGGCCTTCGTGAACCTGTGGAATTACCTGGGCGAGCAACAAAAAGCGCTCTCTTCTAACCAGTTCCGCCGCCTGTGTCGCGCCGATTACCTGAACTATTTGCGGGTGCGCGAGTGGCAGGATATTTACACGCAACTGCGCCAGGTCGTAAAAGAGCTGGGCATTCCGGTGAACAGCGAACCGGCGCAATACCGTGAAATCCACACGGCGTTACTCACCGGGCTTTTGTCGCATATCGGCATGAAAGATACCGATAAGCAGGAATTTACCGGTGCGCGTAACGCGCGGTTCTCCATTTTCCCGGGATCGGGGTTGTTTAAGAAGCCGCCGAAATGGGCCATTGTCGCCGAACTGGTGGAAACCAGCCGTCTGTGGGGGCGGATTGCGGCGCGGATAGATCCGGAGTGGATCGAGCCGGTAGCGCAACATCTACTTAAACGCAGTTACAGCGAGCCGCACTGGGAGCGGGCGCAGGGCGCGGTAATGGCCACCGAAAAGGTCACGGTGTACGGTTTACCGATTGTCGCGGCGCGTAAAGTCAACTACAGCCCAATCGACCCGGTATTGTGCCGCGAGCTGTTTATTCGCCATGCGTTAGTCGAAGGCGACTGGCAAACCCGCCATGCGTTTTTCCGCGATAACCAGAAGTTACGTGCGGAAGTCGAAGAGCTGGAGCATAAATCGCGCCGTCGCGACATCCTGGTTGATGACGAGACCCTGTTCGAATTTTACGATCAGCGCATCGGCCATGAGGTGGTGTCGGCCCGGCATTTCGATAGCTGGTGGAAAAAAGCGAGCCGCGAAAACCCGGACCTGCTCAATTTCGAAAAGAGCATGTTGATTAAAGAGGGCGCGGAGAAAGTCAGCAAACTTGACTATCCGAACTTCTGGCATCAGGGCAATCTTAAGCTGCGGCTGAGCTATCAGTTTGAGCCAGGCGCGGATGCGGACGGGGTCACGGTGCATATTCCGCTGCCGTTGCTCAATCAGGTTGAAGACGCCGGTTTTGAATGGCAGGTGCCGGGAATGCGGCGCGAGTTAGTGATTGCATTGATTAAATCGTTGCCGAAGCCGTTACGCCGTAACTTTGTGCCTGCGCCAAACTACGCCGAGGCGTTTTTAGGCCGCGTTACGCCGCTGGAAATGCCGCTGCTGGACGCGCTGGAGCGAGAACTGCGCCGTATGACGGGTGTTAGCGTTGACCGCGAGGCGTGGCAGTGGGAACAGGTGCCCGATCATCTGAAAATGACCTTCCGGATCGTGGATGAAAAGAACCGCAAGCTTAACGAAGGCACGAATCTGACCGCCTTAAAAGAAAGCTTAAAAGACAAAGTTCAGGAAACACTCTCCGCCGTAGCGGATGACGGTATTGAGCAAAGCGGCCTGCATATCTGGAGTTTCGGCACGCTGCCCGATCATTACGAGCAGAAACGCGGCGGCTACCAGGTGAAAGCCTGGCCTGCGCTGGTGGATGAAAAAGAGAGCGTCGGCATTAAGCTTTTCGATAATCCGCAGGATCAACAGAACGCCATGTGGCGAGGTGTGCGGCGATTGCTGTTGTTGAACATTCCGTCGCCGATTAAATATCTGCATGAAAAGCTGCCGAACAAAGCCAAGCTTGGCCTTTACTTCAACCCGTACGGCAAAGTGCTGGATTTAATTGATGACTGCATTTCTTGTGGCGTGGATAAGCTGATTGCCGAGAACGGTGGGCCGGTCTGGACTGAAGAAGGCTTTAAGCAGCTTCAGGAGAAAGTTCGCGCTGAGCTGAATGACACGGTGGTGGATATTGCCAAACAGGTGGAACAAATCCTGACGGCGGTGTTTAACATTAACAAGCGGCTTAAAGGACGTGTGGATATGACCATGGCGCTTGGCCTTTCGGATATCAAAGCCCAGATGAGCGGGCTTGTCTATCGTGGCTTTGTCACCGGCAATGGCTACCAGCGTCTTGGCGATACGCTGCGTTATTTGCAGGCAATTGAAAAGCGGCTGGAAAAACTCGCGGTCGATCCGCATCGCGACCGCGCCCAAATGTTGAAAGTGGAAGCGGTGCAGCAGGCGTGGCAACAGTGGTTCAACAAGCTGCCGCCGGCCCGACGCGATGACGAGGAAGTGAAAGCCATCCGCTGGATGATTGAAGAGCTGCGGGTGAGCTACTTCGCGCAACAGCTTGGCACGCCTTATCCGGTCTCCGATAAACGGGTGTTACAGGCGATGGAGCAGACGGGGGCGGCGTAAATAGCAGCCCGCCTTCAAAGCAGGCGGACTGGACGTTGCCCAAAGGCGCGTACTCACGCGCCAACGTCGCGTTTGCTTTTTTGTCCGACAGCACGCCAAAGACAGGAAAGCGCGCAAGGCTTGTTGATGACCACGCCCACCATACGTGATAGTCAGACCAAAATAAAAAGGCTGCACAGAGTGCAGCCTTTTTTACGGGTTAACTTTGCGGCTTCGCCTCATCTTCGTAGGTGAAAGAGACCGGGAAGGCGCTTTCACCTTCGGCAAGCGGCGGTTTAGGCAGCGGGCTTGCTTTGGCGGTGGTGATAAACGCATTGCACAACGAACCGCTGTTCTGCTGCTCTTTTACGTCCGGCGGCGCGATAGGCGTCGGGGCAGTCTGAGTCGTGTCGGCGCTCGACGGTCCATTGGCAAGCGCGGCATCAATGCTGGCGTCCGCCATGGCTTCGCTGGCGGCTTTCGCCTGGTCGCTCGGCAGGGCCGGGGTGCCCTCAATCTGATCAATGGTCCCGTCCGCTTTCACGCTCATCATCACTTCGCACGCCTGGCCGTTATAAGCGGCTTGTTCGGCGTTAAAGCGCTTATCAAGCTCGGCGATGATCAGTTTTTGATACTCTTCGCCGGTGAGCGGTTTGGGCTTCGGCGCGGGTTTAAACGCGGCTTTCTGAGCATCGAGGCTTTCGAGAATTTTGGCCAGTTCAGCCGCGCCGACCGGGTTTACAAAATTCATGCGCTGGCGAATGGCGGCTTTAGACTGGTTGTAACAGGCATCAAAGGCTTTCTGTTCGCCGTTGGCTTTTTGGGTGCAATCCACATCATACTGGGCGCGTAACTGGGAAGGCGTGCTGCATCCGCTTAACGTAACAAGTGCCGCCAGGGCGATAAGGATGTGATGGGTTTTCATAAAACGTGCATACCTGTCTAATTAATAAACGAGCCGGAGCCACGAAGGCGCAAAATAATGCCGGAAAAGCGCCAACTTTTCCATTGCCTCTGGACCTATTTCACGCGCTTAACGACGTTCATTAAATGTCGGTTTACTAAACGCTGGCTATTTTTACAATGGCAACATTGTGCGCATTAAGGAGAAAAGCATGGACGATACAAATCCCGGGAGTGAGAAGCGGCGCTATCATCACGGCGATTTACCCGCCGCGCTGCTTGAGGCCGCTCTGCGCGTACTGGTACGCGATGGTCTGGCAGGCGTTGGGCTTCGGGCGATTGCCCGTGAAGCGGGGGTGTCCCATACCGCGCCTAAGCACCATTTCGGCGATTTGGCGAACCTGCTAAGCGAGCTGGCGGCGCTGGGATTTCAACGTCTGGCGGCGGCGCTTTTTGAGGCAACCGATGCCTGTGAGGACAACGCCCGTCGTAGGCGCATGGTGGCAAAAACCTATGTGCATTTCGCCGCGCAAAATCCCGAGTTATTTGGGTTGATGTTCCGTAATGAAATCATTTCGCTTGCCAACCAAAATTTGTTGAATGCCATGCGTCATGCTCTGTTTATGATGGCCCGCAGTGTATCGTCAGAGGCCGGAGACGGGCAGGCCGCAATGGATGACGAGGCAGCGATGCGCATTACCGTTGCCTGGGCTTATCTCCATGGTCTGGCAACATTGCTTATCGATAAACGCCTGAACGGCCTCGCTAAAGCCAGTTCATTTGGAACTGCGCCCGCCCTGGTTGAAAGCGTGCTCGAAAAGGTGACGTTGACGATTCAACTCCCCCAGGACACGCCTGGTTGACGCGTAATGCGATAGATATTTTCTGTCTTCCCGGCGTTGTGTTGCTGCACCCGTTTACGTCGATTATTACAGCGCTAGCGCCCGCGGGTCCCCCCGGAGACGTGCGGCTCTGCTCCAGCGCGTCGAAAAAGCCGCGCATGGGTAATCCGTAGCGCCTGACGCGGTTAGAAGCGAAAATTGAAACGCCGTCCGTGTGCACCCTAAGATGAAGGCGGGGCGTTACCAGCCGGGGGTGAGTAAATTGTGCGGTGATAATCAATGCAGGCGTTCTGCGCGAACTCAGCCAGACTGAAGGTGACGATAACAACGCGGATGTCCGGGGATAACCTGAATAACAACGCGCAGAATTGACGCAACAAGTTGGCAAACAACCCGTCGGGACATTTACCGTGTACCGCTTTATAAGGAGGGCATAATGATGACGCCATTTGCGCCGTTATCTCCCACGCTGATTGATGCCGCTAACCGCCTCGGACACTGGCTGGCCCATGATGAGCGCGCGAAGCTTGCTGCCGCGACGGAGATCGGTCTTGTCGTGCTGGCAGGCAACGCCGTCATCCCGGCCATTGATGAGGCTTGCAAACAGGCATCGGCACGGCAGATCCCGCTTTTGATAAGCGGTGGCATAGGGCATTCCACCTCGTTTTTGTATGACGCCATAGCCGCTCATCCACGCTATCACGCGTTGCCGACGCACGGGCGCCCCGAGGCGGCTATCCTTGCGGATATCGCCATCACCTTCTGGAACATTCCCGCACGCGGCGTGCTGGTTGAGGATAAATCCACCAACTGCGGCGAGAATGCCCGGTTCACGCGTGCGCTAATGGACGCCCGCAAGCTTTATCCCGCGCGGGCGATTCTGGTGCAGGACCCTACGATGCAGCGGCGCACGGCGGCGACGTTCTCCCGCGTCTGGCGCGGCGACTCTCATCAGATCCAGTGGATTAACCTGCCGGGTATCGAACCGGTCCTTGTCGCCACAGACACCGAAACCCGTTTTGACCACGGGGAAGGGCTATGGTCGGTTGAACGTTATCTCTCGCTGATAGCGGGGGAAATCCCGCGGCTGCGCAACGATGCCCAGGGTTACGGTCCGCAAGGACGTGACTTTATCGACGCGGTGACCATACCTGAAGAGGTATTGGCTGCCTGGCACATGCTAATCGATGCGCCAGATCTTAAGTCGGTGTTTACCCGTTAATCTTCACAGCAGTGACGACGTCACTATGACGCCGTCGCGCCTGTGCTTTGTCATCAACGCGTTACGGTGTGTAAACGCGCCGCGTGCCATTCTATAAACCCTCTTTTTGTGATGTTGATCACGATTTTCATCCCTGATAAGGTAAATAAGATGTTAATTGTGGGTCTTTTGACCACAAAGAGGCATTTGCTTATGTCTTAACCAGGCCCGAATGACAAACCTGCTACGCTTTTAAAAACACACCCTGGTTATGACTTTTTTACCGCTGCCCTGGGCGATTAAACGCCTGTTTTTTGGTGGGTAATGGGTGAGTTCGACAGACACTATGGCAATTTTTTAGAGGATGACTATGAAAAATAAAAGGAAAGAGATAGAGCCGATTTCGCTCTCTGATGTCACGATAATTGATGACTCGCGGCTTCGCAAAGCCATTACGGCCGCTTCCCTGGGTAACGCCATGGAATGGTTTGATTTTGGCGTGTATGGCTTTGTGGCTTATGCGCTGGGTAAAGTCTTTTTTCCTGACGCCAATCCCAGTATTCAAATGATTGCCGCGCTGGCGACCTTTTCCGTGCCGTTTTTAATTCGTCCGCTGGGCGGGCTGTTCTTTGGGATGCTGGGCGATAAATATGGTCGCCAGAAAATACTGTCGATAACCATTGTTATTATGTCGGTAAGCACGTTCTGCATTGGGCTTATCCCGTCTTACGCGTCAATCGGTATCTGGGCGCCTATCTTGCTGTTGCTGTGTAAAATGGCGCAGGGTTTTTCCGTAGGCGGCGAATACACCGGCGCATCAATCTTTGTTGCGGAATACTCACCGGATCGCAAACGCGGCTTTATGGGCAGTTGGCTTGATTTCGGCTCCATCGCCGGGTTCGTATTAGGCGCGGGCCTGGTGGTGCTGCTTTCCGCCATTGTGGGCGAGGCGCGATTCCTTGAATGGGGCTGGCGTATTCCGTTTTTCCTTGCGTTGCCGCTGGGAATTATTGGTCTTTACCTGCGCCACGCCTTAGAGGAAACGCCGGCGTTCCAGCAGCATGTCGACAAGCTCGAACAGGGCGATCGCGACGGCTTGCGTGACGGCCCTAAAGTCTCCTTTAAAGAGATTGCCACCAAACACTGGCGCAGTTTGTTGACCTGTATTGGGCTTGTTATCTCCACTAACGTGACCTATTACATGCTACTCACCTACATGCCGAGTTATCTCTCCCATAACCTGCATTATTCAGAAGACCATGGCGTACTGATTATTATCGCCATCATGATCGGGATGCTGTTCGTCCAGCCGATTATGGGGCTACTGAGCGATCGTTTTGGTCGTCGCCCGTTCGTGATTTTTGGCAGCATTGCGCTGCTGCTATTCGCCATTCCGGCGTTTATGCTGATTAACAGTAATGTTATCGGGCTTATCTTCGCCGGGCTGTTAATGCTGGCGGTGATCCTCAATTCGTTTACCGGCGTTATGGCCTCCACCTTACCCGCGATGTTCCCGACTCATATCCGTTATAGCGCGTTGGCAAGCGCCTTTAACATCTCGGTACTGGTAGCAGGCCTGACCCCAACGCTTGCCGCATGGCTGGTGGAAACGTCAGACAATCTCTTAATGCCCGCGTATTACCTGATGGTGGTGGCGGTGATAGGTTTAATTACCGGGATAACCATGAAAGAAACCGCAAACCGCCCGCTGAAAGGGGCAACGCCTGCGGCATCGGATATCCAGGAGGCGCGAGAAATTCTTCAGGAGCATCACGACAACATCGAACAGAAAATCGAGGATGTCGATCGTGAAATCGCTGAGCTTCAGGAAAAACGAGACCGCCTTGTGCAACAGCATCCCCACATTAATGAATAAACCCAGCGGCCCTGAAAGGGCCGTTTTTTTTTGCCTGCAACGTCTTTACGCTGTGAAACGCCAGGGCATTAGCGGCCCTTAAAATAAAGCTGCATATTTACTGCATGTTTTGAAAAGCGTCCCTTTAAAAAACGTGGTTAACTAATGGCACCGCTTTTCGCGAACCATCAAGGGGACCACTATGCTGCGCTTTCCACCTGACTGTATCCACACCCGTTCGACACCTTTCTGGAACAAAGACACGGCACCCCCAGGCATATTTAAACGCCATCTCGATACCGGCACCCGGCAGGGCGTTTATCCACGTTTATCCGTGATGCAGGGCGCGGTGCGATATTACGGCTTTGCCGATGGGGAATGCCCGCAACCCGATAGCGAGCGCCTTATTGAAGCCGGACAATTTGGCGTATTCCCGCCTGAGAAATGGCATTACATCGAGCTGCTGACCGACGATACATGGTTTAACGTCGACTTTTTTGTCGCGCCGGAGGTGTTATTGGCAGGCGCGGCACCGTTGAGCATGAAAAAATAAGGAGCTTATTATGAGTAACGCAACGTATACCGTCACGGTGACGAACAACAGTAATGGCGTGTCCGTTGATTATGTAACGCCAACCCCAATGGCATTGCTGGTGCCGGAGGTGGCCGCCGAAGTGGTAAAAGATCTGGTGAATACGGTTCGTGCTTATGACACGGAAAACGAGCATGAGGTTTGCGGCTGGTAAGCGTATGCCCGCCCACCTTCAACCTGCACGGGAGATAAGGTTAAGCCTTATCTCCTTTTGTTACCCCTCATGCCGTTAACACAGCGCCCTGCGTGCGCTGATAAAGACGCCTGTATAATCTCAGCCCGTGGTTTCTAAAAGCGGTTTATTGCCATAAGGACAAATATCAAATAAACAGCGATCAGAATGTGTGCTCTCACAGCGGATAACGCCCTCATTGCCAGGGCAACTGATTGTAGAGGTTAAGGTATTCCAGACGGTGTGATTAAAGGGGAAGGTATGCATCACTTCTATATTTCTGGCTTTGCCATTAATAACAATGCCGAAACAGCCTGTTTTTATTATGTTGCCGGATCGAATAAAATAGCTGCCTTTATACCATATAATAACTTTCATATTATTAGTGTCAGAGGCGAGGGCAAAAAAAGTTCCGGTGGTAGGACTGACTAACTGCTTTTCAACGATCCATTCCATAGGCGATTACAACTCCATTATCGCTACATATCTTTAAAATGACTTGCCGCTTTACTCCATTATTACTAAATGGATTGCTGATGTCTAATAAAACAGGCACTCACAAAGACGTATAAAGAATAGTAAAGTAATGCAGTTAAAAAAGCATTTAAATTTAAAACAGTTAAAAGAATTGTAATGGTTTCGGTGTGAATTATTATTTATGTGTAATTTTCCGCACGTGAATCTTAGAATTGCGAAGGATTTGCAATCCAACCTTTCATGAAGAAACAATGTGCTTACATAGCATAAGCCTGTGAGTCTTTCTCTTTCCCTCGTGTGGCAAGCGTACAAAACGCAGTACGTTTTATAGGGCAAAAAAAATTTTATAATGTCCCTTGAAAAATTGTGGACAGGAATTATTTTTATTCATGGACAAGCGATGCTTGCCTTCTTATGGAGCTTTTGAAGAGATTATTCAGGAGGTTATCAAATGGCACTCAGAACCTTGTCAGCACTACCTGGTTTTGCTGATACTGTCTTTAACGATCGTTTCAATCGCATGGACCGGCTTTTTAGCCAGTTAACCGGTGATACGCCCGTGTCTTCTTTACCGGCTTACGATATGAAAAAGATTGACGCGAATAACTACGCATTGACGCTAAGCGTACCGGGTTGGAAAGAAGATGAACTTGAAATAGAAACTGTCGGTGGAACGCTGCATATTTCAGGTAAACGGACAGATAATGAAACCAATGACGATAATGGTTGGATCTATCGAGGTATTCGCCGCGCTGATTTCCGGCTGAGTTTTTCTCTGCCGGAACACGCGAAAGTCAGTAATGCCAAACTGGATAACGGTTTGCTGCACGTAAGCATTTATCAGGAAATTCCAGAAAGCGAAAAACCGCGTAAAATTGCGATAGAAAATTCGCAACCCGCTATTGAACATAAAGCGTAAACGCACACCGTTTTTCTTTATTTAAAGGCTCACGTTCGTGAGCCTTTTTTCAGCCAAATTTTCATTACACCGGTATGTCCGGTTGTATTAATAAGTCGCTACTTTCCGTTAATCACCTCAGCGACGATGAGCCGATAAACCCTGACAAATGCGATCTGCGCATCCTTTAACGTTAATAAGATAGTCTGGTAAAAGCAGACTTGTGGGTAGCAAAAACTCTACGCTACACAGCGCGCTTTATGGCGTGAACACAAAACTCATTACATGGCCTTTTAAAAAACGTTATTCCGCGCTCGGCGAAAACTTTGCGTGTGAGCGGCAGGCTTGTAGGAAGACAGTAGGGCAGCAATAAGTGTGCACACAGCCCGGTAAGAGTCCCTTAACCAGTGCGGGAGAGGGGCGTCACGCCGTGATACAGCATTCCAGCCAGGCATTATTAAGACCGATCGGCACGGCCTGTATACGCAGCTTAAGGCGCATTCTTGTCGGATGGCATAAAAAAAGTTATCGGCTAATATAAAATTCTCAATTTAATGCCATGATTTATCGATAATTTCATGAGTCGTAGTGAATTATCGTTACTCGCCCAACGTGCACTTCAAAATCTGGTGCTAGAATGGTTAAGCACAATCTACTCTGGATAACAATATGAACGAATCCGAATTCCATGAATACCTCGTGCTGGGTGGCATGAGGCATGGAGAGGTATGGACGAAAATGCGCAGAGATTACTGGCAACATCAGTCAGTTAATCGGCAGATGCGCGATACTTTTTTTGACAGAGCAGCGCGTGTCGAAATTGTTATGGACGCGGAGGAGGCCTATTTTATTACCGAATGGACCTCACTTGACGGTAACTCCTATCTGATTGCCTCAACAGAGCCGTTACTGGCCTTTGATGTTGAAGCCGAAATGAATGCGATTTCACCTCCGCTAAAGCCCTATATGTATGCGTTTGCGCTTTGATCGTAAAGGGATGTGCCTTGCTTAGCGCGTAGAACCTTTCTTAAGAAGACGGCGGAAATGTCAAGATCTCTGCCGATCCTTAAATTCTAGTTTGTAAATTATTAGCAGCCTTTTACTTATCGACAATACTTCCTCATACCATTCCCAAACGGAGGCCGGAAGATGATTGTAGAGAAAGAGGAGACGCTCATTTCAGGAAGCCGATGTTATTCCGTCATCGGCCAGGATGAAGTGTTAAGAAAGTTTATCGATAATCTCAACGCGTCGTTGGCGTTTGAAATGTCTGATATGCGCGTGATTGGTGGCGTTGATGCCATTGGCAGAATGAAAATTGTGCTTTCAGGTCAGTTTGTTAAGAGCATCTCTTTTGAAGATTTTAGAAATCGATTTGTTAAACCTTATAAGCTGAAACAAGACAATTAAACCCGCGTTAAAAGCGGCTTTGGAAATTTTGATGTCCTTATTACACACCATCCCTCTCTAAGCCACTGGCAATTGCTGGTGGCTTTTTTATTTCGATTTTCAGATGGGCCAGGGGTTGAGCCATCCGCCTGAACCTAGTTGGCATCCCACAAACAGACTGATTCAGCGTGGATTTGAAAAAGCGCGTTAATTGCACAAGCCGGTCGGTTTTTTTAGCGGCCCGCATTCCCCAAAATCCAGCATGACATAACCTTTTCCCTTCATACAATTTTCCACGCGTGTCATTCGAGCTTTCTGCTCTGCTAATGTTTCGCCAGGCTTCAGGCTGGCGCGGCGGAAGGTTTCATCCCAGGAGTTAAGGGAGTGTTTTCTATCGACGCCGCAATCGTACAAATCCTGGCGCCGCTTTTGCACATTAGTGTGGCCCAGTGTCTGTGGCTTTTGAAAGGTTTGAACATAGGGGAAGGAGGTGTAATTAGTGGAGTCCATATCAGCCACTACGCATCCGGTTAAGCCAATGCAGAACACTAAGGCGAAATTTCTTATCTTTAGCAACGTAAACTCCCTGGCATGTCGTTTTCCTGTGAAGGTGGTTACATCATCGCGCCGCTTGTTGTTCAGAAAAGTAGTGGGCTGGTGTACTGCCCATCGTTTTTTTGAACATCGTGATAAACGCATTCACGGACTCATAGCCCAGTATAGCCGCTACGTTTTGAACCGATACGCCACAGGCTAATTCACGAAGCCCAATAATCAAATGCAGTTGTTGCCGCCACCGCCCAAACGTTAATCCTGTCTCACGCAGCATTAAACGTGCAAGAGAGCGTTCGCTTAATGCCAGTCGTTTTGCCCATTCTTTAAGCGTACTGCGATCGTCAGGATGGCTTACCAGGGTCTCCGCCATGACCCGTATTTTTGGATTCGCAGAGACCGGCAAGCTTAACTTTTGCTGCGGCATGGTGGCGAGTTCGTCGAGGGTTACGCGGGTAAGCCTTGCGACATGGCTGTCGGGTGAGTAATCCACCTCTTCGCGGGTTAAGCGGTCAACCAGCTCTTTAATCAGCGCAGAAATGGCGAGCGTACAGCATTTATCAGGCAGCGCCGCCGCGCCTGGTTCTATAAACAGATAATTAAGATGCGCATTCCAGGTTGCTTTGGCGCTATGCGGGACCCCGCCTGGGATCCAGACAGCACTATGCGGCGGCACTATCCATATATCATTTTCCGCACGGCAGATAACGGCGCCATACAGCGCAATAATCAATTGCCCTTTACGGTGGGTATGCACCGGCACCTCGGCTTCGTAATCGATAAAATCGAGATGGCGCGCCACGGCCGGATAAGGCGTCGTGTCGGGATCAAATACCTGAGTGGCCTGATTGGTTTTCATCGGTTGGCAAGATTTAGATATTTTTTGTCAGAATAGAGTATTTAAGCTAATTCGCAAGCCGGTAATAATCCCGGCATGAACAACATATCCCCCTTACACCTGCGCGCCGTGCAGACGTTAACTGCCGCGTTTCGCCATATTAGCGGCACGCTCGCATCATCCGTTGCGCAAAACGATGCCAATGCGTTGCTCTATGCTTTCAAAAGCTTTGCAGCAGCGATGCTCGCGTATTACATCGCGTTATCCATTGGCCTTGAAAGGCCGTCCTGGGCGATTATTACCGTATATATCGTCTCGCAAACGTCGGTGGGCGCTTCCCTGAGCCGAAGCCTTTATCGGTTGGCAGGTACCCTTATCGGCGCCGGAGCGACGGTGTTGATTGTGCCCACCTTTGTGAATATGCCGATTTTTTGCAGCGTGATGCTAACGGGCTGGATAACCTTTTGCCTTTATTTATCGCTGCTTGAACGCACGCCCCGCGCTTATGCTTTTGTTTTAGCCGGTTACACCGCAAGCCTGATTGGCTTTCCCGCCGTGTTCGATCCCGGTGCGATATTTCATACCGCCGTGACCCGCGTGCTGGAAATCATGATTGGCATCTTCTGTGCCGGGGTTATTCACCGGTATGTTTTGCCAAGACGCCTGTCAGGTTTATTTAACAGCACCCTTTCTCAAACACTCCGCGCGGCAAGAAAATTGCTTGCCGACAGCCTGGCGGGCGCACCCGATGAGGCGGCAGACAGCCTTCGTCTGGCGCAATCACTGCAATTTCTTCAGGGCATCAACCACCATATTCCTTATGACTTTGCGCTCTCCGTTCCGGTTCGTCATGCCAGAAAAGCGCTCCACGACAGGCTGGCGCGATTGTTAATCGTAAGCGGTGAACTGCGCGATCGTCTGCCAATGCTTGAGGCGATGCCGTCAGAAGTGAAGACGCTTTTGGATGAGGTTCAGCAGTGGCTTGCCTTAACCGATGACCATGCCCGCAAACTCGCGTCAGAGGCGCTTGTAAAACGCAGCGAGCAGGTCACGGCGTGGCTTGATTCCCGCGCGCTGACCTTTGACGAGGCGCTGCTGGCGAACTTTGCCCGCCACGTGACGGAGGCCATCGTTCTTTTACAGCACTGCGATCGTTTCACTGATGCCATCTATCACGCCAAACCTGCGTCAATGCCAGCGCAAGAGACGCGGGTGAAAGGGTATGTATTCCACCGCGACAACCTGACGGCTGCGCGCACGGCGTTGGGCGCGTTCGCGATAATACTGAGCGGCTGCCTGATATGGATTTACTCAGCCTGGCCTGATGGCGGCACGGCGGTGTCTATTCTTGGCGTATGCTGCACGCTCTTCGGCAGCTTCGATACGCCCGCGCCCCATATCGTGAAATATATTGTCGGCTCATTCTGGGGCGTGTTGTTAAGCCTGCTTTACAGCTTTGCCGTCCTTCCCGGGGTGAACGATTTCGCGGTGCTGGTGGCGGTACTGGCGCCCGCTTACCTGCTGGCCGGATCGCTCCAGGCGCGGCCTCCCACCACATTTATGGCGATGGGTATCACGCTGACCTTGCCCATTTTGTGCGAGCTGGGGGCGCATTACAGCGGCGATATCGCCGTGGCTATCAATACCGCCATTGCGTTATTTGCCGCAACCGGCTTTGCGGTGGTGGGGATGCGCGTGCTGCAAACCGTGCAGGCAGACACGGCTATCCGCCGCCTGTTGAACCTTTGCCAACGCGATATCCGGCGCAGCGTGCAAGGCGCGTTCAGACACGATGAAACGCACTGGACCAACCTGATGATAGACCGGACGGCGTTATTGCTGCCGCGTTTGCAGCAAAGCCAGCATGCATCCGAGCAAACCCTTCAGCACATGCTGCACACGGTGAGAATTGGGCTGTGCGCGATACGTCTGCGTCGATGTTGCAGGCAGGTAGGCAGAGAAACGGCAAAAGAGATTAACGCCATCCTTAGCCTGCTCATTCCCAGGGCAAATACCCGTGCTTTACGCCCACGTATTGCCTCTCTGATTGAGTTACATATCGGCACAGGACACGCGCCATCGCGCCACCTCGTTGACAGGCTACTTGATCTCTACTGCGCGCTGGGCGAACCGAAAAGAGGGCAAGCCGATGGTGAATGATCTGAATGTGGGGGGCGTTTTTATCCCGGGGCTGTTAATTGTCGCGCTCGTAGCCCTGGCCTGTACGCTCCTCGTAATACCGCTTTTTTCTTTCAGCCGATTTTACCGGCGGTTGCCTTTCCGTCCGCTGATTGATGTCGCTACGTATGTTATTTCCTTTTTCCTGCTCGCGCAGGGCCTGAATGTTTTGGGGTTATTCGCATGAAACCATTTTTTTCTCTATTAGGCCGTTACGCATTAACGTTATCAGCCGTCATGGTGGCAACCTTTCTGGCCTTTGTGATGTGGAAATATTATGCGCAGACGCCCTGGACGCGCGACGGGCGGGTGCGTGCCGATGTGGTGCAGATTGCGCCTGATGTTTCCGGGCCGATAAATCGGGTGGCAGTCAGCGATAACCAATGGGTTAATCGTGGCGACGTGCTCTACACCGTCGATCCCCGCTGGTTGCAATTGGCGGTGGCCAGCGCCCAGGCTGACGTTGACGCCAAACGTCATGAGATGCAAATGCGCCAGGATGCGGCGGCACGACGCGCGCGGATAAAAGGCGTGATTTCAGGCGAGGACTTACAGCAAACGGACAGCGCGGCAAGCATCGCGGCGGCGAATTATCAGGCCGCACTGGCCGCGCTGGAACTGGCGCGGCTTAATTTGAGTCATGCTACGGTGCGTTCGCCGGTCGCGGGTTACGTGACGCATCTGCGGCTTAATCCCGGTGATTACGCCACCGCGGGCGTGACGAAAGTGGCCATCATTGATGCCAGTAGTTTTTGGGTGGTGGGCTATTTCGAGGAGACAAAACTGCGCCATATTCGTGTCGGAAATACTGCGCAAATCGCCCTGATGGGGTTTGAGCCTGCCATCACCGGTCATGTTGAAAGTATTGGGCACGGTATTGGCGACAGTAATGACGAGACGGGCGGGCTTGGCCTGCCGGATGTGGAGCCGACATTTAGCTGGGTACGCCTGGCGCAGCGTATTCCGGTACGTATCCATATCGATTCTTTACCGCAAGGCGTGGAGTTAATGGCGGGATTATCCGCCAGTGTTTCTATTACGCCACGCGGCGACATCACCTCATGGTCGGGGATGTTTAAACACGCGACGGACAGCATCACCGCGTTTACCGGCACGCTTAAGTCAGCAGCAAAAGAGCAATCTACAGCGCAATAAGCTTCATCATGTGAGTGTTTATCTTTTCAGGACGTCTTATTTATTTTCATAACACCCGCGCTTATGCCAACGCGTTATTGCTGTCTTTATTTCAGTAATACGAATAAAGCCATGTTTGTTTTTAAATAACCTGAATTATGGGGAAGGGTGATGACGTACAGAGCGCAAGTAATTAATAACCTCATCCAGTGGATAGATAATAATATTGAGTTGCCCATTAAAATTAATGATGTCGCCGCACGTGCAGGCTATTCCAAATGGCACCTGCAACGACTGTTCTATGAACATACGGGGCAAACGCTTGGGCACTTTATCCGGGAGCGAAAGCTTAACCTGATAGCACAACGGCTTATTACGTCCAATGATCCCTTACTTTATCTGGCGCTGACGTTTGGCTATGAATCTCAGCAGTCATTGACCAGAGCCTTCACCAAACGATTTAAACTGCCGCCAGACCAGTACCGTAAGCGGTTCCGGCGGTTGACTCGCGTGCCTGACAATCATCCCCATCGGCTGTAAAATAAATGCTGCTTGAAGTCGCGTGTTAAGCAGGCTAGCCTGCTGCATCACTGGTCAATAACTCTATGTAACAGGTAATATCGGCAATGGCTCTGATCCCAAAAAACTACTCGCGGCTGGAAAGTGGCTACCGTGAGAAAGCCTTAAAAATTTATCCGTGGGTATGTGGACGCTGCTCCCGGGAGTTTGTTTATTCGAATCTGCGCGAATTAACGGTTCACCACATCGATCACGATCATACCAATAATCCGGAAGACGGCAGTAACTGGGAACTGTTATGCCTGTTTTGCCATGATCATGAGCATTCCAAATACACCGAAGCGGACCAGTACGGCACCAACGTTGTGGCGGGCGAGGATGCGCAAAAAGACGTGGCAGCCGCGACGTATAATCCCTTTGCCGATTTAAAATCGATGCTCAATAAAAAGAAATAAAACGAGAAATACCTTCCCCTGGCGTCACAGGCTCAGTTTAAGCGATGGGCCAAAACGGGACGCCAGAGCCAGCAACGCGTTAAAACCGCTTCTTTCAACAGAACGCAGATTTGGCCCGCCGGTGCTTTCATCAACAAATTGTCCGTGCCCCATGATTTTGCTATTGGCAGGGATTGCGCCCTTCAAACGCCATCAGGCCTTCGGCGCGCCGCGCGTGAACTGGCGACGTCAGCACCTGTCATTTACACTCCTGAGTCTATGGACATAAACGTCGCAGGCTTTCTGCCTGCACTGCTGCCTGTTGCGCTGTCACCCGGCGCAAGCTTTACGCTGGTGATGAGCAGTGCGCTCGGGGGCGGACGCCGCGGACTTTATAAGACACTCGTCGGCACGGGGCTCGGCATTTTCACCCATGCGCTGCTTCTCGGGCTTGGCGTAAGCGCGGTGATTATCGCAACGCCCGCGATGTATGGTGTGCTGAAAATCGCCGGGACAGCTTACCTGTTATGGCTGGGCGTCATGCTTATTGTGAGCGGCATTAAAACCCGTCATACCACACCGCTGGCTCAACTAACGTCGGTGAGCGTTAAACAGGCCTGGCTTGCGAACGTGCTCAACCCTAAAGCCATCATGTTCTATCTGACCGTCGTCTCGCAGTTTGCCGGGCAAGAGGGTGGCGTGAGTCATTTTCTGGCTCTCGCCTGCATCCATGTTGGCGTGATGAGCATCTGGCTTATCGCCATCAGCCATCTACTCATTTTTTCAGCCAATAAGGCCAATCCCGTTGTGCTGAAAAAGGTCGTCAATCTGGCAGGCGGCCTGCTGCTTATTATTTTTTCAGTGCATAGCGCAACACAATAAGCCTCCGTCCACAGAACGCGTTGGTAAAGATGGCCCATAAACATCGTCAGGGTTTTCCTTCACCGCGCCTGTGATTTGCTACCACGATACCGTCTTTCCGAAGCGGTCGAGGTATTCAAGCCCAGGCCTGGCGCGTTTTGATTCGATAGCGTTAATGATGTCGGGAATGGTTTCCTCAAGGCTAAACGCGCCCTCATCCCCGCCCAGATCGGTGCGGATCCAGCCGGGTGCCAGCAGCAATAACGCGCGCTCTGGATACATCACGGCCTGGCGTGCGGCAAAGCTTCTCATGTACTGATTAAGCGCGGCTTTGGTACCGCGATAAACCTCTCTGCCGCCGTTGTGGTTGTTGCTGATGCTGCCCTGGCCTGAAGACATTATGCCGATTAAACCGTCGTTTTTGACAAACGACTGTAAGGCCTCAACCACCCGTAGCGGCGACAGCGCATTAGTAATCATGACGTGCGCAAACTCTTCCGTGCTCACTTCGCCGATAGTTTCGTTCTGATTGCGATTGGCGGTTCCCGCGTTAACGAAAAGCACATCATAGTGCTGATGCTGCAACCGTGCCCTTAACTCAAAAAGCTGCCCGGTATCCGTCATATCCAGCATCTCAATGTTGAGCGCGTCAGGGTAGGGTAAAATCAAATCGTGCAGCGCGGTACGATGATTACCGCGCACGGTGGCCGTTACGTCCCAGCCTCTGCGCAGGAGTTCTTCGGTCATCGCAAAGCCGATGCCGCGTGAAGCGCCAATCAGCAGCATGCGCGGCCTCGTCGCGCTTGATAATGTCTGTGTCATTGTTGGTTCCTTATCGCAGGTGTCGTCAATAAAATTAGGCGCCCGATACGCGTTGCGCCATACGCACAGACTGCAATAATGGATTGCACCACATGCAACCATCGTGACCCTATGGCTGAACTTGATTTGAATTTGCTGACCGCGCTTGACGCACTTCTTGCTGAAAACAGCGTCACGCGCGCCGCGCAGCGTTTGGGGCTTAGCACGTCCGCCATGAGTCGCACCCTGACGCGTTTACGACAGGCCACCGGCGATAGGCTTTTAGTGCAGGCCGGTCGTCAGATGGTGCCCACACCCTATGCCGTAGAAATAGCCGAACGCGTACATGAAATGGTGGGCGGCGCGCGAACGCTTCTACAGCCTCGCCATCATGACGTGAATCTGGCAACGGTCGCGCGTACCGTGGTCATCCGCGCAAGTGACGGCTTTGTCGACCTGGCAGCCGCAGCCCTTCTCACGGAAATTCAGCACACCGCGCCGATGATACGGTTACTGTTTGTCAGCAAAACCGATAAAGAGGCCACGCCGCTTCGTGACGGAAATATTGATCTTGAGATTGGCGTGCTCGGCACCGATGCCCCTGAACTGAAAACCCGGGTGCTTTTTACCGATCGTTTCGTTGGGATCTGCCGTCGACATCATTCGCTATTGCAGGGGAAGGGCGTGACGGCAGAACGCTACGTGAGCTTTCCCCATATCGTTATTTCCAGAGGCAAGAAACTGCGTGGGCCAGTAGATCACGCCCTTGAAGAAGTGGGTCTGCAACGACACATTATTATGTCGGTGCCCGCGTATACCAGCGCCGTAAATATCGTCAGTCGTTCGGATATCATCGGCCTGGTGCCGCTTTCTGTGCTGGCCTGGTTCCAGGCGGGTTTTGATATCAGCCATTTTGAACTGCCGGTAACTACGCCACCGATTAAGGTTTCGCTTATCTGGCATCCGAGACTTCAAGCCGACCCGGTGCATCGTTGGCTACGGGAAACCATCGTGGCCGTTTGCCGTCGGGAATATAGTCGATTAAGCCACGAGCAAAGAGAGACATAATCCGCGAAGAGCAGGGGTAAACGATTTGTGGCAACCGAAATAAAAGCGTGCAAGGCGTCTGAGCTTGCCGTTGTTATTACGACGTGTGGCTGCTCAACAATAAGGGCCATACCGTGCGCGCCATCTTAATTGCCCGCGCTTTTGCCACGCAATATGTCTCGCGCTGCGGCGTATAAGGTATAGCGGCATAAAAATTGTGTCGCAGGATAATCTCAAGCGGATTAAACGCGTCGCCGTCGGCATCCCATTCCTTTTACTTTTGCAAAAAAGTGCCGCCTCAGTGGGCGGCACGATAGGGTTAACGGACCAGATGCAGGAAGTGAAGATGTTTTTCGTACTGGTCCAGAATATCGTTGATTAATTGCTCCTGGTTCCAGCCCATTACGTCATAATTCTGGCCGCCTTCTTTAAGATAAACTTCAGCGCGGTAATATTTGTGCTGCTCTGCTTGCTGTTCATCATTATCAATGGCCGCCAGCGCGAAAGCGGGGGAGTTATATCCACGCAGACGCACTTCATAAATGAAGTTGAGTTCATTGCCTAAATCCACCTCAAAGCGGAGGCGATCGTCGGAGGGATCGCTGATATGGCTCTGGGTCCCCTGTTTATTCAACTCCTCCTGCACCAGCACCATTGAGGGCTTAATGACCTCTTCCATAAAGCGTTTTACCAGCGAGCGTTTTGGCAAATAGGCAATATTACGCAGCCTGCGCTGCCACGGGATGGGATTGCGCGCGGCGGTAGGCGCAATAGTGGTCCTGCTCAGACTCTCGCGCTTGGTTAAATCGCGTCGCAGCGCCTTGAGAAGCCCATAAATAGAGAACAGCAGTATCACGGAAAACGGCAGGGCGCTGGCAATGGTGACCGTCTGTAGCGCGCTTAACCCACCAGCAATAAGCAGCGTTATTGCCACAATACCCATCAGTGAGGCCCAGAAGATACGCTGCCAGACAGGAGTATTGCCCGAACCGCCGGAAGCCAGCGTGTCGACAACCATCGCGCCGGAGTCCGCGGAGGTCACGAAGAACACGATAACCATCGCCATAGCGATAAACGACAGCACCGACGAGAACGGGAAATGTTCGAGAAAATTAAACAGCGCCAGCGACACATCCTGCTGAACGGTGTTAGCGAGATCCGTCGCGCCCTTGTTCATAATGAGGTAAATGGCGCTATTGCCAAACACGGTCATCCACATCAACGTAAAACCGGCTGGCACGAACAGTACGCCGGTTACGAATTCGCGAATGGTTCTGCCGCGCGAGACGCGGGCGATAAACATACCGACAAAAGGCGACCAGGAAAGCCACCATCCCCAGTACAACAGCGTCCAGCCACCTAACCAGTTACTGGATTTGGGCTCGTAGGCATACAGGTTGAAGGTCTTACTCACCAGCTCAGACAAATAACCGCCTGTGTTTTCGACAAACGATTTCAGCAGCAGTACCGTCGGGCCTAATAACAGCACCAGCGCCAGCAATAAAACGGCAAGCGCCAGGTTCAGCTCAGACAGTATGCGGATGCCCTTATCCAGCCCGGAGACCACCGAAAGCGTCGCCAGAGCGGTGATGACCACAATCAGAATGACCTGCACCGTTTCATTGATGGGAATCCCAAAAAGGTGGTTCAGCCCCGCATTGACCTGTAACACGCCATAACCCAGCGACGTCGCCACGCCAAAAACGGTACCAATAACGGCGAAAATATCGACGGCATGACCAATCGGGCCGTAAATACGCTCGCCTATCAGGGGATAAAGCGCTGAGCGAAGCGTTAATGGCAAACCGTGACGATAGCTAAAAAAGGCCAGGATCAGGGCGACAATGGCATAAATAGCCCATGCGTGTAACCCCCAGTGGAAGAAGGTCAGACGCATCGCCTCTTTAGCCGCGGCCACCGTCTCCGGGGTGCCTACCGGCGGTGAGAGATAGTGCATCACCGGTTCGGCTACGCCAAAGAACATCAGGCCTATCCCCATGCCCGCCGAGAACAGCATGGCGAACCAGGAGTGATAGCTGAAATCCGGCTGGGCGTGGTCTGGCCCAAGCTTAATATCCCCGTAGCGAGAAAGCCCCAGGAACGTAACGCTTAACAAGATAAGGGCGACCGCCAGGATGTAGAACCAACTGGCATTGGTGAAGATCTGCTGCTGCAGTAATTTGAAGTTTTTGTCAGCAACATCGGGGAAAACAGCGGCGAACGTGACGAGAAGGAATATTAACAAAGCAGAAGTATAAAATACCGCTTTGTTAATCTGGCTTTTAGGTGTCTTTGGGAGCGTATCGTTTTCATTCATATATGAGTCATTCCATTTAATTAAAATCTAGCCCCAATTGAGAGGAAAGATCTCAATATTATAGCAAAACAGCAACCTCCTTGCAGGCCGGTATTACATCTGATTCACAAATCAACGTCAGGAAAAGGCAGAGCGTAGCCGGGGATTGAAAAGAAATAAGTCGAGTGATTAAGAAGCGTAGCTAATCAATAACGCCAATGTGGTAGTGGGCGGCTGTATCAATTCTTGATGGTTATTTAATAATCAGCGGCGTACAGTAAAAATAAAACGAGACTGGGAAGCGATGCTAAGGTTTCGTTAATTAATGGTTATCATAATGGTGCTTTCTGTTTTCCTGATAACAAGATGGCTTAATGATGAATGAACAATTACGCGCTGCGCTGCCTCACCGGGACGCCCCCTTTTTTCGTGTGCTGCATATCATCGTCGCGGTGCTGGTGTTGTTGCAGATAATTAACGCTAACTTTATAGAAAGTGAGGCGCTGGGAGACCAGAACCTGACCGGGTATATCACTGCGTTTCACGTCATATCGGGGTTAGCCCTGATTATCCTCGGCATCGTCATGCTTTTCTGGATGCTAACGCAGCGCGGGTTCCGTTACTACTTTGCCTGGCTGACGCTCGACTTTCGCGGCATTAAACAAGATCTGAAAACACTCACCTTACCGCGCCTGCCGGACGCGCATGCCGGTGGCATCGCGGCGACAATCCAGGGGCTAGGGGTGCTTGCGCTGCTGGCGGTGGCGTTGTGTGGCGGGCTTTGGTTTGTGCTGAATATCACGCCTGGCGTCTCATCCTCGCTTGCAGAAGATGTGCTGGATACGCATGAGTTTCTGACGTTGTTTATTGAAACCTATTTCTGGGCGCATGGCGCGATGGGATTACTTCATATCCTTCTTACCTATCGTGAAAAAAGAAAGCTCCCGCTCTCCAGTTAATTACGCGCAGGCTGAGTAAAGCCAACTAATGCGCCGTAATTTCTGATCTCTATCGTAGGGTAGGGTGAATACACGTCCGCTTCGGTAAGAAGCGGACAGTTTATATACTGAAAAGGCGCATTACCCAACGTAAAACATAATTCTGGTGCGGTTATGAAGTGAAAGGCGTCTTTTTCGCCGTTCTATTTCGTGAGCACTCTTGACTGGCGTTATTGCATGAAAGTCATCCCGGCTGGATGCAGGCAATCCCAGTGTCGCAGAGGTCACTTTCCGGTCTGTTTTTTTCAGCGATGATACACTTAATTCGCTCAATCACCCTCTCTCGGCATTTTTTATGATCTCGCATCGCTCTTGGGTGAGCAATTTGAAAGCAGGTCGCACCACCGCTCTTAAACTCCCAAAATCTTCCCGGGTCGACTGATACGGTTTCGTAGCCATTGAGATGTTGTTTTAATAACCGCTTCACGATGTAGCCAGTCTTTTTTATTCCTGATGCAAATATCACAAAATCAGGTTTTGAGTGTTTGATTTGTGCCTCGAGCATTTTCAACGAGGCGGCAATCACTTCCTCACGCTCTTCACGGGGGCGACGCAGCGGCGTTTTAAAATCGTAATCCCACGCCAGTAAATTAGCGTACATTATCGCCTGAGGCATCAGGTTTAACTCCCGCGCCAGCTTTAAATGATATCGCATAAAGTGGCTGCGTGAAGTGCGCATGTGCGCTATATCATCTTGATGCTTTTTGTAGCGGACTATCGCTTCTTCAATAACATCATCGAGCGTAATACCCTCTTGACGGCCCAGCGCCCGTAACATGGTATTTTTATTATTTTTTGTATTCCAGCCTGAGGTTTCTCGTCCAACAAGCATGATTTTACACGGGGCTTGCTGGTACTCCTCACCCAGAACGGGCAGAAATACACCTGAATATTTATCGTGGTCGAGGTTGAAGGACTGGCTTTTAAGTTCACTGAGTATTTGTTTATATAGTTCGATTAACAATTCCATCTGATGCATTGCATAACCTATTGCTGAATAATTTTAATTAAGTCCGCTGTGCTGATGCTTGAATTTCTCTTATCGTCTTCCGGTAAGGGCAGTTACAGGTGTTCTGCAATAATGATTATCCGTTATTGTTTGTGGTTCGACGGGACATTATGTCAATACCTTCCTTGCATAACAGCGCAATGGCTCACAGGGCTTTCACCCTGACGCAGGCTTGATGGATCGGCAGGCCACAGCGGTCAGGCAAGCGTTGAGTGGTAAAGCGCCATAAATCGTGTGCCTGAAAGAAAATATACGCTGGAATGGACTAATCTGACAGTACTTAAGCCGCTTTTCAGGAAGACAATATGTACGGACCGGGTCCCACCATTATTCATCCTTTGCAGGGTTTCCCGCAGGTGTGTTTCATCAAAAATACCGTCAGCAACCCGAATATAATCATCGGTGATTACACGTATTATGATGATCCCGAAGACTCGCAAAACTTCGAGCGCAACGTGCTTTATCATTATCCCTTTATTGGCGACAAACTCATTATTGGTAAATTTTGCGCCATCGCAACGGGCGTGCAGTTTATTATGAATGGGGCTAACCATAAACTGTCCGGCTTCTCAACTTTCCCGTTCTTTGTCTTCGGAAATGGATGGGAAGATAGCGCGCCGCAACCCGGCGAATTGCCTTATAAAGGTGATACGGTTGTCGGTAATGATGTCTGGATTGGATATCAGGCGCTAATTATGCCAGGCGTAAAAATTGGCAACGGGGCTATCATCTCCTCACGTGCTGTGGTCACGTCTGATGTTCCACCTTATTCCATTGTGGGGGGCAATCCCGCTAAAGTCCTTAAGCAACGTTTTACCGATGAAACTATTTTGGCACTGGAAAAACTGGCATGGTGGGATTGGCCGATAGAAAAAATTACCCGCAGTCTTCATGCGATTACTTCAGCGAATATTGACGCACTTTCTGCCGAATAAATGACAGCGGCGGTTGAAAAAATCGTCCAAATAAATCTTCTGATGGCATTAAACTGATAAAAGGGATGGCGTGGGGCAACTTTTGGCCAAAATGAGACCTGGATCGGCACGTGAAGGGATCCCTCTAGCACCATAATGAAATATTATCTATGGCGAGTAGAATAGATGCGTTAACGAGAATTACAGGAGCAAAGGACGTTAAAATGGACAGGAAAAGTGGTGGATTTACCACCGTTGATATATCCAAATGGCCGCGAAAGGAACATTTTGAAGCATTTCAGTCTGTTGCTCAATGCACCTTTAGCCAGACCATTCAACTGGATATTACGGCGTTCTTAAATACGGTTAAGAAAAATAACGTCAAGTTTTATCCGGCTTTTATACACCTACTTGCCCGTCTGATGAATGCTCATCCTGAGTTTCGCATGGCAATGAAAGACGGTGAATTAGTGATATGGGATGTCATTTATCCGGGTTACACAATTTTCCATGAAGAATCTGAAACGTTTTCCTCTCTCTGGAGCGAGTACCACGAGGATATGCAACATTTTCTAAAAGCCTATGGGGAAGATGTGGCGTGTTACCGGGATAATTTGTCTTATTTCCCGAAGGGATATATTGAGAATATGTTTTTCGTATCCGCCAATCCCTGGATAAGCTTTACCAGTTTTGATTTAAACGTAGCCAACATGAATAACTTCTTTGCCCCGGTTTTCACAATCGGTAAATATTACAGGCAAGGCGAAAAAATACTGATGCCGCTGGCGACGCAGGTCCACCATGCCGTTTGTGATGGTTTCCATGTCGCCAGAATGCTTAATGAGTTACAGCATTTTTGCGATCACTGGCAGGGCGAGGTGCAAGGATGAACGCTATTATTAAGTACAGATTTACTGCGCCGGGCGACGCCTGATGGTTACCGGAACCGTCAGGCGTCGCCATCACTCATTAAAACGCAGACTCAGACACCTACGCCTCCGGTACCAAACGCCTCGCTGTGGATGCGCTCTTTAGCGATGCCCCGCTCCAACAGCGCACGGTATTGTTCATGCATAAACGGGACCGGCCCACACAGGTAGTAGTCCGCTTCTACCGGCAGGTACTCTGACGGCACGGCGCTGAGATTGAGCCTGCCTTGCTGATGGTAATCTTTACCGTGCACCTCGTTTTCCTTAACCTGCTCATAAGCAATAAACGTCTTCAGGTTGTTATTCTGCAAAGCCAGATTTGACAGCTCCTGACGCAGGGCGTGAACGTCAGAATTGCGCGCGGCATGCAGGAAAAAGATCTGCTTTTTATCCGCCGACCGCGTGCCCTGGCCCTGCGCCTGACGGCTGTTGGGATCGGCTGTTTCTGCCAGTAAATGGTGGGTCATGGACATCATCGGGGTCAGCCCGACGCCCGCGCTGATAAGCACATTGTCCACATTCGGGTTTAGTAAAAAGAAATTGCCTGCCGGTGCGCTCAGTTCCACCGTGTCGCCTTCACTGACCGCATTGTGCAGGGTCGACGAGACGTAGCCCGGGTCCTGGCCCTCAGCACGCGGATCTTCGCGCTTTACAGAGATACGTAGATAGTCAGAACCCGGCTGGCTGGACAGGCTGTACTGTCGCGGCTGCTTCAGGTTCAGTTCGGGGATGAAAACGCGTAAGGTCACGTACTGCCCGGGTTTGTAATCCGGCAGCGCTTGTCCGTCTTCAGGCTTAAGATAGAAAGAGGTAATTTCCTCACTCTCTTTGACTTTCCGGCTGACGGTAAAAGCACGCCAGCCCAACCAGCTACCGGGCGTACTCTGGTGTTCGTCGTAAAGCTTTTTCTCCGCCGCAATAAAGATATCGGCCAGATCCTGATAGGCTGCGCCCCATGCAGCAATCAGCGGATTATCCATCGGAACGGAGAGCACTTCACTGATGGAATTGAGTAAATTCTCCCCAACAATGTTGTAATCAGGAGCTTTAATATTCAGACTGACATGTTTGTGGACAATCAACTCAATCACCGGCGCCAGTACGCTCGGATCGTCGATATTTTCTGCATAGGCCAGTACCGCGCCTGCCAGCGCTTTTGCTTGTGCGCCACTGCGCTGATGCCCCATATTAAAGACTTCTTTGAGATGGGGATTATTACGCAGCATACGCTTATAGAAATAATCGGTTAACGCAACGCCACTTTCTTTTAGTACCGGGACGGTATCCTTAACTAGCTGTTTTTGCTCTTCAGTTAACATTCGTTGCTCCGCAGTAATAATTTCAGGAAATATTTATTCTTCCCATTAACAATAAACCATATACAGCGGTTTTTCCCGAGATTGCACCTTGCTTATATTTGGGCTCGAGATAGTAACATCACGCAGCATTGGGCGTTTATAAACAGATTCTAATGAAGTAGAAAGCCTGGCTTTGTTGGTAAAAACAGACCGGAAAGCAATACGATGCGGTGATGTGCAGGGGAAAAATATTTCATCATTTGCCTTATAATATTGCAGCGAAGGGGGCATCAAAACAGCGAGCCAATCCAAATATATTTATTATCATATCGCCTGATCCTAACGCTAAATAAGTACTCCGGAAGGGTTAAATGCTATTTACACAGGTTGGCTATACGTTGTGTATTGTCCTGTCATGTCGTTTTGCCTCTCTTTTGGTCCCATGCCAGTTTGATATACCGCTAAGTCGTGACGCTCAAGGCAGAGAAAGCGCGGTTAATGTATTAGTCTTCAACTCAGGGAGAGCAAATTCTTCTCTGTATGTCGGAAAAATAATGTTTGCGATAAGGTCACGTCGCGATCTTTATTTGAAGCCTGACGGCAGTATTGTCCTGTTTCAGGGGATGCCATGCGCAACCGCCGCGATATTTGGACTTAGCAAAACGTCATGCATCAAATAACAGGCAGTGGCTATCAGAAATTTGTTGGCCGTGCCCCTGTGAGCGAGAGGCGGAGATAACTCTTTATACAGCCTTGTTACAGGTTTAAAGGCAGCCAGACAGTAAAACGCCAAAACGGTGGCAGCAAGGCGAAGACATTAAATATTTCTCAATGCCTTTCTCTGATTCACGTCAGGTAATGTGATGCTTGAGGTTAACTTGCCATAAGAAGAGGGCAGTGATGACGGTGTTTTATGGAAATTATCCCAGCGGAAAGCCAACACGAGATTAGCGTTTGGTAGGTAAAAAACACATAGTATTTTCTTTCTGGCGCTTAAAAATCATAAGCGCTGACAAGCGACAGCGGATTTCAGTACGGTTTTAAAGAAACATCCAACACGCCTTGCGTCCTGCCCGCAATAGCGTTGGCCTGGTACTATCAGGCCAACGACGCCATCGCTTTATAGCTGCACCATTGTGCTGTTTACCGATACATTTGTTGCATTTCTGAGCAACCGGCACTGCGGCGCAGCGCGCCGGGGGCCTTGCCAAACTGGCGCTTAAAGCTGCGGTTGAAGGATTGCTGGGAGTCAAAGCCCAACGCGATCGCCACGTTCAAAATCGGTTCATCGCTTTGTGTCAAGCGCTCAATCGATTTTTGCAGCTTTTTCGCACGGATATATTCAGCTATCGGATGACCAGTATGTTCTTTAAATATCCGTTGCAGGTGCCATTTCGAGTAGCCGGCTCGCCTGGCGACAGAGTTAATATCGAGGCGGCTATCCAGGTTGTTGTCTATCCAGTCGAGTAAATCGTGAATGATTGCGCCCGTGTTCATCGTGTTCCCCCCACGCTGCCTGTTAAAAAGCATTTT
Source organism: Citrobacter freundii (assembly GCF_011077955.1). Classification (GTDB taxonomy): domain Bacteria; phylum Pseudomonadota; class Gammaproteobacteria; order Enterobacterales; family Enterobacteriaceae; genus Atlantibacter. Next base: position 97,209 of record NZ_JAALBX010000013.1, read on the forward strand.
TGTTTGTTGCATTTAAAGATGGCTCGCTCTGGCACTAATTGCAAGTTTTATTGTTGCATTTAAATCCTTGTCAAAAACGCGTCTTTTGGCGGTCCCTGAAATAGCACATAAAGTGTATCAATTATTCTTGCACTTAATTTAGCGCCTCCCTACAATCGCCGCGATAGTGTATTTGCAACTGTTACATTTTGTGGCGATGAACGACACAAATGGCCTCAAGCCAGTCCGGACAAAGGAAGTGACGCGGCGTCTCCCGCAGCGTTTTGCCCGGCGGCAATAATTACCGGAATAAATATAATGAGCCTGCAAAAACCCTGGGTTAACTTTCATCTGAATGCGCTGGGAGCGGTATTGCTCACCGTAGCGCTTGTCGGATGCGATGACGGTGTCGCGCAAAATGCCGTGCCACAAGCCCCCGCCGTCAGTGCCGCTGACGTAGTCGTAAAATCAATAAGCCAGTGGGATAGCTTTAACGGTCGGATTGAGGCGGTGGAAAGCGTGCAGCTTCGCCCCCGCGTCTCTGGCTACATTGATAAAGTAAATTACACCGACGGGCAGGAGGTGAAAAAGGGCGAGGTGCTGTTCACCATTGATGACAGAACCTATCGCGCCGCCCTGGAACAGGCGCAGGCGAATCTGGCGAGAGCCAAAACGCAGGCAAACCTCGCGCGCAGTGAAGCAAGCCGTACCGATAAATTAGTCAGCACCAATGTGGTGTCCCGTGAAGAATGGGAGCAGCGCCGTTCGGCCGCCACTCAGGCGCAGGCCGACATTCGCGCCGCGCAGGCGGCCGTTGACGCCGCGCAGCTAAACCTTGATTTCACCAAAGTAACCGCGCCTATTACTGGCCGCGCCAGCCGGGCGCTCATCACCAGCGGTAATCTGGTGAGCGCGGGTGACAGCGCAAGCGTCCTTACCACGCTGGTCTCGTTGGATAAAGTGTATGTCTATTTTGATGTGGATGAGGCGACCTTCCTTCAATATCAACATCTGGCCCGAAGCGGGAAAGGGGCTTCCAGTGATCATCTGGCGCTACCGGTTGAAATTGGCCTGGTGAGTGAAGAGGGCTACCCCCATCAGGGCAAAGTGGATTTTCTGGATAATCAGTTAACGCCAAGTACCGGCACTATCCGTATGCGCGCGCTGCTGGATAACGCGCAGCGTCAGTTTATCCCAGGGCTTTTTGCCCGCGTACGCCTGCCGGGCAGCGCGGAATTCAACGCCACGCTGATTGACGACAAAGCGGTGCTGACCGATCAGGATCGCAAATATGTTTATGTGGTCGATAAAGACGGGAAAGCACAGCGTCGCGATATCACGCCAGGACGTCTGGCCGCCGGTTTACGTATCGTGCAGCAGGGTCTGAACCCGGGCGATAAGGTCATCATCGATGGGTTACAAAAAGTGTTTATGCCGGGGATGCCGGTTAACGCGAAAACCGTTCCGATGACCGCCAGCGCCGCGCTTAACTGATCCCTAACTCGAGAATCCGACCCATGGACTTTTCCCGCTTTTTTATCGACAGACCCATTTTCGCCGCAGTGCTGTCGATTCTGATTTTTATTACAGGATTGATCGCTATCCCGCTGTTGCCGGTGAGCGAATATCCTGACGTCGTACCGCCAAGCGTGCAGGTGCGCGCGGAATACCCGGGCGCCAACCCGAAAGTGATTGCCGAGACCGTGGCGACGCCGCTGGAAGAAGCCATCAACGGCGTTGAAAACATGATGTACATGAAATCCGTCGCCGGCTCCGACGGTGTGCTGGTGACCACCGTAACCTTCCGTCCGGGGACTGACCCCGATCAGGCGCAGGTTCAGGTGCAAAACCGCGTATCGCAAGCCGAGGCGCGTCTGCCGGAAGATGTACGCCGTCTGGGCATCACGACCCAGAAACAGTCACCGACCCTGACGCTGGTGGTGCATCTGTTTTCACCCAACGGCAAATACGATTCACTCTATATGCGTAACTACGCCACGCTTAAAGTGAAGGACGAGCTGGCGCGTCTGCCGGGTGTCGGTCAGATCCAGATTTTTGGCTCTGGCGAATACGCGATGCGCATCTGGCTCGATCCCGATAAAGTGGCGGCGCGTGGGCTGACGGCATCGGATGTGGTCACAGCGATGCAGGAGCAAAACGTACAGGTTTCCGCCGGGCAGCTTGGCGCCGAGCCGCTGCCCAAAGAGAGCGATTTCCTGATCTCCATTAACGCCCAGGGGCGTCTGCATACCGAAGAAGAGTTTGGCAATATTATTCTGAAAACGGCGCAAGACGGCTCGCTGGTACGCCTGCGTGACGTGGCGCGTATTGAAATGGGATCTGGCAGCTATGCGCTGCGCTCCCAGCTTAACAATAAAGACGCGGTGGGCATTGGTATCTTCCAGTCACCGGGGGCGAACGCCATCGATTTGTCTGACGCCGTGCGCGCCAAAATGGACGAGCTGGCCACGCGTTTCCCGGACGATATGAAATGGGCGGCACCTTACGATCCGACAGTATTCGTGCGCGATTCCATCCGTGCGGTGGTGCAAACGCTGCTGGAAGCGGTCGTGCTGGTGGTACTGGTGGTGATCCTGTTCCTGCAAACCTGGCGCGCGTCGATTATTCCGCTGATTGCGGTGCCGGTATCGGTCGTGGGCACGTTCAGCATTCTCTACTTGCTGGGTTTTTCGCTAAATACCCTGAGTCTTTTCGGGTTGGTTTTGGCCATCGGTATCGTGGTGGATGACGCCATCGTGGTGGTGGAAAACGTTGAGCGAAATATCGAAGAGGGGTTAGCTCCCCTTGCGGCGGCGCATCAGGCGATGCGTGAAGTGTCCGGGCCGATTATCGCGATTGCGCTGGTGCTGTGCGCGGTGTTCGTGCCGATGGCCTTTCTCTCCGGGGTAACCGGGCAGTTCTACAAACAGTTTGCAGTGACTATCGCGATTTCGACGGTGATTTCCGCTATTAACTCGCTGACCCTCTCACCGGCGCTGGCGGCTTTGTTGTTAAAGCCGCACGGCGCGCCGAAAGACTTGCCGACCCGGCTTATCGACCGTCTGTTCGGTTGGCTTTTCCGTTCGTTTAACCGCTTTTTCCAGCGCAGTTCGAACGGCTATCAAGGGCTGGTTGGCAAAACGCTTGGGCGCCGTGGCGCGGTATTCGCCGTTTATGTGCTGCTGCTGTGCGCCGCCGGCGTCATGTTTAAAGCTGTACCCGGCGGGTTTATTCCTACTCAGGATAAACTCTATTTAATTGGCGGCGTAAAAATGCCGGAAGGCTCGTCGCTGGCGCGCACCGATGCGGTGATCCGCAAAATGAGCGAAATTGGGATGAACACCGAAGGCGTGGATTACGCGGTCGCGTTTCCAGGGTTGAATGCGCTGCAATTCACCAACACGCCGAACACCGGGACGGTCTTCTTTGGTCTGAAACCGTTCGATCAGCGTAAACACAGTGCTGCGGAAATTAACGCTGAGATCAACGCAAAAATCGCGCAAATCCAGCAGGGTTTTGGCTTTTCGATTTTGCCGCCGCCGATTTTAGGCCTGGGGCAGGGGTCGGGCTATTCGCTGTATATCCAGGATCGCGCCGGTCTTGGCTATGGCGCGCTGCAGAATGCGGTGAACACCATGTCTGGTGCGATTATGCAAACGCCGGGGATGCATTTCCCTATTTCAACCTACCAGGCTAACGTTCCGCAGTTGGATGTGCAGGTGGATCGCGATAAGGCGAAAGCGCAGGGCGTGTCGCTCACCGATCTGTTCGGTACGCTGCAAACCTATCTGGGGTCGTCTTATGTGAACGATTTTAACCAGTTCGGACGCACCTGGCGCGTGATGGCGCAGGCCGACGGGCCGTTTCGCGACAGCGTTGAAGACATCGCTAATTTGCGCACCCGTAATAATCAGGGCGAAATGGTGCCGATCGGCAGTATGGTCAATATCAGCACCACCTACGGGCCGGACCCGGTGATTCGTTACAACGGTTATCCGGCGGCGGATCTGATTGGTGATGCCGATGCGCGCATTCTCTCGTCCACCCAGGCGATGACCCAACTGGCCGGAATGTCTCAGCAGATCCTGCCGAACGGAATGAATATTGAATGGACGGATTTGAGCTTCCAGCAGGCCACGCAGGGCAATACGTCGCTTATCGTCTTCCCGGTCGCGGTACTGCTGGCGTTCCTGGTACTGGCGGCGCTATATGAGAGTTGGACCCTGCCGCTGGCGGTGATCCTTATCGTGCCGATGACGATGCTGTCCGCGCTGTTTGGCGTCTGGCTAACCGGTGGCGATAACAACGTCTTCGTGCAGGTGGGGCTGGTGGTACTGATGGGGCTGGCATGTAAAAACGCGATTCTTATCGTTGAGTTTGCTCGTGAGCTGGAAATGCAGGGGAAAGGAATTATGGAAGCCGCACTGGAGGCGTGCCGTCTGCGTTTGCGCCCCATTGTGATGACCTCCATCGCCTTTATTGCCGGGACAATCCCGCTTATTCTCGGTCACGGCGCGGGGGCGGAAGTGCGCGGTGTTACCGGGATCACGGTGTTTTCCGGGATGCTTGGTGTAACGCTGTTTGGGCTTTTCCTGACACCGGTCTTTTACGTTACGCTGCGCAAACTGGTCACGCGCGGCAAAGCGGAAAGGGACGTTTTGCCAGCCTAAGTAACGGCAGATACAAAAAAACCGCCTTCATCGTGAAGGCGGTTTTTTTTGTCAAAAGAAAAAATTTACTGCGCTTTTTTATGCTGATCGTCGATTTCAGGGACCAAATCGCACCCGCTGGTACCGGCTTTTTTGACCTCTTCCAGCGCGCTTGCCACCGTGTGGCGTGCTAACACCTCGAGCGATGCCTGTTCAGCTTCATTGGCGATAGACTTGAAGTACCAACACGTGTTGGCGCTGACCACGCAACGTGCCGGGATGTCAGGACGTGTCGCCCACAGCTTTTTATCTTCGGTAACGGAAAGGTAGATATCGCGCAGGGTGATGTTTTCCGCCGGACGGCCAAGATGGATAGAACCATTGCGGCCAAGCGTTGAGACGATAATCCCGTCGCGCGTGAGCGGGACCATTAATTTACGGACAAAGCTCGGATTGGCTTCCAGGCCGTAGGCCAGAATGGCACTCGTCGAACGTTTTCCCGATTGCTCCGCCATCGCTACGCTGAGAACCATCTGCAAAGCTGTCGAGAAGCGGTAATCTAACATTTCATTGTCCTGGGTTGCGGTGAATCTTGTTCTTTTTGGCACCGCAGAGGTGAATAAACATTGATAAACAATATAACAAAAAGGGTAATTATTTTGAAGCAATCTGCGTTTAACATGGCACGCAAAGTGCTTTTTTGGCGCACGTCAGGGCAGCAAAGTATTAGTCCGCGCGCATTTTAATAAGCGGGTATACAAAATTGGTCTGCACGCTTCGTCGTTTACTCATTCGGTTTCTCATCATAACGAACCATAAGCCTTCTACGCATACAGGCAGCGTGAATCGCGCCAAATAATCTAAGTACATCAGGGGGTTATAGACTACCGCTCAGGTCTGCATGCGATTGTGCAGGACTGTTTAACATTTGCCCTCCTGACACTACAGCATGCGGTGAGCATTAATTTCGCATCAGACGATAACGGTTCATGATGTTATTTCAGATTAATCGCTATACCACTCACCCGCGCGGCTTTGCGCCTACGAAAGTCGCGCCAGGCGCCGTGAACAGTGCATTGTTGAGGCTCGCGTCAGTGCCTTTTTTGTAACCTGCCATCCTCTAAACCATAACCTAAACTAATGTATCTTCAGATCGTCCACTATACTGACCCTTGTAGTTAACATTTAAACAAGAGGTTGAGCGCGGTTAATCCTGTCGCCAACCGAACCCATGACCATCAGGAGAACAACATGCACAAGAGTAAAACCTTGAAAGGGCTGCTAACCGTAGCAGCAGTCGCAACGATGTTCAGCACTGTCGGTGTCCAGGCCCAGACCCAAACGAGCGCCGCGACAAATGGCGCAGCCACTCAGGCCGGGTCGCAGAATAAACTGAGCGCCGGGGACGAAAAAGCACTGAAGGACATGGCCCAGGCAAATATCAATGAAGTCGCCGCAGCCAAAATTGCGCTGAGCAAGGCGCAAAGCAGCGAAGTCAAAGCGTATGCGCAGAAGATGGTCGATGACCATGGAAATGCCCTGAAAAAAGTACAGACAGTCGCCCAGCAAAAAGGCGTAGAACTGCCGACTGAGCCAGACGCCAAGCACAAAGCGATGGCTGAAAAGCTGGAGAAACAAAGCGATGGCGACTTTGACAAGATGTATATGGAAAACGCCGGTACCAAAGACCACAAAATGGTGCTGTCGAAGCTGAAAAGTGATGCCAGCAATATTAAAGATCCGGATGTGAAGGCCCTGGCCGATGAGCATACCCCGGTTGTTGAGCAGCACTTAAAAGCTGCTGAACAGATGTCGATGAAATCTGATAAATAACCAGACGGTTCGGTGGGTACACGCGCCTTTATTCAACGTAGTGAATAAAGGCGCAGCACGCGTGATATTGTCGACGACGCGCCGGACGATCTTGCGGTAAGTATGCTGATGGACGTTCGGCCTGACGAAGTCGTACGTTGACCCACTATTGCGCAATAGAAAGGATTACGCCAAAGCAGCCGTACATCTGGCTGTAGGCATAGACAGGCGAAGGACCGCTTTAGATATAACGCACGCTGTCGTTCTGCAAAGCAGAGTGGCGTTCTGCCACAAGCAGACATCAGTCATGTTACTGCGCGTAATCATAAACTTCCCACCCTCCGTACTAATCAAAAACCGAATGGTGAAAAGAGAGGAAAACCCTCTCTTTATCTTTTCCCCGCTCCCCCTTTCCAACTAATAAAATCAGTAAGAAAAGGGGGAGTGCTGCTGCGCCTCTTTCAGTGACTGGGCGGCATCTTCCCCGGCTGCGGTGTAAAGCGGGGCGTGTTCATTGTTGGCTACCTCCAGTATTGCATTCGCCACATCTTCGGCATGCGTCACCGGCAAGTTAGGATCGCCTGCGCGCTGGATAAAGTCATTCACCATCGTTCCATACGTGGCATCGTCTCGCCCGCCAAAATAGGTGCGGGCATTTTCACCAAATTTGGTTTCGGGCGAGCGTCCCGGTAACACCAGATGCACACGAATACCAAAAGGTCTGACTTCGACGGCTAATGATTCGCTCCACGCATTCAGCGCGGCTTTACTTGCGCGGTAAAGCCCAATCAACGGCATCGCTTTGGTGGTAACAGAAGAAGAGACATTGATAATAACCCCGGATTTTCGCTCTCTCATCAGCGGCAGAAAAGCCTGGGTTAATAACAATGTGCCTAACACATTGGTGTTGAGTAATTGCTGTGCGGTTGCCAGTGGGGTGAGTTCGACCGGTACCGGCGCGCCAAAGCCCGCGTTGTTAACCAGCAGATCAATCGCGCCGGCCTGTTTCACCACATGACTGATACTGTCAGCAGAGGTGATATCCAGCGGCAAAATCGTCAGCTTGTCGCTGGCCGGGAAAAGCGTCGGATCGGGGGTTCTCATGGTAGCAATCACCGCCCAGCCTTCGTCTAAAAAACGTTTTGCCGTGGCGAGTCCAAAACCTGAAGAGCATCCGGTAATCAGTGCAGTTGGCATAATTCATCCTCTGTATGGGTGTGAGGTGTCATAATAGCCGCCTGTGTCTGGACAATATATAATCAAACATCCAGTAAAATGTAGAGAGCGTCCAATGTCTGATCCGTTGACCGATATTGTTGCCTTACTTAATCCCAGACCAACGCATTCCAAACTCGTCGAAGGGGCAGGTGAGTGGCGTATTTTTCGGGAGTCTTCCGGGGAGGCGTTTTACTGCGCTGTGTTACAAGGCGAATGCCAGATGAGTGTCAACGGAAAAGCCTCACAACGGCTGATGGCGGGTGATTTCATACTGATCCCCGCCACGTATACGATTGAAAACACCAGCACCGGCATATCCGCATCCGCGGCCATCACGATGCCAACCCTGCTTGGCGAAGGTCTCGTCAGAATTGGGTCGACCACCGGGCCGGCTGAATTTGTTATGAGCGTGGGACATTGCGAATTCGACACACCGGACAAAACGCTTATTGTCTCGTTACTGCCGGGCGAGATCCTGATAAAAGGGCAGCGCCGTTTCATTACGCTCCTGGAACTCCTGCTTGATGAAAGCCGGGCGCGGCGACCAGGGCGCGATGTGGTATTGATGCGTCTATTGCAGTTGTTGCTGGTTGAGTCATTACGCAGTAATCCTGCGCTGTCTAAATCGGCAGGGATCCTTCAGGGGTTACAACACGAAAAGTTAGCCACTGCGTTGCAACTTATTCATGAAAACCCCGCCTTTGACTGGCAAATCGCAGAGCTTGCCCGCCGCTGCGCGATGTCCCGATCCTCTTTTTTTGCCGCGTTCAGCGAAACGGTCGGCATGCCGCCCATGCAATATCTGGTCTTCTGGCGCATGTCGCTTGCTAAAAACGCGCTAATAAGTAGCGCGGATAAAATCGAACAAATTGCCTTTCAAATTGGATACCAGTCCGCGAGCGCCTTTATCGTCGCGTTTACCAAATACGTGGGGATGCCGCCGGGAGAATTCCGCCGCCAGAATGCGAGTGACAAAAACAGTCAGCCTGCCAAAACCGAAGCGTGGGCGCTGTAGCTGTCATATAAACGCGTCGCACATTTTACCCTTTTGCTTCTATAATGGATTATATAGGAAACATTTATTTCCTAAATGGAGAGGATGATGAGTGAAACACGACACCGTGAACGTGGGCGGCCCCGCCAGTTCGATACGGATGTGGCGCTGGATAACGCTATGCGGGTCTTTCGTGAGAAAGGCTACCATGGCGCCACCATAAACGATTTGAGTGAGGCGATGCAGCTTACCGCCGGGAGCATTTATAAAGCGTTTCAGGATAAGCGTGGCCTGTTCCTGCAAGTCTTCACGCGTTATACCTCGTTGCGTAATAAAGCGCTGGCAGAGCGGCTAAACCAGCAACCTGACGGGCGGGCATGCATTGCAGAACTGCTTCGTTTCTACCTTGAATCTGCCTCCAGTGTTGACGGGCGGCGCGGTTGCCTGGTTGTCGGCAGCGCCATCGAACTTAAGCAGTTTGATAGCGAGTTAGCGGCGCTTGTGCATGCCGCGCTTACGCGTAATCAGCACGCTATCCTGCAATTGATTGAACAGGGGCAGCAGGACGGATCAATCAATGCGCAGCATGATGCCAGTGCCTTGAGCCATGTACTGCTCTGCCTTGTGCTCGGTATGCGTGTGGCAGGCAAGGCGCAAGATTTACCCGCTCGCGATACGCTACTCAAAACCGCTCTGAGGCTGCTTGATTAACTTTTTTTTACTAATTAGGAAATGATTATTTCCTAATTTTGGAGGTGTAAATGTCTGACAATCTGCTTACCCCGTCCTGGTCGCAACCTGTCGCCGGGATGCCAGGATTTTCTCATCATTATGCAACGATCCAGGATGTTCGCCTGCATTATGTCAGCGGCGGCAACCCGCAGGGCGAGGTGTTGCTTTTACTGGCAGGCTTCCCGCAAAGTTGGTACGCCTGGCATCAGGTCATGAATCTGCTTGGCGATCGCTATCATATTATTGCGCCAGATCTGCCCGGACAGGGCGATTCAGATAAGCCGCAATCAGGCTACGATACCCAGGCGCTCGCCGGAAAAGTCAGCGGATTGCTGCAAAAACTGAACGTCAGGCGCTACTATCTCGCCGCGCATGATGTGGGGGCGTGGGTGGCCTGGCCTTATGCGATGCTGTACCGCGAGCAGATTATCAAACTCGCGCTGCTCGATGCCGGTATTCCAGGCATCACGCTTCCCGATGCCTTGCCTGTGACGCCGGATAAAGCCTGGAAAACGTGGCATTTTGCTTTCCATCTGTTACCCGACTTGCCAGAAGCGTTAATCAGCGGGCGAGAAGAGATTTATCTGGACTGGTTTTTACGCCGCAAAACCGCCAGTCCGATGGTATTTAGCGATGCCGATGTGCAGGAATATGTGCGTTTGCTCAGGCAGAGCGGTGCGCTTCGTGCCGGGCTTGCCCCGTATCGCGAGGTAACGGTCTCGGCGTCGCAGAACCAGGCTTTGCTTAAACAAGGCAAACTGGCGTTACCGCTGCTGGCCATCAGCGCCGATCAGGGTTCTATTGCCGATATGGCAAAGCCCTTGAGACAGTTTGCCGATAACGTCACCGGCATTACTATTGCCAACTGTGGTCATTTTATTCCGGATGAACAACCTCAGGCGCTGAGCGAGGCGTTAGCGAATTTTTTCAGCTAACAGAAGTTGCAAAAGCGAGCGCTAACGGTGAAGCACCCTTCGTCTGCCTGGTAAGACAGACGGCCTTCACGAGTCCGGCGTTCACTATCAAAACGCCAGCGGCACCAGGCAGGGCGCTGGCATTTTGACCGATGCATGTAGTGCCATATAACGTTCAGAATGTAGCGCAGCGCAAAAACAGTGATAGCTAAAAATCGGTAAGACAAATCAGAGCCATAGCGCTGCGCTGATGATCACAGCGATAACAGCCCACCGGAAACGCCACAACACACGACCACGATCCAGGGCCGCCATTTCCAGAACATAAGCGCAACCAGTGCCACCAGCGCCAGACAAAATTCTTGCGGCCTGTGAATGGCGCTGGTCCATACCGGGTTATAAAGCGCCGCCAGCAGCAACCCTACAACGGCCACATTAATGCCAGATAAGGCGGCGCGGATGCGCAGATTGGCTCTTAGCCGCTCCCAGAACGGCAACGCACCGGCAACCAGCAGAAAAGAGGGCGCGAAGATGCTGATAAGACAGATAATACCGCCTTCCCATCCTGACGGAAGCGGGTGCATCGACGCGCCAAGAAAGGCGGAAAAGGTAAACAGCGGGCCAGGTACCGCCTGCGCGGCACCATAACCGGCCAGAAACGTATCTTTATTGACCCAGCCTGTCGGGACTACTTCCGCTTCCAGTAAAGGCAACACCACATGACCGCCGCCAAATACTAAGGAGCCAGTTCGGTAAAAGGCATCCACCATGGCGAGCGTATGGCTTGGATAAAGAGCGGCAAGGGCGGGTAATCCCACCAGCAGAATCGCAAAAAGCGCCAGCCAGAATATGCCTGTGTAAAGTTTGCCTGAAACAGGAGTAGGCTCATGCCGTTCGTTTTGAGCCGTTGGGCACACAAAAAGACCGATAATTGCCGCGCCGCCTATAACGGCGATCTGATTTTGGGCGGCAGGGAAAAGGAGTAAAAGGCAAGCCGCCGCAGCCATGAGGGTGATGCGAATAACGTCGGGGCAAAGGGTCCGCGCCATTCCCCACACCGCCTGCGCCACCACTGAGACAGCGACCACTTTAAGTCCTTGTAGTGCGCCTGCGGGGAGCAATTCACCGTAACGCGCCAACCCCAGCGCAAAGAGAATAAGCAGCAGTGCTGAGGGTAAGGTGAATCCCGCCCATGCAGCCAACGCCCCACGATAACCCGCGCGGGTAAGTCCCAGCGCTATACCAACCTGACTGCTTGCGGGCCCCGGCAGAAACTGGCAAAGCGCAACCAGGTCGGCATAACTTTGCTCGCTTAACCATTTACGCCGCACCACAAACTCTTCACGAAAGTAGCCCAGATGCGCAATCGGTCCGCCAAACGAAGTCAGACCAAGCCTCAGGAAGATCATAAAAACGGCGAGTGGGGTGTGGTCCGCCTTCACGTTATGCCTCATCTCATTATGACTCCCTGTAACCGTTAAACACCCTGAATGTCATCGCCGCATAGTAAGACATTCCATTCCAACCGCAATCTAGTATGACGTATCAGGGAAAAGCGTACTCAGGTTTACTACGCGACAATAATTTGATGACGCAATATATGTACTTTACGCTTACGACAATCTGTTTCCTGCGGTGACGCACCGTTTATTGTCGCAATGAATAATTGCAAAAAATGATGGTATTTAAAAGGTAGTGTGGTTTTTACGAATAATAACGCATAGCAAAAATAATCCCTTAATTTTCAGAGTGTGGCTGCGTAATTTTTTGATTTTGTTTAACTATAAATGACCCGGAATGGTTTGAATTTAAGCTGTACAGGAAGTACAGCATTATAAATCTCAGGTGAACTTACCTGTTCACAGTCACGATGTATTATTTGGACCAGCGCCGTGATGTCAATGCTGGTCTCTTTTTGATGGTTGAAAATGAATATCCATACGAAGTGCTTTACGTAGAAATATAAATTTCTCTAATGCATTATATAACGCCAGGTGTCTATTCCCCTCAGTGAAAAGGGCATCTTTCATGATCTTATTTTTTTTGTAAATTTCGCATTGGTGATTGAAATGACTGCAAGCGTTAGCTCGGGCTTTAAGAAGAACACGGTGTCATCTATTAATAAAAAGCAAGGCGCCATTAACGTTATCACCCCGCCGCAGTGAGCGTCGCACATAGGGTGATGCGTGGATCTGATGGCAGCGAGGTCGTCACAGTCGCTTTATAAACAGCCCCGAAACGACTGATGGTGGTTGATGAAGGCCATTGAGTCAGGCTAAGTGCAACAGCTGAAAGGTAAAAAATCATATTATTGAGTTAGTTACAAAGTCCGCTGTGCCGCAAACAGAACCGTTTCAATCTTAACGATTTTTTCGTGAAACCTCACATTGAGGGCAGGCTTGGTGATAAAGTGGGTAACGTTACCGCATGATATCGCCACGGGAGGCAGCAATGGGCGTTGAATTTTATATAACAAGAGCAGATTTTTGGGCAGATAATGACGATGCGCCGATAACGAGTGAAGAATGGCTTGGTTATATTAATAGCGATAATGAACTACATATTGATGCCAGAAATGGCGAGTATTTCGCATTGTGGTCTGGTCCTTCTCACTATGAAGAGCCGTGGCTTGAATGGAATGCCAGTAATATATATACCAAATGGCCAGATACTTCACTTTATAAAAAGATGTTGAGCATTGCGACATGCCTTAATGCCCATGTTATGGACGATAATGGCACTCTCTATCGCTACGAATCGCAATGGGAATATGACCCTTCGTCTGATTGTTAATGCCAAAACCCGGCAATTCTGGCCGGTTGTTTGGGCCTGTGAAAAGGAATGTAAGTGAGCAGCAACGTGGGTAAACTATCATCGAATTTATCCCTATGGAAAATAAGCAGTCCGACGCTTAAAGCTTTTTCTTCATAAAGAAAAGCGTGAATTTTTGCCCGCGTAAATACGCGTCTTTTTCTTCTCTCACAACGCTAAATCCGTGATGTTCAAAAAAAGGCCTGGCGGTAATACTGGCTTCGACGGTAATTTCTTTTAAACCCATGTCCTGTGCTTTACTAAACAGACGCTGAATCAAATACGAGCCTTTTCCCTCGCGTTGACGATCATGCGCTACAAAAAAGTGATTAATATGCCCGTTGTTCTGAAGGTCAGCATAGCCACAGATTTTGCCCTCAAGACAAAGCACCAGTGGTTGTTTATCGCATAGCTCTTGCTTCCATTCATTCATGTCATACTCTGCGGGTGCCCACGCCTTGATTTGCTCGTCGGAATAATCACGCGAATTGATGTGATGAACTGTGTTAAAAACCAGCTCCCATAACGTTTCTGCATCATCCGGGTGGTAGCGCCTGATAGACATGTCAAACTCCTGTAAGGTGGTGGTAAGACCTACATCTCAAAGAGGCTTAACCAACCAGAACGGTTTCTTTTTAAATAACCTGATTGCCTGAGCCTATAAAACGCCTGATATTACAGGCAATTAGCCAAAATAACGTAAAGAAAACTTCATTCAACCAGCCATCTTCTGCACAAAATTTGCCTGAAATTGCGCATATTTTCTTATATATCAGGTGAACAGCAGAATACCAGAACCGGTCTCGTCCTCCTCTCAGGCGACAATACTATTTTGACCTGCGCCCAACATCCTGGATAAAAGATTTCGATGTGGCTCAGAACGGTGATGACATAGTGTTCGGTGAATGGGACTTTGCGCAAAGCGATTTCCCCGAGGTCATAATCAGTATGTCGGAATATCTCCAGAAGTGAATGACAAGATGACACTGGCGAGCATATAACGGCCTCGCCAGTGGTTGCTGAATAATTTATGAAATGGAGAGTGGCAGAATCTCGCCGCCTTCCTGCGCAAGGCGTGTCAGGTAGTGTGATGTATCCAGAATCTGATAAGGAAAGTACAAGCCAGGCGCGATCGGTGGTTTGCCATCCAGCCCGATCAACCGCTCAAGCAGCAAAGCTATTCCCATTGCGGTCAGAGGGGCCGCACCGCCAGGATGAACGACCGCATGACGGGTGCGCAGCGGCTGCCCGTCGTGATCCTGGCCAGATATATCAAGGATTATCTCTGTTGATAATGGCTCGCCTTTGCGTCGGCTTGAGCTGACACCCTGGCCCAGGTCGAACTGTACGCTTCGGGCACCTGTCGCGGCTGCCAGGCCTGCGACATCAATGGAAGAAAATCCCGAAGCGTTAATTTTACTGCCGTCCAGCGCGCAGAAAACCGCTTTTGCGTCATCGCCCTCCCGCCACAGCCAATTCCCTTCCCGGCGCGTAAGAGCGGCAGGCATCAGGCGGTTGAGATAAGCAAAATCTTCGGCGACTGCCGGCCCACCTGTATCCTGTTCATCAACCAGTGCGCCAATGCGAATCTCATCGACCTGAGCGAAGGATTTCGTCAGATGTAGCGCGGGAACGGTAGTGGCGCCTACTAACCATTCATAGCCAAGCACCACCGCTGATGCATTCGGTGCCTGCATAAAACATGCGATTTCCGGAGCGATTTCAAATATCCCTGACGAAATACTCAGGTGCGGCACCCCGCGCGCCTGGGCGAAACGCAACCCGGCAAGTGAATGATCTTTATAAAGAACCACCACCGCACTAACGTGTTGTTCTCCCAGACCCAGGTCTGCCGAGTTCATATCGGGCACGATAGCCTGCGCGTTGCCCATTTCTGCCGCCGCGCGCTGGGCTTTAGCGTAATCGCGGCCACCTATCAGCAAAGGAACATCGGGATAAGCCGCGCGTAGTGCCCGCGCAGTCTGCTGACCAATAGAACCTGAACCACCTAATAAAAGGATAGGATTAAAGGACATAGGCGTATTTCCTCTGTTATGTGTTAAGCTACTATTAGTAGGTAAGGTAGTACGCATTACGCAATTAATCTACTTTTAGTAGGTTATATTTTTTATTAGCTGAGAGCACACAGAATGATGAACCCAAAGAACGTCTCTCTCTCCGGGTCTCGGGCAAAAAGATTAACCAGAGCCGAACGGCGTCAGCAGCTTCTTGATACCGCGCTTCTGCTCGTGCGCGAGGAAGATGTGGATAGCCTGACGCTTGGGCGGCTTGCCGAGCGGGCAGGCATTTCCAAACCCGTGGTCTACGATCATTTTCCAACCCGCTCAGCACTGCTGATCGAACTGTATAAATGGATCGATACGGAACGCGTAAGAAGCTTCGCCGAAATGATGTCCAGAACCCCTAAAAATGCCCAGGAAACTGCAGACGTCCTGGCGAGCACCTACATCCTTTGTGCCGCCGATACAAAAGGTGAATTCCAGATTATTGGTGCTGCACTGGCAGGTAGCGAAGAGAAGGCGGTGGTTTTCCAGGAGCTGCTGGATAATTGCGTCGCGATGTTTGTCTCTGTTCTGACGCCGCATGTCGACATATCCCCGGCATCGTTACAGCAACTTTGCGTAGGCCTTGTCGGTGCGGGAGAGGCGCTATCGGTGGCGATTACGCGTGGACGCATGCAACATGCTGAGGCTGTAGAGGCTTTTGCGATGCTTATCAACGGTATTATGACGTTGCAGGAAAAGTGAAAAGGATTCATCCCCGCAGGCAGGCGTTGATAGCTACGTTCGTAACGAGTGGGGATGAGTCATTCATTCTGTAAATCTGGCTGCATACCAACATTTGAAGGCGTCATTGCTGGTGCCTGTAAATGCTTAAAAATTAAAGCCGTTTATTTGAAGAGCGGAATTATGATGAGATGGCGCAGCCTGCTGAAACAGAAACGCAGCATGATGGTTAAGAAAGATATTAACGACCAGGTCAATGACGAGCGCAACACGCTGGAATGGCCTGGTTTATGTTCTCAAAGTAAGTTCATACATTCACCTCCCCGGCAAAGCTGACATGCCCTACAAGCTCAAGGCATAAATAAATCTCCTGGCTTACAAGTCAGAGGAGGCGAATTGCGTTATGGTGAAGGCTTACAATAAATAAACCAAAGTGATTGTCGAATATGCGAATGTTGACTGTCGTTGATTATGATGAAAACTGGCCGGCGTTATTCGAGAACGAATGCTCTCTGTTGCAAATGATGCCCGGAAAAGTGATTTCCAACATTCACCACATGGGTAGTACTTCGGTGCCAGGGTTAGCCGCTAAACCAGTTATAGAT
This sequence comes from Citrobacter freundii, assembly GCF_011077955.1. Lineage (GTDB taxonomy): Bacteria > Pseudomonadota > Gammaproteobacteria > Enterobacterales > Enterobacteriaceae > Atlantibacter. Next base: position 113,670 of record NZ_JAALBX010000013.1, read on the forward strand.
ATATTAATCGAAGTCACGAGTCTTGATGAACTGGACAGCCTTAATAATGCACTGGAGCATATCGGATATACCGTGCGTGGGGAAAATGGCATTTCGAATCGTAGGTATTTCACCAAAGGTGGAAATCAGCGTAGCCATCATCTACATGCTTTTGCCATTGGTGATGCTCAAATAATAAAACATCTGGCATTTCGTGATTATCTGATAAAAAACAAAGAAGTAGCCGCGAAGTACGCATCAATAAAAAAAGCCGCGATGCTATTATGTGAAAATGATAGCCACCGCTATAGCACGTTTAAAGCAGATTTCATTCAAAAGCATCTTCGTCTGGCCCTTATTGATGCAGGTTATATGGACTAGCGCCTCAATTAACCCTAAAGCCCATTCTATGGACCGTGAAGATGCTGAAACGCGGCGCGATTGCCGCCATGTGAAAACGGAAGTCAGATCTTCATTATGTTCAAGTGGCCGATGCACATCAAAGTCACGTTCGAGAGCGTTGGTAATGCACAACATCGTCCATAAGCTCATCTGTATACTGGATTAACTGCCCTGCTGCGACGATGCTACAGCCATCATCAGGAATAATCGGTCTGCATATTCTGCCAGCCGATAGACTTCTCAGTGAATTCAAATGACGTCATTCAGCCCAGTGCAGAACGGAAGAGAGTCTTAACCCTTCGGCACAGCCGTACAGCTCGCGGGTGTTATGGGTGGTGATGACGATGCAGTCCGGCATAACCCCTATCTTATGCGGCATCCCGTCAGTAAAACCCGCCAGCGCTATCTACTCGCCTAAAAAATATCGCGTTGTGAACGGCCCGGCTGAATTACTTGCAGCGGGCAGGGGAGCTGTCCCACACAAACAGTTCGTTGTCTGTTGTATTTTGTCCCTCAAAAGACTCATGATGTTACTCTCTGTTTAATCTCTATTTTTCAGGACTGCAGGTATTCTTTATCTGGCAGAGCGGTAGCCTGTCCGCGTCAGAGCCAAAACGCAGGGCGGCAATGCTACCGCAGGGGCCATCGGCGGGTTTATCGCCTCCGCCGGAGCGGATAAGTTTGCTCATGCGTTGTATGGCAAAGATGCCGATGAATTAAATCCGGACGAGAAGATGGTGGTTCTCAACCTGGTGACAGCCATCGGCGCAGTCGGAGGCGGCGTGGCCAGCGGTGATACCAGCGGAATGGTGAGCGCAGGCAAAGCGGCGAAGGTGGAGGTTGAGAATAATGCGCTGGGTCCGAACAGCTTCGGAAAAGGCATGGCTGATATGGGGTTATCCCAGCAGTCGCTTGCAGCCAGTATGATCCAGAATGGCGCTACGGCAGATGAGTTAACAGAAGCACTGATTAAAAACTTACAGGGTCAGATACCTGAAGGGCAGGATGCCGTTAAAGGTCTGTTGACTGCCTGGGGCGAATTCTTTGGGGTTCAGGTCAGTGCGTTGACCGCAAATGGAGAAATGACACCGCAACAAGCAGCGGAAATCCTGGCGAGTGGTGTGCCGACGAGTGAAGCAAAACTGATTCAGTATGTAGCAGCTAAAGCGCTTTTATCTGTTGCGAAAAGCTCCGATCTTGGATTATCACCTGCAAACTAGAAATATGTGGATATCCTTTCGCCGGAAGCGAAACAGCATATTTTATATGGGGATAGCCCCACACAAGGTGGACATCTGTATCCCGGAAATCCAGGAAAAACAGTTTTCCCTCCAAGTTGGTCAGCAGACAAGGTTGTTCATACTGTGGGTGATATAGCCACTTCACCCGATACCAAATGGTTTGCCCAGACCGGAACGGGCGGGACGTATACAAATGCAGGAAGACCAGCATGATGGGTTGCCTGGGAAGAGCGAGAGGGTGTTAGAGTTCGTGTGGTATACGAGCCAGCTAGTGGGAAAATAGTAACAGCGTTCCCGGATAATAATCCGACACCTCCAGCTTTAAAGCCAATTAAGAAATAGTGTGGGCGCAATGGATATTAATGACAAAATTAGATCTTTAGGTGAAGGGTTAAAGGACCGATTGGATCCTTCGCTAGTTGACTTTGCTCTAGATTATATTGGGTTCTCAGAGAACGTATTAGCATTCGAAACGCTATGTGATCACATCGCTGATTATGATGTTGTGATTAGCAAAGATGAATACACACAAGTGCTTAAAATAGCTAATGATCTTGGACTAGAAATAGATAGTAGATATACATATATCAATCCAGAGAAATAACATCCTGATAGCTATGACTAATCCCGGCCTGAGGCCGGGATCTTCTTATTAACCGTCAGCCCTTAACCGGCTCGATTACCAGTCATTCCTGTGCCACGCTGACAATGACCGGCGTGTCGGTGCTGAATCCCGCTTCTGCCATCCAGTTACCGTTCAGGCGCAGTCTGGGGCTGTGGGAAAACCAGATGGCAGTGTAGTTGTGGTGGTAAAGATGCCGGATACTGACATAGCCGATCTTCATCCGCCGCTGTGCTTTGGAAAAAGATCTTTGGCGTAGAATCGCGTTTACAGGCTCTTTAACAGCGATGGGGAAAGATAAAACGGGGAGCAAAACCGCGTATCGGGGCGTTGCGTCCGGTTCAGCGAAATGCACTGAGAAAATGATTATAATGTACTGATAGTTAAGGATAAATTCTGTTTCGGCGGTGAGGTTCGCAACGGAAAAAGTTGTTGTTGAGAATAACTATCTGAGCCAAAAACAAAGGTCTCAGAGAGATAAAGAGTTTGAAGAATGTAACGGTAGTGCTGCCTGCAAGCTTCAGGTTGGCACCAAATGGGATCTTATCAGTGTAGGGCAGGAAACCTCTTACGGTGCAGGGATGATCGTCGGCGTACCTGCGGGGCTGGTTGACTCAGTAGAGTCCATCGTGAATCTGGGGCTGAGTCCGGTAGAAACCTATGATGCGCTGAGGTCATTATTTAACAGCGATGACGTTCTGGGGAACGTCTCAGATGCGGTGAAACAGTCGTATATTGATCGCATTGATCGAATGGAAGCGGAATACCAGAAAGCCGGGGCCAGCGGCTCGTTTAATGCTGGAGTTGAGGGCGGCAAGCTTATCACTGATATCGCAGGACTGGCAGCCGGAGGTGCCGGGATCGCCAAGGGCGGCGCGGTACTGACGGAGAAAATTGCTGCTAAGGTGATTGGCAAAACAGGCTCTGCAACGACGAATGCGGGTAAAGCCGCAAGCGGTGCAGAAAATGCGGCTACCTATCCGAAGATGAAAGAGGCTCTGGTACAGCAAAATCTGGATAATATTGCGAAACAAGACGCCAGATTGGCGGCGGCGGTGAAAGGCAGCGGAACAACCAATCCTAACTTCTCTGTTGGGATGGGGACAGCGGCTGAAGCTGACAGGTTAGGGAAAATATGGGTTGGTGATGGTGCGAAATTAGTTACAAACCAAAAAGATTGTCCCGGTTGTTGGGTTAGTGCAGATGGTGCACGCTTGTATAGACCGCCGACAGTAAAACCTAATACGCCAGCACAATTTAATCCAACAGGAGTTCAGGCTAGCTTTCAGATCTTAGAGGTTAACTCTAATACTGGTAAGTCAGTAACGATCAGCAATGGGCATATGAGCATCAATCAATGAAAGCAATACTAAGAGGTATATGGGTTGATTCTGCTGATTACAGTCTTGAAAATTATCAGCCAGAAGAAAAAGACTGTTTTATTTTATTAGTTAACTTAAAGATAGGGCCAACTGATGAAGAAGGAATAAACTATTTTCATTTAAATATTTGCACTCCTGAATGGCTCTGCAAGCACCAATGGCTACCAGAACTAATGCGCCATACTCTTCTGGTGCGTAAATACGATCTGGATGAGATAACAAAAACCATCACAGATTATATCGACCAGTGTGAAGGTGAAGACTGGATGGAGATAGCGCAAAAGCTCTCGCGCGTCTTTGCCTGGGAATATGAAGATTACCAGTCTTAAACGACGATCCCGGCCAGATCGCTCTGGCCGGGATCGCTGAGATCTCACTGCCTCTCAAGTAAGGGAAAGCGGCAAGCCAAGGAGGCTTGGTTGGCGGTGGGATGCAAGTACTTTTTCCTAAAGATATAGTTATTGACCCTGCTTGGATCAGGAAATGATACGATGAACAATAAACTTGAAGAAATTGATGATTTTCAATCTATGAATGAATTTAATAGATTTGAAAAATGGATTGAGAATGAGGTAACCCTAGGTTCAGCTGTAGAAATTAGTGTGTTGAATTATTATGCAGGAATCAATTTTAAAGAAAGATGGTTTAAATTTATTGAGGCGGGAAGCACTTGGCGTCTTGTATACCCAGATGGCCCATTTCATGGCTATTGGGGCGCTGTTTAGCTATGTAAAGTCTCTATGTTTTTTTAGATTACAATTCCGCCTTTACTGGGCGGGATTTTTTGCCCCGTTTTTTTCACAGTCAGACAAGATGTGTTTTTGGAGTACCGCCACGTCACGGTCAGGGCTGCGCTCTGACACCCCGGAGCATGAACTGTAAGCCATGATATTTTCGTGTGCACGAAAAAATTCCCCCGTATTTATGAGGGCAGGATTCGCAACGTGCAGGCGACTGGCACCACCGAACAGAGAGATAAACGCTACCGGTCATCTACCGTCTTGCTATCAAAATGCTCTCTATCTGCTTACATCCGGACGGGATACTCTGAATAAGTTCGTTGTCTGTTGTATTTTGTCAGTCAAAAGACTCATGATGTTACTCTCTGTTTAATCTCTATTTTTCAGGACTGCAGGTATTCTTTATCTGGCAGAGCGGTAGCCTGTCCGCGTCAGAGCCAAAACGCAGGGCGGCAATGCTACCGCAGGGGCCATCGGCGGGTTTATCGCCTCCGCCGGAGCGGATAAGTTTGCTCATGCGTTGTATGGCAAAGATGCCGATGAATTAAATCCGGACGAGAAGATGGTGGTTCTCAACCTGGTGACAGCCATCGGCGCAGTCGGAGGCGCAGTCGGAGGCGGCATGACCAGCGGTGATACCAGTGGAATGGTGAGCGCAGGCAAAGCGGCGAAGGTGGAGGTTGAGAATAACTCGGTCAGCGAAGCTGCCGATTATCTGGCAACGGGTAAAAAGCCGGAGGATAGATACAAGGATGCGCAGCAGCAACTGAAAGACGCGGTTGACGATTTAAGGCGAAGAACTGCGCCGGGATCAGTGCAGCGGCCTGTGGTGCGAAAATGGATGCGCACCGGGATGAACTTCTTGCTGGGGCTATGGAATTTGGCAGCGATTTTGTCCCAGTCTACAGTGACGTCATGAGTTTTGCTGAAGCGCAGTCAGCGTATGATTATCTGATTGCAGTAATCGGGGTTTTCCCGCCTGCGAAAGGGGCTAAGACATTACTCAACGGGGTTGAAGCAGCCCTGAAAAAAGGTGATGTAGCGGAAGCATCGAAGCTGCTCAATAAAGCCAGCGATGAAATTGCTGCTATTTCAGGCAGTAAAGGAAGCTGGAGTAAAGAGCTTAATAATCCAAAACCAAATACAATTTACAAAGTTGATGACAATAAAATATTTAAGACTGACTCTCAAGGACGGACAGCTAGTGTTGAGAGTACGTTATCTTGGTCTAAAAGTGATCGAAATACCTGTCAACAATGTAAGGCAGGTAAATGTGGAATCGAAGGTGATGAGGGTGGTCATTTAATTGCCAGTATCTTTAATGGCCCGGGCGAAAAGCTCAATCTTGTTCCTATGGATGGCAACGTGAATAAAGGTCCATGGAGACAGATGGAAAATACGTGGGCCAGTGCTTTGAAAGTCGGTAAACAGGTTAATGTGAAGATAGAACCTTCTTATAGTAGTAGTAGCAAAAGACCCGACAGTTTTACTGTCACTTACCAGATAAATGATGAACGTCCGATTAGAGAGATTTTTAATAATGCTCCAGGAGGCAAGTAATGTCTGCTCGTGATGATGAGTTATATTCAGATATAGGTCGAATATTGTATGAATCAGCACCTGAAGATGCTCGAAAAATTTTCTTGGATGCAGAGTTGTCATACGAAAACGATCACGCTAAATTTTTATACGATTATATTAATAAAGATGGACAAAAAAAGTGGTTTTTACCCGGAACTCCAGCAACAGATAGTCTGCTTGTTGAGAAGATAGTAGAACTAAAATATTATTATTTAGAGCATGGACTCACTAATGGACGTCCCGCATGGCATGGTTGCCTTGTTACAGTTGACCTGGAAGAAATGAAAGTTAACTTAGATTATCGATATGATTAAAATAAATCCCGCCCAGCGTTGGCGGGATTTTTGCTTCGCAAATTTACTCACTAATTACTGAATCTGTAAGCATCCCGGCAAAACGGCCCGTTCACTTTTAGAGATCTTCCGACATACTGATTATGTCTTCTGAGGAGATCACCATGCGTAAAGCCCGATTCACCGAACACCAGATCATTTCCGTTCTGAAGTCCGTCGAAGCCGGACGTACC
>NZ_JAALBX010000014.1 GCF_011077955.1 Citrobacter freundii
TATAACCAGAGACGTCCCCATTCTGCGCTGGGCTGGATGACCCCGTCCGAATTTGCTGAAAAGTCTGCCGGTTGCCAGAATACGCAACCAATATGAAGCCGGTTATTCCTGATTATGACTGGAGTATATTCGGGGTCAGGGTCAGAAGCCGGTTATTCCTGATTATGACTGGAGTATATTCGGGGTCAGGGTCAGAAGCCGGTTATTCCTGATTATGACTGGAGTATATTCGGGGTCAGGGTCAGAAGCCGGTTATTCCTGATTATGACTGGAGTATATTCGGGGTCAGGGTCAGAAGCCGGTTATTCCTGATTATGACTGGAGTATATTCGGGGTCAGGGTCAGAAGCCGGTTATTCCTGATTATGACTGGAGTATATTCGGGGTCAGGGTCAGAAGCCGGTTATTCCTGATTATGACTGGAGTATATTCGGGGTCAGGGTCATGATGAAGACGCTACTGAGTAGTGGGTTGCCTATTTTTGGGGGCCCTAGTATAAATAAGTGAAAATGCGAATTTGCTGAGGAGCATGCTTTGGGCGGTTTACCAAGACCACGACCATCCATATTGGACGGTCTCAGGGTTGTTGGCATTGAGGCTGGGCGAAAAGTATACAAAGATGCAACTGAACCAGTTTACTACACATGGGATTCACTTCATGGAGAAATTGAAGTTTTCGATAAAAATGGATGGCATTTGGGGGTCGCGGACCCAGTTACTGGAGCTATAATCAAACCTGCTGTTCGCGGCCGTAGAATCTCTAAGCAAAACTAGGAGCTGCAGATGAATTTCATTGATTTGTGTATAAAAGGTGATGCGTTCGATTTTGAGATCGACGATTATGTTGAAATGTGGCATGACGGAAAAGCTGGACAAGATCAGGAATTAAACGAATTTCTTGGTATGAATTTGAATGAGTATTCACTTTGGGCCACTAAGCCTTCAATATTGCCTTTTATCATAAAAGCTCATAAAAATAATAGCACATTAGACGCAGGCCAAAACTTCGAGCAACTTGCAATGGCAGCTAGAGCGAAGAATTCATTGGAAGCCAAGAAAATTGAAAACTGGCTAAAAATGATTGGTAAAGCATGATGAGACCTGAAGAAAAATTAGCGGAGCGTTTAATTAAAAGACACGAATTAAAACCGCCATTTGATCTTTTGGCTTTAGCTTCTTTATACGCTGATGTGGAAGAAACATATTTTCCGATTGCTGGGGATGGTATTACCATTGGCTTGGGAGGAAGCGCCACGCCGTCAATCCTTATCAATTCAGAACAGGTGAAAACTAGGAAAAAATTCACCTTGGCTCATGAACTTGGCCACGTAATCATTCCATGGCATACCGGTACTATTTTATCAGATGAGAGTGACACTATTCAGGGTGAATTTGAATATAGAGAAATGGAAGGTGAAGCCAATCGATTTGCAGCAGAATTGTTAATGCCGACGGATTGGATAGTCAGCGAATGTGAAAATGCAAGAACAGTTGAATCATTTATTAAAAAAATCATTGATGACAGTGGTGTGTCACGTGATGCTGGATTAATAAAGATTTTTAATGTTATCAAAAAACCAATTATATGTATCGAAACGGATTGCTCTAAAAATATAATTAAAATATACAAGCCCAAAAAATGTATGAGTCCATCTTTCGACTTTTTGGATGTTCAACTAAATCAAAATTTAATCAATGAAAACCTAAACATTCCTTTCCAATATGAAAATTTCACTCTGTTAGATAGATTTATGCACACTTACTCATTTGATAAAGTTGAGTTTATAAGTACAGATACAAGGGAATGGAGAGAAATCCTAAACGACATCATAGATTCTGTTGATACTGATAACCCGCAGAAACTGAAACTTAGCATTAATGCAACTCTTGCGTCAAAATACCAAAGCTACAAGTCATCATTTGGCGTTCAAGAGTTATGTGCAAATATATTCATGGGGTTTTCTGGTGTTGAGAAATTTGAAGGCGTGTACAATAATCCAGTTTTAAAAGTTTATATTTATAAAAGAGTGATTGAATTATTAGAAAAGGACAAACAAAAATCAAAAAAACAATAGGCATTCAAATGCATTCTGTGTCGTAACTGTTGATATATAAGAACTAAAATTATCATAACTAACTTGGCTTATTGGAGATAAACATGGGCGCAATGTTTGATGTCAGTCATATCAACCTTGTAGGATATCTGACTGATGAGACGGGGCTGCCCGCGCCTCGTTCAGATCTCCATACGATCGGGACATTCCTAATGTCATTGACATATGGGAGCAATCTCATCAGCTCGACTCAGGGGATGGCTGATGACTGGACCAAGAAGGTCACCGAACGGGCTGCCGATCTATTCCATAGTTTGAACTTTCAATTTGATAATCCATATAATCTTGACCCGGTCAGTTCAAAATTATATCTGGATCCACTCCGAAAATTTTTCACAGGTTATGATTTTTATGCACTGATAATTTCTCCTGGGAATAATGATTCAGATCAGGATGTACTTAAATTTTTCATAGAGGCTGGTTTCAGCTCAGGAAAAAATGGACTAGTGCTCCTCCCTAGCGGGCAATACGAATCAGGTTTTACCCAGTTTGTTGATCCATTCCCTGCCTTAAAAGCTCTTGCTAATAATCCCATAGCAGCGCCATGTGTCCTTTTTTGGACCCGACTAGGCAGCGCCTGTGCTCTACCTCTTAAAGAAGCATTAGACTTTCTACGCCATGACCTTCTTTATGCACTTTCAATCGGACCGCAAGCTACAGATGAAGTCATAGCTTATCAAGCATCAAAAAGACGCTCCAAACGTATTCTTCATCTCAGTGACCTCCATCTCGGTCTGGCTGAAAGTGCTCAACGTCGCTCTTACCTTAAGCGCCATATCAGGAACTTACTGCCTTCAGTTGACAGAGTAGTAGTTACTGGTGATTTATTCGATACACCTTCAGAAGAACTTCGTGCATCATTCGACGAATTTCGTCTAGATATTGAGGAGTACAGTAAAAAACGACTACTAGTCGTTCCTGGCAATCATGATATACGGACAAAAGGTAATAAGTTCGGAAACGCTGGAAGCCATGCAGAATATTTTTCGGATCTTGAATGGTTTCCGTTCGAGGTTGATCATGACATGCAAACTGTTTTTTTCTCCTTTAATTCTTGTGAGTCAGGAAACTTCGCTCGTGGAAATGTAAGCTTACGCCAGCGTTTGTCACTAGCTGAAAAGCACGATCAAGAAATTAGCAATAGAAAACAAGTGCAAGATTATTTCAATATTGCACTTGTCCATCATCATCCGGTAAATTACAGCTCACACCCAACTGCACTTTACGAGCGAATATTGGCAATGTTTGGTGGTGATGAACGATTTATAGCGTTCGAAGAATCAGAAGATTTCATGAAATGGTGCATCGGTAGAAATGTTGGATTGGTTCTGCACGGTCATAAGCACATACCGCATTTATCAACCATTAAACCTTTTCACGATAATAGCAACGAGGTTTCAACTATCGGATGTGGTTCGAGCATAGGTGCTGAAGGCAAGCCGATGTGCTACGATATCGTAACAATTGAGCCATCTACGAAACGTTGGAGCGTGAGTTTTTACCAAGACGAACGTGGCGATGGGAGTGGCTTTACTCTCCATAATGTTGCGCTTGATCTTCGTGTCTAGACATAATGTTCTGGGCGTATAATGATTAGTTGCCGTACTGTTATAACAGCCCAGTATTAGGCTATTAAAGTAGATGACTACATTTAGTTTATCGCTGTATATCATCGCCGTGTTGTTGTAATCATATATGCGCAGTGAAAACAAACAGCTGCGGTAAGATACAATGGCAGCCCTCCTATTCTTAGCGGTATTAATAAGTAAAATTAATTTATGTGATGGATGTCATGCATTGGTATAAAGCTAGTCACCCGGTTTAAGATACCGCGATGATCTCTACGTCCGCTCCTGGCACCCAGCAGACGTTCGTAGAGCTTACAAGCTGTACACAGAAAGATTTTTGTAGTGCATTAAGTGGGAAGGGGGTTCTTATAGGGTTTGTAAGTATCTGGCGATGCGCCACGAATAAAGATCCAGAAAACTATGGGCATCTCGTATGCACTGTTTGCATATACTATAGGTTGAATTGTAGGTTTGAATAAAATTTTAATAAATATCTATGTTAATCAATAATAAAACACCAATGCATCAGCGTTTATGAAACATCAACACTGATGTCAGTGCTGCTTACCCATCCATCAAGCTTATCAGCCCATTCCTGCATCATCACTTTACGCTCATCAAGATACGTCGCATGGTTGTACGTACGGCGAACGTTGTTGGTATCAGCGTGCGCAAGTTGAGCTCCGATAGCATCAGGTCGATAGCCCATCTCGTTTAACCGTGTGCTGCCTGTTGTTGGGGGGGCATGTGGGCTGTAAGTTCCACTTCAGCCGAGGCTTTTAAGTAGTTGACGCAGAGAGTGTGATGTCAACGGGCCACGCGGGTTATCACGGCCCGGAAAGAGATGTTGTCGATGCCCGGTTAATCCCTGTAGCGTTCTGAGCATGTTGTCGGCCTGGAAGAGGAGAGGAATAACGTGTTCCCTACGAGCTTTCATTCGCGCTGATGGAATAGTCCATAGTGCATTAAGGAGATCGAATTCTGCCCATTCAGCTTCGGTGACTTCGGCAGGTCGAGCCAGCGTCCACCACATAAGCCACATGCAATAGTTAACCTGATATGAACCGTGACTGTTATCAAAACAGCTTAATAATTTCCCGATTTGCTGCGGATTCAGTGCCTGTTTGTGCTGCGTCTTATTCGCCGGAAGCGCCTTGCGTACAGGCCAGACAGGATCGCTGTCAGCTCTAAGCGTTGCCACTGCCAATTCGAAAACCGATTAAATAGTACGACGGGCTTCAGCAAGTTTGATTGTCGGGTATTCACCCAACGCGAACATGCTGGATTTGCCGTTGAGTTTAAACCGATAGCGCCAGGCATTTTTGCCATTGGTTTTCACTTCGAGGTAGAGACCGTTGAAATCATTAAGTCGATAGAGTTTTTCTTTCGGCTTGGCAGTGCGGCATTGCATATCGGTAAGCATAACGGGGACTTGTTTATTTATTATACTGTTATTGTACTCACTTAAAATGAAGCTGGAAGAATGTTGTACTCATCCATGTACTCATTTTTGAAAGCGTTGCCACGAGATGAGTTGAGACAGTATGAAATGAAAAATCCACGCAATTGCGTGGATTTTATAGTGTTTTGTGATTTTCATGAGATTCGATGAAACCTCATGAGATAACAAAACTTATTTAGACGTTAAACAGGAAGTTCATTACATCGCCATCTTTAACGATGTAATCTTTGCCTTCTGCACGCATTTTACCGGCTTCTTTCGCGCCTTGTTCGCCTTTATACGCAATGAAATCTTCATAAGCGATGGTTTGTGCGCGGATAAAACCTTTTTCAAAGTCGGTGTGGATTTTGCCTGCCGCCTGCGGTGCCGTGGCGCCTACCGGGATAGTCCACGCGCGTACTTCTTTCACGCCAGCGGTGAAGTAAGTTTGCAGATTCAGAAGGGCATAACCGGCGCGAATAACGCGGTTAAGGCCTGGTTCTTCGATACCCAGTTCAGCCATAAACTCATCGCGATCGGCATCGTCGAGTTCAGCGATATCAGATTCCACCGCAGCACATACCGGCACAACGACAGATCCTTCTTGCGCGGCGATTTCACGCACTTTGTCCAGGTATGGGTTGTTCTCAAAGCCGTCTTCATTGACGTTAGCGATGTACATGGTCGGCTTCAGCGTCAGGAAGCTCAGGTAACGGATAGCGGCTTTGTCTTCTGCGGTCAGATCAAGCGCACGCAGCATACCGGCGTTTTCCAGATGCGGCAGGCATTTTTCCAGCGCAGCCAGTTCCGCTTTGGCATCTTTGTCGCCGCCTTTGGCTTTCTTCTGCACGCGATGAATAGCGCGTTCGCAGGTTTCCAGATCGGACAGCGCCAGTTCGGTATTAATCACGTCGATATCTTCCGCCGGATCAACTTTACCCGCGACGTGGATGATATTGTCGTTTTCAAAGCAGCGAACCACATGACCGATAGCTTCGGTTTCACGGATATTCGTCAAAAACTGGTTGCCGAGACCTTCGCCTTTGGATGCGCCTTTTACCAGCCCTGCGATGTCGACGAATTCCATTGTGGTCGGCAGGATGCGCTGAGGCTTAACGATTTCCGCCAGTTTATCGAGACGCGGATCGGGCATTGGAACCACGCCAGTGTTCGGCTCAATGGTACAGAACGGGAAGTTTGCCGCTTCAATACCGGCTTTAGTCAGCGCATTGAACAGAGTGGATTTACCGACGTTCGGCAAGCCGACGATACCGCATTTGAATCCCATGGTTTAGATCACCTTAATTGCTTGATTATCATCGAGTTAAAACAGGCTCAATGATGAGAAATAAATAACTTTGCCTATTATACATGGAACAGGCGCTATTCGGGGCGGAAATCCCCGCGTGGACTTACAAAAAGGCGTTTATTGCGCCTTAAAAGCATGTAACCGGTTAGTGGCTTTGGTCAGCCCTTCTTTAAGCCAGATTTCGGTGCAACGCGCCGCTTCGTCTATCGCATCGTCTATTAATTTTTGTTCTGACACCGGCGGTTTGCCAAGGACGAAACCAACAACTTTGTTTTTATCGCCGGGATGACCAATTCCCAGGCGCAACCGGTGAAAATTCGGGTTATTGCCGAGTTTACTGATGATATCTTTAAGCCCGTTGTGGCCACCGTGACCCCCGCCTAATTTGAATTTGGCGACACCTGGCGGTAAATCGAGTTCATCATGCGCGACTAAAATTTCATCAGGAGCGATGCGGTAAAAACCGGCCATCGCTGCCACCGCTTTGCCGCTCAGGTTCATAAACGTGGTGGGAACCAGCAGTCTTACGTCTTCGCCGGCAAGCGTGACGCGTGAGGTGTAGCCAAAAAACTTGGCTTCTTCTTTAAGCGGCGCGCGCAGGCGCTCTGCTAGCAAATCAACATACCATGCCCCGGCGTTATGGCGGGTTGCCGCATATTCAGCGCCAGGGTTCGCCAGGCCGACAATCAATTTTATCGTCACGTTGTTATTCCAAATTGCCCGTAAATCGCCGGGTAGTTTACTTCGCTCTGGTCGCGATGACAAAGCAACCGCAGATTAATCTGCGGAAAGCGAATAATACCCCATTTGAACCATTAGAATTTCATCTAGTTCAGCGAGTTATATGTAAAGTTTTGTGAAATAAAGGCCCGTAATTGTGATCTCAAACGCAACAGACATTCATAAGCGTTGTCTATACTTTACACACAAGGAATGGGGATTCTCCTCAACACCCTTTTGTTCCGGAGGTGACAGATGAAACGCAAAAACGCTTCGTTACTCGGTAACTTTCTTATGGGGTTGGGCTTAATTGTCATGATAGGTGGCGTCGCATATTCCGTTCTGAATCAACTGCCGCAATTGAACCTGCCACAATTTTTCGCCCATGGCGCCGTGTTAAGCATCTTTGTGGGGGCCATACTCTGGCTTGCTGGCGCGCGCGTAGGCGGGCATGAACAAGTCTGTGACCGTTACTGGTGGGTGCGTCACTATGATAAACGCTGCCGCCGCGACGAACATCGTCACAGTTAACCGATCTCTTTAAGAAGACGGCTCCGCATACGGGGCCGTTTTTTTTTGCATTCTTCTTGACCCTTACGTAGCGTGAGGCTTCAGCATGCGCCTTACCGATACGCGACAGGGGAAATTCTATGTTAATTCAGGTGGGTGAACTGGCAAAACGCGCCGGGATCACCGTTCGAACGTTACATCATTATGAATCGCTGGGATTACTCTTGCCGTCGGGGCGCACCGCCGCAGGTTACCGTCTTTACAACGCTACTGATGTGAAGCGCCTGCACACTATTCAGGCGTTAACACAAATGGGACTGAGCCTGAGCGAGGTGCGCGACACGCTGGAGAATCATTCGGTTTCGCTTAATGATATTATCGGGCGACAGCTGTGCATGCTTGACGAAAAGCTGACGCGCATCGCGACGCTGCGCGGGAGGCTCGCGCTATTGCAGCGCGACCTGCAAAGCGGGCGGGAACCGGATCTCTTCGAATGGCTCACTACGCTGGAGTTAATGACAATGTACGATCGCTGGTTTACTCAACAGGAACTTAACACACTGCCGTTTGCGCAGCAGGATGCCGCCCGTGAACAGGAGTGGGCAGAGATGGTGGCGCAGGTTAAAGGGTTAATTGACAGCCGCGTCCCGCCTGCCGATCCGCAGGCCCAGGCGCTGGCGACACGCTGGATGGAAACTCTCGAGCGCGATACCGCCGGCAAACCGGACTTTCTCACCCGGCTGAATAAGATGCACGAAAACGAACCGCAAATGGTGGATAAAACCGGGATCACCCCACAAGTGCTCGATTTCGTCACCCACGCGTTCGCAGAAAGCAAACTCGCCATTTACGCCCATTACTTGTCGGATGACGAACTCGCGTTTACCCGCGCGCATTACTTTGATCGCATGATGGAATGGCCGCCGCTGGTGGCGAAACTGCATGAGGCCTTTAACCGCGGCATGAAACCGGAAAGTGAAGAGGGACAGGCGCTGGCGCGTCACTGGCTTGAATTGTTCACCTCGTTTGCCGGGCATGATCCGCGTACCCATCAGAAATTCCGCGAGGCGATGACCAAAGAGCCGCATCTGGCGAAAGGAACCTGGATGACGCCGTCGGTGTTGGGCTGGTTGCAACAGGCGGTGACTGCGCTGATGCAGGCGCAGCGGCCCGCATCAGCAGACTGATTTACAGGCCGGCGAGCGCCGCCTCACGATCATGGAAGAACGCCAGACGCCCAGGGATGGGCGTAACTTGCGCGCGCGCCAGCGTGCGTAACGGCTGGAATTCAAGATGACAAATACGCAGCTCGCAACCGTCCGGTAACCGGGCGATAAAGCGTTGCAGCGCATCCAGGCCGCCCGCATCCAGCACGGGCACCGCGTCCCATTGCATCACGATAATCCGCTTGCCTTGCGCCTGGTGCATCAGCGGGCCAAACACGCCCTCCGCCGCGGCGAAAAACAGCGGACCGGTAACGCGCACCGCCAGGACATCATCCGGCACTGTCACGTTGAGCGGCGCAAGACGTGTCATTCGCGCCACTCGACGCATAAACAGCAGCGATGCCAGCACAATGCCGACGCTAATCGCGATCACCATATCGAACAACACGGTAAGCGACATGCACAATAACATCACCAGGATGTCGTCTTTCGGCGCGTGACGTAACAGGCTGACCACTTTATGGGCCTCGCTCATATTCCACGCCACCATCAGCAGCAGCGCCGCCATGGCAGACAACGGCAGCCATGAGAGCACGGGAGCGAGCGCCAGCAGCGCCATAATCACCAGTAATGAGTGAATGACGGCCGCCACCGGCGATGTTGCCCCGGCGCGCACGTTGGCGGCAGAACGGGCAATGGCCGCGGTCGCGGTAATGCCGCCAAAGAACGGCGCAATAAGATTGCCGAGGCCCTGGCCTATCAGTTCACTGTTGGCGTTATGTTTGGTACCGGTCATGCCGTCGAGCACGACCGCGCATAGCAGCGATTCAATCGCCCCGAGCATCGCCATGGAAAACGCCGCCGGTAACAATGCCTGAATGGATGACCAGCTCAGGGTAAAACCGGAGTGCGGGATATTCCAGGGCAGCATCAACTGCGGTAGAAGTGGCGGAATACCGTTGCCCTGCGTGCCGTCAGCCAGCAGATAATGGAAGCGCGAGCCGATGGTAGCCACCTCGCCGCCAAGCACATTGACAATGCCCATCACGGCGCACCCGGCAAGCAGCGCAGGCAAATGGCCCGGCAAGCGAATCCCCAGACGCGGCCAGAACACCAGCACGCCCAGCGTGACGATGCCAATTGCCGCATCCCCGACATTAAGCGTCGGTATCGCCATCGCAAGCGCGCCGACTTTCTGCAAATAGTGCTCAGGCACATGCGCCATCTCAAGACCCAAAAAGTCCTTGATCTGCATGGTGGCGATAGTGATGCCGATACCGGAGGTAAAGCCCAGCGTCACGGAAAGAGGAATGTATTCGATAAGCCGACCAAAGCGCGCCATGCCGAACAGCACCAGAAATAATCCGGACATCAGCGTCGCCACTAAGAGTCCCGCCAGGCCAAACTGTTGGGCAACGGGATAGAGGATCACCACAAACGCGGCGGTAGGACCGGAGACGCTAAAACGCGAGCCGCCGCTTAACGCGATGACAATGCCCGCGACGGCTGAGGTATACAGGCCATACTGGGGCGCAACACCGCTACCAATCGCCAGCGCCATCGCCAGCGGTATCGCGATGATCCCGACGGTGATCCCGGCAATCAGATCGCGACTAAAACGAGATGCGGTATATTTCTCACGCCAACAGGCGTCAATCAGGGCGCGAAAAGGCAAGAAGTGGGCTATAGAAGACATTTTCACAGTTATCATCCATGAGCGCATCATCTGAATATTATATGTCAGACGAAGGAGGCATTAATCACACAAATAGATTACACGATAAAAAAAACCCGCCGCAGCGGGTTTATGAACGCAGGTCTGTCAATGTTCGAACATGGCAGAAATGGATTCTTCGTTGCTGATACGACGAATCGCTTCTGCCAGCATGCCGGAAAGCGTCAGAGTACGCACTTTTTCCAGCGCTTTGATTTCCGGAGCCAGCGGGATGGTGTCGCATACGATGAACTCATCAATCACGGAGTTCTTGATGTTTTCCACCGCATTGCCGGAGAAAATAGGGTGCGTGGCGTAAGCGAAGACGCGTTTCGCGCCGCGCTCTTTCAGCGCTTCCGCTGCTTTGCACAGGGTGCCGCCGGTATCGATCATGTCATCAACCATTACGCAGTCGCGGTCAGCCACGTCACCGATGATATGCATCACCTGGGAAACGTTAGCGCGCGGACGACGTTTGTCGATGATAGCCATGTCCGTATCGTTCAGCAGTTTAGCGATAGCACGAGCACGTACCACGCCGCCGATATCCGGGGAAACCACGATAGGATTATCGAGGTTTTTCTGGATCATATCTTCGAGCAGAATAGGGCTGCCGAAGACGTTGTCTACCGGCACATCAAAGAAGCCCTGAATCTGTTCTGCGTGCAGGTCCACAGTCAGAACGCGGTCAACGCCTACGCTTGACAGGAAATCAGCAACCACTTTTGCGGTGATCGGTACACGCGCAGAACGCACGCGGCGGTCCTGACGGGCATAACCAAAGTAGGGGATCACGGCGGTGATACGACCTGCGGAAGCGCGACGCAGGGCATCGACCATCACAACCAATTCCATCAGGTTGTCGTTGGTGGGAGCACAGGTGGACTGGATGATGAAAATATCACCACCGCGTACATTTTCATTAATTTGTACGCTGACTTCGCCGTCGCTAAAGCGACCGACAGCAGCGTCGCCGAGGGATGTGTACAGGCGGTTGGCAATACGTTGTGCTAGTTCCGGGGTGGCGTTACCAGCAAAAAGCTTCATATCAGGCACGAGAAGAACCTCAGGCATGCGTCCAGTGGTGGATGACGGCATCAATGCGTGTGAAGCCCGCCATCCAGGCGGTGTAGTTAAAGAGCATGGCGCAACATCTGGAACAGGGTGACGCTGTCACCATAACTCTGTCTGCCCGAAATACTTACATCACTTATCCAGCGCTTGATGCAGCGAAGAACGATTAACGCCTCGCGCGACAAAGCCATGCAGCCATTCCGGGGCTTGTTTTAGCACCTGGCGGGCGGCGGACTCTGTGTCAAATTCAGCAAATACACAAGCCCCTGTGCCAGTCAGGCGCGACGGCGCGTATTCTAACAGCCAGGAAAGCGCGGCATCAACCTTGCGAAAACGTTTTCTTGCGATAACCTCGCAATCATTTCTGAATTCACATTTTAGTAACGTGTCCAGGCTCCGTTTTGGGGTATTACGCGGCAATTCTGGATCGTTAAAAATCACCGGCGTCGAAATGCTCTCGCCGGGGTGGGCCACCAGATACCATTTTTCTTCCGGTTCGACGAAGGTCAACACCTCGCCCACGCCTTCTGCAAACGCGGCGCGGCCACGGACAAAAACCGGCACGTCCGCGCCAAGGGTGACACCAAGCTCTGCCAGTTGTTCATCGCTAAAGCCGGTTTTCCACAGATGGTTGAGCGCGACAAGCGTGGTGGCGGCATTGGATGAGCCACCGCCCAACCCGCCGCCCATCGGCAATTGCTTATCCACGGCGATATCTGCGCCTAACGGGCCGCGAAACCCGTTGTCGCGGGCTTTTGCAGCCAGCATGCGCGCCGCGCGCACGATGAGATTATCTTCATCCGCCACGCCCGGCACCGGCGTCAGCAGCCGGATGGCATCATCATTACGCGGCTCGATATCCAGCGAATCGCCATAATCGAGAAACTGAAACAGCGTCTGTAAATCATGATAGCCGTCAGCTCGACGGCCCGTGATATATAAAAACAGGTTCAGTTTTGCAGGAGAGGGCCAGCGCCGCATTATTTCACCGTCCAGCTGTCCATTTTAAGTTTGATACGCTGATCGCCTTCGCGCAGTTCCATGTTGGCAGGCAGGGCAGGCTGCGTTTTGGTGTCATAACCGCCATAGGTGACCGTCCAGTCTTTACCGTTCTGGTTGTACTTCACTTCGCTCAGGCGATAGTTGTCATCCAGTTTGTAATCGGTCGCCTCGCCCGGAATACCTAAAATCCACTGGCGCAGGCTGTTTATCGGGATAGGCATACCGGTAAGTTTGCCAATCATCTCTTCGGCATCGGTATCGGTATAGCGCTGGCCTTTGCTGTCCACCAGTTGTACCTGTCCGGGCTGCGCGTTCAGCTCAAGTTCAGTGCTGCCAAGTGGGTTCGTCAGCAGAAGGCGATAGCGATCCTTACCGGTTTGTTGCCAGAAGAAGCGGGCGTACACTTTTTGTTTGTCAGACAGATAAGCAAAAGAACCGCGGGTCTGATACTGGGAAATTTTCGCGACCTGTTGCTGATGCTGTTGCCACTGCGGGGCGTCAGGACTTTTTCCCGGGCCTTTTGGCGTAGTGACGGCGCATGCCGTCAGGATCAGGCTTGCCAGCGGTAAAAGACGAATTAACGGGAAGGGAGAACGAATCATGTTGCGGCAAATCCTTGAAAGTAGGTTAGCTTGATAACCCTTCATGCTAGCTTCCAGCGAGAAATGCGTCTACGGTCAAGTTATCTTAAATGATCTGTTCACCGATTGATTCAAAAGAGGGTGTTCTCTTTTATTGACCTTGCTCATCCTGTATGATGCGCGGAGTTCAACCTTATCAACGCTGGTACTATTCCCGCTGACATGACCCTTTTAGCACTCGGCATCAACCACAAAACGGCCCCGATTTCACTGCGAGAACGCGTTACGTTTTCGCCGGAAACGCTCGACCAGGCGCTGGAAAGCTTGCTGGCACAGCCGATGGTGCAGGGCGGAGTGGTGTTATCTACGTGTAACCGTACCGAACTCTATTTAAGCGTTGAGCAGCAAGACGATCTCCACGAACGTCTGGTGCGCTGGCTGTGCGATTACCATCAGCTTGATGAAGCTGAGGTGAGAAACAGCCTGTACTGGCACCACGACAACGACGCCGTCAGCCATTTGATGCGCGTGGCCAGCGGACTGGATTCGCTGGTCCTCGGCGAACCGCAAATTCTCGGTCAGGTTAAAAAAGCCTTCTCGGATTCTCAGCGCGGCCACACTCAGTCAAGTGAACTGGAGCGGATGTTCCAGAAGTCGTTCTCTGTGGCAAAACGGGTGCGCACCGAAACCGAGATCGGCGCCAGCGCGGTATCGGTGGCGTTCGCCGCCTGTACCCTGGCTCGTCAAATCTTTGAATCGCTCTCAAAAGTGACCGTGCTGCTGGTCGGCGCGGGCGAAACGATTGAACTCGCCGCGCGTCATTTGCGCGAACACAACGTGTCAAAAATGATTATCGCCAACCGCACCCGCGAGCGCGCTCAGCGCCTGGCGGATGAAGTGGGTGCCGATGTCATTGAACTGAGCGAAATCGATGAGCGTCTGAAAGAAGCCGATATTATTATCAGTTCCACCGCAAGTCCGCTGCCTATCATAGGTAAAGGCATGGTGGAGCGCGCGTTAAAAGCCCGCCGCAATCAACCGATGCTGCTGGTGGATATCGCCGTTCCGCGTGATGTAGAGCCAGAAGTTGGCAAACTCGCCAACGCCTATCTCTACAGCGTGGACGATCTGCAATCGATCATTTCGCATAATCTGGCCCAGCGTAAAGCCGCCGCCGTGCAGGCTGAAACTATCGTTGAGCAGGAAGCCAGTGAATTTATGGCCTGGATGCGCGCCCAGGGCGCCACCGAGACCATTCGCGAATACCGCAGCCAGGCCGAACAGGTGCGTGACGATCTCACCGCCCGCGCCATTGCTGCACTGCAACAAGGCGGCGACGCCGAAGCCATCATGCAGGATCTAGCCTGGAAGTTAACCAACCGGCTTATCCATGCGCCAACCAAATCTCTCCAGCAGGCCGCCCGTGACGGGGATGACGATCGCCTGCATATTCTGCGCAACAGCCTTGGGCTGGAGTAGCACAACAATACATATAATAAGGTGAAACACCGCCTATGAAGCCTTCTATCGTTGCCAAACTAGAAGCCTTGCAGGAGCGCCACGAAGAAGTTCAGGCCCTGCTTGGCGACGCTGCGACTATCGCGGATCAGGATCGCTTTCGCGCCCTCTCTCGTGAATACGCGCAATTGAGCGATGTATCGCGTTGTTTTTTGCTCTGGCAACAGGTTCAGGAAGACATCGAAACGGCACAAATGCTGTTGGATGACCCGGAAATGCGCGACATGGCGCAAGAAGAATTGAACGACGCCAAACAGAAAAGCGAGCAACTGGAGCAAGAGCTTCAGGTGTTGCTGCTGCCAAAAGATCCCGATGATGAGCGTAACGCGTTTGTCGAAGTGCGCGCGGGCACCGGCGGCGACGAAGCGGCGCTGTTTGCAGGCGATCTGTTTCGGATGTACAGCCGCTACGCCGAATCGCG
Source organism: Citrobacter freundii (assembly GCF_011077955.1). Taxonomy (GTDB): domain Bacteria; phylum Pseudomonadota; class Gammaproteobacteria; order Enterobacterales; family Enterobacteriaceae; genus Atlantibacter. Next base: position 15,138 of record NZ_JAALBX010000014.1, read on the forward strand.
TCGCTGGCGCGTTGAAGTCATGAGCGCCAGTGATGGCGAGCATGGCGGCTATAAAGAAGTGATCGCGAAAATCAGCGGCGACGGCGTTTATGGTCGCCTTAAATTTGAATCCGGCGGTCATCGCGTCCAGCGCGTTCCGGCTACCGAATCCCAGGGGCGTATCCACACCTCCGCCTGTACGGTGGCGGTGATGCCGGAATTGCCTGAAGCGGAACTGCCGGAAATTAATCCAGGCGATCTGCGTATCGATACGTTCCGTTCCTCCGGCGCGGGCGGCCAGCACGTTAACACCACCGATTCGGCTATCCGTATTACCCACTTGCCGACCGGTATTGTGGTGGAGTGCCAGGACGAACGTTCCCAGCATAAAAACAAAGCCAAAGCGCTGTCGGTGCTGGGCGCGCGTATCCATGCGGCGGAAATGGCCAAACGCCATCAGGCAGAAGCTTCAACGCGGCGTAATCTGCTGGGCAGCGGCGATCGCAGCGATCGTAACCGCACCTATAACTTCCCGCAGGGGCGCGTGACCGATCACCGCATCAACCTGACGGTGTACCGTCTGGATGAAGTGATGGAAGGCAAACTCGATATGCTTATCGAACCTATCGTGCAGGAATACCAGGCCGATCAGTTGGCTGCACTCTCCGAGCAGGAATAATGGATTTTCAACACTGGTTACGGCACGCCGTCGCACAGCTTGTGAACAGCGAATCTCCGCGTCGTGACGCGGAGATCCTGCTGGGCTTTGTAACCGGAAAAACCCGCACATTCATTATGGCGTTTGGCGAGACGCCGCTTACCGGGGCGCAGCAAGCTGAGCTTGACGCCTTGCTGGCGCGGCGCGTCACCGGGGAGCCGGTGGCCTATCTTATCGGCGAGCGGGAATTCTGGTCACTGCCGTTGATGGTCTCTCCCGCCACCCTCATTCCCCGTCCCGATACCGAATGCGTCGTGGAGCAAGCGCTCGCGCGCTTACCCGCGACACCATGCCGCATTCTCGATTTAGGCACCGGTACCGGCGCGATTGCACTGGCGCTGGCGTCTGAGCGCCCGGATTGTGAAGTGGTCGCGGTTGATAAAGTCCCGCAAGCGGTAGAGTTGGCCCGGCGCAATGCCCGGCGTTTGGATATGACGCGCGTGGCTATTTATCAAAGCGATTGGTTTAGCGCGCTTCCCGGACAACGCTTTACGCTTATTGTCAGCAATCCACCTTATATCGATACCGAAGACGAGCACTTAAGCCTCGGCGACGTGCGATTTGAACCGCGTTCGGCGCTGGTTGCGCCAGATAAGGGGTTAGCGGATATCGATTATTTGATTCGCGAAGCGCGGGCACACCTGGAACCCGGCGGCTGGCTGGTGCTGGAGCACGGCTGGCAGCAGGGCGAGGTGGTGCGCGCGCTGTTTAACAAAGCAGGATTCAACGCAGTAGAAACCGGTCTGGATTATGGCGGAAATGAACGCCTGACCATGGGACAAATAACTTAACAGGAGTAAGTCATGGCGACCTATTTTGCGCTAAAGCACATGCATATTCTCACCGCATTCCTTTCCGTTAGCCTGTTTATTCTGCGCTACTGGTGGCAATATCGTGGTTCAGCCATGTCGACCAAACGCTGGGTGCGCATTGTTCCCCATATTAACGACACGATACTGCTGGGGACGGGCGTTGCGCTGGTGGTGATTACCCATTTCTACCCCTTCACCCCGCAAGGCGCATGGCTGACTGAAAAACTATTTGGCGTTATCATCTATATCGTTTTAGGTTTTATCGCGCTGGGCCGACGCCCGCGTAGCCAGCAGGTACGCTGGATTGCTTTTCTGCTGGGATTGGTGGTCATTTATATCGTTATCAAACTGGCCACCACCAAAATACCGTTATTGGGGTTTGTATGAAGTCGTTAGCCGATTTCGAGTTTAATAAAGCGCCGTTATGCGACGGCATGATTTTGATATCGCAGATGATCCGCGAGGACTTCCCGGCTCAGGACGTTCACAAGAAACTGCAATCGCTGGTGAAACTTGCCCGCGAAGAGATTAGCGGTGGGCTTCATCAGGATATCCAGCTAGAAAAATTGCTGGAACTGTTTTACGGCGAGTGGGGTTTCAAGGACTCCCGGGGCGTTTATAAGCTTTCCGACGCCTTGTGGTTAGACAAGGTTCTTGAGAATCGTCAGGGCAGTGCGGTGGCGCTGGGCGCCATTCTGCTGTGGGTTGCCGAGCAACTGGATATTCCGCTGATGCCGGTGATTTTCCCAACCCAGCTTATCCTGCGCGCTGACTGGATGGATGGCGAAATGTGGCTTATCAATCCTTTCAACGGCGAAACGCTGGATGAACATACGCTTGAAGTGTGGCTCAAAGGGAATATCAGCCCGGTTGCGGAACTGTACGTTGACGATCTTGAAGAGTCCGAGAACGCCGACGTTATCCGTAAATTGCTCGATACGCTGAAGGCGGCGCTAATGGAAGAGCGGCAAATGCTGCTGGCGCTGCGCACCAGCGAAGCGCTGCTGCAATTTAATCCCGAAGATCCCTATGAGATTCGCGATCGCGGCCTGATTTACGCCCAGCTTGATTGCGACCATGTGGCGCTCACCGATCTTAGTTATTTCGTCGAGCAGTGCCCGGAAGATCCAATCAGCGAAATGATCCGCGCGCAAATTAATTCGATTTCTCATAAACAGATTACCCTGCATTAATGGCAGTACGTTTCTGATTTACACCTGATAAGGCGAACGTATGAAACAAAAAGTGGTGAGTATTGGTGATATCAACGTTGCGAACGACCTCCCGTTCGTTCTCTTCGGCGGTATGAACGTTCTCGAATCACGCGATCTTGCGATGCGTATTTGCGAACACTATGTCACCGTTACCGACAAACTCGGTATCCCGTATGTTTTCAAAGCGTCTTTTGATAAAGCGAATCGCTCATCCATTCACTCCTATCGTGGGCCGGGCCTGGAAGAAGGGATGAAAATCTTCCAGGAACTGAAACAGGCCTTTGGCGTGAAAGTCATTACCGACGTTCACGAATCCGCTCAGGCGCAGCCGGTAGCGGACGTGGTTGACGTTATCCAGTTGCCTGCGTTCCTGGCGCGTCAGACCGATCTCGTAGAAGCGATGGCGAAAACCGGCGCGGTAATCAACGTGAAGAAACCGCAATTTGTCAGCCCTGGCCAAATGGGCAATATCGTCGACAAATTTATTGAAGGCGGTAATGACAAAGTTATCCTGTGCGATCGCGGCAGCAACTTCGGCTATGACAATCTGGTTGTGGATATGCTGGGTTTCAATGTGATGAAGAAAGCCTCCGGCAACGCCCCGGTGATTTTCGATGTGACTCACGCCCTGCAGTGCCGTGACCCGTTTGGCGCCGCTTCCGGTGGTCGTCGCGGTCAGGTGACTGAACTGGCGCGTGCGGGCATGGCGGTGGGTCTTGCTGGCCTGTTTATCGAAGCGCACCCGGATCCTGCCAATGCGAAATGCGATGGCCCGTCCGCGCTGCCGCTCGACAAACTCGAACCGTTCCTTAAGCAAATCAAAGCCATTGATGATTTGGTTAAGAGCTTCGACGAGCTGAACACGGAAAATTAATTTTCCGCTGGATAAAAAAACGCCCTGCAAAACCGCAGGGCGTTTTTGTTTGCGTCAAGCCTGACGCAATCAGGCGAAAATCGTCATCAGATAGGCGGCGAACACCGCCAGATGCGCGGTGCCGTTCAGCACATTGGTGCGCCCGGTTGAGAACGAAAGCTGGCACAACACCAGCGACGTCAGCATCACGATCATTTCCGGCGCGCCGAGACCAAAAATAAGCTCGTTACCGGTCAGAATAGCGATAAGCGTCACGGCCGGAACCGTCAGAGAAATTGTCGCCAGCACCGAGCCGAAAAACAAATTCATGGCGCGCTGCACCTGATTGTTCATTACCGCTTTAATGGCGCCCAACCCTTCCGGGGAGAGAATTAATAGCGCGACCAGAAAGCCGGTAAACGCCACCGGCGCATTCAGCGTCGTCAGCAAAGACTCCAGCGGATACGCGTTCATTTTGGTCACGGCAATGACCGCAATCAGATGCACGACAAGCCAGGACGCATGCCACACATTGCTGTGTGCGGACGGTTTCCCGTGATGCGGGTCATCGTCATCGCCTTCATCTTCATGCTCATAAACAAACAGGCTCTGATGGGTTTTCGTCTGGATTAACAAAAACACGCCATACATCGCGGCGGAAATCAGCGCCACCAGCAAAGACTGCCCCAGGGTGAAATTGGCTTCGGGTAACGCCATAGGGAACACCAGCACAATCACTGCCAGCGGAAATAAAGCGATGAGGTACTGTTTAATGCCGAATAAATTCACATATTGCGTGGCAAATTTACGTCCGCCCATCAGCAGCGCACAGCCGACCAGGCCGCCGGTGACAATCATAATGATGGAGTAAAGTGTGTCGCGCATCAGGGTTGGCGCGGCATCGCCGGTTGCCATCAGCGCCGAGATAAGACTGACTTCAAGAATAACGACCGATAAGCTTAAAATCAGCGAGCCATAAGGTTCGCCTAAACGGTGGGCCAGTACATCCGCGTGGCGAACCACACTAAAAGCGCTGCTAAGAATGGCGACCAGCGCCAGCGCATTAATACCGATGACCACTGGCAGCGACTGGCTGGAACCCCAAAAGGCCAGCACTGACAGTGCAATCACCGGAAAAATGAGGGAACTCTCCTTATGGCGGGTTTTAACCGCCTCATGTGCTGTTTGTGTCATATTTCGCTCCAGAGATGCAGGTAAATTAAGTATAGTCATTGTCAGAAAGGGTATTAAACTAACAAAAAAGCGACGCGCCCCCGGCAATATTTACGAAGTTTTACGGCCTGATAGTTTATTTATCACCAACGCCTGATATATCTCATTTTCATTTAGAATTGGTTTACCTTACAGCTAATTAACAGCCTTCTTTTTCAATAATTCCCTCTAACTGGAAAAGCCTGTAACCCTGGCCCAAACTATAATGTCATTACTACTAAGAGAGGCCAGCATGCCGTATAAATCACGAAACGATCTGCCTGATAACGTCACTAACGTTTTGCCCGCTCACGCCCAGGATATTTATAAAGAAGCCTTTAACAGCGCCTGGGATCAATATAAAGATGCGGACGACCGTCGTGGTGACGCCAGTCGTGAAGAAACCGCGCACCGCGTGGCGTGGGCGGCGGTTAAACATGACTATGAAAAAGGCGACGATGAAAAGTGGCATAAGAAAAAATAACGTGACCGCTAATCAATTGATAATCCGGGGTGATATTTCTTACCGCCCCGTAAAACCTCGCTTCAATCGCGCTAAATTGCGCCATATCAAATTTCAACACTTGCCAGCGCCAGGGGAATTGCCTATCGTCACACCATAATTGCTTTCGAAATGAACAGCAGACAAGGCCTGGAAGGCAACCAGAGGTAAGCAAGGAAGCGTGGCAGTGGCGGAGGTATGAAGTGCTAACACGTGATTTCTTAATGAAAGCGGATTGTAAGACGGCTTTTGGAGCCATTGAGGAATCGTTATTGTGGTCATCTGAGCAGCGCGCAGCATCACTTGCCGCAACGCTTGCCTGTCGGCCTGACGATGGCCCGGTATGGATTTTTGGTTATGGTTCACTGATGTGGAACCCGGCGCTGGATTACGTTGAATCGGCGACCGGTACACTGCCGGGTTGGCATCGGGCGTTTTGCCTGCGCTTAACGGCAGGGCGGGGCACGGCTTGCAAGCCTGGGCGAATGCTGGCGCTTAAAGAGGGCGGACGAACCACTGGTGTGGCGTATCGTTTGCCGCAGGCGACGCTAAATCAGGAACTGGAACTGCTCTGGAAGCGAGAAATGATAACCGGTTGCTATATGCCCACCTGGTGCAAACTGTCGCTTGATGATGGACGCACGGTTAATGCGCTGGTGTTTATTATGGATCCCCGCCATTCGCTTTATGAGTCCGACACTCGCGCCGCGGTTATCGCGCCGCTGATTGCCGCCGCCAGCGGCCCGCTTGGCACCAACGCGCAGTATTTGTTTTCGCTGGAGCAGGAACTCGACAAACTGGGCATGCGCGACCCAACGTTAGATGAACTTATTAGTGCGGTTCGCGCATTGCAGGCACCCCAGCCCGACGCTAACTGGCAACCGGGCTTTGCCTGAACTCAGGCGGGAACGTAGCTGATTGAATGCTCAAGCGACTGGCTGTGACTATCAATCAGCACGTTCCAGGTGCCGCTGTAGGGAACGGTAAGGTAAGCGTGCTTGCGGTTTTGTACGCTTAAAATATCGGCATTACTGCTCGGCGCGCCTTTGGCGCTCATTAAATGAATGTGACAAGAATCAGAACAGCGAACCACCACCGTATCCCCGCCAAACAATTTCAGACTCGTTTTTACCATCGCCATCTCATTACCCTCTGCCAAAAAAAGACCACCCCTGACGTGATTTTGTTCACAAAACACGCTTATGCATAACACCAAAGAGGGAGGTCGCGAATGATGACGCCGATCAACGAATTTCATAATGATTAAAATTTAGTTATATCTGCCACGCAAATAGTCAGCAGGTCATGATTTGCGCTTAAAAAGCGTACAAACGAGGCGGGAAATTCTGGAAAGTCAGGACGCTTTCAGCAAGCTATTTCGCTGTATGTTGCCAAATCGCGTGATAAAGGCGAAAACTGCCGCAGTAGAACGCCTGCGGCAGCGCGCCACTCAGAAGGTCAGGACTTTATCTGCGGCCAGGGTCCACTGCGCCAGTTCCACCAGCGTGCCGATCTCAACGCCGTCAATAAGCGCAAGCCCGGAGACACCGCGCCCGTCGGCGCAGGTTTTACACAGCTTAACCGGCACATTCTGCGCGGTGAGGATCTCAAGCATCTGCTGAATGTTATAGCCTTCAGACGGTTTCTGACCGCGAATACCCGCCGTTACCGCATCCGACATCAAAAATAGCTTCAGGTCCATTTCACCCGGTTGTTCACGCAGAGCGATGGCCAGTCGCAGGCTGTTAAACAGCGATTCGCTGCCATAAGCCGCGCCGTTAGCGATTATTACGATATTTTGCACGTTAACTCCTTTGCCGTTTGGGCATGGTTATTGCTTTGTTAATAACGCATAGGGTATGAAAATAATTAAGACTGGAGTATGACATGAATCAACAGCCGTCACGCCCACAAACCGCGCTGGACTGGTTTCGCTATACCCGTCACCATCAACAGCAGCAGTTGCATCATCTTGCACGCCTTGGCGAGTTTGCCACGTTAATCAGCCATCTTATCCATGCGCTCCAGCGCGAGCGCGGCGCGTCTAACGTGTGGCTCTGCTCCCGTGGCGCGCTGTTTGGCTCCGAGCTTATACAAAGCGCCGACAGGGTCGATGAGGCGCTCGCCGATTTTCAGCACTGGCTTGCCGATAAGGCGACGATGATAAACGGCAACGCGGCTGCGAAACTTGCCTGCGGGCTGTGGTTCCTCGAAGGATTACCAGAATTACGTGACGACATCCGTGACCTGCGCCTCCCGCCCGAACAGGCCATGGACCGTTTTATTCGCACCATCCAACCGCTCATGGACATCATCCCACAGGCCAACGACGCGGTATGCTCACCGCAGCTTGCCAAAGCGCTTACCGCGCTCTACAGCCTGATGCAGGGTAAAGAATGGGTAGGCCAGGAGCGGGCGGTCGGGGCGATTGGTTTTACCCGTGGCGAATTTGATGCGGCGCTGCGCCAGATGCTGGTTGACCGTATTGATGCCCAACAGCACAGTTTTTCTACTTTTTTGTCACTTGCCCACCCGGAGGACGCGGCGCTGTTTCGCGCCACCGCCGAGGCCACTCGCGATATTGAACAGATGCGCCGTGAAGCCTGCACCCGCACGGCCGCCAACCCGCAATCCGCCACACGCTGGTTTGCTATTCAAACGGCGCGGCTGGACGCGCTACGTCTGATAGAAACTCGCCTGATTGATACCCTGTGCGCCGTCGCATTGCAGTCGTTACAACATACAGATGAGGATGAACCCACCCAGGACGCGGCCTTTGCCGCGTGGGTGGTGGAGCAGAGCAATACCACCGCCGCGCCGGTGGAGCGCCATTTGTTGCCGCTGGTGCGCCAACAGGCCCGTGAACTCGAAAAACTGAGCCGTGAACTGACATCGCTTCAGGAAACCCTTGAAGAGCGCAAAGTGATCGATAAGGCCAAAATCCTGTTAATGAATCATCAGGGCGTGAGCGAAGAACTCGCCTGGCAGCAGTTGCGTAAACTCGCCATGAACCAGAATCAGCGGATGGTGGATATCGCCCGCTCGTTGCTTCTTAGCGCCTCACTCTGGACCGTAACCCGGAAGAGTTAGCTGCACAACGTAAGGGCATGCCGTGAAAGATTTTGGTGCGCGAGGTCACATTTAATCGCCAAATCGCCCCCATAAAGGCCCAAATTCCTGGCACAGCTTTTGCAAAATTAATCCTGACCACAACACGATACGCAGAGAAGCCAACGGCGGCTTCCCGGCGGTAAGGATAAAGGCGTCCTGCAATGTTCACGCATTGTTGGACGCCTTTTTTTATTGGGAGCAGCCATGAGCGAAACACAACGAGGGATTTCCCGCCGCCGCCTTATCCAGGCGGGCGCCACACTGGGCAGCGCGCTACTGATGCCGTCACTGGCAAGCACTGTCTGGGCCGCAGGTTCCGACAAGCCTGAACGCCCGCAGGTAAATGTCGGCTTTATTCCGCTGACCGACTGCGCGCCGCTGGTGATGGCCTCAATCAAAGGCTTTGACGCCCGCTATGGCATCAAGCTCAACCTCAGCAAAGAGGCGAGTTGGGCGGCAGTGCGCGACAAACTGGTGTATGGCGAACTGGATGCCGCGCACATCCTTTACGGCATGGTGTACGGGCTGGAACTGGGTATCGCCGGGAAAAAACAGGCGATGGCGAGCCTGATGACGCTGAATAACAACGGCCAGGCGATCACGCTTTCTACCGATCTGCTGGATAAAGGCGTGCGTGCGCTTGGCGACCTGCCAGGGTATCTGCGCCAGTCGCCGCCGGGCAGTTATACCTTTGCCCATACCTTTCCCACCGGCACTCACGCCATGTGGCTCTATTACTGGCTGGCATCAGAAGGCATTAACCCGTTTACCGATGTGCGAACCGTGGTCGTGCCGCCGCCGCAAATGGTGATGAACATGCGCATCGGCAATATGGTGGGCTTTTGTGTGGGCGAGCCATGGAACGCCCGGGCGATCAACGACCGTATCGGCTTTACCGCCGCCACCACACAGGATATCTGGCCCGATCATCCGGAAAAGGTACTTGGCTGTCGCAGCGACTGGGTAGAGAAAAACCCTAACACGGCGCGGGCGCTGGTCTGCGCCGTGCTTGACGCGGCGCGCTGGATTGACGCCAGTGATGATAACCGCCGGGAAACCGCCCGGATACTGGCGAAACGCGCCTATCTCAACACCAAAGAGCAGTACCTCACGGGCCGGATGCTTGGCGACTATGACAACGGGGCCGGTCGTCGCTGGCAGGACCGCCATCCGATGCAGTTCTTCCGGGACGGGGAAGTGAGCTATCCGTGGCACTCCGACGGGATCTGGTTTTTGACGCAATTTCGCCGCTGGGGATTGCTCAAACAGGAGCCTGATTATCAGGCCGTCGCCCAACGCATTAACCGTACCGATATCTATCAGCAAGCGGCGAGCGCAACCGGCGTCAGCCTGCCGAAAAACGCCATGCGTAGCAGTCGTCTGCTCGACGGCAAAATCTGGAACGGCACGGATCCCGCATCCTATGCCAACAGTTTCGACATCTCGCATCAGGGGACTAAAGCATGAAACAGCTACCGCAAACCGTGACGAGCAGTGACGTTGTCACATCAGAGATGCCCGGCGCAGAGGTCATTGCCTTGCCGCCAGTGCAAGTGCGCAAACGCCACCCGGCATTTAAGGTGCTGGCGAACAGCGTGGTTCAGCGCCTGCTGCCCGCGTTGTTGGGCTTAGGGCTGGCGCTGGTGGTCTGGCAACTGGTGTCAATAAACAGCAAAGGCTTTCCCGGCCCGCTCAGCACCCTGGATTCGGCGTTGACCCTGTTCGCCGACCCGTTCTACCGCGAAGGGCCGAACGATCAGGGGATCGGCTGGAACGTGCTGGCTTCTTTGCAGCGCGTGGCCATCGGCTTTGGTCTGGCGGCGCTGGTGGGTATTCCCCTTGGGTTTCTGATTGGCCGCTTCGTGTTCTTCGCCCGGATGTTCGGCCCGCTTATCGCCTTGCTGCGCCCGGTCAGCCCGCTTGCCTGGTTGCCCATCGGTTTATTGCTGTTCCAGCGCGCGGAACCTGCATCAAGCTGGACCATTTTCATCTGTTCAATCTGGCCGATGGTCATTAACACCGCAGACGGGGTGCGTCGCATACCGGACGACTATCTTAACGTGGCGCGGGTGCTGCAACTCTCTGAATGGACGGTGATGCGCCGCATCCTTTTCCCTGCAGTATTGCCTGCCATTTTAACCGGCGTGCGTCTCTCTATCGGTATCGCCTGGCTTGTGATAGTCGCCGCTGAAATGCTCACCGGCGGGCTTGGCATCGGTTTTTGGATCTGGAATGAGTGGAACAACTTAAACGTCGAAAACATCATTATCGCCATCGTCATTATCGGCGTGGTGGGACTCATGCTTGAGCAGGCGTTGCTGTTACTGGCGCGTCGCTTTAGCTGGCAGGAAAAATAGGAGCGCACCATGAAACCGATTATTCAAATCCAGAATGTCAGCCAGCGTTTCGCGACCCAGAGCGGTGAATTCCTGGCGTTACAGCATGTCACTTTCGATATTGCCGCCGGGGAAACCGTCGGGCTGATAGGCCACTCCGGCTGCGGCAAATCCACGCTGCTTAACCTGATTGCCGGCATTACGCTCCCAAGTGAAGGCGGATTACTGTGCGATAACCGTGAAATCGCCGGGCCTGGCCCTGAGCGTGCGGTGGTATTCCAGAACCATTCGCTGCTGCCCTGGCTTACCTGTTACCAGAACGTGGCGCTGGCGGTAGACCATATTTTTGCCCGCACCATGAGCCGCGCCGAGCGTGATGAGTGGATCATGCACAACCTTGATCAGGTACAGATGGGGCATGCGAAGGACAAACGTCCCAGCGAAATTTCCGGCGGTATGAAGCAGCGTATCGGCATCGCCCGCGCGCTTTCCATGAAGCCAAAAGTCTTGCTGATGGACGAACCCTTCGGGGCGCTGGATGCCTTAACCCGCGCCCATCTTCAGGATGCCGTGATGCGCATCCAGCAGGCGCTCAATACTACCATTGTGCTGATAACCCACGACGTGGACGAAGCGGTACTGCTATGCGACCGGGTATTAATGATGACCAACGGCCCGGCGGCCACGGTTGGGGACATTGTCGATGTCACGCTACCTCGCCCGCGTAACCGGGTACAGCTTGCTGATGATCCGCACTATCACCAGTTGCGTCAGAAAATCCTGCATTTCCTGTATGAAAAACAGCCCAAAGCGGCGTGAGGAGCGCGTGATGACAACGCAACTGGTGATTGTCGGCAACGGCATGGCGGCGGTCCGGCTGGTGGAGCAAGTGCTGCAACACGCGCCGGATCGCTTCGCCATCACGCTTATCGGCGACGAGCCGGGGGTGGCGTATAACCGCATTCTGCTCTCTCCGGTTCTGGGCGGTGAGAAGGCCGTTGCCGACACTGTACTGCATCCGCAGGCGTGGTATCAGGCGCATGGCGTCACCGTGTTAAGTCATGAAAAAGCGCTGGCGGTAGACACCGTCAGGCGCACCGTCACGACTGAACGCCAGCAACTGCCGTGGGATGAACTGGTATTTGCCACCGGCTCGGTGCCGTTTATTCCCCCGATTCACGGCCACGCGCAGCCGCATGTGCATACGTTTCGCACGCATCAGGATGTCGAGGCGATCTTGCGTCATGACGGCCCGGCGGTGGTGCTGGGTGGCGGATTACTGGGCGTGGAAGCCGCGGCGGCGCTGGCGTTGCGCGGCGCGCCAGTAACGCTGGTGCATCTGGCGTCCCGCCTGATGGAGCAGCAACTGGACGCGCAGGCGGCAGCTTTGCTGACAGCGCGCCTGGAAGCGCGCGGTATCCGCTGTCTTCTGGAGGCCACCATTACGCATATCGCGGCCCACTACGTGACGCTCAGCAACGGCGACACGCTGCCCGCTTCGCGCGTGGTTATCGCAACCGGCGTGAAACCCAATATTCCGCTCGCCCAGGCGGCGGGCGTGCCCTGTAACCGGGGAATTGTGGTGGATGGTCAGATGCGAACCGCGCTACCGGGTATCAGCGCCATTGGCGAGTGCTGCGAGATGAACGGCAGGCTTTGGGGCGTGGTCGCTCCGTGTCTGGCGCAGGCCGATGTGCTGGCGGCCCGCCTGGCAGGACAGCCGCGTGCTGATTTTCATTATCAGCCCCGCGGCACGCGCTTAAAGGTGACGGGTATTGATCTGTTCAGCGCCGGGGACATCAACTCCGGGGCCGACTGCCAGACCCTCACCAGCTTCGACCCGTTAAGCGGCCACTATCGCCGCCTGCTGATCCGCAATGGCACGCTTTCCGCCGTACTGATGATGGGCGACACCCATGACGCGCCTCGTCTGATGAACCTGTTAGAGCAGCCCGTTACTCCCGACGCGAGTCTGCTTTTTGATTTGGACCAACCGCAGCCCGTGGCTGCAGGATGCGATGAAATGAACAAAGCAACGTTAGTGGTGATAGGCCACGGCATGGTAGGCCACCATTTCCTTGAACAGTGCGTTAACGCCGGACTGCACCAGCAGTTCCATATCATCGTGTTTGGTGAAGAGCGCCACGCCGCCTATGACCGGGTGCATCTGTCGGAGTATTTCGCCGGGCGCAGCGCCGCCTCGCTTTCTATGGCGGATGCCGACTTTTTCACCGCCAGCGGTATTGAATTACGCACCGGCTGTCGCATTGAGGAAATCGATCGCGACCGCCAGGTGGTGCGCGATGCCGACGGCCGGGAAACCTGCTGGGACAAGCTGGTGCTGGCCACCGGCTCCTGGCCGTTTGTGCCTCCCGTACCGGGCCATCAGTTACCGGGCTGTTTCGTCTATCGCACCCTGGACGATTTGGACGCCATCCGCGAGCGGGCAAAAAACGCCCGGCGTGGCGTGGTGATTGGCGGCGGCCTGCTGGGTCTTGAGGCGGCTAATGCGCTAAAACAACTGGGGCTGGAAACTCACGTGGTGGAATTCGCCCCTAACCTGATGGCGGTGCAACTCGATGCGCCAGGCGCATCCATGCTGCGTGAGAAGATTTCGGCGCTGGGCGTCACTGTACATACCAGCAAATCCACCCAAGAAATCCGCACCACCGCAACCGGTCTGGCGCTGCATTTCGCCGATGAACAAATACTGGAAACCGATCTGGTGGTGTTCTCTGCGGGTATTCGTCCACAGGATGCGCTGGCGCGTCAGGCCGGGCTGATCCTTGGCGAGCGCGGCGGCATTGTTATTGACGATAGCTGTCTTACCAGCGATCCGCGCATCAGCGCTATCGGCGAATGCGCGCTGTGGCAGGGCAAAATATTCGGTTTAGTGGCGCCCGGCTACCAGATGGCGCGGGTTGCGGCGGCCAACCTCAACGGTGAGGCGGCGCGTTTTAGCGGCGCGGACATGAGCACCAAACTCAAGTTGCTCGGCGTGGAAGTGGCCTCATTCGGTGACGCCCATGGCACAACGCCCGGCGCCCAAAGCTATCAATGGACTAACGGCCCGGCGCAGACCTATAAAAAAATCGTCGTCAGCGCGGATAACAAGCGTCTGCTGGGGGGCGTACTGGTAGGCGACAGCAGCGATTACGCCACGCTGCTACAGATGATGCTAAACGACATGGCGCTACCCGCGCAGCCAGAAACACTGATATTGCCCGCCAGTTCGGCTGCCGGCGCAAAAGGCCTGGGCGTGGCGGCCCTGCCCGACAGCGCGCAAATCTGCTCATGTCATAACGTCACCAAAGCCCAGATTTGCCAGGCGGTGAACGACGGCGCCGTAAGCCTTGACGCGCTGAAAACCTGTACCAAAGCCGCGACCGGCTGCGGCGGGTGCAGCGCGCTGGTAAAACAGGTGTTGGACAATCAGCTTGAGCAGCAGGGCGTGGAGGTCAAAAAAGACATCTGCGAGCACTTTGCTTATTCACGCCAGGAGATCTATCACCTGGTGCGCGTTAACCATATTCGTAGTTTTAGTCAGTTAATCAGCCGCTACGGGCGTGGTCACGGCTGTGAAATCTGTAAACCCCTGGTGGGTTCAGTGCTGGCTTCATGCTGGAATGAATACCTGCTCAAGCCTGGTCATTTGCCGTTACAGGACACCAACGACCGTTACTTCGCCAATATCCAGAAAGACGGCACTTATTCGATTGTGCCGCGAATGCCCGCAGGAGAAGTCACGCCGGACGGGCTTATCGCCATCGGCGAAATAGCCAAACGCTATGGGCTATACAGCAAAGTGACCGGCGGCCAGCGTATCGACCTGTTTGGCGCCCGGCTGGAAGAGTTACCGCTAATCTGGCGCGAACTGGTGGATGCCGGGTTTGAAACCGGGCACGCCTACGGCAAGTCGCTGCGCACCGTGAAATCCTGCGTCGGCTCGACCTGGTGTCGCTACGGCGTTCAGGATTCTACCGGGCTGGCGGTGGATCTGGAGCATCGCTATAAGGGCCTGCGCGCGCCGCACAAAATCAAAATGGCCGTATCGGGCTGCACGCGTGAGTGTGCTGAAGCCCAGGGGAAAGACGTGGGCGTGATTGCCACGGAAAAGGGCTGGAACCTGTACGTGTGTGGCAACGGCGGCATGAAACCGCGTCATGCGGATTTATTCGCAAGCGATCTGGATACCGCCAGTTTGCTGCGCATTGTGGACCGTTTTTTGATGTTTTATATCCGCACCGCCGACAGGCTTCAACGCACCAGTACCTGGCTGGACAATCTGGAAGGCGGGATAACCTATCTGCAGGACGTGATCTTGCACGACAGCCTCGGTATTGCCGATGAACTGGAGCGCGAAATGGCGCTTGTCGTGGAAAGTTACCAGTGCGAATGGCAAACCACGCTTAACAGCCCGGATCGTCTGGCGCTGTTTAAGAGCTTTGTGAACAGCGACGAGCCGGATGACGCGGTAGCGCGCCAGATGCTTCGCAATCAGCCGCAACGGGTGAGCGTACCGCAACGGCCTGACACCACGCCGCCATCACGGCTGTGGCAGGAAATTTGTGGGCTTGATGCGATCCCGGCGCAGGCGGGGATCGGCGCGCGGCTGGGGGAGCGGCAGATTGCCCTGTTTCGCTTTAACGATACGGTCTACGCGCTGGATAACCACGAGCCGAACAGCGATGCCAATGTCCTTTCACGCGGGTTGCTGGGGGATGCAGCCGGAGAGCCTGTGGTGATTTCGCCGCTCTATAAACAAAAAATCCGCCTGCGTGACGGCTGTTTCCAGAACACCCTTCAGCCGGCGGTTCGCGCATGGCCTGTGAAAATTGAGGGCGGGAAAGTGTGGGTCAGCAGTCAGGCGCTTATCCTGCGTGCGGAGGCCTCATGAAAACCCATACCACTTGCCCGTACTGCGGCGTCGGCTGCGGCGTGGTGATAAGTCAAACGCCGCAGGGCACCTTCAGTGTGGAAGGCGATCCGGCGCATCCGGCGAATTTTGGGCGGTTGTGCGTGAAGGGCGCGGCGCTTGGTGAAACCCTGGGTCTTGAGGGGCGCTTACTGGAGCCGCAGATCAATGCGCAGCCCGTGAGTTGGGATGACGCGCTGGATACCGCCGCGCAACGCCTTGCGGCGATCATCGAGGAGCATGGTCCCGGAGCGGTAGCGTTTTACGCTTCAGGCCAACTGCTGACCGAGGACTATTATGCGGCGAACAAGCTGATGAAGGGCTTTATCGGCAGCGCCAATATCGACACCAACTCGCGCTTGTGCATGTCCTCGGCGGTCGTCGGCTATAAACGCGCCTTCGGCGCGGACGTGGTGCCGGGCAATTACGAGGATATTGAGCGCAGCGATATGGTCGTGCTGGTGGGCTCGAACGCCGCCTGGGCGCACCCGGTGTTGTATCAGCGTCTCGTCGCGGCGAAAGCGCAAAGACCAGGCATGAAAGTGGTCGTGATAGACCCGCGCGCCACCGCCACTTGCGATATCGCTGATTTACATCTGGCGCTTAAACCCGGCACCGATGCCGCGCTGTTTAACGGGCTGCTTAATCAGCTAGCCGCTCGCCTTCCGCAAGACACTTTCGACGGTCAACAACAGGCGCTGGATGCGGCGAAGGCCTGGACGCTTGAAGAGAGTGCGACGTTTTGCGAGCTGAATAAGGAAGATGTGGCGCGGTTTTACGACGAGTTTATCTCTGCCGACCGCGCGGTCACGCTCTATACCATGGGCATCAACCAGTCATCCAGCGGCAGCGATAAATGCAATGCGATTATTAACGTCCATCTGGCGAGCGGGAAATATGGTCGCGAAGGCTGCGGCCCTTTTTCGCTGACCGGGCAGCCAAATGCCATGGGGGGGCGGGAAGTCGGGGGGCTTGCGAATCAACTGGCGTGCCATATGGGGTTTACGCCTGAAGATATTACCCGGTTGGGGCGCTTTTGGGGCAGTGAACGCATCGCTCAAACCCCCGGGTTGATGGCGGTTGAGCTGTTTGACGCTATCTACCGCGGTGAGGTCAAAGCCGTCTGGATAATGGGCACCAATCCGGCGGTATCGTTACCCGACAGCGATCGGGTACGCGAGGCGTTACGCCGCTGCCCGCTGGTTATCGTGTCTGAGGTTTCAGCGAACAGCGATACCCTGGAGTTCGCCCATATCCGTTTTCCGGCTCAAGCGTGGGGCGAGAAAAACGGCACCGTGACCAACTCGGAGCGCCGCATCTCACGCCAGCGGGCGTTTATGCCCGCACCCGGCGAGACGCGTCCAGACTGGTGGATAATCGCGAGACTGGCGCAACGCCTGGGGTACGTTCAGGCCTTCAACTGGCAACACCCGTCTGAAGTCTTCCGCGAACACGCCAGGCTCTCGGGTTATGAAAACGAGGGGGAGCGGGCATTTGATATCAGCGGGCTGGCGTCGCTGACGCGCGAGCAATGGGATGCGCTGCAACCGGTGCAGTGGCCGGTTACGAAGAACGCGCCGCAGGGCACGGCGCGATTACTGGAAACGGGAGGGGGTTGGCATCCGTCGGGGCGACTGAAACTCATTCCCGTCACCGTGAATCAGGCGCAGGCGCAACCCGATGCCCGTTACCCGCTGCTGTTGAATACGGGCCGGATACGCGACCAGTGGCATACCATGACCCGCACCGGCCTGGTACCGCGTTTGATGCAGCACCAGCCGCTGCCCTGGGTGCAAATCCATCCAGACGATGCAGCTCAACTGGGCGTGCGGGACGAGGCGCTGGTGCGGCTGTCATCAGCGCAGGGATGGGCGTTGGGGTACGCCAGGATCACCGCCGACCAGCGCCCCGGCGACGTGTTTATGCCGATGCACTGGAATAACCATTTCGCAAGCCAGGGACGGGTTAATGCGCTGGTGGCGTCTGTGGTCGATCCCCATTCCGGGCAGCCGGAGAGCAAGCAAACGGCGGTGCGACTTCAGCCGCTTCATGCCCGGTGGCGGGGCGCGCTGTATAGCCGCAGCACACTGACATTGCCGGCGCCGCTCATGTGGTGGCGGCAGGCGGCAGGCTTACGGCTGGCGGCGCACACCCGTGACGTGACCTGGCTTGAGACGCTGGCCCGACAAAACCACTGGCAGTTGCAGGAAGCCCGGGGAGAGACGTTTATTCATTTGCTGGCATGGCAGGGGGCGCAATTACAACTGGCGCTCTATTTAAGCCTCTATGACACGGAACTTGATGAGCCGCGCATTCTGGAGGGTTTTACCGAGCCGGTCAGCGATCCGGCACGGCGGCATCAGTTACTGGCAGGCGGCGGCGGGCAAACGCCGCGCGGGCGTACAGTGTGTAGCTGCATGGGCGTGAGCGAAACGGCGATTTGCGAGGCTATTACACAAGGATGCGACACGCCCGCCGCGCTTGGCAAACGGCTCGGCTGCGGCACCCAGTGTGGTTCCTGCGTGCCGGAGTTACGCGGGCTTATCGCCTCGTCACTGGCCAAAACGGCCAATTAACCCGGTCGCCGCCAGGGCGTGCCCTTTGATGGCGGCCAGCAGTTCTTCTTTCGTCATGCCCGCTTTCAACTCAGGCGCTAAATCGGTCGCAATCAGGGTAAAAGTATAATGATGCGCCCCGGTGCCTGGCGGCGGGCAGGGGCCATACCATGTGGTGGTGCCAGGGGTATTTTTCCCGCCGGTGAAACCCTCTTCTTTAGTCAGGGCATTCGTGGCAAAGCCGGTGGTGGAGGTGGGAATGTTATAGGCCACCAGATGCGTGACGCCTGCGCCTTTCGCTCCTTCCGGGTCATGCATGATAAGCGCATAGCTTTTGGTGCCAGTGGGCGCATGGCTCCACACCAGCGCTGGGGAGGCGTTTTCTCCGGTGCAATTGGGGTTATCTTTCGCGTTACCAGCGAATTTTTTTTGCATCATTGCGTTATCGGCGAAATCCGGCGACTGAAGAATAAACAGGGTGTCAGCCTGCGCCTGCGACATCGCCAGTCCTGACAGCAAACAGAGTGCTGAAAACAGTGATTTTTTCATCAAGGGATCTCACGCGGGGAGGTTGCATTAAGCGTAGCGCAGGCGCGGTGATTACGTCTGAGGATAATCTGGAAATGCGGTGCCACGCGGCTAAAACCGCATTGTTTCGCCGGTTAACGGTGTAGTCCTGCCCAAAGCTTCGCTATCATTACCCGATGGCGTTGTATAAAAACCTCTTCACCCCGTGGCTTCTTGGTCTTCTTTTTACAGGAGGCGCGCAGGCCGTTCAGCACGACATTACCCCCCAAAACGACAGCGCACTGACTCAATCTCAAGACCTCCCTGACCTCGGTATCGCGCCGCCTGGCAACGGCAGTGAGAAGCATCTGGCGGAACTGGCTAAATCCTTCGGCGAGGCCAGTCAGTCCGACAGCACGCTTGGGCTTAGCGAGCAGGCGCGCGCTTACGCATTCGACCAGTTCCGGGAAGCGATTAGCGAGCGCGTCGCCCGTGAGGCGCAGTCGTTGCTGTCGCCCTGGGGCCAGGCGGATGTGGATGTCCAGGTGAATGATGAAGGAGAGTTTACCGGGTCGCGCGGCTCGCTGTTTACGCCGTTAATCGACGACACGACGGCGCTGACCTGGAGCCAGTTGGGCGTGAACCAACAAAGCGAAGGGCTGACCGGCAACGTCGGTCTCGGCCAACGTTTTCGAACCGGCGACTGGCTACTCGGCTATAACACCTTTTACGACACCCGCTTTGACGATCGCTTGCAGCGCGCCGGGGTCGGTGCCGAGGCCTGGGGCGAAAATCTGCGTTTTTCCGCCAATTATTATCAGCCGCTGGGCAGTTGGCGCGACAGCAGCGACGTGCAGGCCCAGCACTTCGCGAAGGGTTACGATCTCACCGCCCAGGCGCGGCTGCCGTTTTATCGCTATATCAATACCCGCATCAGTTTTGAGCGCTATTTCGGCGAGCGGGTAGATCTGTTTGATAACGGGACCGGTTATCACGATCCGCTGGCGGTAAATGTGGGGGTGAGTTATACGCCGGTGCCGCTGGTCACCATCGATGCGCAGCACAAGCAAGGGGAAAGCGGGGTCAGCCAGAACAACCTCGGCCTGAAACTGAATTATCGCTTTGGCGTGCCGCTTAAAAAACAGCTTTCCGCCAGCGAAGTGGCGAACACCTCTTCATTACGCGGCAGCCGCTATGACGGCGTGGTGCGTAATAATCTGCCGGTGGTGGAATACCGCCAGCGTAAAACGCTGTCGGTGTATCTGGCGACGCCGCCCTGGACCGTCAGCGCTGGTGAAACCGTGGCGCTTAAACTTCAGGTACG
This sequence comes from Citrobacter freundii, assembly GCF_011077955.1. GTDB lineage: Bacteria > Pseudomonadota > Gammaproteobacteria > Enterobacterales > Enterobacteriaceae > Atlantibacter. Next base: position 35,176 of record NZ_JAALBX010000014.1, read on the forward strand.
CAGCATTCACGGTATCAGGCGTCTGGACTGGCAGGGTGATACCCAGGCGCTGAGCCTGACCGCACCACCTCAGGAAAACAACACCGATGGCTGGACCATCATTATGCCGGCATGGAACAGCGCGGCGGATGCGGCGAACCGCTGGCAGTTGGCGGTGACCGTTGAAGATAATAAAGGGCAGCGCGTCACTTCGAACCTGATTACGCTGCAACTGTCGCCTCCGGTAGAACTCAACGACGACAGCCGCGCGTATCCGCTTTTGCCGGATGAGTAATCAGAAAATACGTTCCTGATGCACCCATACCGCCGCTTCCACGCGGGATTTCAGCTTCATTTTTTTAAGCAGATGCTTAACGTGTACTTTCACCGTACTTTCCGTGATATCAAGACGACGGGCGATCATTTTATTCGGCAGGCCCTGGGCGATATGTTTGAGAATATCGCGCTCGCGCGGGGTTAACTGCGTGACGTCGCGATCGGACGTGGCGCGGTTGGCGCGCAGGCTCGCGGCCAGCACCGGCGTGAGCGCTTCGCTTAATACCATCTCCCCGGCGGCGGCCTGATGCAGCGCTTTCAGCAACTCCTCCGGCTCCATATCTTTGAGCAGATAGCCATCCGCGCCGCGTTTGAGGGCGGTCACCACATCTTCTTCGTGATTCGAGACGCTAAACACCACTACGCGGCCAGAGAGCGCTTTTTCACGCAGCCTGTCGAGGGTTTCCAGCCCGTTCATGCCAGGCATATTAAGGTCCAGCAGGATCAGATCGGGGTCGAGGGATTCCGCCATTTCGATACCCTGTTCGCCGCTGCCGGCCTCGCCGACCACGGTAATATCCGGCGCCATGCTAATAAGCTGTTTTACGCCGGTTCGTAGCATCGGGTGATCGTCAATTAACAGAATGGTTGCCGGTTCCTGATTACTCATGGACTTCTCCTCGGGCAGATAAAAGGGGCGCATCGGGAATAAAGGTGAGCACCACTTCGGTACCCCCGGTTTCCCGCCGCCGGACCTGACAGTCACCGCGCAGACTTTGGGCGCGGTCACGCATAATAATTAAACCATAGTGGTTCGTACGCTCGGCGTGTTCCGGCACGCCGCAGCCGTTATCGGCCACCACCAGTTTGACCTGCTTATCATTAAGGGTAGCGGTAACGCTGATTTCGCTCGCGCCGGCATGTTTAAGCGCATTGCTTAACGCCTCCCGAACAATCTGCACTACGTGGATCGCCTGATGCGCCGGGACCAGGCGCGGCGGCAGGTGATAGTTCAGTGTGACCGGAAAGCCGAGTCGCGCGCTGAATTCCTGACAGCTTCCTTCGAGCGCCGGGCGCAAACCGGGTTCGTTAAGCTGTAAACGAAACGTGGTTAACAGTTCACGCAACTGACGCCATGAGGTGTTCAGCTCGTTACGAATCTGCGCCAGCAACGTCTGGCTCTGTTCCGGTAGCGTGTCGCCCTGCATTTGCAGGCAACTGACCTGCATCTTCATACAGGATAGCGACTGGGCAATGGAGTCATGAAGTTCACGGGCAATCGCCGCCCGCTCTTCCATCACAATGAGCTGCTGTTGGCGATCCTGTTGACGTTCCAGCGCCAGGGACGCGGTGATTTGTTCAACCAGCGTGTCAATCAGATGCTGTTGATCCTGATTAAGCGCTTTACCCTCCGGCAAACGGGCCAGCAGCAGGCCGTAACGGGTCATGCCATCGGCGAGCCGCCATTGCAGCGTTGCGTCGCTTAACTCGCCTTTTATTCGCTCGCGAGGACACAGGGTACAGCCTTTTTCATCGCAACGCTGATCCGGCTGCCAGGCGAACTCCTGATAGTTATCGTCATCGCCCGTTTCATAGATACGCAGTTCAATATCGCGCAGCAGCGTAAGCTGTTGTAGCCGCGCCAGCACGGGCGCTAATCGTTCACACAGCGGCAGTGGGCTGTGTAACCGACGGCCCGCGTCCCATAAAAACGTCAGGATCTGATTTTTGTATTCAAGCCCGGCGGTTTTCTCTTTGACCCGCGCTTCCAGCACGCCATAGCTGTCGGCGAGTTCGTCGTTCATGCTGTTCAGGGCGCGGCCTAAGGTGGCCATCTCATCGCGCCCGTGAGCCGCCACACGATGGGAAAAATCGCGCTGACCGATGGCGGTCGCCATCACCATAAGTTGTCGCCACGGGCGCAGCAGACGTTTGCGAAGCCAAATGACCGCTAACAGCAACAAAAGCGTGGTGAGGATAGCCATGGCCCAGTGCAGCACAATAACCCGGCTGATACGCTGTTCGGTGGTGCGGTCGAAACCGCTGACCAGATCGTCAATCTGGGCGACGAACTGCGCCACGGCAGGTTTGACCTGTTCGCGGGTGCTCGCCTGACGCAGTGCCGGTTCAAGCCGCGAGTGCCAGTAATCCTGAAGGGCATCCAGCTGCGGGCGTTCGCCGTCGCGCTCGGCGATATGTTTAAGCTCCGGATCCCAGGCCGTTTGTTCGATTTCGCGGATCAGGCTGTCGTCGTCCGGTCGCAGCGGCACCGCCGCCAGCAGGCGATAACTTTGCATACGCAGTGAACCAGCTTTATTGATGGCGTGCGCGCTACCCTGAATACCCTGAGTCAGCCACGCCGATACCGCCATGCCTGCTAATCCCAACAGGGCAAGCATGAGTACCACCAGCGCAAGCTGGTTGGCGAGAGTGAGCGGGGCGCACAAACGTTTTAACATGGCGTTCAGTATCCTGACGGGTCACACATAAAGGGGTTCAGTGGCTAAGGCGTTATTCTCAAACATAGTATGGAGTATACCCATACCAATAAGGGGGTACTCCTTTATTGCCGGCGAGTACAACGTGCCAGGCTCAATGACATTCACCCCACGCAGCGAAGTGAAAAACCACACTTTTTTTAATGATGGCGGCTACTCATTAAGGATAACAGGCGTTTTTGGCTCAATAAACGGTCTGCTTATCCATTGATTTACATCAACTTACACGCACCGTGAACGCCTAATGTGGCGGCAGTTATTTCACGTATCCGAGGTATTTATGAGCCAATCCTCCGTTCCGACCTCCTCGTCAGGCCCGCTTATTTCCGACTGGCGGCCTGAAGACGCCGCCTTCTGGCAACAGACCGGGCATTCTGTCGCGCGTCGTAATTTGTGGATTTCTGTGCCGTGCCTGCTGCTGGCGTTTTGCGTGTGGATGATTTTCAGCGCCGTGGCGGTCAATCTGAATAAAGTGGGCTTTAATTTCACAACCGATCAGCTGTTTATGCTAACGGCGCTGCCGTCGGTATCCGGCGCGTTGTTACGCGTTCCTTACGCTTTTATGGTGCCGCTGTTCGGCGGACGTCGCTGGACCGCGTTGAGTACCGGGATCCTGATTATCCCGTGCCTGTGGTTAGGCTTTGCGGTACAGGACAGCACCACGCCGTTTAGTACTTTTATCATGATTTCGCTGCTGTGCGGTTTTGCGGGCGCTAACTTCGCCTCCAGCATGGCAAACATCAGCTTCTTCTTTCCAAAGCAAAAACAGGGCGGGGCGCTCGGTATTAACGGCGGTTTCGGCAACCTTGGCGTAAGCGTTATGCAACTGCTGGCGCCGCTTGCTGTGTCGATGTCGATTTTCGCGTTTTTTGGCGCAACTGGTGTGGTTCAGCCAGACGGTTCAACGCTGTATCTGGAAAACGCCGCCTGGATTTGGGTGCCGTTGCTCGCCGTTTTCACGCTGGCTGCATGGTTTGGCATGAATGACCTGGCTACCTCTAAAGCGTCGTTGCGTTCCCAGTTGCCGGTATTAAAACGCGCCCACTTGTGGATCATGAGCTTTCTGTATCTGGCGACATTCGGCTCGTTTATCGGCTTTTCCGCGGGATTTGCGATGCTGACCAAAACCCAGTTCCCGGAGGTTAATATTCTCCATTTTGCCTTCTTCGGCCCATTGATTGGCGCACTGGCGCGTTCAGCAGGCGGCGCGCTGTCTGACCGATTAGGTGGCATCCGCGTAACGCTTATAAACTTTGTCCTGATGGCTCTGTTTAGCGCGTTGCTTTTCACGACCTTGCCGACAGAGGGGCAGGGCGGCAGTTTTGTCGCGTTCTTCGCCGTTTTCCTGATGCTGTTTTTAACGGCCGGGCTCGGCAGTGGCTCTACTTTCCAGATGATCTCGGTGATATTCCGCAAGCTGACCATGGATCGCGTAAAAGCGGCGGGTGGTAGCGAAGAGCAGGCGATGCGTGAGGCCGCGACTGAAACGGCGGCGGCGTTGGGCTTTATCTCAGCCATTGGCGCGATTGGCGGATTCTTTATCCCGAAAGCCTTTGGTACATCGCTTGAGCTTACCGGTTCCCCGGCGGGCGCGATGAAAGTCTTCCTTGTGTTTTATATTGTTTGTGTGGCGGTAACCTGGCTGGTGTATGGCCGTAAAACTGCCGGAAAATAATGATTTAGTTGTTGTTATCCTTTGCGCGGCGAGTCCGCGCTTTTTTTTGCCCTCAGGAAGGGGGGAGGGTTTACTGCAATTAAACAAAAACGTAATAACTTGCGTTAAAACACATGGTTTTCATTATTTTTGATGCATGGATTGCATGAGTTTTACTCTCCAGCCTGTAGCTTAAGACACTGCTTTATGAATTATTTTAGAACGCGAGTTATGTATAAACTTTCCCTGTTTATGCAAGTGTAATGAATAATGCCATTCGATTTTTCTTACAAGATAATTGCTAATTTCGTCCCAAAAGCCAAGTCCTTAAGAGCTTTCTGCGCGAGTAGCATAGTTCTGTCTTACTTCATTAAACGACATCGTAGACAATTTAATACTAATCATATCCTCGCAGTTTTTAATATGGGTTGTTAGCACATACAAAACGTGGAGAGGTATGCGCGAATCGAAAATACCTGCAAAAACTTGACCCACTTTAAAACGGGAAGATAAGTGAGGGGAATAATAAACACCCAATAATCGGATGTTACATTCACTGCATTGATTAGCATATATAACCTATTTATGACACTAATAAAAAGGTGGCGTTTTCTTTTGCTGATGTTCTAAAGTGAGAACATGCTCAATTTTCTTTCATCATAACGTGCTCGATAATCGAATGATTATAAAAAAGGAGCTGGTTATGTATTACAGCAATATTATCATAAAAAAAATTGGAACTGACAAAGAGCTCGCTGCACGGTTAGATAAAGCGTTATCGGGAGTTAAAGAGGGGGTTGTCGATTATGTGAACGGTTTGGGCGATGGCGCAACGCGGTTAATTTATTATACCTCCTGTCTTACAGACAATTATCAAGATGTTTGTAAAAAACTTGGATCTGAAGATGTTAGATTTATATGCGCACTGTATGAGCTTGTAAAGCATAGAGATATTATCTTTCGCATGGTGAAGATATATATTGAAATCCTGCTTAAAAATAAAAGCGAGACAGAAAAGAAAACCATCCTTGAGAAATTAATACCATTCACGAAAAATTACTCCATTAAATACATTTCCAGGAATGGGTTAATTTACGGCATGGCAGCATATATATGCCATGGTAACAACACGAATTTATCAGTTCAGAATGCATTAATGAAAAGAACAGGAAGCAGAGCTGGATGGGTAATTGGAGGATTAAATATTTACGGAGTTGTTCAGCATGCTGCCGATAGTGCAAATAACCTAAAGCATTTTTGTCCATTATTTTACAATGCATTATATAGTGAGAGGCTAGAAATGATGTATTTCTTGATTGAGCCTGTCATTATAAAGTCAGGGTATTTAAATATTAGTACAGCCTCTGATGAAGAAATTGTCAGGGCATTGAAAAAAATGATGTAACTATGCTTAATATAATAAATGAAATTTTGAAGCGTTGTGTTAAGCGTCTCTTTAATAGCATTAAAGATGATTGTATTAACAATATTATTGGTTGTGGGATGGCTCTTTTAGTTACGTTGATTTCCATTACCATTTCAATTTTTGTCAACAATAACAAAATTGCATTTGGAATTATCGCCTTGATAGTGATAATTATCTTTTTTTTAACGGTGTTTTATTACAACGGAAAGGAATAAAATGTCTATACCAGCACATATTTGGTTCACCGATGATAATGGATCGCCTTTAATTGGTGAATGCTTGATGCCAACACGACTGGGTTCCACTGAACTTAAATCTTTTAATCATTCGGTATGGATTCCTACAGACCATAATACAGGTAAACTTACTGGAACCCGTCTTCATGTTCCGATCACATTTGAAAAAGAGATAGATCGCATTACGCCCTATTTATTCAGAGGTGTATGCCAAGGTAGAGTATTTAAAGAAGCGTTAATAAAGATGTATAAGATTAATCAGGCCGGAATCGAGTTGGAGTATTTCAATATAAAATTAGAAAATGTAAAGATAACAAGGATTTCTCCAGTTCTGTTTCCTTTGGGCGTTGCTAGTAAACATATGGAAGAAGTTGAGATTCGTTATGAATCCATTGAGTGGATATATTGTGATGGGAACATAATGTTTAAAGATTTATGGAATGAAAGAGCAGTAGCTTAACAAAAGGGACTCGGCAGGGTCCCTTTTCTGGGGCTGTTTGATACGGTGGCGGCCATCGGGAGCCTGTTGAACTTCTACGGCGTTAACGGGCGCAGCAACCCCGGCGTCAACCTCGAACTGCGCCCTTCAGTGGCGCAGAAGGTATTTCAGATAAGCGCGATGCACGAGTGCCGGTACAACTTCAGCCTGAACAGTATCGCGGGGATGTGGCCAGAGCTGGCGTTGCCGGGGGCGCACTCGGACATCGGCGGAGGTTACAACGCGGGAGTGGATGAAATCTCCCTGCTGACGATGCCGGACTTTGAGGTGATACCGGAGAGCGCGGATGAGACGCAGACGGTGTCTACCGTCAGGCGGAGAAAATGCGTCAGGCGCTGTATTCGCTGCCGGCGCTTAAGTACCTGATGCCATATGGTAAGGTAGAGACGAAAATGATTTCGTGGCCGCTGGTTAACCGGGACAAGGCGCGAGCATTTATTTTTGAAAAGAAAGCCGGTGCGGCAGTGTTTATGACGCGAACGGCGGTGCCCAACGACTGGGAAAAGGTGTGCATGCGGGTAATGCTCGATGCGGCACAGGACGCCGGGGTTATGTTTGCACCGATACTAAATAGTAATAAAGAGCTGGCGTTGCCGTTAGAGCTACTTCCTATGTGTGATAAAGCGATAGCGCAGGGTCGCGCAGTCCGGCGTGGCGCGGAGCCGGAGGGCTTCACGACGGATGAGATGCGGACCATTGGGCGCTATCTGCACTGTTCGGCGAATTGGAATATCGACTCCGACCTCAGCGTGTGGGTGAGTCCGTCCTCGGGAGAGGTTTTTCTGAGAAACCACTATGCGCCGACGGATGAGCGCTCCTTCGTGTGGCCGATGGCACCGGGCAAAGGCTGGGTGCGGACGGTATGGCGGATGGATGACCAGCAGCAGTGGGAAGCCAGGGCGCGGGCGAACGCAGACGCGCTGGACGGACTTTTCTGAGGAGGCAGGGATGAAACGATTACCGCTGATGGTGGCTGTGCTGGGCGTCATGCTGATTACCGGCTGCCATAACCGTCGCGCAGGCGTGAAAACGCTGTTAGGAGATGGGATAGAGCAGTGGGGACAGAAGCTGCCTTACGATCACTGGCAATTTAATTTTTTTCACCCGAAAAATCTGCCCGCACTGGTGACGCTGGTGTATTTGGAAGACGGTGATATCCGGGAGACCATCTTCCGGCGACTGGATCCGACCGAACCGAGCCAGAGCAGTGTTGGGACATGGAGCAAGCGCGTGGGTGGTTTTTCTGCCAATTTCAATATTGGCAAGGCACTGCCAGTCAGGATGACGGTGTGCTGGGATTCGGTTATCGATAAAAAGGCGTATGAGACTGAAATCTGGTTCAGCCCGGAGACGTGGCAGCAGATGCTCACGGCCTATCCAGATACCTATAAGCCGGGGAAGACGTATTACCGGGATAATATGATTATCGGACTGGCACCGGGAGGAACGGTGCGGCTGTGGCTTGAGAATAACGGTGATCCTGTTGTGCTCCAGCATCCGGCCCGCCAGCTCACCCTGACGGGGGACGATATGCTGATATGCAAAAATGTCCCAAACCGGATTGATTTCAGTTATATAGAGGCTAACGGTTACGATCCCTTTATCCGCGATTTTATCAAGGGGAAAGCCTATCCGTATGGTAACTGGTAGGATGTAAGGCTCAGAAAAACCAAAAGGATCTTTTTGAGATCCTTTTGAATATCAATTTGATCGTTTTGACGGGTTAAACTTCAATATTTTTTAATTGTCGCGTTTTACAGTTTCGCTCCCACCGGGTTTTATAGAAAACGTAACCATTCCACTAAACCTACCCGGCACGCAGCCAAACCAAACTTCCTCCACACTCGCGTAAATCGCTGGCTCAGCCCTTGACCCGCGTCACATTTACCCCCTGCAAGGCAGCGCCGCTTCAGCATCTACCCCCAAATACCCCGACCCGATAACAAATGCTGGTTAAAAACTAACTGATTGCAAAATTAATCAGAAAAAACAGGTAGTTAAAAAATAAACATATCTCCCACTTTGGTGGTATTTGCAGCGTTTTGACATTTTTCAAAGGGTTACAGGCTTGATCGGTGTCAATTCCGGGTGAAAAGCGGGGAGTAACCTTGCGTCAAATTCTTGCAATGTCGATTTAGCAGAAGAGCCTAAAGGCTCCTTACAGGAGAACCCCCGATGAGCAAATTTCTGGATCGGTTTCGCTACTTCAAACAGAAGGGCGATACCTTTGCCGATGGGCACGGACAGATTCTGGATACTAACCGGGACTGGGAAGACGGTTACCGTCAGCGCTGGCAGCACGATAAAATCGTGCGCTCCACTCATGGCGTAAACTGCACCGGCTCATGCAGCTGGAAGATTTATGTCAAAAATGGTCTGGTCACCTGGGAAACCCAGCAAACCGACTACCCGCGCACCCGTCCGGATATGCCTAATCATGAACCGCGCGGCTGCCCTCGCGGGGCAAGTTACTCCTGGTATCTCTACAGCGCTAATCGCCTGAAATATCCGATGATGCGCAAGCGCCTGATGAAACTGTGGCGTGAAGCAAAAGCGCAGCATAGCGATCCGGTGGACGCCTGGGCTGCCATCATGTCCGACAGCGACAAAACCAAAAGCTACAAACAGGCGCGCGGACGCGGCGGGTTTGTGCGCTCCTCATGGCAGGAAGTGAATGAACTGATTGCCGCCTCCAACGTCTGGACGGCAAAAACCTATGGCCCGGACCGTATCGCGGGTTTCTCCCCGATCCCGGCGATGTCGATGGTGTCTTACGCCTCCGGCGCGCGTTATTTGTCGCTGATTGGCGGCACCTGCCTGAGCTTCTACGACTGGTACTGCGATTTGCCGCCCGCATCGCCGATGACCTGGGGCGAACAAACCGACGTACCGGAATCCGCCGACTGGTATAACTCCAGCTATATCATCGCCTGGGGTTCCAACGTACCGCAGACTCGTACCCCGGACGCCCATTTCTTTACCGAAGTGCGTTACAAAGGCACCAAAACCGTCGCCGTTACCCCCGACTATGCGGAAATCGCCAAGCTGTGCGACCAGTGGTTAGCGCCGAAACAGGGCACCGACAGCGCGATGGCGCTGGCGATGGGGCATGTCATGCTGCGCGAGTTCCATCTGGAACGTCCGAGCCAGTACTTCACTGATTATGTGCGTCGCTATACCGATATGCCGATGCTGGTCATGCTTGAACCGCGCGACGGGTTTTACGCCGCAGGTCGGATGCTGCGCGCCTCCGATCTGGTGGACGGCCTGGGCCAGGAAAACAATCCAGAATGGAAAACCGTGGCGGTTGATAACCAGAACGGCGAAATGATTGCGCCAAACGGTTCAATTGGCTACCGCTGGGGCGAGAAAGGTAAATGGAACCTGGAGCAGCGCGACGGCACCACCGGCGAAGAAACTGAGCTGCGCCTGTCGCTTCTGGGCAGCCATGACGAGATTGCCGATGTCGGTTTCCCGTACTTCGGCGGCGCCGAAAGTGAACACTTCAAAAGCGTCCAGCTTGAAAATGTGTTGATGCACAAACTGCCGGTTAAACGTGTGCAACTGGCGGACGGCAGCAGCGCGCTGGTCACCACTGTTTATGATTTGACTCTCGCGAACTACGGCCTGGATCGCGGTCTGGGCGATGTGAACTGCGCCAGCAGCTATGACGACGTCAAAGCTTACAGCCCGGCCTGGGCCGAAGCGATCACCGGCGTGTCCCGCAGCCACATTATCCGCATTGCCCGTGAGTTTGCCGATAACGCCGATAAGACCCATGGTCGCTCAATGATCATCGTCGGTGCTGGTCTGAACCACTGGTTCCACATGGACATGAACTACCGCGGCCTTATCAATATGCTGATTTTCTGCGGTTGCGTAGGGCAGAGCGGCGGCGGTTGGGCGCACTATGTGGGCCAGGAAAAACTGCGTCCGCAAACTGGCTGGCAGCCGCTGGCGTTTGGCCTTGACTGGCAGCGTCCGGCTCGTCACATGAACAGCACGTCGTTCTTCTATAACCACTCCAGCCAGTGGCGTTATGAAACGCTGGGTGCCGAGGATTTACTCTCACCGCTGGCGGATAAATCACGCTATACCGGTCATCTGCTGGACTTTAACGTGCGCGCCGAGCGTATGGGCTGGCTGCCGTCTGCGCCGCAGCTCGGCACTAACCCGCTGCGTATCAAAGCCGCCGCCGACGCCGCAGGCATGAGCCCGGTGGATTACACCGTGCAGGCGCTGAAATCCGGCGAGATCCGCTTTGCGGCGGAACAGCCGGAAAACGGTAAAAACCATCCGCGTAACCTGTTCGTCTGGCGCTCTAACCTGCTGGGGTCTTCCGGTAAAGGGCATGAGTACATGCTCAAATACCTGCTGGGCACCGACCACGGGATTCAGGGGCAGGATCTGGGCCAGGAAGGCGGCGTGAAGCCGGAAGAAGTGGAATGGCAGGATAACGGGCTTGACGGCAAACTGGACCTGGTGGTGACGTTGGACTTCCGTCTGTCGAGCACCTGCCTGTATTCCGATATCGTGCTGCCGACCGCGACCTGGTATGAGAAAGACGACATGAATACTTCGGATATGCATCCGTTTATTCATCCGCTTTCCGCCGCCGTGGACCCGGCCTGGGAATCCAAAAGCGACTGGGAAATTTACAAAGCCATCGCGAAGAAATTCTCCGAGCTGTGTGTAGGCCATCTGGGTAAAGAAACCGACGTGGTGACCCTGCCGATTCAGCACGACAGCGCCGCCGAACTGGCGCAACCGCTGGATGTGAAAGACTGGAAAAAAGGCGAGTGTGAACTGATCCCTGGCAAAACCGCACCGCACATTTTAGTAGTGGAGCGTGACTACCCGGCCACGTATGAGCGCTTTACCTCAATCGGCCCGTTGATGGAGACCATCGGCAACGGCGGTAAAGGGATCGCCTGGAATACCCAGAGCGAAATGGACTTGCTGCGCAAGCTTAACTACACCAAAGCGGACGGCCCGGCTAAAGGTCAGCCGATGCTGAACACCGCGATTGACGCAGCGGAAATGATCCTGGCGCTTGCACCGGAAACCAACGGCCATGTAGCGGTGAAAGCCTGGGCGGCGCTCAGCGAGTTCACCGGGCGCGATCACACGCATCTGGCGACCAATAAAGAGGAAGAGAAAATTCGCTTCCGCGATATTCAGGCCCAGCCGCGCAAAATTATCTCAAGCCCGACCTGGTCTGGTCTGGAAGATGAGCACGTCTCGTATAACGCCGGGTATACCAACGTACATGAGCTGATCCCATGGCGTACGCTGTCGGGCCGTCAGCAGCTGTATCAGGACCACCCGTGGATGCGCGACTTCGGTGAAAGCCTGTTGGTTTACCGTCCGCCGATTGATACCCGCTCTGTAAAAGCGGTGATGGGTAAGAAGTCCAACGGCAACCCGGAAAAAGCGCTCAACTTCCTGACGCCGCACCAGAAATGGGGGATCCACTCCACTTATAGCGACAACTTGCTGATGCTGACGCTTTCGCGCGGCGGCCCGATTGTCTGGATGAGTGAAATCGACGCGAAAGCGTTAGGGATCGCGGATAACGACTGGATTGAAGTGTTCAACGCCAACGGCGCGTTAACCGCCCGTGCGGTAGTGAGCCAGCGCGTGCCGGAAGGCATGACCATGATGTATCACGCTCAGGAGCGCATCGTGAACTTGCCGGGTTCTGAAGTTACCGGCCAGCGCGGCGGTATTCACAACTCCGTGACCCGCATCACCCCGAAACCGACCCATATGATCGGCGGCTATGCGCAACTGGCTTACGGCTTTAACTACTACGGCACTGTGGGTTCGAACCGTGATGAGTTTGTGGTGGTACGTAAGATGAAAAATATCGACTGGCTAGATGGCGAAGGTAATGACCAGGTACAGGAGAGCGTAAAATGAAAATTCGTTCACAAGTCGGCATGGTGCTGAATCTCGACAAATGCATCGGTTGCCACACCTGTTCAGTGACCTGTAAAAACGTGTGGACCAGCCGTGAAGGGATGGAATACGCCTGGTTTAACAACGTAGAAACCAAGCCGGGCGTCGGCTTTCCAAATGACTGGGAAAACCAGGAAAAATGGAAGGGCGGCTGGATCCGTAAAATCAACGGTAAACTGCAACCGCGTATGGGTAACCGCGCGACGCTGTTAGGTAAAATCTTCGCAAACCCGCATTTGCCGGGTATTGATGATTACTACGAGCCGTTCGATTTTGACTATCAGCACCTGCATAACGCGCCGGAAGGTAAGCATCAGCCGATCGCCCGTCCGCGCTCGCTTATCACCGGTCAGCGGATGAATAAAATCGAAAACGGTCCGAACTGGGAAGAGATCCTTGGCGGCGAGTTTGAAAAACGCGCCAAAGATAAGAACTTCGAGAACATGCAGAAGGCGATGTACGGCCAGTTCGAAAACACCTTCATGATGTATTTGCCGCGTCTGTGCGAGCACTGCCTGAACCCGGCGTGCGTGGCGACCTGCCCGAGCGGCGCGATTTACAAGCGTGAAGAAGACGGCATTGTGCTAATCGACCAGGACAAATGCCGCGGCTGGCGCATGTGCATTACCGGCTGCCCGTATAAAAAAATCTACTTCAACTGGAAGAGCGGCAAATCTGAGAAGTGCATCTTCTGCTACCCACGTATCGAAGCCGGGATGCCAACCGTTTGTTCAGAAACCTGCGTAGGCCGTATTCGCTACCTCGGCGTGCTGTTATATGACGCGGACGCGATTGAAAACGCTGCCAGCACTGAGCACGAAACCGATCTCTACCAGCGTCAACTGGATGTGTTCCTTGATCCAAACGATCCGAAAGTGATTGAGCAGGCGCTGAAAGACGGCGTGCCGCAGAGTGTGATTGACGCCGCGCAAAACTCGCCGGTGTGGAAAATGGCGATGGACTGGAAGTTGGCGCTGCCGCTGCATCCGGAATACCGCACGCTGCCGATGGTTTGGTACGTGCCGCCTTTATCACCGATTCAGTCCGCCGCCGATGCGGGCGAGTTGCCGCACACGGGCATCCTGCCGGACGTGGAAAGTCTGCGTATCCCGGTTCAGTATCTTGCCAACATTCTGACTGCGGGCGATACCGCGCCCGTGCTGCGCGCCCTGAAACGAATGATGGCAATGCGCCATTACAAACGCGCTGAAACCGTTGATGGCGTTAACGATACCCGTGCGCTGGAAGAGGTGGGGCTTAGCGAAGCGCAGGCGCAAGAGATGTACCGTTATTTGGCTATCGCTAATTACGAAGACCGTTTTGTTATCCCAAGCAGTCACCGTGAACTGGCCAGCAATGCGTTCCCGGAAAGCAAAGGCTGCGGTTTTAGCTTCGGTGACGGCTGCCACGGTTCAGACAGCAAAGCCAATCTGTTTAACAGCCGCCGCATTGATGCAGTGGATGTGACGGTGAAAACGGAGGCGCGCCCATGATCGAACTCAAACTTATCTCCCGGCTGCTTGAGTACCCGGATCACGCGTTGTGGGAGCATCAGCGCGAGCTGTTCGACGCGATGACTTCGCTTTCGCATCTCAGTAAAGAAGAGGCCCACGAGCTGGGCCTGTTCCTGCGCGATGTGTTAACGCAGGATCGTCTGGATGTGCAGTCGCGCTACAGCGAATTGTTTGACCGGGGCCGCGCCACGTCCTTGCTGTTGTTCGAACATGTGCATGGCGAGTCGCGCGATCGCGGCCAGGCGATGGTGGATTTGATGGCGCAGTATGAGCGCGCCGGGCTGCTCCTTGACAGCCGCGAATTACCGGATCATCTGCCGTTATATCTGGAATATCTGGCGCAGTTGCCTGAGCGTGAAGCGATAGGCGGTTTACAAGATGTAGCGCCGATCCTGGCGCTGCTGAGCGCCCGACTGAAACAGCGTGAAAGCCGCTACGCCGTGTTGTTCGATCTGCTGCTGAGCATGGCGAAAAGCCAGGTGGACGCCGAAAAAGTGCAATCCCAGTTAGCCGGTGAAGTGCGTGACGATACGCCTGCGGCGCTGGACGCGGTATGGGAAGAAGAGCAGGTGAAATTTTTCGCCGAACAGGGCTGTGGCGATTCCGCCATTACCTCCCATCAACGCCGGTTTGCGGGCGCCGTTGCCCCGCAATATTTAAATATCACCCCAGGAGGACAGCACTAATGCAATTCCTGAATATGCTTTTCTTCGATATCTATCCCTATATTGCCGGCACCGTGTTTTTGGTGGGCAGTTTGCTGCGCTATGACTACGGTCAGTACACCTGGCGCGCGGGCTCCAGCCAGATGCTGGATCGCAAAGGTATGACCCTGGCATCCAACCTGTTTCACATCGGGATCCTGGGGATTTTCTTCGGGCATTTCTTCGGGATGCTGACGCCGCACTGGATGTACGAGTCATTTTTGCCCATCGAAGTGAAACAAAAAATGGCGATGTACCTGGGCGGGGTATGCGGTGTGTTGACGCTGGTGGGCGGGTTGTTATTGCTCAAACGCCGTCTGTTTAATCCGCGCATCCGCGCGACGTCTACCACGGCGGATATTCTTATTCTGTCGCTGTTGATGGTGCAGTGTACTCTGGGTCTGCTGACCATTCCGTTCTCCGCGCAGCATATGGACGGTAGCGAAATGATGAAGCTGGTGGGTTGGGCGCAGGCAATCGTGACATTCCACGGCGGCGCGGCTGAACATCTGGACGGCGTGGCCTTTATATTTCGCCTGCATCTGGTGCTTGGCATGACGTTGTTCCTGCTGTTCCCGTTCACCCGTCTGGTGCATATCTGGAGCGCGCCGGTTGAGTATATGACACGTAAGTATCAACTGGTGCGGGCGCGTCGCTAAGCGCTACGCTCTCACCCCTGACACCGTTCACCTGTGGTTTGCGACCCGCGGAGGCACTCCTGCTCCGCTGGTTTTACGCAAAGCGTGGGTGAGCGGTGTTTTTTTATGGCACGCTTAAAATTCCCCGCTGGCATCGTAAGCCGCTGAGCTGGCCCTGATATCATTCTCACTTCCTGGCTGAGGCAGCTTTTATCGTTGCCTGGTACGTCTCGCAAGGGCAATTAACACCGCCCTTAAGCGCGCGGATATCTATTGGCCACCTGACGCCTTTTCTCCGCTTTTTTCCTTCTGGGTACGCGTTTTGGTCGCGTCAGATAATGAAGCTCGTTTGTTACGGGTGACGCGCAAGCATGCGTCAGGGTGCGGCTTGTAGCGCGCAATAACACCCTTTCCAGGTCGCTAGTGAGAATGTGCACAGGGGACGGCGCTGCGCGGTGTCTGGATTGATATAAGGCGTTTAAATTATGTAGGTGGTGGGGGAGGGACGACTCAGCGCTGCGCGCTTCGCCCTTCGGGTCGTTGCCTGCGGCAACGCTTTCTCGCATTCGCTCGAATCGAACCTTGGTCGAAGCTTCTCATCCTTCCCCGTTCGGAGATAAATTGAGCCGTGCAGTTTGGTTTTGCTTTGATGGATTACAGAAGATGGTGGTGGGGGAAGGATGACTCAGCGCTGCGCGCTTCGCCCTTCGGGTCGTTGCCTGCGGCAACGCTTTCTCGCATTCGCTCGAATCGAACCTTAGTCGAAGCTTCTCATCCTTCCCCATTCGGAGACAAATGTGGCTATGTAGGCTAAATCGGGTGCGGTGGCTTATGCAGAAGATGGTGGTGGGGGAAGGATTCGAACCTTCGAAGTCGATGACGGCAGATTTACAGTCTGCTCCCTTTGGCCGCTCGGGAACCCCACCAGGGGTAATTCATATTGTAGAGATACTGCTTGAGGATGGTGGTGGGGGAAGGATTCGAACCTTCGAAGTCGATGACGGCAGATTTACAGTCTGCTCCCTTTGGCCGCTCGGGAACCCCACCACGGGGTAATGCTCATTAATCGCTTCCTGACCAGGAAGCGGGGCGCATCATATCAAATGAAACGCCCCTGTAAAGCTTTCCTTTGTGGAAAATGTACCGTTTGCGTACTTTTTACCCTTAAAGAGGGAAAGCTAAACAACGCGTTACGGGTTTACAGCAAAATAGTGCGGTTGCCGTAAACAAACACTCGCTGCGCCAGTACGTGGTAAAGCGCGCGGCTTAACACGTTCTTCTCAACATCGCGGCCGGCACGCATCATATCTTCTGCCGTGTAGCTGTGATCCACATTGATCACGTCCTGCATAATGATTGGGCCTTCGTCCAGATTGTCGTTGACGTAGTGTGCGGTCGCGCCAATGATTTTCACGCCGCGTTCATACGCCTGGTGATACGGACGCGCGCCGATAAACGCGGGCAGGAAGGAGTGGTGAATATTGATAATCTGATTCGGGAAACGCGACACGAATTCCGGCGTAAGCACACGCATATATTTAGCCAGTACCACATAATCCGGCTGGTAGGACTCAATCGCCTGGGCCATTTGCTCATCGTGCTCTTCGCGGGTCAGGCCTTCGTGGCTCACCAACTGGAACGGAATATCAAAACGCTCTACCAGCGTGCGCAGCGTATCGTGATTGCCAATGACCGCGGCGATTTCCACATCCAGCCCGCCGTAATTGGCCTTCATTAATAAGTCGCCCAGGCAATGCGCCTCTTTGGTGACCAGTATCACCACGCGGCGGCGACCTGCGGGATTTAATTCACGCAGTGAACCCGGCGGCAGCGCGCCGTCCAGGTCGGCCAGCAGCGTGGCGTCGTTGAAAATGCCTTCCAGCTCGGTACGCATAAAGAAGCGCCCGGTGCGATGGTCAACAAACTCGTTGTTCTGAACAATGTTGAGTTCGTGCTTATAGCAAATATTGGTAATACGCGCGATTAACCCTTTCTGATCGGGGCAGATGGTGCGCAATACTTTACGTTGAATAGATTGCATTGCCGGGGAAATCCTGTTGAGTGTCTGCTAAGTGAGTGCTGTTAAGGCTTACTGCCCGCAACACTTTTTAAATTTTTTACCTGACCCGCACGGGCAGGGATCGTTTCGGCCAAAAACCGGACGTTGACCGTCTATATAATACCAGTGTCCGTTTTCAAACAAGAAACGCGAGCGTTCGATTATCGCGCCGTGACGTTCATTTTCACGAAACCGCGCTACAAAACTCACAAATCCTTCCTGTTCGCTGCGTCCTGCTGCCTCTTCATAAAGGGTGAGGCCCAGCCACTGCGTGGCGACAAACCCCGCTTCGATATCCGCGCGGAAATCGGCAGCGCCGACGGAGGGGTGCCAGGTATTAATTAAATATTCCGCGTTCTTCGTCACAAAAGCACAATAACGAGACCGCATAAGCCGCGCCGGAGTGGGGGCCGCCATGTTTCCACAAAGATATGGCTCGCAACATAGGCTATACTCCAGAGCGCTGCCACAAGGACAAAGCTGCGACAAAGCGTGGCTCCTTGGTAATAAAAATAAACGGCGTTTGGCGCCAGGCAGCACTATGTTAACTGAGTGGCAGCACTGATGCCATGTTGTAAAGATCCGGGGGAGCAATCAGGACGACATGAGAGTGATATTCAGTGGACTGGCAGATGCCAGAAAAGTGGACTCGATTGGTGCATTTACTGTTTTACGAAACACATTGTTGCCAGGTAAAAAGCCCTTACTCATCAAGGCGGCGCATAACGTAAACGCGCCGCATTCCAGCGATCCTAAATCCTGCCATTGTTCAAACACTGCTCAGTCTCATGCTGACGCAGGCAATTATCAAACGTTTCGTCGATCACTTCAGCAAATTCTGACAGGCGTGAGTGGGCAAGGCATGCCACTATTTATGAGTCGTCAGTCAGAGGTGTGCGCATGACCCAGCCCTTGTCCGGAAAAAAGATTTTGATTGTTGAGGACGAGCCGGTATTCCGCTCGTTGCTGGACTCCTGGTTAGCATCGCTTGGCGCAATCACCATCACCGCTGTCGACGGCATCGACGGGCTTGAAAAAATAGCCTCACAGGTACCGGATCTGCTGATTTGCGATCTGGCTATGCCGCGGATGAATGGGTTAAAGCTGGTCGAGCAGGTACGCAATGACGGCCATCAGTTGCCGATACTGGTGATTTCCGCCACCGAAAATATGTCTGACATCGCCAAAGCGCTGCGTCTTGGCGTTCAGGATGTCATTTTAAAACCGGTAAAAGATTTAAACCGGCTGCGCGAAACGGTGTTATCGTGCCTTTATCCCACCATGTTTAATTATCGCGTTGAGGAAGAGGAACGGTTATTTCAGGACTGGGACGCGCTGGCGAGCAATCCGCAGGCGGCGGCATCGCTGCTACAGGAGTTGCAACCGCCGGTTCAGCAGGTCATTTCCCACTGTCGGGTTAATTACCGTCAACTGGTTTCTGCTAATGAACCAGGGATGGTGCTGGATATCGCGCCGCTGTCTGAGCACGACTTAGCCTTCTATTGCCTTGATGTTACCCGCGCGGGAAATAACGGCGTGCTGGCTGCGTTATTGCTACGCGCGCTGTTCAATGGTCTGTTGCAGGAACAGCTTTCACGCCAGAAACAGCGGTTACCTGAGCTTGGGCATTTGCTAAAGCAGGTGAATCAGTTACTTCGTCAGGCTAACTTAACCGGGCAATTTCCCTTACTGGTGGGCTATTACCACAGCGGTTTAAAAAACCTGATATTAGTTTCTGCGGGTCTTAACGCGACGCTTAATACCGGTGAGCAACAAATTCAACTCAGCAACGGTGTCCCGTTGGGAACCTTGGGCAATACTTATTTAAATCAAATCAGCCAGCCCTGCGACGCGTGGCAGTGCCAAATTTGGGGCGCGGGCGGGCGTCTTCGCCTGATGTTGTCTGCGGAATAACCATTTGATTTAAAATTATCACATTGATTTTCCAGCCGCGATTATCCTGGTGTTAATATCGCGGCAGCTTCTTCATATTAGTCTGAAATTGCCGCGTAGCCGGGTGTTCAGCCCACATCCTGTTTTTTATGCTGATATACTCGAACGCGATATTTAATTGACGAACAAGTATAAAACTTGAACGGTTCAGGAGAAATTTAAATGGCTGCCATTAATTCCAAAGTGAGAAAAGCAGTAATACCGGTTGCGGGCCTGGGGACGCGTATGCTGCCTGCGACGAAGGCGATTCCAAAAGAAATGCTGCCTTTGGTTGATAAACCGCTGATTCAGTATGTAGTCAATGAGTGTATCGCAGCCGGCATCACCGAAATTGTTCTGGTGACCCACTCGTCTAAAAACTCCATTGAAAACCACTTCGATACCAGTTTTGAACTCGAAGCCATGCTGGAAAAACGTGTAAAACGCCAGCTGTTGGCTGAAGTCCAGTCTATCTGTCCGCCGCACGTCACGATTATGCAGGTGCGTCAGGGTCTTGCGAAAGGGTTGGGGCACGCCGTGATGTGCGCGCATCCGGTTGTAGGGAATGAGCCTGTCGCGGTCATCCTGCCGGACGTGATTCTGGATGAATTTGAATCCGATCTTTCCCAGGATAACCTGGCAGAAATGATTCAGCGATTCGACGAAACCGGCCATAGCCAGATTATGGTTGAACCGGTTGAAGATGTTACCGCTTACGGTGTAGTGGATTGCAAAGGCGTTGAGCTGAACCCGGGCGACAGCGTACCGATGGTGGGTATTGTTGAGAAACCAAAAGCCAACGTTGCGCCGTCAAATCTGGCTGTAGTGGGCCGGTACGTACTTAGCGCTGACATTTGGCCGCTGCTTGCAAAAACCCCTCCGGGAGCAGGCGATGAAATTCAGTTAACCGACTCTATCGCGATGCTGATGGATAAAGAGACGGTTGAAGCCTATCACATGAAAGGCAAAAGCCACGATTGCGGCAATAAACTCGGTTATATGCAGGCATTCGTTGAATACGGTATTCGTCATAACACCCTTGGCGATGAGTTTAAAACCTGGCTTGAAGGCGCAGTCGGCGTTAAGAAGTAATTTTCTCACCGCAGGATAATGCAATGAAAGTAACCGTATTTGGTATTGGCTACGTGGGCCTGGTACAGGCCGCCGTGCTGGCCGAAGTAGGCCACGACGTCATGTGCATCGATGTCGACGAAAAGAAAGTAGAAAATCTTAAACAGGGACTCATCCCTATTTATGAGCCGGGGCTAACGCCGCTGGTTAAAAAAAATTATGAAGAAGGACGCCTTCATTTCAGCACCAACGCGCAAGAGGGTGTTGACCATGGCGTTATGCAATTCATCGCGGTAGGAACGCCGCCGGATGAAGACGGCTCCGCTGATTTAAAATATGTCACCGCCGTGGCGCGCACCATTGCCGAGCATATGACCAGCCATAAAGTGGTGCTCGACAAATCTACCGTTCCGGTCGGTACGGCTGATACCGTACGTAAAGTGATGACTGAAACCCTGAAAGCTCGCGGAAGCGACGTGCCGTTCGATGTGGTTTCGAATCCTGAATTCCTCAAAGAAGGCGCGGCGGTGTCTGACTGCATGCGTCCTGAGCGTATCGTAATCGGCACCGATAATAACGACGTGGTTGATCTGCTGCGCGAGCTTTATGAGCCGTTCAACCGTAATCACGATCGTTTGATCCTGATGGATATTCGTAGCGCTGAGCTTACTAAGTATGCCGCCAACTGCATGCTGGCGACGAAAATCAGCTTTATGAATGAGATCTCAAACCTTGCGGAACGTCTGGGCGCTGATATTGAAAAAGTGCGTCAGGGTATCGGTTCCGATTCCCGCATCGGTTATGACTTCATTTATCCTGGCTGCGGCTATGGCGGTTCCTGCTTCCCGAAAGATGTTCAGGCGCTGATCCGCACTTCCGAGCAAATTGGCTATGTGCCGCGCATTCTCAAAGCGGTAGAAGATGTCAATGAAGATCAAAAGCTCAAGCTACCTGAATTCATTACCCGCCATTTTGGTCAGGATCTAAAGGGCAAGACGCTTGCGCTCTGGGGCCTTTCCTTTAAGCCGAATACCGATGATATGCGTGAAGCATCAAGTCGTGTACTGATGGAAGAGCTGTGGAAGCGTGGGGCGGTTGTTCAGGCGTTTGATCCGCAAGCCATGGACGAAACGCAGCGCATTTATGGTCATCGTGATGATTTACGTCTGATGGGCACTAAAGAAGCTGCGCTGCATGGCGCTGATGCGCTTGTGATTTGTACCGAATGGCAGGCCTTCCGCGCGCCAGATTTCGACGTTATCAAAAATTCGCTTAAACAACCGGTTATCTTTGACGGCCGTAACCTTTATGATCCGATAAGGCTCAATAAGCGCGGCTTTGTTTATTATGCAATTGGCCGGGGCGCATCCATCAATATTGCACGATAAAATGAGGCTACAATGAAATTCCTGGTAACCGGCGCAGCAGGCTTTATCGGTTTTCACGTCAGCGAGCGTCTGCTCGAAGCAGGTTACCAGGTTATCGGTATCGATAACCTGAACGACTATTATGACGTCAACCTCAAACTTGCCCGTCTTGAACTGCTTAAAAAACACACCCACTTTCGTTTCGATAAAATTGATCTCGCCGATCGAGAGGCAATAGCCGCGTTATTTACCCGCGAAAAATTTCAGCGTGTGATACATCTTGGTGCACAAGCTGGTGTGCGATATTCGCTGGAGAATCCGCTTGCGTATGCTGATTCAAATCTTATCGGTCACTTAAATGTTCTTGAAGGGTGCCGGCACAATAACGTTGAGCATTTATTATACGCATCATCCAGTTCTGTTTATGGATTAAATCGTAAAATGCCGTTTTCAACGGATGATTCTGTCGATCATCCGGTGTCGTTATACGCAGCGACCAAAAAAGCCAATGAATTAATGTCACACACCTATTCCCACCTTTACGGGTTACCCACTACAGGATTACGTTTTTTTACCGTGTATGGTCCGTGGGGACGCCCGGATATGGCGTTGTTTAAATTTACCCGAGCGATTATTGAAGGTAAGCCTATTGACGTATATAACCATGGTCAAATGCGTCGCGACTTTACTTACATTGATGATATCGCTGAAGCCATTGTCAGGCTTCAGGCCGTAATACCGAGGCCAAATTCTGAATGGACGGTGGAGCAGGGAACGCCTGCAACCAGTTCTGCGCCTTATAACGTTTATAATATTGGCAACAGCGCGCCAGTAGCGCTGATGGATTATATCTCTGCGTTAGAGCAGGCGTTAGGTAAGGAAGCCATTAAGAATATGTTGCCGATGCAGCCAGGGGACGTTCTGGGGACCAGCGCGGATACGCAGGCGTTATATCAGGTTATTGGCTTTAAACCTCAGACCTCCGTCGAGGAAGGGGTTAAGCGCTTTGTAAGCTGGTATAAACAGTTTTATCACGTTGCGGATTAATATTTATTAATCGCTGAAAACAAAAATCCCGCCGAGGCGGGATTTTTTTATGACAGGGTAACTTAGTCTTTGATTAAGAAATCGTCGAGTTGTTTACCTTGTTCTTCGATAGCTTTTTTGATAACAGCAGGAGTACGGCCCTGGCCGGTCCAGGTTTTGCTTTCGCCGTTTTCATCAATATAGCTATATTTAGCCGGGCGGGCAGCGCGTTTTGCTTTAGCGCCGGTTTTAACAGCCGCCATGCTGTTCAGTAATTCGTTTGGATCAATACCGTCAGCAATCAGCATTTCGCGATATTGTTGTAATTTACGAGTACGCTCTTCGATTTCAGCAGCAGCAGCGCTTTCTTCTTCGCGACGCTCAGATACTACAACTTCTAATTTTTCCAGCATTTCCTCAAGCGTTTCGAGGGTGCATTCTCTTGCCTGCGCACGAAGAGTACGGATGTTGTTCAGAATTTTAAGTGCTTCGCTCATTGTAGTAATCTCAAACTTATATTGGGGGGGTTTGTTGAGCTAATAATAGAGCCTTAATTTAAGTTTCGCAATAGGGCGAAATGTAAGGAATTCAAAATTGCAGAATATATGCCGTCAGATCGAAATAATCTTTCTGTGTTTTTTCTTGAACAACCGCACAAAAAAAGCGGGAGTAAGGTAAATTTCAGACAAAATATTGCACATGCCTTAACTATTGCACCGATAGCGCTACGCCATTATTGCGGCGGTAACTTAATATCACCCTAATGTATTATGAAGCTTTCACCTCGACAAAATCTAACATTTATAAATACATTTAATCGTTTACTTAGCAGGGTTATATAATTTAAAAATTACAGTCATTTCCGTAGCTTACAGGCAGTGATGGATAATCGTTTTACGTTTAACGAACAAAAAACAAACGTGAATTTGATTATATATTGACGCCCGGTAAGCGACGTTAAGGCGGGTCCATTCCCGTGCCAGCGCTGCCTTAACAGCAGAATATGGTACAATCGCGACACAGAAATAACATCATGTACGGAGCGATGCGGCGAATGGCGCAACTTTATTTTTACTACTCGGCAATGAATGCAGGTAAGTCCACCGCGCTACTTCAGTCCTCCTGGAATTACCAGGAAAGAGGGATGAAAACATTGGTTTACACCGCGGAGATTGATGACCGCTTTGGCTCTGGCAAGGTCACTTCGCGTATTGGCCTGTCGTCGCCCGCACGGCTATTTAATCCCGGCACCGACTTATATGCCGATATACAAGCGGCACATCAGCAGGAAGCTATTCATTGCGTCCTGGTGGATGAAAGTCAGTTTCTCACCAGAGACCAGGTCTACGCCCTTTCCGAAGTTGTGGATAATCTTGATATTCCGGTGTTGTGTTATGGATTACGCACTGACTTCCGAGGGGAGTTGTTTGGCGGCAGCCAATATTTGCTGGCATGGTCAGATAAACTGGTTGAGTTAAAAACAATTTGCTATTGCGGACGTAAGGCCAGCATGGTGTTGCGATTAGACCAGCATGGGAAGCCCTATAACGAGGGCGAGCAGGTTGTGATAGGGGGCAATGAACGTTATGTCTCCGTGTGCCGTAAACACTATAAAATCGCGCTCGCTACCGGTTCTATGAAAGAGAGTGAGGATAAATAAGCTCAGCGTCCTCAATGACAGTCCCAACAAGCGCATTACAGCGCGTGTGTGGTAAATCACCTGCCTGACCGTAGATTCCGATTTCGCCCCAATGGTGCGTACTTAAACCCAACAAAATGCCTCTGCCTGGCGTGGTGATTGCCATGCCAGTGCCGCCAGGGCCGCGCTAACGCCAGTTGATGACTATGTCCACCATGCGAGTTCAGACAGAAATAAAAAAACCCGCCATTATGGCGGGTTTTTACTATCCACTACGGGATCTGTCAGGCAGATTTTTTAGATTTCTTCTCAGCTTTCACCGGAGCGATTACCGCTTCCTGTGATGCGACTTCACTTTCGTTGTACTCGCGGCCATAGAAGGTATCCATCAGAATCTGTTTCAGTTCGGCGATCAGCGGGTAGCGCGGGTTAGCGCCGGTGCACTGGTCATCGAAGGCATCTTCAGACAGTTTATCAACGTGGGCCAGGAAGTCAGCTTCCTGCACGCCAGCTTCACGGATGGATTTAGGAATACCCAGTTCCGCTTTGATGCTTTCCAGCCACGCCAGCAGTTTCTCAATCTTCGCAGCAGTACGGTCGCCCGGTGCGCTCAGACCCAGATGGTCAGCAATTTCTGCATAACGACGACGCGCTTGCGGACGGTCGTACTGGCTGAATGCGGTCTGTTTAGTCGGGTTGTCGTTCGCGTTGTAACGGATAACGTTACAAATCAGCAGGGCGTTAGCCAGGCCGTGCGGAATGTGGAACTGTGAACCCAGTTTGTGCGCCATTGAGTGACAAACACCCAGGAAGGCGTTAGCAAACGCGATACCAGCGATAGTTGCCGCACTGTGAACACGTTCACGCGCAACCGGGTTTTTAGACCCTTCGTGGTAAGACGCCGGCAGGTTTTCTTTCAGCAGTTTAAGCGCCTGCAGAGCCTGACCGTCAGAGAACTCAGACGCCAGTACAGACACATAAGCTTCCAGTGCGTGAGTAACCGCATCCAGACCACCAAAAGCACACAGTGACTTCGGCATGTCCATTACCAGATTCGCGTCAACAATCGCCATATCCGGGGTCAGAGCATAGTCAGCCAGCGGGTATTTCTGGCCGGTAGCGTCGTCGGTCACAACCGCAAACGGGGTAACTTCAGAACCGGTACCAGAAGTGGTGGTGACCGCGATCATTTTCGCTTTCACGCCCATTCTCGGGAACTTGTAGATACGTTTACGGATGTCCATAAAGCGCAGCGCCAGTTCTTCGAAGTGGGTTTCCGGGTGTTCGTACATAACCCACATGATTTTCGCGGCATCCATCGGGGAACCACCGCCCAGCGCGATAATCACGTCTGGTTTGAAGGAATTCGCCAGTTCCGCGCCTTTACGAACCACAGACAAGGTCGGGTCAGCTTCAACTTCAAAGAACACTTCCACTTCAACGCCAGCGGCTTTCAGAACGGAGGTGATCTGGTCAGCGTAACCATTATTGAACAGGAAACGGTCAGTCACGATGAGCGCACGTTTGTGGCCATCAGTAATCACTTCATCCAGCGCGATTGGCAGTGAGCCGCGGCGGAAGTAGATAGATTTCGGAAGTTTGTGCCACAACATGTTTTCTGCTCGCTTGGCCACGGTTTTCTTGTTGATCAGGTGTTTCGGACCCACGTTTTCAGAGATGGAGTTACCACCCCATGAACCACAACCCAGCGTCAGAGACGGCGCAAGTTTGAAGTTGTACAGGTCACCGATACCACCCTGAGAAGCCGGGGTGTTAATCAGAATACGCGCGGTTTTCATTTTGTCGCCGAACTGCTTAACGCGTTCTGGCTGGTTGTCCTGGTCGGTGTACAGGCAAGAGGTATGACCGATACCGCCCATTTCTACCAGTTTTTCAGCTTTAGCAACCGCGTCGTCAAAATCTTTGGCGCGATACATAGCAAGCGTCGGAGACAGTTTTTCGTGTGCAAACGGCTCGGACTCATCAACCACCGTCACTTCACCGATCAGGATCTTGGTGCCAGCAGGCACTTTGAAGCCTGCCAGTTCAGCAATTTTGGTTGCTGGCTGACCTACGATCGCGGCATTCAACGCGCCGTTTTTCAGGATGATGTCCTGAACAGCTTTCAGTTCGCTGCCCTGGAGCATATAGCCGCCGTGGGTGGCGAAACGTTCGCGTACGGCGTTGTAAACAGAATCAACCACAACAACAGACTGCTCGGACGCACAAATTACGCCGTTATCGAAGGTTTTTGACATCAGCACAGAAGCGACAGCGCGTTTGATATCAGCGGTTTCATCGATGACAACCGGCGTGTTACCTGCGCCTACGCCGATAGCCGGTTTACCGGAGCTATAAGCTGCTTTCACCATGCCTGGGCCGCCCGTTGCCAGAATCATATTGATATCCGGGTGGTGCATCAGGGCGTTAGACAATTCTACAGAAGGTTGATCGATCCAGCCGATAAGATCTTTCGGCGCGCCTGCTGCGATAGCCGCTTGCAGTACGATATCCGCCGCTTTATTGGTGGCATCTTTCGCACGTGGGTGCGGAGAGAAGATGATACCGTTACGGGTCTTCAGGCTGATTAATGATTTGAAAATCGCGGTAGAGGTTGGGTTAGTGGTCGGAACAATACCGCAAATAATACCGATAGGTTCGGCGATAGTGATGGTCCCGAAGGTGTCGTCTTCAGACAGCACGCCACAGGTTTTTTCATCTTTATATGCGTTATAGATATACTCAGAAGCAAAGTGGTTTTTAATCACTTTATCTTCTACGATACCCATACCCGATTCAGCAACAGCCAGTTTCGCGAGGGGAATTCGAGCATCTGCGGCGGCCAGAGCGGCGGCACGGAAGATCTTGTCTACTTGCTCTTGAGTGAAGTTGGCGTATTCACGCTGGGCTTTTTTTACGCGCTCGACGAGTGCGTTAAGTTCAGCGACATTAGTAACAGCCATAAATGCTCTCCTGATAATGTTAAACTCTTTTAGTAAATCAGCTGTTCAAAACGTCAGTATAGACAGCATGAAACAGCTTGGGTCAAGACAATAAGTAACAGAGCACGACTACTTATTATTTACCGATTTACTAAAAGAGCCTTACCTGAAACATCACTTATTAATGACGTTGTTATCAATTGGGGCGTAATCAAGAGTACCCACTTCTGAGTATGAAATATGTGATCCTGATCAATTAATTTCAATGCTGACACCTTTCAGCAGGGGGTTTTTCCATTCATTTGTTAAATAAATTGTATTGATTACATCACGAAAATATATCATTACCATGAATACAACAAGTCCGTAACACCGCTTATTAATTCCATTATCTTGCAAAATATCAGATAAATGTGCTGTTAAAGATCGTGACGCCAGTTCTGGTTTTACATTACATTACGCAAGCCCAAACCACTCTGAGATGCGGAGTTTCCCGAGATGCAGTCGCTTTTCGATATGCCGACCTATTTTAAATTTTTTATTGGATTGTTTGCGTTGGTGAACCCGGTAGGCATTATTCCCGTCTTTATCAGCATGACCAGCTACCAAACTGCGGCGGCGCGCAATAAAACCAACCTGACGGCCAACCTTTCGGTTGCGATTATTCTCTGGACTTCATTATTTCTCGGCGACGGCATCCTGCAACTTTTTGGGATATCCATCGACTCGTTTCGCATCGCTGGCGGTATTCTGGTGGTCACCATTGCCATGTCGATGATCAGCGGCAAACTCGGTGAAGACAAACAGAACAAGCAGGAAAAATCAGAAACGGCTATCCGTGAAAGTATTGGCGTGGTGCCGCTTGCGTTGCCTTTAATGGCAGGCCCCGGCGCCATCAGTTCGACGATTGTCTGGGGCACCCGTTTCCATTCGGTTATGCATCTTATCGGGTTTTCCATTGCCATCGCCCTGTTTGCCTTATGCTGTTGGGGCGTATTTCGTCTGGCGCCATGGTTAGTGAGATTACTGGGTCAGACCGGGATTAACGTCATCACGCGAATCATGGGCTTATTGCTTATGGCGCTGGGCATTGAATTTATCGTGACCGGAATTAGAGCTTTATTTCCAGGACTTGCCGCCTGATTCGCTTTCATTCGAAAAGGCGTCAGCAAATTTATTTGCTATTTCTGTTGCATAGTGACGAAAGGGCGTCTACGGCGTCCTTAATATAATAAAAAAGAATTACCCGTTTGACCCTTTCTTATCAAACAATTAAAAGCTGCGGTTTTATAATTTGTTTATTTATTCCCCATTTGAGCTGTTATTTCTCTCACAACCATCTCTGGTGCTTGCCGCAACATTACTGAAATGATATTAGTAATTTTGTCGCTATCGTAGACAAATCTCCTAAAAAACCAACAAATGTTAAATTATTGCAAAAATCTGACAAAGAGATGGCTGCTGGCTAAAATCAGTGGATTGTCAAAATTAACTGATTGATTTTAGTGGTTAATATGAGAGATTTTGAATAAATAGCGCGCTTTCTCGCCTGTTACGTTAGTAAACAAAAGAGAAATGCTTAACAAATTTGTAAAATATATTGGCGCGCCGGGATAGCATTTGGTACTTTTCGGCCAAAACATTCGCCAGCTTACTAATTTTGGTCGTTGTCAAAGACGCTGATTTTTGACAGGGGCACACGCTTTTGCCGACAGGGGCGAGAGTGTAAGTCGACACAAGGTTGCCACAGAGCAGCGCGTAACAAGTCGAACGTTAATAGACGTATAAAAGCTCTGACAGACGCTATTCACTCCTGCGCTGTACAGAGATCCCAACGGGAAAATCAGGCCGCTAGTGGTCGTTATTATAAAGAGTGGAGTAACAACACAATGTCCATCATCACAAAAAGAAGTTTGGTCGCGGCGGGAATTCTTTCCGCGCTGATTGCAGGATCGGCAATGGCTGCTGATGTTCCTGCAGGCGTTCAACTGGCGGAAAAGCAAACGCTGGTGCGTAACAACGGTTCAGAAGTGCAGTCTCTCGATCCGCATAAAATCGAAGGCGTGCCGGAATCTAACGTTAACCGCGATCTGTTCGAAAATTTATTGATTACCAGCGCCGATGGGCACCCAAAAGCGGGTGTTGCCGAATCCTGGGATAATAAAGATTTTAAAGTCTGGACGTTCCATTTACGTAAAGACGCCAAATGGTCAAACGGCGACCCTGTCACCGCGCAGGATTTCGTGTATAGCTGGCAGCGTCTGGCCGATCCTAAAACCGCCTCGCCGTACGAAAGCTATCTGCAATACGGTCATATCGCGAATATCGATGACATCATCTCGGGTAAAAAAGCCCCGACCGAACTTGGCGTGAAAGCCGTTGATGATCATACGCTGGAAGTGACCCTAAGCGAGCCGGTCCCGTATTTCTACAAACTGCTGGTCCACTCCTCAATGGCGCCCGTACCTAAAGCCGTGGTTGAAAAATTCGGCGACAAATGGACTCAGCCTGCCAATATCGTTTCTAACGGCGCGTACAAATTAAATAGCTGGGTCGTTAACGAAAAAATGGTATTAGAGCGTAACCCTAATTACTGGGATAACGCCAAAACCGTTATTGACCAGGTAACTTACCTGCCCATCTCTTCTGAAGTGACTGATGTTAACCGCTATCGTAGCGGCGAAATTGACATGACCTATAACAACATGCCAATTGAACTGTTCCAGAAGCTGAAAAAAGAGATCCCGACTGAAGTGCACGTTGATCCGTACCTGTGTACGTATTATTACGAAATCAACAACCAGAAAGCCCCGTTCAACGATCCGCGTGTGCGTACCGCACTGAAACTGGGCCTCGATCGCGATATCATCGTTAATAAAGTGAAGAATCAGGGCGACCTGCCTGCGTTTGGTTATACCCCGCCATACACTGACGGCGCGAAATTCACCAAACCGGAGTGGTTCGGCTGGACTCAAGAGAAGCGCAATGAAGAAGCGCGTAAACTGTTAGCCGAAGCGGGTTACACCAAAGATAAACCGCTGACCTTCAGCCTGCTGTATAACACCTCCGATCTGCATAAAAAACTGGCTATCGCCGTGTCGTCTATCTGGCAGAAAAACATCGGCGTGAATGTGAAGCTGGAAAACCAGGAGTGGAAAACCTTCCTGGACACCCGCCATCAGGGCAACTATGACGTGTCCCGCGCAGGCTGGTGTGCCGATTACAACGAACCGACGTCGTTCTTAAACACCATGCTGTCTAATAGTTCTAACAACACTGCGCACTATAAGAGCGAAGCGTTCGACAGAATTATGTCTGAGGCAATTAAAGCGACTGACGAGGCACAACGTTCAGAACTGTATAACAAGGCTGAACAGCAACTGGATAAAGACTCGGCTATCGCGCCGGTTTATTACTATGTGAATGCCCGCCTGGTGAAACCTTGGGTTGGCGGTTATACCGGTAAAGACCCGCTTGATAATATCTATGTGAAAGATCTTTATATTATCAAACATTAATGGCAATTCGTGGGGCAGGGACTGGCGTTTATTCATGTATAAACGGTGATTCTTGCCCCACTGTGTCTGATTCCATAGCACCAGTTACCTTTACTCATTCGAGTTCACGAAGCGGCGTATCTTTTTAGTTGATACCCGTAACGTGGCGGAAATAAACGAAAAGGCCAACGCATCGGCTATTCGAATGATGACGGGTAAAGGCACAAGCCAGAAGGTACGGGCAATGTTAAAATTTATTTTTCGCCGCTGTCTGGAAGCGATTCCGACGCTGTTTATTCTTATCACTATCTCTTTTTTCATGATGCGTCTTGCGCCGGGAAGTCCGTTTACCGGTGAGCGCACCCTGCCGCCAGAAGTGATGGCGAACATTGAAGCAAAATACCATTTGAACGACCCCATCATGACGCAGTACTTCAGTTACCTGAAGCAACTGGCACACGGTGATTTTGGTCCTTCATTCAAATACAAAGATTATTCGGTCAACGACTTGGTGGCGACGTCATTCCCGGTTTCAGCAAAACTTGGGGCAGCCGCGTTTTTCCTGGCGGTTTTTTTAGGCGTGAGCGCGGGCGTGATTGCGGCGCTTAAACAAAATACCAAATGGGATTATACCGTCATGGGGTTTGCCATGACCGGGGTCGTGATACCCAGTTTCGTGGTGGCGCCATTACTGGTTATGGTTTTCGCCATCACCTTAAAGTGGCTACCGGGCGGTGGCTGGAACGGCGGCGCGTTAAAATTCATGATCCTGCCGATGGTGGCGTTATCCCTGGCATATATCGCAAGTATCGCGCGTATTACCCGCGGTTCGATGATTGAAGTGCTGCACTCTAACTTTATCCGTACTGCGCGCGCCAAGGGCTTGCCGATGCGCCGCATCGTATTGCGTCATGCGCTTAAACCCGCCCTGTTGCCAGTGCTTTCCTATATGGGACCGGCGTTTGTCGGGATTATTACCGGCTCGATGGTGATTGAAACCATTTATGGTCTGCCGGGGATCGGTCAGCTGTTTGTTAACGGCGCATTAAACCGTGATTACTCGCTGGTGCTAAGCCTGACCATACTGGTCGGCGCGCTGACAATCCTGTTCAATGCCGTGGTTGATGTGCTGTATGCCGTTATCGACCCGAAAATCCGTTATTAACGCTGAGGTACGCCATGATGTTAAGTAAGAAAAACAGCGAGGCGCTGGAAAACTTCAGTGAGAAGCTGGATGTGGAAGGCCGCAGTTTATGGCAGGACGCACGCCGCCGTTTTATGCATAACCGGGCCGCGCTGACGAGCCTTGTGGTACTGATTTTGATTGCGTTGTTCGTCACGCTGGCGCCGATGTTGTCTCAATTCTCCTACTTTGATACCGACTGGGGCATGATGTCGAGCGCGCCAGATATGGAATCAGGCCATTACTTCGGCACCGATTCCTCCGGGCGCGATTTGCTGGTGCGCGTTGCCATTGGTGGCCGTATTTCACTGATGGTGGGCATTGCCGCTGCGCTGGTGGCGGTACTGTTGGGCACGCTCTACGGCTCGCTGTCAGGTTATCTTGGCGGTAAAGTGGATTCAGTGATGATGCGCTTGCTCGAAATCCTGAACTCCTTTCCCTTTATGTTCTTCGTGATTTTGCTGGTGACCTTCTTTGGTCAAAACATCCTGCTGATTTTTGTGGCTATCGGGATGGTGTCCTGGCTTGATATGGCGCGTATTGTGCGCGGCCAGACCTTAAGCCTGAAGCGCAAAGAGTTTATCGAAGCCGCGCAGGTGGGGGGCGTGTCAACATCCAGCATCGTCATTCGCCATATCGTGCCAAACGTACTGGGCGTCGTGGTGGTGTATGCCTCACTGCTGGTGCCGAGCATGATCCTGTTTGAATCCTTTTTAAGCTTCCTGGGTTTGGGTACGCAAGAGCCGCTGAGTAGTTGGGGCGCGCTGTTGAGTGATGGCGCGAACTCAATGGAAGTCTCCCCCTGGTTGCTGCTGTTCCCGGCCGGTTTTCTGGTGGTAACGCTGTTCTGTTTTAACTTTATCGGCGATGGCTTACGTGACGCCCTCGACCCGAAAGATCGCTAAGGAGCGCCTTAATGAGCATGAATGAACCAGCAATGGGCCAGGCGCTGTTAGACGTTAAAGATTTGCGAGTGACGTTCAGCACCCCCGACGGGGATGTGACGGCGGTTAACGATCTTAACTTCAGCCTGAAAGCGGGCGAGACCCTGGGGATTGTCGGCGAGTCCGGCTCCGGGAAATCGCAGACCGCCTTTGCCCTGATGGGACTGTTAGCGTCTAACGGTCGCATTGAGGGGTCTGCGACGTTTAACGGCAGACAAATCCTCAATTTGCCGGAGCGTGAGCTTAACCGTCTGCGCGCTGAACAAATCTCAATGATTTTCCAGGATCCGATGACCTCCCTGAACCCCTATATGCGGGTGGGCGAACAGTTAATGGAAGTGCTGATGCTGCATAAAGGCGTCAGTAAAGCCCAGGCGTTTGAAGAGTCGGTGCGGATGCTGGACGCGGTAAAAATGCCTGAAGCGCGTAAACGCATGCGGATGTACCCGCACGAATTTTCAGGCGGGATGCGCCAGCGCGTAATGATCGCCATGGCGCTGATGTGCCGGCCTAAATTATTGATTGCCGATGAGCCCACC
This sequence comes from Citrobacter freundii, assembly GCF_011077955.1. Taxonomy (GTDB): domain Bacteria; phylum Pseudomonadota; class Gammaproteobacteria; order Enterobacterales; family Enterobacteriaceae; genus Atlantibacter. Next base: position 68,760 of record NZ_JAALBX010000014.1, read on the forward strand.
ACCGCGCTTGACGTGACGGTGCAGGCGCAAATCATGACCTTGCTTAATGAGCTTAAGCGCGAATTTAATACCGCGATTATTATGATTACCCACGATCTCGGCGTGGTGGCGGGGATTTGCGACAAAGTGCTGGTGATGTATGCCGGGCGGACGATGGAATATGGCCATGCCCGCGATGTGTTCTATCAACCGGCTCATCCGTACTCTATTGGCTTGATTAACGCCGTGCCGCGTCTTGACGCCGAAGGGGAGTCGCTGATGACGATTCCGGGCAACCCGCCGAACCTGCTGCGTTTGCCGAAAGGATGTCCATTCCAGCCACGTTGCCCGTATGCCATGGAGATCTGCAACAACACGCCGCCGCTGGAGATGTTTGCCGAAGGGCGTCTGCGCGCCTGCTTTAAACCGGTGGAGGAACTGGTATGAATGCTGTAACCCAGGAGAGAAAAGTACTGCTGGAAATTGCCGACCTTAAAGTGCATTTCGACATTAAGGACGATAAGCAGTGGTTCTGGCAGCCGCCGAAAACCTTAAAAGCGGTGGATGGCGTGACTCTGCGTTTATACGAAGGGGAAACGCTTGGTGTCGTGGGCGAATCCGGCTGCGGTAAATCCACGTTTGCGCGGGCGATTATTGGTCTGGTGAAAGCGACAAGCGGCAACGTGGCCTGGCTTGGCAAAGATTTAATGGGGCTTAACCCACACGAATGGCGCGACGTGCGCAGCGATATCCAGATGATTTTCCAGGATCCGCTGGCCTCTCTCAACCCGCGTATGAACATCGGCGATATTATCGCCGAACCGCTGCGCACTTATCATCCGAAAATGCCGCGTCAGGAAGTGCAGGACCGCGTGAAAGCGATGATGATGAAAGTGGGCTTGCTGCCGAACCTCATTAACCGCTATCCCCACGAGTTTTCAGGCGGACAGTGCCAGCGTATCGGTATTGCGCGCGCACTGATTCTGGAGCCGAAGCTGATTATCTGCGACGAACCGGTTTCCGCGCTGGATGTTTCCATTCAGGCGCAGGTGGTGAACCTGTTGCAGAAACTGCAGCGTGAAATGGGGCTGTCGCTCATCTTTATCGCCCATGACCTGGCGGTGGTGAAGCATATCTCCGATCGCGTACTGGTGATGTATCTGGGCCACGCCGTCGAACTTGGTACTTACGACGAGGTGTACCACAACCCGCTGCATCCTTATACCAAAGCGCTGATGTCGGCCGTGCCTATTCCTGACCCGGATCTGGAGAAGAATAAAAAAATCCAGCTCCTGGAAGGCGAATTGCCATCGCCGATTAATCCGCCGTCGGGATGTGTCTTCCGAACCCGCTGTCCTATTGCCGGGCCGGAATGCGCGCAAACGCGTCCGATGCTGGAAGGGAGTTTCCGACATGCGGTGTCATGTCTGAAAGTCGATCCGCTTTAAGCGCCATGTGATGGACAGTGATGTTTATGGCATGAGGCCATAAACATCAAAAATTACCGCATATTCTGTGCCACTATTACAAGGTCAGCATTCGCTGGCCTTGTAATAAAGAGTATGTTTGATATGAAAAAGTTGAGAGCCCGTCTTTATTACCTTCTGTTTGACCAGCGTACCCGTAGCGGACGATATTTTGAGGTGCTTTGCGGCTTTTTCGCCCTGTTGAGCGTGCTGGCAGTCTTTATTGAATCGGACATGGGGCAGGGTAGCGCTTTATTAGCAAACGCTGAGAAGCTGTCGCTTTTCGTCTGGATTGAAATCGCCTTTACGGCGCTATTTACCTTAGAATATTTTTTGCGCCTGTTGGTCTGGCCTAATCCTGCGCGTTATGTTTTTAGCTTCTGGGGCTTTATTGATTTAGCGACCATTCTTCCTCTTTACGTCCTTATTCTGTGGCCAGAAATAGCCACCAATTACGTTTATTTCTGGCGAGTGATGCGGGTACTGAGGGTGCTGCGCATTCTTAAAATTTTAAGGATTATGCCGTCAGTCACCACCTTTTGGGTCGCTATCGTCAACGCCCGCCATCAGTTAGTGCTGTTTTATTCTTTTATCGGCATAGTGATGATTACTGCCGGCGCGTTGATGTACGGCATTGAAGGACCGGAACACGGCTTCGGAACGCTTGGCGAGTCTGTCTATTGGGCGATTGTGACCGTCACCACCGTCGGTTATGGCGATATGACGCCGCATACGCCCGCGGGCCGGACATTATCGTCGTTGCTGATATTAATTGGTTATTCGGTTATCGCCATTCCTACCGGCATTTTGACTTCGCAAATGACCAATGAATTACGGACGCGACGACGAGCGCGGGTCTGCACAAAATGTAAAACGCGCGGGCATGACGTACTGGCGAAATTTTGCTGGAATTGCGGAGCGGAATTACCGGTGAAACTGAAATAGCGCGGCAGGGGCCGCGCCAAATTATTCACGCCATAAAATATGGCAAAACTTATGATCTTTTTCGCGACACAGCAGGACACGGGCAAACACATCGGTAATTTCAGCGTCTTCACTTTCGGCCAGACCAATTACCACTTCTGAGAAAAAGTCGGGATTTAAATCGAAATCCACATGCTGAAGCCACTCTTCAGACGGGTCAAACAGCTCAGCGCCGCCACGCTCTTCAAACTGCAAATTAAACAGAATAATGTCTGCCGGATCGAGATTATCCGCCGCCAGTTCCAGAAAAATATCGTAAGCCTGATCCAGCGTTTCGTCTTCCGTCAGGCGATTATTCAGATCCATTTCCATCGTCACTACCTTGATTGTTTCATTGAGGCCCGTTTTACAGCAATGGACTAAAGAAGTAAAACAATCGCTCTGTGATCCGCTGCCATAGCGGACGTTTTACCCACAATTGCCCATCCAGCAGGCGGGAGCGTGAAATGTAATCATCCTGAACGGCGGCCAGATCGGCGGCGAACCCGGCATCGTCAATCACAAGCGTGATTTCAAAATTAAGCCACAGGCTTCGCATATCGAGGTTAACCGTGCCGACGAGACTAAGCTGACCATCAACCAGGACGCTTTTCGTATGCAACAAACCGCCTTCAAATTGATAAATCTTCACGCCCGCGGCCAGAAGCTCGGTAAAGAACGCACGACTGGCCCAGCCCACCAGCATGGAGTCGTTTTTACGCGGCAGAATAATGCTTACGTCAACGCCGCGCTGTGCTGCGGTACAAATTGCATGCAGCAAATCATCGGATGGCACAAAATAAGGCGTTGTCATAATCAGGTATTCGCGAGCGGCGTAAACCGACGTCAACAGCGCTTGATGAATTAAGTCTTCCGGGAAACCTGGGCCGGAGGCGATGGTCTGAATAGTATGTCCGCTGGCCTGTTCAAAGGGCATGATATTGACATCCGGCGGGGGAGGAAGCAGCCGCTTGCCGGTTTCGATTTCCCAGTCGCAGGAGTACACAATACCCATCGCTGTTGCCACCGGGCCTTCCATACGGGCCATCAAATCTACCCACTGGCCCACGCCTGCATCTTGTTTAAAAAAGCGCGGATCGACCAGATTCATACTGCCGGTATAAGCGATGTAGTTATCGATCATCACCATTTTGCGATGCTGGCGTAAATCCATACGGCGCAGAAACACACGGAACAGATTAACTTTAAGGGCTTCCACCACTTCGACGCCCGCATTACGCATCATCCCCGCCCAGGGGCTGCGGAAAAAGGTCACGCTGCCGGCGGAATCAAGCATCAGGCGGCAGTGAACGCCGCGGCGCGCGGCGCCCATCAATGACTCCGCGACCTGATCGGCCATGCCCCCTGGCTGCCAGATATAAAACACCATCTCGATATTATGACGAGCAAGCTGAATGTCGCGGATTAACGCCTGCATTACGTCGTCGGAGTCGGTCAGCAGTTGAAGCTGATTGCCCTTTACGCCGCCAATCCCCTGACGCCGTTCGCAGAGCTGGAACAGCGATCCTGCCACTTCACTGTTATCTTCCGCGAAAATATGTTTACAGGCTTTCAGTTCATGTAGCCATTTCGCCGTTGAAGGCCACATGGCGCGGGCGCGTTCGGCCCGACGCTTGCCAAGATGCAATTCGCCGAAAGAGAGATAGGCGATAATGCCCACCAGCGGCAGAATATAGATGATTAAAAGCCAGGCCATAGCAGAGGGTACTGCGCGTCGTTTCATCAAAATACGCAGCGTCACACCGGCGATAAGCAGCCAATAGCCTAAAAACACCAGCCAACTCATCACGGTGTAGAATGTCGTCATTGCTAAAAATCCTTTTGAATCGCCGTCTTATGAGTGTACGCACAACGCTCATTCCATCAAACAAAAATGCGTCATAAAACCACTAGGAAGCATAATTGATAGGATTATAATGACGCGTCTGTTCTCATTAAGAGTAGCAAGTATGAGGCGTAGTAGAAATGAAGTAGGGCGCTGGCGGATGTTGCGTCAGACGCAACGGCGCAAGGCGCGCTGGCTGGAAGCGCAATCGCGCCGCAATATGCGGATCCACGCTATCAGGAAGTGCATCGTTAATCATCAACGCGGCACGTTACTGTTCGCAATTTATGGATTTTAAGCGCTAAAAGGGCACCGCTCGCGGTGCCCAACGACGTAGCCGTCTGTTTCCCGCCGGGTTTTTCTCAAAACACTTATCTGTCATGCCATTTGGCGAATGACGAACAATCCCCTGAATAAACAAACCTTCTCACACAGTCGCGCGGAACACTGCTACCAGGCGTGCTTCACCGGGAGACGCCCGGAACCCTATAAGTGTTTACCTGATGATGGCTTATTTATCTTTATTTTAACTGCGATGGTCGGTCTATCTGATTAATGATGACGAACGTTTTTGCTGCAAAGACAGAACGTAGCTTCATCACTCTTAAAAAGGGTTGAGGATCTTATGCTTTTGCGTGCCACCCTGGTAGTGAGTGAAATTAACTAAGGCAGCATACCCAGTCTTCTGAATAGTGAAAAATTATCATCAACGATGCTAATCCCTAAAGCCACAAAAAATGCGCCAGCAAACGCCATACTGATAATTGTGGTATAGAAATTCCAGGGGTGTTTAGTACGGTACAGGTAATATTGTTTGAAAATACCGTTATACCAACCTTTGAATACGCCCGTTTTTACCGCTTTCGCGGTTTGATAGATAAGCGTCATTCCGCCAACCAAAGAAAGTACTGCATCAAAAGTATCTTTTATGCCCATCTCGGCAACATCCTTACATTACGTGATCCCAGAGATCGGATTTCACTCCTTTTAATGAAAGATAAACCATGTGGGTTGTAATTGACCATATATGCGTAAAACAAGGGAGTAACCTCATGAAATGAAGACGCTACATGAGCGGTGCGCTAATTTTTATTCACTCCGTAGCATGAAGATAATGACGCCAGTGATTTTTCCAGGAAAACGCCCGAAACGCGCTGGCTTTCTGACAGGGCGATAGAGGCCGACAGGGTAAGTGTTATTCAGATTCAGGAAAGGGTCATTGCAGCGCAGCAGGATGAAATGGCAGCACTTAAATAAAATCTCGAGCAGCCGAAGAAAAGAGGACAAGAATTTATTACTAAATAATTCAGGCGGTTACGCCTGCTATAAAAATTGATAGTCAAACCCGATATTGATCGGCTGAATGATTAAAACTACTGTATATAAAAACAGTATAACTATCAGGAGTCGATTTTTATGGAATTTTACACGCCAGCAGAACTGCGCGGCATTGTCGCGCTACCGTTATACGGTGACCTTGTCCAGTGCGGGTTTCCGTCTCCCGCCGCCGACTATGTCGAACAACGCATCGATCTGAACGAGCTGATGATCCAGCATCCCAGCGCGACCTATTTTGTGAAAGCGGCAGGCGACTCAATGATTGAGGCGGGCATCAGTGACGGCGATCTGCTGGTGGTGGACAGCTCCAGAACGGCGGAACACGGGGATATTGTGATTGCCGCGGTTGATGGCGAGTTTACCGTTAAGCGTCTGCAACTGCGCCCGACGGTACAGCTTAATCCCATGAACAGCGCCTACTCACCCATTTTTGTGGGCAGCGAGGATACCCTGGATGTTTTCGGGGTCGTGACGTACATCGTTAAATCGACCAACTGACATGTTCGCCCTGGTTGATGTGAACTCGTTTTATGCATCCTGCGAAACGGTGTTCAGACCTGATTTAAAGGGGCGGCCCGTCGTTATTCTTTCGAATAACGACGGGTGCGTTATTGCCCGTAGTGCCGAGGCCAAACAAATTGGCATCACGATGGCCGAACCGTTCTTTAAACAGCGCGATTTATTCCGGCGTTACAACGTGGCCACGTTCTCCAGCAACTACGAGCTTTACGCGGATATGTCGAACCGGGTGATGACAACACTGGAGCTTATGAGCCCGCGTGTGGAAATTTATTCTATTGATGAGGCGTTTTGCGATCTTACCGGTGTGCGCAACTGCCGGAACCTGGAAGACTTCGGTAAGGAGATTCGCGCTACGGTTTTGCGAAACACTCACCTGACCGTCGGGGTCGGTATCGCGCAAACCAAGACACTGGCGAAACTTGCAAACCATGCCGCTAAAAAGTGGCAGCGGCAGACCGGCGGTGTGGTGGATTTGTCGAATGTCGATCGCCAGCGCCGGCTGATGTCCATCGTACCCGTGGAAGACGTCTGGGGAGTGGGGCGGCGCATCAGCAAGAAGCTGAATGCCATGGGGATCACCAATGCCTGCCAGCTGGCTGACACTTCTACGTGGGTTATTCGCAAACATTTTAACGTCGTGCTCGAGCGAACCGTGCGGGAACTGCGCGGCGAACCCTGCCTTGAACTTGAGGAGTTCGCGCCAGCCAAGCAGGAAATCGTCTGTTCGCGTTCGTTCGGCGAGCGGGTAACGGAGTATGAACTGATGCACCAGGCAATCTGCAACCATGCAGCGCGCGCGGCGGAGAAGTTGCGTGGTGAACACCAGTTCTGCCGTTATATTTCCGCTTTTGTAAAAACATCGCCTTTCGCCATCAACGAACCGTACTACGGCAACAGTGTATCCGTAAAACTCCTCACGCCCACGCAGGACACCCGGGACATTATTAATGCCGCGGTACGCTGTCTGGATAATATCTGGCGGGATGGCCACCGGTACCAGAAAGCCGGAGTGATGCTGGGGGATTTCTTCAGTCAGGGAGTAGCGCAGTTGAACCTGTTTGACGACGCGACGCCTCGGCGTAATAGCGAAAAACTGATGGACGTTCTGGATCATCTCAACGCCAGGGGCGGTAAGGGCTCGCTGTTTTTTGCAGGGCAGGGTATCCAGCAGCAGTGGCAGATGAAACGGAATATGCTTTCACCCCGATACACTACGCGTATGTCGGATTTGCTCAGGGTAAAATAATGAGCAGCAATATAAGTGAGCAATCATAACCTGAGGAATGTCCGCTATGAGCGATGAGCGGAAGTTCGCCCTCAGCCACACCGCAGAGGAGCTATAAAAGGGAAGCGGGAGACTTCCCCCTCAGGTATGGGGTCATACTGCGCGTGGCTCAGTGATTGGAAAAACAAAAAGTTAATCCAGTAGACCTCTAAGTTAGCGAAGACAAAAACAGTAACATGGTTTATAAATCACTCACTATCGTTATCATTGAAAGGAATGCAATGAAAATTCTTGAGAAGAAAACCAAACATCATTATGTATGGGCTCATTATCTCCAGGATTGGACAGTTGATGGAACCAACATTTACTACATCACAAAGAAATCTAACATTGCATCTGACAGTGTCAGAGGTCTGGGACTTGAAAAAGATTTCTACAAAATGGGTATATTGAAGGAAAGTGACAAAGAACTCATAGCTCTCTTCACAAACAAATGCAATGAGACATTAAAAGAACTTCATTGGAATTTTGTGAATATGATATTCGAAGCGCAGAAAATGGTCTCCTTATTATCACCTGCTCTTAATGCAAAGCTTGGAATAAACTTACAAGATATTATACAGAGCAATGCTTTCGAAAATTATTTGTCCGAGCAAGAATCGAGCGCCATAAAGATTTTGAGTGAATTAAAAAAAGGAAACTTGCTTCCCTTGGATGATAAAGGCACTTACTATGGGTTTTGTTATTTCTTAGGGCATCAATTTTCCAGGACACAGAAAATGAAGCAATTATTAATTCTGTCACTAGATAAGATTCCTGGCCAAACACACATCCGGGATCGTTTAAGGGATTTTTACAATAGAAACTGGTGGTTTATGTGTTCATTTATGGCAACAAACCTTTCTTATGACATGTGCTTGAACAGCAGCAGAAAAGTCATTCTACTTGAGAACAAATCCAGTATTGACTTCATTACATCTGATCAACCAGTAATAAATCTCAATCCAGAAGGAAGTGAAGGTGAATTTGTTGATTATTATTACCCATTATCCCCCAGTAAGGCTCTATTAATAAATACCAGTGGGGTGAAATATTTTTCGAGCAATCACCTAAGTTACGATGAAGTACACATGCTCAATACTAAAGTAGCCCGGTCATCTTGCAAAACTATATTTTCAAGAAGCAAAGAAACCGTTAAGTTATATAAGAAGGACTTCAATCAACGAAATTATTTAGCTTTTACTTTACAAACTACAGGCTGAAGCAACTTTAACAGAAACAATACTCGCTGGTGGTGATGGAGGGTGGCAGCTTTGACAACTCACTCCCTTCATCACCTGACTGACCTGTTCACGGTAGGGTAACATATTGTGATGCAGCAATACCCACTTCTTGCGCTTATATGGAAGTTAGATACTACCTATTCATAAATTGTGACCAGTCTACCGATATCTGACTCGCCAATCTGGTAGGTAACTGTTATAAAAAGGGTTCAGAGGATGGTTACGTAAATTCCGCTTTGTAAGAAACATTATGTATAGTATCTTTTGGAGCAAGAAATGGACATTACAAACGATGATTTAAATTTTTTACGAGAAATGGGACTTAGTTCAGACTTAGTCGAGAAGAGTGGTTTATCTATAAATAATTTAAGATCAATCACACAAGACTATAAAGACAATCAGCTTACGCTGCTGGACGAGGCTGAATATATCGCAAAAAAAATCCAACGCTGCAATGCTGTACATTCCGTTCGTTGGCGAATTAAAAACACCGCCCATCTATTAAATAAAATAATTAGAAAGCTGACGGAAGATGAACTATCTGGAAAATACAAAGAAATAAATCCCGGTAATTATAAAACGATAATTACTGATCTTATAGGTGTCAGAGCTATTTATCTCTTCAAAAGTGACTGGAAAGAAGTTCATGAGCATATTTTATCACGGTGGACAATATAAAAAGACGAACCGGTAATGATTTACCACCGTGATGGTGACATTATGAAGATTTATGATGAGCATCCTCAATGTAAAAAAAGATACATAAACATAATTACCGTTCAATCCACTATGTTGTGCCAGCTACAAATATCCAGTCTGTTCAAGTTTATTGCGAAATTCAAACAAGAACTATTTTTGAGGAGGGTTGGAGTGAGATAGATCATCAGGTAAGATACCCTGATTATTCTGATGACGAAAACTTTATGAGCTACTTGACAATATTTAATCGGTTGGCTGGAAGCGCTGATGAAATGGGTAGCTACGTTAATGATCTTGTAGAATTGATTAGAAAAAACAATGAGCTGGAAAGTGATAGGTATTTGAAGGAGCAATATTTTGTTTCTGAGAAAGAAAGACTTGATTCTGAAATCCAGGAGTTATCCGCTAATAAAGACAACATCGATGAAATAAAGAGGGCGTATAAAGAACTCATAGATATACAGAGTAATGAGTTAATGAGTTAATGAGTTAATGAGTTTAAGGTCAGAATTAAAATCCCAGTCATACGAAGAGATAAGGTTAAATGGGCAAAAAATCCTGTTTTAAAAGTTATCGCTCAGGATAGCAAAATAAACACGAAAGGTACCCATGAGGGAACTATTAAGATTCAAGTAATGAGACCTAACAATTTCGCATCATTTGCAGGTCACTTCAATCCTGCATTCAAAACAATACCTGAGGTAAGCGTAAATATCATCGAGACGACTGCAAAAAAGACAAAGCCAGAAGATTTAAAAATAAAAACAGGAGTGGGGAAAGTAAGCGATTTTAATGCTCACGTTTTTAACGAAAAACTGGGGTATGTAGAGGAGGGTGAATACTTGTTTTCATTTGTGGCAAAAACAAAATAACCATTGCCTATCATATATATCCATCAATGTTGCATTGATGGATATATTTTCTCTTTAGGCTAAAGTGCTTAAACTCCCGCTGTTGGCACACAGCGGACATGGCTGGCTGAGCTGGAGGTCCTTCGTGAGCGAGCAGCGAACATTTACCTGGGGTAGGAGGGTGGACATTCAGTCCCTTGACCTTAAGTTAACTTGAGGTTTTAAAGTGAAGCTTCTGGTTCTGAATGGGAAAGTTACGGATATGAAAGAGATAGACATTGGTTTTACGCACGTCGCTTTTGTCGTAAGGGATTTAGAGAAGAGTATCGCTTTTTATGAACGCTATGCCGGTATGTCTGTTGTCCACCAGCGCGAACCTGATGTTCCGGATGCCCGTAAAGTAGCATGGCTGAGCGATCGCACCCGTCCTTTTGCGCTGGTTTTAGTGCAAGCCGATAAGGTGACTGATACTCCGTTGGGCAATTTCGGTCATTTGGGCGTTGCCTGTGCCAGCCGAGAAGAAATTGATAGAAAAACAGGTATGGCTCGAGCTGAGGGCGTATTACGCAAAGAGCCTGAAGATGCCGGAGAACCTGTGGGGTATTACGTTTTCTTCGCTGACCCTGATGGTAATACTCTGGAGCTTTCATATGGACAACAAGTGGGCATCGAAGCAATCAGAAGGGAAACGGTCTCATAACTCACTGAACGACTTGATACTGGAAAGTATCGGCTGATGACTGAAAACCCCGAATTTCAAAAAAATGAGTGGAACTAAAACGGATTTACTTAAGGTCCACCTACTGATATAGGGGATTTCATTAATGACCCCATGTTGATGCTATGGCATACCTGGGGTCTGCAATATTTATCCCTCTCCTTAATTAGAGCTATGAGGCTAATAATCTGCTTCCGGAATAAACGAATAATGTAAACAAGAATATTCTTAATGCACAAGATATCACTGTATTAGGTATATAGGTCGCTAACCATGTTAAAAGTAAATAATGACCGCAGTCTGCTGGCACATTTATAATTAATTTGATGAGAATCTATCGCATTACGTTGCAAAGCAAGGTATGTGTATGTAAATTATAATCTTAAATTAATTGCAAATATCAGAGGGAAAATGAAAATTCGCCTGCACTACCCCTTATATTTAGTAGCTTTATCTTCTTCACTTATGTCGGTATCAGCAAATGCGATACCTCCTGTTCATGCCGTCGACGTTAAATCATTTGATGTTGGTGGTGTTAAAACAGGAATGAGTATTGAGGAAGCGCAAGCTGCAATGCAGAAAAACTTTGGCATTAACTCTACTCAGATAAGAGCATCAAAGTCGATGGAAAGTCAGACTCCAGGCATCGTTACAGGGAGTCAGCAGATTATGCATCTGGTATACGAAGATAAAGGAACCCGCATGCAGGTGAATTTCCAACCCCGTGTTCCTTATGATAAATCTAACCCGATGGCTGTTTCGCAGGTCCTCTATGAAATACCGTGGACGAAAGAAAATGAAAACAATATGGTCGACGCAGCTTTAAAAAAATACGGACCAGTATCAACGGGTGGTGTATTTCCTATCTGGTGTGAAAAACCAATGCCTACTTCAGGAATGGGTTGTGAGAGCGGTACGGCAAGCCTTTCCATGGGGAACACGAAAATAGAGTTGATTGATCCTACATGGCAGAATGCCGTCATAAATTACATGAATCAACAAAAAAAGACTAAGCCTATGTTGTAAAAAAATGAATCCGGATTCATTCTGAATCTATTTTGGTGAGTAATTGAATCCGGATTCATTAAGCCACAAATTAAATAATGTTTATTGCTTTGTAAGTAGTAGAATGAATCCTCTCTAACGTTGAAACTTCCATTCAGAAGCTATGCCCTTCAATGCTTTTTGATTTCATTCCAGGTTAGTGGAGCAATAATCTGAATGGGGGAAACTCGCCTTTCAAGAGTTAGACGTCGTTCGTAACGTCTGCGCCTGGCACAAAACGGGCTTTCAATAGTTGGCTTTCCCTGACAAAGCAACCACACCAAGCCTTCACGCGAGCCTGGCTTCTGCTTTCTGAAGGTACTCACCCTTTCCCCTGACTTCACGATGTATTAAGCCCGCTCAAGCCGACGCATCCGTCTTGCAGTGGTGCCCTTTCATCCTCAGCTTTTCGCCGGACGAGTTTGGCGGCACGGCGCAACGGGTGCTGTATTAGAGTAAATACGGACAAGCAGCATTTAACCTGCGTTACGCTCGATACAGGTGAAATGACCCTTTATCTTGATAGCTGGAAACCGGGTATCTTCTACTTAAAAGGTATAAGTGTGCATCGGTAATATGGTATGAATCTCATAAAAACCAGAATGGTATCCATCTGATCTCATGATAGAAACCCGGCTTCTTATCCAGTTCATTGCCGTTGCAGAAGAATTACATTTCAACCGGGCGGCGCAGCGACTTCATATGGCGCAGCCTCCCCTCAGTCAGGCTATCCGCCGACTTGAACAGGAGTTGGGTGTCTCGCTGTTCGAACGCACGAATCGCAGTGTGTCACTTACGCCTGCCGGGATAAATTTTCTCGAATCAGCGCGAGAAGTGTTACGTGTTCTTGATGAAGGCGTTGAAAAAACCCGCCGCGTGTCACAGGGAATTGAAGGTCATCTCACCCTGACCTTTATCAGCATTGCCGGTTATGCCCCCGTTCTACGTGCGCTGAGAGAATTTCGTACCGCTTATCCGGCGGTCTCCTTTACGATGCTGGAGGCCACGACTCAGGAGCAGACGGAAGCGCTTGAGCAGGGACGCGCGGATCTTGGGTTTATGCGCACGCCCGGCAGGAGCGCACCAGGGCTGCGTTTCGACACTATCTTGTGTGAGCCGCTTATGCTTGCGCTGCCTGCCTCACACCGCCTTGCGCAGTGTAAAACCCTTCACCTCTCAGCCTTTCAGAGTGACCACTTCGTTTCAGTACCACGCCACCTGGGGCAGGGTTTTCACGACCAACTGATTCAGTTGTGCGGAGCGGCAGGGTTCATCCCCCATATTTCCCAACGAGCCCGACAACTGCAGACACTCATTGCACTTGTTGCCAGCGGTTTCGGCGTCGCATTGCTGCCCGCCTCACTGGCGCAAGAGGCACAGGAAGACGTGATATTCAGGCCATTCAGGGTCGATGCCCCGGCTGAGCTGCAGCAGGTCGAACTCCTGATGGGGTGGAATGCACACTCGACGTCTTTAATCCGGGATAAATTAATCGAAGAGATACACAGGGCCATGACGCTCAGTGTAGATTGAGACGTTACAGATATTACCAGTCTACAAATAATATATTTTACCGGTTGCCTGTGGCACGCGATCATCGTGACTTCCATGATCACGGGGATTCAGTATGAGCCACAGAAAACCGCTTACAGATAATCTTTTGAAAGATAAGGTCGCAATCATTACCGGCGCAGGACAGGGCCTGGGACGCGCATACGCGCAGTCGTTGCTGGATAATGGTGCGCGGGTTGTCATCAGCGACGCCGGCACCAACCGGTCTGGTGAAGGTGCTGCTGAGGATGTAATAGCAGACGCTGCCCGTACCCTGCGCGCCGACAAGGGGCAACTGATTTCACACAGTGGACGCCTGGACAGTGAGGAGGCGTGCAGGGAACTGATTGAACTGGCGGTTACCCGGTTAGGTAAACTGGACATACTGATCCACAACGCAGGCTGGGTGGACTATCAGCTTATCGAAGACCTGGATGAGGATTTCCTTGAGCGTGCCATCGATATCAGTCTTCGTGCGCCGATCTGGCTGAGTAAATATGCATGGCCATACCTTAAACACTCTAGCTCGCCCAGGATAGTACTGAATACGTCCGATCGTGCCATGTTCCAGCGTTATGCACAGCCCGGTCTCGTGGCTTACGCTGCGGGTAAAATGGCACAGATTGGAGTCATGAATGCCCTGAGTCTGGAAGGCGAACAGCATGGCATTCTTGTTAACGCTGTCTCGCCGGTTGCCAGAACACGCATGTGGGGGATTACGCAGCCTCCGGCTGACCTCAAACCGGAGTGGGTAGCGCCTGGGGTGCTTTATCTGTCGAGTCCGCTTTGTCAGGACACTGGATACATCCTTCGTGCCAGCAATGGCCAGTTCACCGCCACGCGTTTTTGTGAGAATCCTGGCGTTGTCTACCCCCGTGACCTGAAGCGTGTCGAGTGTGAAAGCGTGACGGATGTCGCCCGCCTTTGGCAGCAGATAAAAGAGGTCTGAAATGACTGACGGTTACGATATGCGTCGCGTTGCAGAGGTCCGCGCCGAACTGGGCGAAAGCCCTGTCTGGGATGAACAGAAAAGCGTGTTGTATTTCGTGGACATCACTCGAGGAAGGATCCATGTGCTACAGCAAAATGGCAGGACAGAAACCGTTTATAAGTCAGCGGCACGTATTGGCGCCCTGGCGCTGACCGACAAAGGCAATCTCATTTTTACAGAAGATGCAGGCGTTGCCATGCTCGATCTGCAGACCGGAGAAGTGAGACTCATAAGCCCATCTGTCCACGACGGTACAGGATGTCGCTTCAACGATGGTGCCTGCGATCCGCAGGGCCGTTTTATTTCAGGGCTTATGCATGAGGGGCCGGAACGTAACCCCGGTGCGCTTTACCGTTTCGGCAGCTCAGATGACGCCTGTTTAATTCAGCAGGGGATCGCTCTGCCTAATGGGCTTGCATGGTCGGAAGACGGAAACACCTTCTTTTTTGTCGATTCGATCGCCTGTGCGATTTTTCAGGCAACTTATACGGCGCACGGCAAACCTGCCCATGTCAGACTGTTCGCAAGGACACCCACCGGACTGGGACGTCCGGATGGCATCGCACTGGATAAGGAGGGGGGCTTATGGGTCTGTCAGTTCAATGGAGGATGTCTGTTACGCTATAACCGGAACGGGTATCTGAGCGATCACGTGACAATGCCTGTTCCGCGTCCTACTAGCTGCTGTTTCGGTGGGGAGGCGCTCGGAACGTTATTCATTACCACTGCGCGTTTTGCTATGACTGATTCAGAGTTGATTCAGTACCCGGACGCCGGAGACCTGTATGCCATTAATCCCCGAGTATCGGGCAATTCACGGTACCGCTTCAAAGAGTATCGGTGAGGCAAAGTTCGCCCGTTTCGGGCTGATGCTGAGAAAGGCTGAACCAGTTTTTCGGTACCACCGCGTCTAAAATAATGAACAAAAAGTTACTTGAAGCTAATGGGTTTTCCTGGATGAGCGAAAAGGAGATGATAAGCGCAGTTGACGTGGTAAAAGGTATTTTCACTGTGCACTTGCAGACTGCAATCTATGTTTATATGAAAATCCGAAATGAGGGTTTAAATTGTATTTAAGAAGGAATATATGCGTACTCGTCCAGCCTCTAGATTGATAGTCCTTTCACCTGAAAATCATATTTTGCTCTTTAGGTTCTGCCATAAAAATGATGCTCTAAAAGGAAAAACATACTGGGCAACGCCCGGGGGAGGACTGGAGCACAACGAGTCTTTTGAGCAGGCGGCGTTACGTGAATTATTTGAAGAAACGGGCCTGACAAGAAGCACTACGGGACCACAAATAGCTTCCAGAACCTTCCCGATGATGCTGCCAAGTGG
Source organism: Citrobacter freundii (assembly GCF_011077955.1). GTDB lineage: Bacteria > Pseudomonadota > Gammaproteobacteria > Enterobacterales > Enterobacteriaceae > Atlantibacter. The sequence continues at coordinate 84,574 of NZ_JAALBX010000014.1, forward strand.
TGAGAATATTCTTGCTGAAGAACGTTTCTTTATTATTACTGCAGATAAATCAGATATTGACCGCTCAGGTTGGAGTGACAACGAAAAAGAAGTCATTCGCGATCACTACTGGTGGAGCTTAGTAGAGCTAAGAAAGACCGATGAAATCATCTTCCCACTCGATTTGATAATTAACATACTTGAAGGCTTCCCTGCGCTTCACTCTCTTAAATAACCTGGATGTCTGCTTCTGGCACAAAATGGGTAGTCATTATCCCACGCTCTGTCAGTAGGCTGTTCATAGGGCCCTAGCATAAGACGGTGGGAAAAGCGCCTTGTCAGCCATACTGCCAGGGTTTTTTATGCACTGAAGAAAAAGAGCAATATATTAAAAATATCGGCATTCAATTTAAGTATATATTGCTGAGGTTTGTATTTTTTACCGTACCTGAGTGCTATATGTCGCGCTGTTTTGCAAGCCATTGACTGACTGTGGTAGTTGCAATTCCCTGACGGTAATTAAAAGTATTGCTCTTATTCCAGGCAACGCCATCAGGCCGCGCGAATGCAAGTCGGTATTTTGCCCCAACATCTTGCGGATTGTATTTCACATCATCCTGTAGCTTTTTTCCGTCCAGTAATGTTCTGTTTACTTCAGTACCCCAGTGGGCGTCCATTAAATCAGCAAGCTCACTATAAGTCAGTGTATCACCTGCAATATAGACAACCTCATTTCGGATAATGGGCTGATGACAAAAAATGTCTGCTGTCAATTGGCCGATATCTTCAGGTGTGGTCAGCGTTACCGCATACTGCCAATCGCCCAACGCACAAACAGTTTTATTTTGTGCGTCAATCACACCAAAACCAGGATCAAACAGGTAGCTGGTAAATATTCCGGTAGAAACAATGACCCATTCCGTCGCGTCCTGCCCGCGCAGAAGATGGCGGACTTCAAGTTGCTCATCCCACACCTGCTGCCCGCTGCCTTTGCCGACCACGTCATAATCAACGCCAAACTGCCATGGGAAATAACGTGGTACAGCGGCTTTTAATACCGCCTGCGTGATTTTTAATTGCGTTCCCGGCCCGCCGACAAAACCACTACAATTAATGACAGTATCAAAGGAGCCAAATATTTTACTCAGCTCATCAACGCTGTTTTCCTGTAGATCGCCCTCAACAACAGTAATGCCAAGTTTTACTAGCTCATCCAGTCGCGCCTTTCGTGAACCAGAAATGGCGTGAGCGGTTTCGCGTCGTAGTAATACGCTGATTTTTAATTGCATATATTCCTGAGCTTTATCGCTCAGCGCTCGCAACACCTGGATGCCAAGCTCTCCAGCGCCGAGTACCAGAACAGTGTCTACAGTTTTTTTTCCGCTTTTCATACTTGCTTCCTGTTGTATTAAAAAGCCATCCTGACAACTGTAAGGTCCTGACTCAATTAGGCACACCTATGATACCGGAGGGAATATGGAGTCCGAACAGGAAGCGCTGCTGCAATTTTCAAAAAAATTCTGTGAGGAATTAAGTAATGATGATGAAAACCTAAAACGTGAGATCCTGGCGCATGCAGGCAACCGCTGGTCACTGGGCGTGCTGCATATTCTCGGTACCAGCGGGCCTCTCCGCTATGGTGAGATACGCCGCTACCTTGTGGGGGTCACTCAACGGATGCTGACAAGAACCTTGCGCCACCTGGAGCGGGACGGTTTGATATCCCGCTGTGATTACGAAGAAAAATTGCCCCGAGTGGTTTATGCGATTACAGAGATGGGAAAAGAGATGCTTATGCAGATGTTACCTTTATGGTCCTGGATCCTCACGTCCACCGACTATTTCCGGGCAGCAAGGGCGCAGTTCGATGGTGACTGAGAGAGTATGTAAATGACAGCCAAACAGAGGCGAGACGACAATGAATAATGTTGAAACCCCGCGATAAGCGGACTGTCCGTCTCTGCCTTTTATCGGGTAGTTGTATCTCACAGGGAGAGATATTTATTAGCCCGCAACAAAAGCTTTATCTGCGCAAACAATTGCTGATTTGCCCGCGCCCCTTTCTGCTGTCTTAAGCCGTTCATCTATACTGATTACCACAGTCGTCATTGGCATACGAGGCCAGGCGACGTCATTACCTGACGCCCATCTGTCTCATGATCATCAGGAGAACACATGCAAAGAAGGAAGGTATTGACCGGCTACTCGCCGGATCGACCGTAGTCGCTATGTTCAGCACGCCTGTGCGCAGGCTCGAATTTTCATTTAACTGACAATCACTGACGGCAAAAATCCTTATGGCATAACAAGAAGCAACTCAGCGCTCAAAGGAAAAGCGTTTAAATAACGTGAGCGTGTAAATACGTTGATTAAAAAGAGGATTCCTGAATAACACCCTGATAAAGCTTAAAAAATTTATTTATCCTGGAGATAGCTCATGAAAATAACCGATTTCGTTTATTCCGCCTTGATTGGTCTTGTCGCCAGTTGCCGTTCCATGACGCCGATGGCGGCCATCGCTGTGGCACGCCTTAGAAGGCGCGAGACATCCGGCAGACTTTTGCTACTGGACCGTCCGCTATTCAAATACGGCGCGTTAGCGATGGGCGTAGGTGAACTATTTGGCGATAAAATGAAGTCAGCGCCAGATCGCACCGTGTTTTTGGGTTTGTCTGCACGCGTGGCTAGCGCAGGGATTGCGGGCGCCGCGTTGGCCCCCCGCGGAAAAGAAAAAACCGGGGCCGCGGTCGCTATCTCTACCGCTGTGCCACTGGCCTATGTATCGCTTGCGGCACGCAAAAAGGCCATAGCAGGCATTGGGCAGACCAGGAGCGGCCTGGTAGAAGATACGCTCATTGTTGCTATCGGAGCCGCAGTGGTCTACCTCGCAACACGCCCAACGCGTTTTTAAACGCACTCAGTCTGCAAAGGGAGAGTTCGGCAAGTTATCTCAGTGACTGCTTCTGGCACCAGGCGTGCCAGGCATAGTCCTGATGGTACGAAAACAGATGATCCTGGTGATGCTTTCCGCTACCTGGATGGCGTCGTAGTGGGGTGTATAAATCACCCGTGAACATGTGGCGCAGGTAATGAAAATTCTGGATCACCTCAACGGGCCGGACGGCAAAGGCGCTTTGTTTTTGCGGGGCAGGGTATCGCACAGTAGTGGCAGATAAAACGGGGGACGTTGTCGCCGCGCGACACCATACGGTTTTCGGGTTTACCCCTCGTCCTTTAAAGAAGAGGTACAAACTCAATTCAAACCTGGAAGCCAATGCAAAAAACAGGAAGGGCACAAACAGTGTGTATCTCTTTGCGCCCTTCGTGGCGGAAATAAAAGCCTATATTGATTTAACGTTTTGAATATAGGGATTTATTTCTACTTTAGAACACTTTCTTGTACGGTTTTACCGAAACGGTTTTGTAAACGCCCGCGGCGATATACGGATCCGCCTGTGCCCAGGCTTGTGCTTCTTCGATGGATTCGAATTCAGCAATCACCGTGGAACCGGTAAAACCCGCCGCGCCGGGTTCATTACTGTCGACGGCAGGCATAGGGCCTGCGGTTAACAATTTCCCTTCATCGCGCAGCAACTGCAGGCGTGCCAGGTGAGCCGGGCGAACCGACAACCGTTTTTCCAGAGAATCAGCATTATCTTCAGCGTAAATAACGTAGAGCACAGGCAGCGTTCCTTTAAAAATCGCAAAGAGCATTTACGGTATTGGAAAGTCCCCAACCCTGCAACGTAAAGATAAATAACCTGCTCATTCTTTAACATAAAAAGGGGCTTTTTGTGATTTATCGGGACCGATTTGCCCGAACGGGTGATGCGTTGTTGAATATGATTGCTATTTGCATTTAAAATCGACGCATTGCTCATTTAACGATATTGCTATGACTTCAATGACCCTCGATTTGCCTCGTCGTTTTCCATGGCCGACACTGCTCTCCGTGGCGGTTCATGGTGCCGTAGTGGCGGGGCTGCTTTATACCTCGGTACATCAGGTTATTGAACTACCTGCGCCATCACAGCCTATCGCCGTTACCCTGGTGGCGCCGGAAGTGCTGGAGCCGCCGCAGCCCGTGGTCGCACCGCCGCCGCCCGAACCGGTGGCTGAGCCTGAACCAGAGCCAGAACCGCTGCCGGAGCCGCCAAAAGAAGCGCCGGTGGTTATCCACAAACCTGAGCCGAAGCCAAAGCCCAAACCCAGACCGGTGAAAAAAGTCGACGAGCAGCCGAAGCGTGACGTTAAACCAACCGAACCGCGCGCTGCCTCGCCGTTTGAGAATAATCAGCCGGCGAAAACCGTCACGAGCCGCCCGGCAGCGCCTGCGCCCGCCGTCGCCGCGCCGTCAGGCCCGCGTGCGGTAAGCCGCAATCAGCCTACGTATCCGGCGCGCGCGTTTGCGCTGCGCATGGAAGGCAGCGTGCGGGTGAAATTCGACGTTAGCGCCGATGGGCGGGTCGATAATATCCAGGTGCTGTCTGCGAAGCCTGCCAACATGTTTGAGCGGGAGGTGAAAAACGCGATGCGTAAATGGCGCTACGAGCCAGGAAAACCGGGGAACGGACTAGTGGTAAATATCGTGTTTCGCATCAATGGCGGGGCATCGGTGGAATAACGTTTTCCTCAACAAAAAAGCACGCCCTGAGGCGTGCTTTTTTTACGCCACAGGCGGCAACGGCCTGGGTTTGCCTTGTTCATCTACCGCGACGTAAATAAACAGGGCTTCTGTTGCTTTGTAACGCTGACCAATGGGTTCAGAAGACACTTTTTTTACCCATACTTCGATATTAATCGTCACCGACGTGTTGCCGCGTTTAAGGCATTTGGCGTAACAGCACACCACATCGCCGACCGCCACCGGACGCAGAAACGTCATCCCGTCGACGCGAACGGTAACCACACGGCCGTGAGCCTGCTCTTTGGCCATAATCGCGCCGCCGATATCCATTTGAGACATCAACCAGCCGCCAAAAATATCGCCATTGGCGTTGGTATCCGCAGGCATCGCCAGTGTCCGCAGGACCAGCTCGCCCTGCGGCGTGGTTTGTTCATGACTCATTTCTTCTCTTCCTGCGGCATATGGCGATAAATATAAATCCCGCTCAGCAGCGTAAAGACCAGCGTTAATGCCGTCAGGCCAAACACTTTAAAATTGACCCATACGCTTTGCGGTAGCCAGAAGGCGATATAAATATTGGCTACACCGCAGGCAATGAAAAACAGCGCCCAGGCGATATTCAGACGCGACCATACGGCAGGCGGCAATGTCAGTTCTTTGCCGAGCATGCTTTGAATCAACGGCTTTTTCATGATCCACTGGCTAATCAGCAAGGCGCTGGCGAACAGGGCGTAAATCACCGTGACTTTCCATTTGATAAATTCATCATTATGGAAAAACAGCGTCAGGCCGCCAAACACGGCCACCAGCACGAAAGTAATCAGCGCCATCTTTTCGACTTTGCGATATTTAAACCAGGTGTAAATCAGCACGGCGGCGGTAGCGACAATCAGTGCGGCGGTGCCAGCATAGATATCGTAAATCTTATAAAAGGCGAAGAAGACGATAAGCGGTAAAAAGTCGAGAAACTGCTTCATAATCGATTCCGTAACGAAAGGCTCCTGACTATACCTAATGGTCAGGAGCAGAAGAAGGTTAGTGGCGTAACAGCATGTACAGACGGTAAAGATAAATTAGCAACAGCGCGGAAAGTAAATTGCTCAGCGTGTTCGCCACAATCGCGCCCACCTGCGGCGTCAGCGCCGCAAAACCCGAGGCCATCAGCAGCAGCGCGGTTTTGGCAAGCAGCCAGCTAATTACCGCCGGGGCAACAAGACGCATATTGCTCCATACCAGACGCATACTGCTGCGCATGGCCTGGAAAATCCCCACTTTATCCTGCACCAGCATCACTGGCGCTAAGGCAAGCACGATGGCCAGAATGACGCCCGGCAGGACAATCAGCATGATGCCAATCTGCACCAGCAGCGTGGTCAGCAAAATCAGTAAAAACATGCGCGGCAGCACGGACGCACTGGCGCCAATTGCCCGCAGGGCGCTCACTGGTTGCCCGGCGGAGACCATCTGGATTAGCAATAAGATGCCGCCTGCCAGGATCGCGTTGCCAAATAGGCCTGAAAAGGTGGAGGCGGCAGAAGCACGCAGGAGGACCTGCTGCTGTTCCGGCGTCATATTCTGCACCAGTTCGAACAGGCCCACGCTTCCCGTTAAATTATCCCCTTCACTAAGAATAGAGAGTTGCTCTTCACTGGGTGAAAAGGCGTGCCCGAAAAGAACGGTGATAAAGGCACATAACAGCGCTATCAGCAAAATGGTCGCGAGCTGATTGCGAAAAAAATTCCCCGTGTCACGGTAAACGGATTTCGCCGTGATAGACATGCACTCTCCTTGGGTTGATTGCCGGTATTAATCTGGCGGCAATTGTAACCTGAATGGCTTGTCAGTTGCAGCACTGTGAATGGTCAAGCTCAGTAAATCTGTGCCATACAGCGGGGGCAAACCGTAATGCGCCCGGGCACGGTTACAGGCTTCCTCCGTGATCCCATGCTCGCCGGAGCGTTCAAATTCACGACAGGGCGAGGGGCGCTGATGATAAATCGAACAACTCACGCGGTGCCCTACATCACCTTCAAGCGCCGCGCATCGGCATTGCCGCTGATTGGTTCCGCGCATACAGCGCAGGAAAGGGGTAACAGGCTCGGTCAGCCCGACAGGCACAAGACCGCCCGCATCGTCAGCTTCCGCCCAATAAAAAGAGACACGAAAAAACGCACAACAGGCACCGCAAGACAAGCATTCATTACTCATCGTACACCCGCATCAAAACGCATTCGCTTAAAGAGGAATTATCACGTTAGCCACCCTTTTTGTGGCGTGCAAGATGTTAAAAACAAAATTTTTTTGATGCACAAGCGGGCGATTGATGTGGGTGTGATGTTCCGTCTGGTAAATGGCATGTAAAAATTAATCTATATCAATAAATGTTATTTTTTCGAATTAAGTGTGATCGAATCGAGATCACTTATTACTTCTTTATAGGTATATTCAGCCCGCAAATAAAACCACAACGAGGGAATGGTTATGAAAAAGTTGACAGTGGCACTGGCGCTTTTGGGTAGTTTTATGGGTGTAGCGCAGGCGCATGAAGCGAATGAGTTTTTTATCCGTGCAGGTACTGCGACGGTGCGCCCCACGGAAGGATCGCAAAATGTTCTGGGAATGGGCGGCTTTAACGTTGATAACAACACCCAGCTCGGCCTGACGTTTACCTGGATGGCGACAGAAAACGTCGGTGTGGAATTGCTGGCAGCCTCGCCGTTTCGTCATAAAGTCGGACTTGGCCCAACCGGTAATTTGGCGACCGTTCATCAACTCCCGCCGACATTAATGGCGCAATGGTATTTTGGCGATGCCAAAAGCAAAGCGCGTCCTTATGTCGGCGTCGGCGTTAACTACACCACGTTCTTTGATGAGAAATTCAACGATACCGGTAAAAACGCCCAGCTCAGCGATTTAAGCGTGAAAGACTCCTGGGGTGCGGCAGGCCAGGTGGGTCTGGATTATCTTATCAATCCGAACTGGTTGATAAACATGTCGGTTTGGTATATGGATATTGATACTGAAGTGAAATTTAAAGCGGCGGGCGAGCAGCAAAATATTAAAACCCGCATTGACCCATGGGTATTTATGTTCTCTGCGGGTTATCGTTTTTAAATTCCGGCACGATGGGTTAGCGCCTGCATGTCAGGCTCGCAGCAAAACTGGCCGTACTGCGGCCAGTTTGAGTTTTCCCGGCGGTGTACGTGGTGCCGGCAACGTGAAGTCAATGGCCCTGGGCACAATGAAAAACTGAATTTAACATTATGTTATCTCCTATTGGATCGATAGCGACATACGTTAAGCGATATGGAGTTAACAGCACTATGATTAATGCAGTGTCATTACAGGGAGAGCAGCAATGAACATCGAAAAATATCAGGAATTTGCCAATTATCTGCGCATGATTGTGGATGGCGAGCGTGACCAGTGCGTTATTGATAAAAATTTATTATTAACCGCAGCGGCGGCTATAGATGAATTATCCAGCAGACTGTCCAACGCACATCCGCCCTTTCATATTAATAAAGTCACCCGGATGCCGAATGTTTCACGAACCCAGACGCGAAAATATAGAAGTAAAATTACGCTGGATTAAGGGCGCGATGTTTCGGTCAGGGAAGGTTGATTCACTGCGTGTTTATCGCTAATCAATCTTTGTGTTTCCCGCGCGCGCCGTGGCGCGACGAATGATCATTGCCAACTCAGACAAGGGATGCCTCATTGCCGTCAATGCAAGGCATCTGCAAATGAATTCTTCCTGCCAGCCCTGCTGCATTAAAAAATCACTAATAGGTATCAATAAAAAACCGCCTTCACAGAAGGCGGTTTTGATTTCACCCTGGAAGGACGTACTAAAACCCTTTAAAAAGTCTCTGCCCGTCTTATGAGAAGTAAGTTCAAAGACAAAAGGCAACGCCAGAACCCAATGAAAACCACTAAACGTAATTTTCATTGGGGAATAAAAAAAGCCCCTTCACAGGGGCTTAATTTTTTCTGTTTAGCTTTTGCGGGTTGCGGCTTTCAGACTTTGGACAAACGCTGACAGTTCGCTCAACATCGCGTTGTGGTCATTGAGATTTTTTTCGATGATTTTCACGATGGCAGAACCGGAGATTGCTCCGGCTGCGCCAGCTTTGATTGCTGCGTCAACCTGCGACGGCTCAGATATCCCAAAGCCCTGCAACGGCGGCGCGGCATGGTATTCGGTGAGCTTATCGATTAGATGGTTAAGCGGTACGCTGGCACGGTTTTCCGCACCGGTGACGCCTGCGCGGGACAGCAAATAGGTATAGCCGCGTCCGCGTGAAGCAATCTGGCGTAACAGCGCGTCATCCGCATTCGGCGGGCAGATGAAAATCGGCGCGACATGGTGACGCAGGGCTGCTTCGCTAAAGGGCGCGGATTCTTCAACCGGCACGTCCGCCACCAGAACGGAATCCACGCCAACCTCTGCGCATTTCTGGTAAAAGGCGTCAATGCCGTTGCTGAACACCAGATTGGCGTACATCAGTAACCCAATTGGGATCTGCGGGTGTTTCTGGCGAATCGCCGCCAGCATTTCGAAGCACTGACCCGGGGTCACGCCTGCGGCAAACGCGCGCAGGGTGGCGTTCTGAATAGTAGGGCCGTCAGCCAGCGGATCGGAGAACGGAATGCCCAGTTCCAGCGCATCCGCACCGGCTTCAATCAGGGTATCGATAATACGCAGCGACTGCTCAGGCGACGGATCGCCAAGGGTAACAAAAGGAACGAAAGCGCCTTCTTTACGGGCCTCAAGCTGCTTAAACAACTGCTCATAGCGTTCCATCAGATTTCCCCTTTTGCTTTCAAAATATCATGAACAGTGAAAATATCTTTATCGCCGCGACCCGAGAGGTTCACCACCAGCAGTTGTTCTTTTTCCGGGTTCTCGCGCATCATTTTTATCGCGTGCGCCAGAGCGTGGGACGATTCCAGCGCCGGGATGATCCCTTCGTGCAAGCACAGCGTCTTAAATGCATCCAGCGCTTCATCATCCGTTATCGACACGTATTCCGCGCGCCCGATGCTGTTGAGATAGGCATGCTGCGGCCCGACAGACGGGAAATCAAGGCCGGCGGAAAGCGAATATGACTCTTCGATTTGGCCGTCTTCGGTTTGCATCATCGGGGACTTCATCCCGAAATAGATCCCCACGCGACCGTGCTTGAGCGGCGCGCCATGCTCGCCGGTTTCAATACCGTGCCCGGCAGGCTCCACGCCAATCAGTCCTACGCTTTCTTCTTCAATAAAGTCGGCAAACATGCCGATAGCATTCGAGCCGCCGCCCACGCAGGCCAGTACCGCATCCGGTAGACGACCTTCTTTTTCTAAAATTTGCGCTTTTGTCTCCTCGCCAATCATGCGCTGGAATTCGCGCACAATGGTCGGGAACGGGTGCGGGCCCGCTGCGGTGCCCAGCATATAGTGGGCGGTATCGTAGCTCCCGGACCAGTCGCGCAGCGCCTCGTTACAGGCATCTTTCAGCGTTGCTGAGCCGCTGTGAACCGGAATAACTTCCGCGCCCATCAGACGCATACGGAACACATTGGGAGACTGACGCTCCACATCTTTCGCGCCCATATAAATACGGCATTTCAGACCGAGCAGGGCACTTGCCAGCGCCGACGCCACGCCATGCTGGCCTGCGCCGGTTTCAGCGATAATTTCCGTTTTACCCATCCGCTTCGCAAGCAGTGCCTGGCCTAACACTTGGTTGGTTTTATGCGCGCCGCCGTGCAGTAAATCTTCGCGCTTGAGATAAAGCGTGGTGTTAGTGCCTTGGGTAATGTTCTGGCATTTGGTCAGCGCCGTGGGGCGACCGGCATAGTTTTTCAAAAGATCGGTAAACTGTGCCTGAAACTCCGGGTCTTTCTGCGCGCTCACGAAAGCCTCTTCAAGCTGGCGCAGCGCAGGCATCAGGATCTGCGGAACATACATGCCGCCGAATTCACCAAAATAGGGGTTCAGTAATGTTGTCATCGTCTCTTCCTTAATAGGCCCGCAGCGTTTTGAAGACCGCCGCCAGCTTGTTGCTGTCTTTGATACCCGGCGCGCTTTCCACACCAGAATTAAAATCTAAACCGCTGCAGCCGAGTTTAGCCGCTTCAACGCAGTTGTCCGCGCCAAGCCCGCCTGCCAGTAGAACATTGTCCAGAGGTTGTCCTGCCAGCAATGACCAGTCGAACCGCTGACCGCTGCCGCCCCGACCGTTATCGAATACATAGCGGTCAACATGGTCAAGGTCCCGGGCCGGGAGGCTTTCGGCGACACTTAGCGCTTTCCAGATAGCGACAGTCGCCGGTAGGGCCGCGCGCAGGGCGGTAATATAGGCCTGGTCTTCGCCGCCATGCAGTTGCACCGCGGATAATGACAGCGCTTGCGCAATGCTCACCACGTTCTGTAAAGGGCTGTCGCGAAACACGCCCACATAGCGCAACGGGGCGGCGGCGATCACGGTCTTTGCCTGTTCAGGTGTGACGTAGCGCGGTGAAGACTCGGCGAAAATCAGCCCGCCATAAATCGCGCCGGCTTCATAAGCCGCTTGTGCATCTTCTGCGCGCGTCAGGCCGCAGACTTTATTCTCGCCAAGCAATACTCGACGCACCGCGGCATTCAGGTCGTCCTCGCCCATCAGCGCCGAGCCAATCAAAAAGCCGTTGGCAAAATGGCTCAGTTCACGAACATCGGCATATCGATTGATGCCCGACTCGCTAATCACCGTTACGCCCGCGCCAAGACGCGGCGCCAGTTGGCGGGTGCGGTTCAAATCGATGGACAGATCGCGCAGGTCGCGGTTGTTAATGCCAACCACTTTCGCCTCAAGCGCAATGGCGCGCTCAAGTTCCTCTTCATTACTCACTTCGGTGAGCACGCCCATATTCAGGCTGTGCGCCACCGCAGCCAGTTGACGATATTGCTCATCGTCCAGCACGGACAGCATTAACAGGCAGGCGTCGGCCTGATAGTGGCGCGCCAGGTAAATCTGGTACGCATCGATAATAAAGTCTTTGCACAGTATCGGTTGCGGCGCAATCCGACTGACGATGGGCAGAAAATCGAAACTACCCTGGAAATATTTCTCATCGGTCAGCACCGAAATCACCGAGGCATGGTGTTTATACACCGCCGCGATTGACGCCGGATCAAAGTCATTACGAATAACGCCTTTGGAAGGCGAGGCCTTTTTGCATTCGAGAATAAAGACGGTACGCGCGCCGCGTAATGCCTCATAGAAATGACGCTGGCTCGGTACAATGTCATTCTGGAAGCTTGCCAGCGGCTGTTGGGCCTTACGCGCTTCCACCCAGATGGCCTTGTCGGCGACGATTTTCGCTAACACGGTTTGCATGATTTATCCTCTCGCTGCCAATGCGGTAACACAATCGTAAGCGGCACCACTGCGCAGCACCTCGATAACCCGTTGAGCGTTCGCTCTGAGATCTTCTTCGCCATGTAAACGCAGCAGCATCGCGACGTTCGCGGCAACCGCGGCTTCATGAGCGCTCTCACCTTTACCTTGTAACAGGCGGGTCAGAATGTCACGGTTTTCTTCCGGCGTGCCGCCCAGTAAAGCATCCTGGTGATACGGGGTTAAGCCAAAATCCTCGGCGGTCAGTTGATAGCTTTTAATTTCGCCATTATGCAATTCAGCCACCAGGGTAGGCGCATGGAGCGAAACTTCATCCATGCCGCCGCTGTGGACCACGGCAGCGCGCTGATAACCCAGCACGCGCAACGTTTCGGCAATCGGTAACACCAGTTCAGGACTGTAGACGCCAATCAGCGCCAGCGGCGGGTGCGCCGGGTTAATCAGCGGCCCCAGCACGTTGAACAGCGTGCGGGTTTTGAGTTGCTGGCGGACCGGCATCGCGTGGCGAAAACCGGTGTGGTATTTCGGCGCGAACAGGAAGCATACGCCCAGCTCGTCCAGCGCTTTGCGGGAGGCGTCGGCGTTCATATCCAGATTGATGCCAAAGGCTGCCAGTAAATCCGAGGACCCCGACCGGCTGGAGACGCTGCGGTTGCCGTGTTTAGCCACTTTCAGCCCGACCGCTGCCGCCACAAAGGCGCTGGCGGTCGAAATGTTGATGCTGTTGCTGCCATCGCCGCCGGTGCCGACGATATCGGCAAACAAATAGTCCGGGCGCGGGAAGGGCGCGGCATTTTCCAAAAGCGCGGTGGCCGCTCCGGCAATTTCATTCGGATGTTCGCCGCGCACTTTAATGCTGACCAGCGCCGCCGCCAGCTGCTCCGGCTTCAGTTCGCCGCGTACAATGGCGGTAAACAGTTGATGACTCTCTTCGCGGCTCAGAGTCTGCGCCTGATAGAGCTTGTCGAGGATAGGCTGGATGGTGTTCTTTTCTTCCAGCGATTTCAGCGCCCAGGCAAGCGTCTGTTCGAGCAGGCGCGCGCCCTGACTTGTGAGGATCGACTCCGGGTGGAACTGGAAGCCGACCACGCGATCCGCATCGTGACGCACGCCCATGACCATGCCGTTAAAGTGCGCATTAATGGTAAGCCCGGCCGGGACATTGCTGCCCACCAGGGAGTGGTAGCGCGCCACTGGCAGCGGATTTTGCAAACCGGCAAACATCGCTTCCCCGTCGTGGGTAATATTGGACGCTTTACCGTGCAGGATTTCTCCGGCCTGACCCACATAGCCGCCGTACGCTTCCACTATCGCCTGGTGGCCGAGGCAGATGCCGATGACAGGCAGCTTGCCGCGCACCCGGGTCAGCAGTTCAGGCATACAGCCTGCTTCTGACGGTGTACCCGGCCCAGGCGAGAGCATCAGCACCGGGTTTTTCATGGTCGCTAACCGGGCGATTAATGTTTGCGCCGGCACATGGTTACGGTAAATCACCACATTGTGCCCGCTGGCCCGCAGTTGGTCGGCCAGGTTATAGGTAAAGGAGTCGATATTATCGAGCAGCAGAATGTCGGCCATCAGAAAATCTCCTGTGCGTGGTGTGCTGTTGCAATGGCACGCAGCACCGCGCGCGCTTTATTACGTGTTTCATCCGCTTCAGATTGCGGTACTGAATCCAGCACCACACCTGCACCCGCCTGAACCGTAGCGATACCGTCTTCCACATAGGCCGAACGAATAACAATGCACGTGTCCAGATCGCCATGGGCCGTGAAGTAACCAACCGCACCGCCATAGCTGCCGCGCCGTGTACCTTCCGCCGCCGCGATAAGCTGCATGGCGCGAACCTTCGGCGCGCCGCTTAACGTGCCCATATTCATGCAGGCGCGATAGGCGTGGAGCACATCCAGGTCGTGGCGCAGTTCGCCCACTACCCGTGACACCAGATGCATCACGAACGAGTACCGATCAACTTTGGTTAAATCCGCTACGTAGCGGGTACCCGGCGTGCAGATCCGCGCCAGATCGTTACGCGCCAGGTCCACCAGCATCAAATGTTCGGACAGCTCTTTATGGTCGGTGCGCATTTCAAGCTCAATACGGCTGTCCAGATCGCGGTCCAGCGAGCCATCGGCGCGGCGTCCGCGCGGACGGGTTCCGGCAATCGGGTAAATTTCAATCTGGCGCGAGGTGGCGTCATATTTCAGCGAGCTTTCCGGCGAGGCGCCGAACAGCGTGAAATCGTTGTCCTGCATAAAGAACATGTAGGGGCTTGGGTTGCTGTTCTTTAATGTTTCATAGGCGGCCAGCGGCGACGGGCAGGGCAGCATAAAGCGGCGCGACGGCACGACCTGGAAGATCTCCCCGGCGCGAATCGCTTTTTGCATATCACGCACTACCGCGCCGTATTCTTCATCGCTCTGATTGCATTCACAGCGCATCGACGGCACGGTTTCCACCGGCAGCGGTTGCGGCGCTTTTTGTAGCTGAGCGGTGATCTCTTCAATACGTAACGCCAGGCGGCGGGTTTCACTGTCTGAAGGGACAAACTGGCTGGTTTGAATACGAGTGTACTTTTTCTGATGATCAATAATCAGCAGCGTTTCCGCCAGATAGAAGCAATAATCCGGGCAGCGGTTGTGTTGGTCTACCGACGGTAAATCCTCAAAGCCTGCCACCAAATCGTAGGCAAACAGACCGCCGAAGAACATCGCTTCGCGCTCCTCTGCGGGGACACTGACCAGCGTTTGCAGCAGGCGGAACGTATCAAAAACCGACAGCGAACACAGGCGCGCGTCTTCATCCAACAGCGCGCTGACTCGCGGGAAGCGTAACACGCGGCCATGCGGGAGGATGTCATTCTCAATGCCGGCAGGCAGCGCGGCATCCAGCAATTCCAGCAGTGCTGCGCCATTGGGGGTTAATGCGTCAATAGTGACAGTGTCACCTAAAGCGGTAATGCGCAGTGCGCTGTCTACCAGCAGCAGACTTTTTAATGAGTCTTTGCTGTCAATATCCGCTGACTCCAGCAGCAACGTAGCCGGGCGTGAGCCGCAAAGCTGATGAAACAGCGCCGTGGGATTATCGCGATAGGCGGCTTCGTAAGCCTGAAGTTGCAACGCGGGTTTTTGGGTTTGCATAGCTATTCTCATTATTTTGTTCAAAAAAAAGCCCGCTTTATCGCGGGCCGGGTATCTGTTGTGCGTGACGCACAGTGGATTCACTGCCCTTAATCAGGAAGTGCGCCACCCGCTGTGCAAAGTCATTAATGCTTTCATGATCAGATACCTTTATCGTGTGAACTTGCGTACTAGTTAACTGGTTCATCGTCCCGGCGTCAAGGATTTTTGTTAATTTTTTTTAAACGGCTTTTAAAAGAGAAGGAACGACGGTCTTCATTGACCAATACACCATAAAAGCGGAGAGATGCACAGAGAAGTTATCTCACTGTTTCATTACAAGCGTAAGCGGGTGACGGCGTAATAAGGTTGCGCCCTGAATATGATTACCGGCCAGGTACAGGTTGCATGGGTACACCGTAGAGCACGGGCAGCAGCGGCAGCGCTGTCAAAGCCTGAAAACAGTTCCGCCAGTCCGTCAGGAGCTAAAAGTTAAAACACGCCGACCAGACTCCCGCCTGCAACTTTACTGTGGTTACGACCGTTAACTTGATAAGATAGACGTTTCCCTGCGCCATATCGGAACTGTTTTGAATCATACTGCCAATAATCCTCTTTACGACCTCCACAGCCATACGGTTGCCTCTGACGGCGCGCTCACCCCGGAACAGCTCGTGCACCGTGCCGTTGAGATGGGTATCACTACGCTTGCTATCACCGATCATGACTCCACCGCCGGTTTGCCCGCCGCTCATCAGGAAATCGCCCGGGAGAATTTGCCCCTGAAACTGATTAACGGGACCGAAATCTCAACACTTTGGGAAAACCATGAGATCCATATTGTCGGTCTGAACATCGACATTACCCATCCGGCGCTGATTGAATTTTTAGGTGAGCAGCATGCCCGGCGCAACCGTCGCGCCGAGATGATT
This sequence comes from Citrobacter freundii, assembly GCF_011077955.1. Classification (GTDB taxonomy): domain Bacteria; phylum Pseudomonadota; class Gammaproteobacteria; order Enterobacterales; family Enterobacteriaceae; genus Atlantibacter. The sequence continues at coordinate 100,621 of NZ_JAALBX010000014.1, forward strand.
GCCGAGCGTCTTGCGAAAGCGCGTATTCCCGGCGCCTTAGAAGGCGCGCAGCGGTTAGCTGATGGCGGAACCGTAACGCGCGGGCATTTTGCTAAATTTTTAATGGAAGATGGACGGGCTCGTTCCATGGCGGACGTGTTTAAACATTATTTAGCCCGTGGGAAAATCGGTTACGTGCCGCCACAGTGGTGTACAATAGAACAAGCTATTGATGTAATTCACCATTCTGGCGGGGTGGCGGTTGTCGCCCACCCGGGACGTTATCGTCTGTCGGCGAAGTGGCTTAAGCGGTTGCTGGGGCATTTTGCCGAACAGGGCGGCGACGCCATGGAAATTGCACAGTGCCAACAGGCCCCTGATGAGCGCGCAAAGCTTGCCGCTTACGCAACCCAGTTTGGGTTGATGGCCTCCCAGGGATCCGATTTTCATCAGCCGTGCCCGTGGATTGAACTGGGCCGCAAGCTCCGGCTTCCTGATGGCCTTAAGCCTGTGTGGCAGCACTGGAATGCGCCAGAGCCGAGTAAAGAGAGGGTAGTATGAGCCAGTTTTTCTATATTCATCCGGATAACCCGCAACCGCGCCTGATTAACCAGGCGGTGGACATTGTGCGCAAAGGCGGGGTCATTGTTTACCCGACGGATTCCGGCTACGCGCTGGGCTGTAAGCTTGAAGACAAGGGCGCGATGGAGCGCATTTGCCGCATTCGCCAGTTGCCTGACGGTCATAACTTCACGCTGATGTGCCGCGATTTATCAGAGCTATCGACCTACGCGTTTGTCGATAACGTGGCGTTCCGTTTGATTAAAAACAACACGCCTGGCAATTACACGTTCATTCTGAAGGGCACCAAAGACGTTCCGCGTCGTTTGCTTCAGGAAAAGCGTAAAACCATTGGTCTGCGCGTGCCGTCGAATCCGATTGCTCTGGCCCTGCTGGAAACGCTCGACGAACCGATGCTTTCCACCTCGCTTATGCTGCCTGGCAGCGAGTTTACCGAGTCTGACCCGGAAGAAATCAAAGATCGTCTTGAGAAAGTGGTCGATCTGATTATTCACGGCGGTTACCTGGGGCAGCAGCCCACCACGGTAATAGATTTAACCGATGATTCTCCGGTTATTCTCCGTGAAGGCGTTGGCGACGTTAAACCTTTCCTGTAATCCTCTGAGCCGCTATATTACGCGGCCTTCCCAGGCGGCGGAACACAGCCGCCTGGGAAGGCGCGCAAGATAAATATTAAGTCATTGATAATGAAAGATTTAATATGTTTTGGTTAATGGCTGTTACCTGCATGTGTAACAGCCATTTGCCACATTTTGACCCTCTATGTACGAACACCTTTTCCCTGCCTGTCATGTCCGCGCTGGTACGGTTCAATACTCGGTTCTGCTACCGACGGGCTTTATGGCTTCTAGTACCTAAAATCGGGGGAAGAGGAAAAGGCTGGTGGGTTCCAGTTTTTGGCGGTCATCTCACCTTTTTAAAGATAAGCAGGATGAGAGGTACACCTATCACGAAGCCGTAAATCGCTGCATCGAATACGCCATTTGCTGCTTGAGTAAGTGAATCCATTGTCTGGTAGTACTCTTTCAGTGGAACAGGGTTTGAGACAAGTATCTGATTTTCAGAGAAAACCGCGAATGCTTGTGAGGCGATAAACAGACCGAAGAAGTAACCCAGGCTGACAATGCCAATCCCACCCCATCGGAGAATGGATTTTGTTCTACTCGTCAAAGTCATAAGATCCACCTAATACACCGCCAAAAGTACCGCTGGAATACTGCGATAATGAATCGCCAGTAGCTGCGGCTGCGGCCGCAATATGTTGAACTTTACCTTTTGGCGACTCTTGATAGCGAGGTAAGTTGTCCTTGTTGGGATACATCTTTTTAAACTCGTCCGTCATTTCAACGACTGTCATTGATGAGCAGTCAGAACTTTTTGACGCAAGATAACGCTGCAATGAGGCAGGGATTGTGAAATCTTCTTCGCGTTCTATAGGAATCTGCGTCGTGCTTGAAGCGTAGTTGTGCTCGAAGACCGTTGACCCAGCAAACTTAATCCCTTCAACAGAATGAGTAGTGCAGTTATTTCCTGTTACGTCGTACTCATCGATTGTACGACCTCTACGTTGGGTTGTTTCTTTCATCTCCATTGTGCGAATTGCTGCTTCACCCTTGTTCCAAAGGTCTTCAAAGAACTGCCTCGTTTTCGTCGGATCAGCATCATCTATTCGAAACGATCTTGCGCCCATTCGGTACAGTTCTGCTCGATAGTAAACCCTCGCATCTTCGCCTTGCAGAAAGTTTAAAATCCCATCACCAGTTAAATTACCTGAGCCTGTCCTGCCGTAACGACCATAGGTGTACAGAAAGATGATGTTATTCTCATGAACCGAAATGAAAGTGTGTCCTGCGTCGGTGGTTTCAGTCCAGATGTAAACGCCGTTCAATAGCGGGTTATCTTCTGGCTTGCAGGTGTCAGCAAAGCTATTTTGTTTATTCGCTACCTGGGTGCGATGCTCTGGCTTTACAGGTGCTGTTGCCCAGCATGG
>NZ_JAALBX010000015.1 GCF_011077955.1 Citrobacter freundii
AGAATTTGCCTGGCGGCAAGAGCGCGGTGGTCCCACCTGACCCCATGCCGAACTCAGAAGTGAAACGCCGTAGCGCCGATGGTAGTGTGGGGTCTCCCCATGCGAGAGTAGGGAACTGCCAGGCATCAAATTTAGTGTGCTGATATGGCTCAGTTGGTAGAGCGCACCCTTGGTAAGGGTGAGGTCCCCAGTTCGACTCTGGGTATCAGCACCAGTTATAACGGTAATGTTCGGCATTTAAAAAGAATTTGCCTGGCGGCAAGAGCGCGGTGGTCCCACCTGACCCCATGCCGAACTCAGAAGTGAAACGCCGTAGCGCCGATGGTAGTGTGGGGTCTCCCCATGCGAGAGTAGGGAACTGCCAGGCATCAAACAGAAAAGCCCTGCACATTTGTGCAGGGCTTTTTGCTTTGTGTTTTTCATGAGTGATTATAGAAAGGCCAGTCAAAATACTGGCCTTTCATCGTTAATGAATAACCTGTGATAAGAACGCTCGCGTGCGTTCAGATCGGGGATTGGCAAAGAATTCCTGAGGGGGCGCTTGCTCCACAATCTCACCGCGATCCATAAAGATCACGCGATCGGCCACTGTCCGTGCGAAGCCCATTTCATGCGTTACGCAAAGCATTGTCATTCCGGACTGGGCCAGTCCAATCATGGTATCCAGCACTTCTTTAACCATCTCTGGATCCAGCGCTGAGGTGGGTTCATCAAACAACATGATTTTAGGCTTCATGCACAGGGAACGGGCAATAGCGACACGTTGCTGTTGCCCTCCGGAAATCTGTCCGGGAAATTTGTGCGCATGCTCAGCGATACGTACTCGCTCCAGATAATGCATTGCCAGCGCTTCCGCTTCTTTCTTCGGCATCTTTCGTACCCAGATGGGGGCAAGCGTGCAGTTCTGCAGAACGGTAAGATGGGGAAACAGATTAAAGTGCTGAAATACCATCCCGACCTCAGTGCGTACGCGTTCGATATTACGCAAGTCATCATTAAGCTCAATTCCATCAACGACAATACGCCCCTGTTGGTGCTCTTCGAGGTGGTTGATGCAGCGAATGGTCGTCGATTTTCCGGAGCCTGATGGTCCGCAAAGCACAATACGCTCGCCCTGCTTTACATTAAGGTTAATGTCTTTCAGGACATGGAATTGTCCGTACCATTTATTTACGTTCTCAAGCGTAATCATCGCGTCGGCAGGTTGCATAGTTAGATTGCTCATGGGATTCCTTAGTGCGGCGTACGCCCGGTATTGAAGCGCTGTTCGAGATGCTGGCTATAGCGCGACATGCTGAAACAAAAGATCCAGTAAATGAGTGCGGCGAAAACATACCCTTCCGTCGACATTCCCAGCCAGGCGGGATCGACGGTGGCTTGTTGCACACTGCTAAAGAGATCGAAAAGGCCGATGATGATCACAAGGCTGGTATCTTTAAACAGCGCGATAATGGTATTCACCAGTCCCGGGATCACCATCTTCAATGCTTGAGGAAGAATAACCAGGCCCTGTGTTTTCCAGTAACCCAACGCCAGTGATTCTGCGGCTTCATACTGTCCTTTAGGGAGCGCCTGAAGCCCACCGCGGACCACTTCAGCAACATAGGCTGACTGGAAAAGGATCACCCCAACCAGGGCTCTCAGGAGTTTATCGATACTGGTTCCTTCGGCCATAAACAGCGGCAACATTACCGATGACATAAACAGCACCGTAATGAGGGGCACGCCACGCCAGAATTCGATAAATATCACCGACAGAATACGTACCACGGGCATGGTAGACCGGCGGCCTAACGCCAGGAGTATGCCCAGCGGTAATGCGCCTGCTATCCCTACTGCGGCGATAATAAGCGTTAAGGTCAATCCGCCCCATTGGCGCGTTTCTACCCGTTCCAGTCCAAAAAAACCGCCATACAACAGAAACCACACCACCAGTGGAAAGACCACAGCCCAGATGGCGATATATTTCCCGCGCTTAGGCATGTTCTTCCAGAACATTGGCGCGATGGATAATAGCGTTAGCACTAACGCCAGATTGATACGCCAGCGCTGATCGTGCGGATAGAGCCCATACATAAATTGCCCAAACCGGGCATGAATAAACACCCAGCATGCGCCTTCTTTGGTGCAATCTGCGCGCGTTTCCCCCATCCAGTTAGCCTGAAACAGCGCCCAATTAAGCAAGGGCGGAATCAGCTCCCACATCAACCACAGACAGAACAGCGTCAGCAGGCTATTAAACCAACTGGAAAACAGATTTTTTCGAGCCCATGCCACCATGCGTCCTGAGCCTGTTGAGGCAACGCGTGGGGTAGGGCTCATGAGAACTTTGCTCATCATGGCTCCTTAGCGCTCGACCAGGGCGATATGCCGGTTATAGAGGTTCATCAGTAACGAAATCAGCAGGCTGATAATCAAATAGACGGACATGGTAATGGCGATGGTTTCAATGGCTTGACCGGTTTGATTCAACACGGTGCCGGCGAACAGAGAAACCATATCCGGATAGCCAATCGCCGCCGCCAGGGAAGAGTTTTTGACAATATTGAGATACTGGCTGGTCAATGGAGGAATAATGACGCGCATAGCCTGAGGAATAATAACCTGGCGTAATGTTACTGGGTTAGGCAACCCTAGTGAGCGTGCGGCTTCATGTTGACCATAGGGCACAGACTGAATACCGGCACGAATGATCTCGGCAATAAAGGCGGAGGTGTACACCGAAAGTGCAAGCGTGAGCGCGGCCAGTTCAGGAATTAACGCCATACCTCCACGAAAGTTAAAGCCGTGAAGCGCCGGGACATCCCAGTGCAGCGCTGCGCCAAAGATACCTTGCGCCGCTAAAGGCAATATCACCAACAACGCCAGAGCAACGGGCCAGGTACGGCGCAGTTGTCCGGTTTTGATCTGATGATTTTTATTGAAACGAAACAGTCCGGCTGAGACTGCCAGCGCGATAATCACAGCAAGGACAAATTCCAGCGCGCCTTCGCCTAACTCAGGAGCCGGTATGTAAAGCCCACGATTGCTAAGAAATGCTAAATCAAAAGCATTTACCGCCTGTCTGGGGCCTGGCAAATTGCGCAATACGGCAAAATACCAAAAGAAGATCTGCAGTAACGGTGGAATATTGCGAAATGTCTCGATGTAAACGGTTGAGATTTTGCGCAAAAGCCAGTTATCAGAAAGCCTTGCCAGTCCTAAAAAGAACCCCAGAAACGAAGCGAAAACGATACACAACGCTGAAACCAGTAGCGTATTCAGAAGCCCGACAAAGAAGACGCGGCCATAAGTATCGCCTTGTTCATAATCAATCAGATGCTGAACGATGCCAAAGCCAGCACCGCGATCGAGAAAAGCAAACCCTGAGGTAATTCCACGGCTGTTAAGGTTAGTTATGGTGTTATGGATTAAATAAACGGCAATGCCGATTACGGCCGCGACCGCCAGTATTTGAAACAGCCAGGCACGAACCGCAGGATTGGAAAAGGAGAGTTCTCCCTTTACGTTTGGGCGGCGATGGGGCATATGAGAACCTCAGTAACATAACTCTGGTTTGGGCGCTGCAAAGCGCAGCGCCCGTTACAACTATGCGCGCGATTAACGAACTGGCGGTGCGTACTGGATGCCGCCGTTGTTCCAGAGGTTGTTCTGACCACGTTTGATTTTCAGCGGGCTTTCAGAACCCACGTTACGTTCAAAGATTTCACCGTAGTTACCGACCTGCTTCACGATGTTATAGGCCCATTTATTATCCAGCTTCAGGTCTTTACCGTAATCGCCTTCTTTACCTAACAAATGGCCCATATCTGGCGTGGCAGGGTTAGCTGCTTTCTCATCCACGTTTTTAGACGTTACGCCCATTTCTTCCGCATTCAGCATGGCAAACAATGTCCAACGAACCACAGAGAACCATTCATCGTCACCACGGCGTACTACCGGTCCCAGCGGTTCTTTCGAAATAACTTCTGGCAGGACGATAAATTCATCCGGGTTGCTGAGCTTGATTCGCAGTGCATAGAGTTGAGACTGATCGGAGGCCAGGGTATCACAGCGACCTGACTCCAGCGCTTTTGCAGATTCGTCGGAGCGGTCAAAAGTGACTGGGGTATATTTCATATTATTGGCTTTGAAATAATCCGCCACGTTCAATTCGGTATCAGTACCGGCCTGAATACATACCGTTGCGCCATCTAATTCTTTCGCGCTTTTCAGGCCCGCTTTATTGTGGGTCAGGAAGCCGATGCCGTCATAATAGGTGACGCCGGTAAAAGACATGCCCATGCCGGTATCGCGAGAAGATGTCCAGGTGGTATTACGGGATAACACGTCGACTTCACCAGACTGCAGAGCGGTAAAGCGTTCTTTGGCCGTCAGCGGGGTATATTTTACTTTTGTTGCATCGCCAAATACCGCCGCCGCGACGCCACGACAGACGTCAACATCAATACCGGTGAATTTCCCGTCCGCGTCAGCATAAGAGAATCCCGGTAAGCCATCGCTAATACCACATTGAACGAAGCCTTTCTTTTTCACTGCATCAAATGTAGCGCCCGCATGTGCCTGATTTGCAACAGCCATCAGTGCGCCCGCCGCGGCAAGCGTGGCAATAATCATCTTCTTCATAGTGCATCCTGTGTGGCGAAATTATCGTTATATTGGCGGCCCTCGGGCTCGCTAATTACCTGTCTGTGGCAACAGCCATAATAGCTAAAGCAAAGGAAGTGCCAGTTTTGCATCGCAGGGATAATGCGTTTATTTCGATGCATTAAGCGAAGTGTAGACAGGAAAGTAATAACGTATTGCCCGCTAATGGTGCGAAATGACAACGTATGCCACATTTTAGAGCAAAATAATTTAATTACAGTGTGGCTAAATGATGAATTACTCACGGGCGTTAATATTCGCAAAGAAAGCAGAGCATTAAGATGTGAGAGAAATCACGCAGGTAGTGCAGAAATTAAAAAAATAATTTAAGAAATATGACTTGTGTTGGTTATTTTATTTTATGAACAGTGCTGGTAAGGAGTAAAAGCTAGCAATAGAAAAAGCAATGCACTATTTAAATGCAAACGGCGCGAATATCGCGCCGTAAGGGAACATTCTGTTATTTGCTAAGGGCGATGATACCCATAGTCAAACCAGCCACAGCGGCTGCGCCACCAGCGATGGCGCCTGCGGTTTCCCAGTTATCCTGCGTGGTGCCTTTCATACAGGTATTGGTATGAACCAGACGGCCCTGATCGTCATAAACTGGTACGCATGGGGAATCATGCGCACATCCTGCAAGCACTGCACATAACGATGCGACAGCGATTAATTTCTTCATGATATTGCCTCAATGGAATATTCGTCCAGTAAACGACGCTAACGCCAAAATTATGCATTACATGGCGGCACTGAATTCGATTGAAGCATTTTATCACTGACGATAAACGGAAAGGAGTTCACTTTATTTTCAATTCATGTGGAATGTAAAAATAATGGAGAAAAGTGCGGATTTTCTTAGAGGGTAAAAAAACTAATCGGTAATTTTCACATTATCTCATTAATAAAGCTGGGTTTTATCTTTAAAAAACCAGGACGGCGCAGAGCACCATCCTGGTTGGGTTGCTTAATTTTTAGTGAAGCGTCGACGAATAACAACAAAAAACACCGGGACGAAGAATATCGCAAGCAGCGTTGCTGCCAGCATTCCTCCCATTACCCCTGTCCCTACTGCATTTTGAGATCCACTCCCGGCGCCTTTGCTGATAACCAGCGGCAATACGCCGAGTATGAATGCGAGAGACGTCATCAGAATGGGGCGCAGACGCATGCGCACTGCTTCAATGGTCGCTTCGATAAGGTTTTTGCCTTCTTTTTCCATAAGATCTTTGGCAAATTCGACGATCAGAATGGCGTTCTTCGCGGAGAGCCCGATAGTTGTCAGCAAACCCACCTGGAAATAAACGTCATTATTTAACCCCTTAAAGGTTGCCGCAAGCAGCGCCCCTACAACACCCAAAGGCACGACCAGCATCACGGAGAAAGGAATCGACCAGCTTTCATAGAGTGCAGCAAGACACAGGAAGACCACAATCAATGAAATGGCATAGAGCGCAGGGGCCTGATTACCCGAAAGCCTTTCCTGATAAGACATGCCCGTCCAGTCAAACCCGAAACCCGTGGGAAGTTGCGCCGCTATCGATTCCATCACAGCCATCGCTTCACCGGTACTTTTCCCAGGCACCGCCTCACCCTGAATTTCCATTGAAGGTAACCCGTTATAGCGCTCAAGACGGGGCGAACCCTTAATCCAGCGCGAAGAGGAGAACGCGGAGAAAGGCACCATTTCGCCATTTTTGCTACGGACATAAAGCGTTTTAATATCCGCAGGCAACATACGGAATTTAGCATCAGACTGCAGATAAACTTTCTTAACGCGTCCTTCGTCAATAAAATCATTGACATAGTTCCCACCAAGGGCGGTAGAGAGCGTTTGATTAATATCGGAAAGAGCAACACCCAGCGCCTGGGCTTTATCCTGATCGACATCGATCTTGAACTGGGATGTGTCTTCAAGCCCGTTCGGACGAACACGAACCAGCACATCTGAACGTTTCGCCGCTTCTGCCAGCAGTTGGTTACGCGCCTGGGTTAATGCATCATGGCCCTGGTTCGCCTGATCGATAAGTTCAAAGTCAAACCCGGTTGCGGTACCCAATTCAATAATAGCCGGAAGATTAAAGGGAAAAACCAACGCATCGTTGATATGCCTGAAGGCGACGGTTGCGCGTGCGATAACGGATTGCGCTTTATTTTCTTCTCCTGGACGTTCATCCCAGGGTTTGAGGCTAATAAATGCGACCGCGGCGTTTTGCCCCTGGCCACTAAAGCTAAAGCCGTTAACCATAAAAACAGATTCAACGTTTTTCGCTTCATCATGCAGATAGTAATGACTTACCTCATCCAACACTTGCTGCGTACGCTCGCGCGTGGCGCCAGCAGGGAGTTGCACCAGCGTCATAAAGACACCCTGGTCCTCGTCCGGCAGAAAGGAGGAAGGAAGCTTGATAAACAACGCCACCATTCCGGCAACGATGATGACGTAAACCACCAGATAACGTGTTGTGCTATGAATGATCCGGCTGACGCTGTTGCTGTAGTGGTCGACGCTTTTATCGAAAAGCTGGTTAAATTTAACGAACAGGGCGGCCTGTTTAGGCTTTTTCCCTTCCGTTGGCGCCTTCAATAACGTCGCACAGAGCGCAGGCGTTAAAATTAACGCGACCAGCACGGATAAAGCCATCGCCGAAACAATCGTGACAGAGAATTGTCGGTAAATGGCGCCGGTGGAGCCGCCAAAAAAGGCCATTGGGATAAACACGGCAGAAAGCACCATCGCGATACCGACTAACGCGCCCTGTATTTGCCCCATCGATTTGCTGGTGGCTTCTTTGGGTGGCAGATGATCCTCTTCCATGACGCGCTCGACGTTTTCGACCACCACGATGGCATCATCAACCAGCAGGCCTATGGCCAATACCATCCCGAACATGGTGAGCGTATTTATCGAGTACCCAAACATAGCTAAAAGCGCAAAGGTACCGAGCAGTACAACAGGTACCGCAATCGTTGGGATGAGTGTGGCGCGAATGTTCTGCAAAAACAGATACATTACCAGGAACACCAGCACGATGGCTTCGAACAGCGTCTTCACCACCTCTTTAATAGAGATCTGTACAAACGGTGTGGTGTCATAGGGATAAGTCACTTTTAAGCCTTTCGGGAAGAAAGGCTGCATTCGTGCCAGTTCTTCTTTAATGGCCTTAGCGGTGTCGAGCGCGTTCGCGCCTGTCGCCAGTTTTATCCCAAGCCCCGCCGCCGGTTTGCCGTTAATCTGTGATGAGGTGTTGTAGTTTTCACCGCCCAGTTCAACCCGAGCCACGTCTTTGAGACGAATAAGCGAGCCGTCCTGATTTACGCGTAGCGTGATATTTTCAAACTCTTTGACGCTTTTAAGGCGCGTCTGAGCGATGATCGAGGCGTTTAATTGTTGACCCGGTAATGCGGGTGTTCCGCCCAGCTGCCCGGCCGCGATCTGAGCATTCTGGATTTTTAATTGATTGACGACATCAACAGGCGTGAGCTGATAATTATTCAACGCATTATTATCGAGCCATATGCGCATCGCGAATTGCGCGCCGAAGAGCTGGACATCGCCCACCCCGGCCGTACGGCTGATGGGATCTTTAACTGTCGACGCGACATAGTCACCCAGTTGCTCCTGGTTCATGCTGCCATCGGATGAAATGAAGCCTGCAACCAATAAATAGCTGCTGCTGGATTTCTCAACGCTAATCCCTTGCTGCTGTACTTCCTGAGGAAGCAGCGGCATCGCCAGCTGCAATTTATTTTGCACCTGAACCTGGGCGATATCGGGATCGGTACCGGAGTCAAAGGTCAGCGTGATCGTGACGCTACCGGATGAATCGCTGGTGGATGACATGTACATGAGGTTATCAATGCCGTTCATGTTCTGTTCAATCACTTGCGTGACCGAATCCTGAACGGTTTGCGCATCCGCGCCAGGGTAGGTCGCTGAGACTGCGATGGCGGGCGGCGCGATGGTTGGATATTGCGCCACGGGCAACTGGATAATGGCCAGTGCGCCGGCAATCATCAAAATGATAGCGAGCACCCACGCGAAAATTGGGCGCTGAATAAAGAAATTAGCCATGTTCGTGGGCGCTCTGCTGAGATTTTGCCGCGACGTCATCAGTTACCGGGGTAACCGTAGCGCCAGCCTTAATATGCTGTAAGCCGCTGATAATGACCTTATCGCCAGGGTTAAGGCCCCCGTTTATCAGCCATTGGTTTCCTACCGCTTCAGAGGCTGAAACCGGGCGGGTTTCCACTTTATTTTGCGCATTCACTACCATCACCAGCGCATCGCCGCGCGGCGTGCGGGTAACGCCTTGCTGTGGTATCAGAATCGCATCCGGCCGAATGCCTTCATCGACGAGAGCGCGAACAAACATACCGGGAAGTAGCTGGTGGTCAGGGTTGGGGAACACGGCTCTTAACGTGACGGATCCCGTGCTTTCATCCACGGTGACATCGGTGAACTGAAGTTTTCCAGCCTGTGAATACGTTTCGCCGTTATCCATCACGATCCTGACGCTGCTGGCGCTGTCTTTTGTAACGCTTCCTTTTTCAATCGCTTGTTTTAGCAGTAAAAAGTCATTACTGGATTGGGTTAAGTCGACATAGATCGGGTCAAGTTGTTGCACCGTCGCCAGGGCGTCCACCTGACCCGTGGTGACCAGCGCGCCTTCTGTCACACTGGATTTGCCAATCCGACCGCTGATAGGAGAAGTCACTTTGGTATAGGCCAGGTTTATACGAGCTGTTTCAACCGCCGCCTGTGCACTCAGTAATTCGGCATCCGCTTGTTTTGCATCGGCAACCGCCTGATCAAATTCTTGTTTGCTAACATACTGCGTACCAACCAGCGGCTGATAACGTTTCACGGTTAAACGCGCGATGGCTGATGCGGCTTTCGCCCGGGCGACTGCGCCTTTCGCGCTATCATAAGCGGCCTGGTAAGTGGCGGGATCGATTTGATAAAGCGATGACCCGGCTTGAATATCGCTACCTTCTTCAAAGTTACGCTTAAGAATGATTCCGCCAACTTGAGGCCGCACCTCGGCAATACGAAAGGCAGAAGTACGACCCGGTAATTCCGTCGTGACAGGGAAGGGGGCGGTTTTCGCAACATGCACAACGACTGAAGGAGGCTCAGAGCCCGACGCTGTTTTATTTTTATCGTCGCATCCACTGATAAACATTCCCGAAATCAGTAGAAAGAGGAATAAACATTTAGCCCCGTTATGTTTTTGCATCACTATTCCTTTTATAAACCGATGGCAGAGTGTCATCCTTAAAAGCTGGCATCAGAGTTATTCAAATAAACGTAATGGGCGATCCTACAAACAATTGTTGGTGAATGTAAGTCAGAGTCTGTTGACGACTGTTTTTTTCAGCACAAAAAAGCAAAATTAGGAATAATATATGTCGTTCTATTTCGATATTTATCGGAATGGTTGTACTGGCATCTATTCTATTTATTATTCATTTTTTTGATGAATAGATTTACTGTTTATATATTTTTGATGATTGTATTTTTATTTTCTTAAAAGTGTTTTGAAATGTAGCTGCGTGATAATTAAAAGAGACAAGCCGGTATATTTAAAAATACTATTTTCCTTTTTCGAGTTACGGTTTGCTAAGAGGAAAGTAAGGTGCGCAAAACAAAACTGGAGTCTATGAGGACCCGCCAGCTTTTGATTGATACTGCTATCAAAGAGTTTGCCCGTCGCGGCGTGTCCAGCACCACGCTTACCGACATTGCTGATGCAGCACACGTAACACGTGGCGCGATATACTGGCATTTCTCCAGTAAGGCTGAACTGTTTAATGAGATTTGGAAACAACAGATAGAATTGCAGGAAGGAATAACAGACAACGCCGTGTCTGAAGAGTCAAATGATCCACTCACAGCATTAAGAGAAAAATTAATTACTATCTTAAAGGCGGTCGCAACCGATCCAAAATACCGGGCGTTAATGGATATTTTGTATCATAAGTGTGAGTTTACCGATGAAATGATATCTGAATGTGAAATAAAGGACATGACGTGTTTCGATCGTCAAAGTCTGGCAGAGGCGCTGCAACGTTGTATCGATAGCGGGCAAATCAGTACCACACTGAATATAAACGTTACCATTATATTATTACAAAGTTGTATTAACGGCATTATTAGTAATTGGCTAAGTCAGCCGGAATCATTTAATCTTTTTAAGCTTGTCGATGTCTTAGTAGATAATATGTTGAAAATGTTGATAACGGAACCGCAGCGTAAAAATGCCGATCAACCAATTTCTACGGCGCAGGCTACCACTCCATTCATGATATCTTCCCCCGATGCGTCAATTTCAAACCAGTAATGTAGCCGTTAGGATCATGCGTCTTCGGCGAAAGAGGGCGTCCAGCATGTGGCTGCGGATGGGGCAATACTTACTAGTTGCCTACCGTTTGCAAGGAATAAAAAAGGCGCTTCCCCATGCCGGTTAGCGCCTTTTTAAACAAGCCATTCGCTAATCGAAATTAGTTCATGCCGTATTTTTTGAGTTTCTTACGCAGCGTACCGCGGTTGATACCCATCATCAGCGCAGCGCGGGTCTGGTTACCGCGGGTGTACTGCATCACCATGTCCAACAGGGGCTGTTCAACTTCAGCCAGTACCAGCTCATACAGATCATTGACATCCTGACCATTCAATTGAGCAAAATAGTTCTTCAGTGCCTGTTTAACCGAGTCACGCAGGGGTTTTTGAGTTACCTGGTCCTGAGAGTTAACGGTAGAAACGGTCAGTACGTCAGAATTTACGCGTTGTTCGAACATAGTTCTGTTAGCTCTTTATTTCTGTTTTACACTCGATTCTTCACTTGCATCTTCGCTTGCTGACGTTGTTCATTCCCGTCGTCTACCTAAGTAAACTCCTGAAACTCACTCCGTTGCCGCCTCGACGGGTCATGAATGATGTTGTGTATACGCAAAATTTTCGAAGTATGCCTCCAACGCCTCCAGCTGCTCGCTGGCATCCTCTATGGCGTTGAATGTGCGCCGAAACTGGTCATCTGGAGCATGTTCCTGTAAGTACCAGGAAACGTGTTTACGCGCAATTCGGTACCCTTTCGCTTCGCCATAAAAGCTATGCAGTTCGCGAATATGCGCACAAAGCAAGCGCTTAACCTCTGCCAGCGGCAGAGGGGACAGCAACTCCCCAGTGTCCAGATAATGCTGGATTTCCCGGAAGATCCAGGGTCTTCCCTGGGCTGCGCGTCCTATCATCAGAGCATCTGCTCCCGTATAGTCGAGCACGGCCCTGGCTTTAAGCGGGTCGGTAATGTCACCATTCGCGATAACCGGAATGGAAACTTTCTGCTTAACTGCCCGAATACTGCGGTATTCCGCGTTTCCCTGAAATAAACATGCCCGGGTACGGCCATGAATCGTCAGCGCCTGAATCCCACAATCTTCCGCCAGTTGGGCAATCTCTACACAGTTGCGGTGTTCCGGATCCCAGCCGGTACGAATCTTCAGCGTTACAGGAACGTCCACTGCGTTAACAACCGCGTTCAGGATAGACTTCACCTGCTCGGGGTATTGCAACAGGGCTGAACCTGCCAGCTTACGATTCACCTTTTTCGCCGGGCACCCCATATTGATATCAATAATCTGGGCGCCATTTTCCACGTTAATACGCGCGGCCTGGGCCATCTCATCAGGTACACTTCCGGCAATCTGCACGGTGCGAATACCTGGCTCATCGACATGAACCATCCGAAGCCGTGATTTATCGCTTTCCCAGACCTGCGGGTTTGACGACATCATCTCGGAAACGGTTAATCCTGCCCCCATCTCATAACACAGCGTCCTGAATGGTCGGTCGGTAATACCCGCCATTGGTGCTGCAATCAGGCGATTTCTGAGTTGGTGGTGTCCGATGCGCATGAGTTAAGAAATGACCATACTGTGCCTGCAAGGCGGCGTATATTACGCATTTTTGACGCGAGATGAAAGGCCAAACTTTGAACAATCAGAGGGTGTAGATCAAGGAATCGCCAGAGCAATGTGCTGTAAAAATCATTTGGCTATATATTTCATTAAGTTATGGAAAGAAGATTATTTTGTGTTCAACAATAATTTCTTATGACTTCTGGCGCTTAGCCAGCGTCGGCAGCCCGTTGCGTATGAAAATCTGGTTGATTTACCAGCAATGAGAGCGGTTTTTGAGAAACCGCTCTCACTTTTTGTCGAAAAGAAATGACAAGCAGAACTGATTATTCGACCACTACGCGACCATGGAGCGGCTGTACGGGGCGATTGTTGTCATGGTGCATCAGTGCCTTGAATTTTTGGAGCTGCGCTGCTGAAAGCGTAAGAGGATGCTTCATGACAAGCCATGTCACGCCTTCAGAGCACGGCGGCGTGGTCAGTGAGCCGCTAAAGCGCCAGTATGTTTTGTCTGCCGGCAGCAGGCCATTAATGTCGATATTGTTGTCGAGCGCTACGGGTTTATCCGTTTCCTGCGGGATTTTCTTCCACAGTTGAGCCAGGGTTGGGTTTTCCGCGCCGACATCAAACATCACCGCTACCACAACGATATCGCCATTGTTCGCTTTATGAACCAGATGCATCTCCATCGCAGCGTGTTTACCGTTGATGGTGTTCTCGCTTGGCGCGTGAAAATGGAATTGTTGTAAATCCGCCGTGATGTCATCAAACGCGATGACGTTCTTCGCCTTTTGGTCCATGCTTGCCTGAAGCGTATGGCCATTATTCACAAGTGCGACAGGGCCTTGTGAATAACTCATTTTTAAAGGCGTGATATGGGCTTCCAGCGCATGAGAAATGTCGACAGGAGATTGGTTTTTACCAACCTGGCACTCTTTGAATTCATTGCTGAGCTCTCCCCAATGCTCGGGAGAGGAATGGCCTTCATAGCTCCAGTGAGAGGCCGTAGCCAGCATAGGGATCAGGCCCGCAGCCAGCAACAGCGATTTTGCTAAACGCATAGTCATTTTTTTATCCGATTAATCTTTGAATACATAAACTTAATAGCCCGCCCCATAAATATGAGGGCGGGCTATTATAGATAGCGCGGATAAACGAAAAGGGTGCTAAAGAGGGGAAGCCGACTAAATAAGAACATGGCCTGCGCCGTGTTCTTAATGGTTAGTTTTTAACGCCCGTAATGCGACACCACTCTTCTTTTTCAACGACGGGATCAAGGCTGAAGAGATCCTGATACGCTTCACAGACGCTTTCCGCCTGGCTTGCCAGCACGCCTGACAGCCCTAACAGCCCGCCCTGAACCGGCAATACGCTAATCAGCGGAGCCAGTTCACGTAACGGGCCTGCCAGAATATTCGCCACGACGACATCCGCTTGCATCTGTGCCGGTTGGTCCTGCGGCAAGTAGAGTTCCAGCCGCTCAGACACGCCATTGCGTTCGGCATTATCACGGCTCGCCTGAATCGCCTGCGGGTCGATATCAATTCCGATGGCTTTGGTAGCACCCAGTTTCAGCGCGGCAATCGCAAGAATGCCCGAACCGCAGCCAAAATCGATCACGGTCTTACCCACAAGATCCAGTCCATCAAGCCATTGCAGGCACAAAGAGGTTGTGGGATGCGTGCCGGTGCCGAAAGCCAGGCCCGGATCGAGCATGACGTTCACGGCATTAGCATCAGGCACGTCGCGCCAGCTCGGGCAAATCCACAGCCGCTTGCCAAAACGCATTGGGTGGAAATTATCCATCCATTCACGTTCCCAGTCTTTATCTTCCAGTTGCTCAATTTTATGTCGGAAATTGGCGCCTAAAAGCGGATGATCGCTTAAGATCGCGACCACTTCTTTCATATCGCTTTCGGCATCAAACAGGCCGATGACATCGGTGTCGCCCCATAAGCGGGTTTCACCCGGCAGAGGCTCGAATACCGGTGTGTCGTGGGTATCCTGGAAGGTGACAGAGACCGCACCGCTTTCCATCAGCGCGTCACCGAGCTCCTCCGCATGAGTACCGGTAGTATTAATTTTCAGTTGAATCCATGGCATAGCGTCACTCTTTATTTATCAGCGGATGAAACAACGGCGGCCTCTGCAACCGGGCGACCAAACAGGTTGCCAAACAGAAAAGCCAGCAAACTTATTAACAATGATGGAACGATGGGATGAAAGCCTAAATAATGCACATTGAACGTGGCGAGAACAGCGTACAGTACGCCGCCGCAAACCATGCCGCTCAGCGCGCCTGCCGCATTCGCTTTCTCCCAATAAAGGCCCAGCACCAGCGGCCATAAAAAAACCGCCTCAAGCCCACCAAAAGCGAGCAAATTGAGCCAAATAATCATTTCAGGCGGACGCCATGCCGCCAGGAGCAGCAACGCACTCAGTATCAGCGTAATGGCAGAAGACATGCGCTTGAGTCCCTTTTCATTATGGAGCTGATCGGGACGTAGATTAAGCCAGAGGTCTTTTACGATCGTGGCTGAAGACTGCAATAACTGTGCATTAATGGTCGACATGATAGCCGCCATGGGGGCGGCTAAAAATATACCCGCCGCCACAGGTGGCAGCACAGTCACCATCAGCGTCGGGATAACCAAATCCGGCACTTTTAAATCCGGTAACACAGCGCGGCCCAGCGCACCGGCGAGATGCATACCGAACATTAAAATCGCAACGACTATCGTGCCGATAATCATACCGCGATGCACAGCTTTGCTGTCTTTATAAGAAATACAGCGTACTGCCGTATGGGGCAAGCCAATCACCCCAAAGCAAACCAGCACCCAGAAGGATGCCATAAAAGAGGGGGAGAGAATGTCGCCCGCGCCTTGCGGCTCAACCAGTTTGGGATCGATATGCTGGAGTGTCTCCACGGCGCTTGATAGCCCGCCTGCGGCATGTACCACGCCAATCAGCAGCAACACTGTACCAATCAGCATGACCAGGCCTTGCATGGTGTCGTTCAGTACGCTGGCCCGAAATCCGCCGAAAGCGGTATAAAGCGCGATACAGACGCCAAAAATCAGCAGCCCGGTTTCATAAGGGATACCTGCAGCCGTTTCAAGTAGCCGCGCCCCGCCGATAAATTGCACCGTCATGGCACCGATAAACGCCACCAGCAGGCTCAGACTCGCAAGCCAAACCAGAAGACGGCTCTGGTAGCGCGCGAACAGCATATCGTTCAGCGTAACCGCATTGTAGCGCCGCGCCAGAATCGCGAATTTCTTACCTAATATGCCAAGCGACAGCCAAACTGCCGGCAGTTGGATCATCGCAAGCAGTACCCAGCCAAGGCCGTATTTGTAGGCGGCGCCCGGTCCGCCGATAAACGAACTGGCGCTGATATAGGTCGCGGTTAGCGTCATGGCCAGAACAACACCACCCATTGAGCGGCTGCCAAGGAAGTATTCATTTAAAAAACTACCGGCGGCGCGGCGTCGGATGGCATAAATCGACAGCCCCATCACGACGAGCAGGTACGCTACCAGCGGCAGGATCACTTCAAGCTGCATTGTCGTCCTCCAGGGGGATGTCGCGATAAATCACCTTTACCATCAGCCAGCACAGCACAATAAAAATCAGCGGCACCAGTAAACAGGCCATCTCAAACCAGTGTGGTAGCCCTGTAATCCCAATGACAGAATCAGGTAAGTAAGCAGCCACTAACCAGGCGGCAAGATAGAGAAGGGTCAGCCACAACGCCCAGCGGGCTTCTTTATGGGCCTGAACAAAGCGTTTGTCCATTATCATCCCGGGTTAATCGTAAAAGCCGGGATTGTAACCTATGGGACGTAGACGGGCATAAAAAAAGGCCGGAAGACCGGCCTTTTTTCATCGTGAGCGATTACTTCTCGGCAAGGCCGAGTTTCTTCTCCAGATAGTGGATGTTTGTTCCACCCTGCTGGAAATGCTCATCGTTCATAATACGCGTTTGCAAATCAACGTTGGTTTTGATGCCGTCGATGATCAGTTCCTGCAATGCGTTTTTCATGCGGGCAATCGCCACATCACGGGTTTCGCCGTAGCAAATCAGTTTCCCGATCATTGAGTCATAGTATGGCGGTACGGTGTATCCAGCATAGATATGAGACTCCCAACGAACGCCAAAACCGCCAGGCGCATGGAAACGGGTGATTTTACCAGGGCTCGGCAGGAAGGTGTTCGGGTCTTCAGCGTTAATACGGCATTCTACCGCATGGCCTTTCACCTGAACTTCTTCTTGCTTGATCGACAGCGGCTGACCTGCAGCGATACGCAACTGCTCTTTGATAAGGTCAACGCCGGTGATCATCTCGGTAACCGGATGTTCAACCTGAATACGGGTGTTCATCTCGATGAAATAGAACTCGCCGTTTTCAAACAGGAACTCGAAGGTACCTGCGCCACGATAACCGATATCCACACACGCTTTCGCACAACGCTCACCGATAAAGCGACGCAGTTCCGGGGTGATGCCCGGTGCTGGCGCTTCTTCGACCACTTTCTGGTGGCGACGCTGCATGGAGCAATCACGCTCAGCCAGATAAATGGCGTTGCCCTGGCCGTCCGCTAACACCTGAATTTCGATGTGACGCGGGTTTTCCAGGTATTTTTCCATATACACCATGTCATTGCTGAAAGCCGCTTTCGCTTCCGCTTTGGTCATGGAGATGGATTGAGCCAGTTCGGCATCGCCGCGCACGACGCGCATACCGCGACCGCCGCCGCCGCCAGAGGCTTTGATGATAACCGGATAGCCGATGCGTTTTGCATGGGCGCGGTTAGCATCCATATCTTCTGTCAGCGGGCCGTCAGAGCCCGGTACCGTCGGGACGCCTGCTTTTTTCATGGCGGTGATCGCAGACACTTTGTCGCCCATCAGGCGAATGGTGTCGGCTTTCGGGCCAATGAAAATAAAGCCGGAGCGTTCAACTTGCTCAGCAAAGTTAGCGTTTTCGGACAGGAAGCCGTAACCCGGGTGAATCGCAACCGCGCCAGTAATTTCAGCCGCGGAGATGATAGCCGGGATATTGAGGTAGCTTTTTACGGATGGTGCCGGGCCGATACAGACCGTTTCATCCGCCAGCAATACGTGTTTTAAGTCGCGATCCGCACTGGAATGCACAGCCACAGTCTTGATGCCAAGTTCTTTACAGGCACGCAGAATGCGCAATGCAATTTCGCCGCGGTTAGCGATAACAATTTTATCCAGCATGTTCGCCTCGTTACTCGATGACGACCAGCGGCTCGTCAAATTCTACCGGTTGACCGTTTTCTACCAGGATAGCTTTCACTACACCGGATTTGTCGGCTTCAATCTGGTTCATCATTTTCATTGCTTCAACGATGCACAGCGTGTCGCCAGCGTTAACTTTTTGGCCCACTTCCACAAACGATTTCGCGTCCGGGCTCGGGGTACGGTAGAAAGTACCAACCATTGGGGAACGTACGATGTGACCACTGATTTCAGCGACGGCTGGCGCTTCCATTGCCGGCGAGGCTGCAGGCGCGATAGCGTTTGACAGCGCAGGTTGCGGCTGTTGCATCATCGGTGCAGCGTAAGCTTGCTGCATCATTGGGTAACCGGTATTAACAGGTGCGCGGCTGATACGTACCGACTCTTCGCCCTCAGAAATTTCCAGTTCAGCAATGCCTGATTCTTCAACCAGCTCGATCAGTTTTTTAATCTTACGAATATCCATGAGTGGGTTCCGTACTCTTGTTTAGTTTGAATGTGACAGGCGTTTTACCGCTGTCTGTAAAGCATATGAATAACCATCAGCGCCGAATCCGCAGATGACGCCGGCCGCTATATCCGAAAGATACGAGTGATGCCGGAATGGTTCTCGGGCGTGGACATTGCTCAGATGTATTTCGATAAACGGAATGCTCACCGCCAACAGCGCATCGCGAATAGCAACACTGGTGTGGGTGAACGCAGCCGGATTTATCAGAATGTAATCCACCTTGTCTTTCGCCTGATGAATACGGTCAATCAACACATATTCCGCGTTGGATTGCAGGTCATCCAGCGCGACATTCAAGGATTCTGCCTGAGCTTTCAAATCTGTAACAATTTCTGCAAGCGTTTGACTGCCATACTTCTCAGGCTCACGCGTACCTAACATGTTCAGATTAGGACCGTTCAAAAGCAAAATACTGAATTTTTCCGTCATCGTGCCCGCATCTCCTGCAAATTTCGGTGATATTACAAAATATACCTACATTGCCTGATTGTCATCACCTGGCGCCATGAAATGGGCCATGTGAAAAACCAAAGTCGCACATTATAACGAGTTCGTAGCATTTCGCAGCTAAATACTGGTCTTATCAGGGAAGATTATCAACCGATATCTGTCATGCCGTGCCGTAAGTAAGAAGATTTGAGTTGAACCGCACAAAACCTCCCATTATCGCCACCATTGGCGGAACTTCTTGTAACGAAGCGCCAATAACACAGCGGCAAGGGTCGCATAGATCAGCGGTTGTGGAGAAAGGGTTTTTACTGACCACATATAATGTATGGGCGCTAAGATCGCGACCAGATAGACAAAGTTATGCAGCTTTTGCCAGTTACGGCCTAATTTTCGCTGCATAATTTGAGGAGAGGTCAACGCGAGCGATAACAGGATAAGCCAGCTTACAATACCCAACGTGAGATAAGGGCGGCTCACCAGTTCCTCGCCTAACAGCGCCACATTATTAATCCCTAACTCCAGCAAGGCATAGCTGGTGAGATGAAGGGAGGCCCAGGCAAAGCACCATAATCCCAACAGCCTGCGGGTTCTGATTAACAGCGGCTGTTTAGCGTAACGCGCAAGCGGCGTAATCAACAAGGTCGCGAGCAGCAATTTCAGAGCCATCCTACCGGTAAAATGCTGAATATCTTTTGCCGGATCGGCGCTGAAATAGCCCTGATTTGCCGCCCAGATTAACCATAAAAACGGTAAAAAGGCCGCTAAATGTAAAACGACTTTTAGCCAAATAATGTGTTTTGCTGTCAGACGCACTCAAAAATTCTCCCGTAAATCGAGCCCGTGATACAACGACGCGACCTGTTCGGCATAGCCATTAAAAAGCAGCGTCGGTTGACGCTTCACATCCAGAATACCGCCCGAGCCAATAAATCGCTCGCTAGCTTGCGACCAGCGTGGGTGATCGACATGCGGATTCACGTTGGCAAAAAAGCCGTATTCGTTTGAAGCGGAAAGATTCCAGGTCGTCGGCGGTTGCTGCTCGGTCAGAGTGATGCTGACAATAGATTTGATCCCCTTAAAGCCGTATTTCCAGGGCACGGTCAAGCGCACCGGCGCGCCGTTCTGCGGCGGTAATGCTTTGCCATATACCCCGACGGTCAGAAGGGTAAGGGGATGCATGGCTTCGTCAATACGCAGTCCTTCAACATACGGATATTCAAGTCCGCCGCCAATAAAGCGGTCTTTTTGACCGGGCATGACTTCTGGCGCATACAGGGTTTTGAAGGCGACATAGCGCGCCCGGCTGGTGGGCTCGACCTGGGCTAAGAGTTTTGCGAGGGGAAAGCCAATCCAGGGCACTACCATTGACCAGGCCTCTACACAGCGCATCCGATAAATACGCTCCTCAAGAGGAAAGCGCTTATGCAGATCGTCATAATCCAGCGTCAGGGGTTTTGCCACTTCGCCATCAATTTTTAACTGCCAGGGATTGGTCGGCAAACTACCTGCATTGGCCGCCGGGTCTGCTTTATCCAGCCCAAATTCATAGAAGTTGTTATAGCCGGTGACTTTATCTTCCGGTGTTAATGCAAGCGTGGACTGCCATTGCGCAGGTTTCGTGAATTCAAGCGGTTTACCCGCGGGGGCGGGTGGGCGATCGTTACCTTTAAACCATGACAGGAGATCCGCCTGAGCGGCGTGGGGAAGCGACAGGGCCGCAGCGCCAATGCCGAGAGCCTGAAGGACCTGGCGACGCTTCATCATAAATACCGATTCGGGGGTGACATCGGCCTCAGTGAGGCGAGATAACTTTTTCATGACATGCTCCTTGACGTAGTCATTAAGCATGACGAAGAAAATGCGTTACGGCGACTAAGTTACAAAAAAATTAACAGAGGGGCGCAAGGCCCCTCATAACGTTAGCGGATTTTTACCAGGGTTCGGCCCTGAATGGCGTTATTCATAATATCGTTAGCAAGACGCGGCGCTTCAGAGAGCGGGATTTCGCTGGTGGCTTGCTCATAGAAGGAAGCCGGCAGATCGCGGACCAGGCGTTTCCATGCTGCAATGCGACGTTCGGCAGGAGCCATGACAGAATCCACCCCTTGCAGACGTACGTTGCGCAGAATAAATGGCATGACGGTGGTCGGTAGTGCGAAACCGCCAGCCAGACCACATGCCGCCACGCAACCGCCGTAATTCATCTGCGCCAGCACTTTGGCAAGCACCTTGTCGCCCACGGTGTCGATGGCGCCCGCCCAGATTTGTTTTTCCAGCGGACGGGTATCAGCGAATTCATCGCGGGACAGAATGCGATTCGCGCCCAGTTTACGCAGATAATCATGCGTGCTTTCGCGCCCCGATACGGCAGCAACCTGGTAACCCAGCTTATGCAGCAACGCTACCGCCGTACTGCCTACACCGCCGCTCGCCCCCGTTACGACAACCTCACCGCTCTGCGGCGTGATGCCCGCCTCTTCCAGCGCCATAACGCACAACATGGCGGTGAATCCGGCGGTGCCGATGATCATGGCTTTACGGGCGTCAAGCCCTTCCGGTATCGCCACCAGCCAGTCGCCGTTGACTCGCGCCATCTGAGACAAGCCGCCCCAGTGGGTTTCGCCAACGCCCCAGCCGGTCAGTAATACGGCCTGGCCCGCATGGAAACGCGGGTCTTCGCTATGGCGAACGCGGCCTGCGAAATCAATCCCCGGTACCATCGGGAACTGACGAATAATTTTTCCTTTTCCGGTAATAGCGAGGGCATCTTTAAAATTGAGGCTGGACCAGTCAATATCGACGGTGACATTTCCTTGCGGGAGTTGGTTTTCATCAATCGTTTTTACAGCGGAAATTGTCTTGCCATCTTGTTGATCGAGAATCAAAGCTTGCATATCAACTGCTCCTTACCGGGTCGTTAGCATTGGAAAATAATCGTTGAAGACTATACTCGCTTAGTAAAACGCAATGCCGATGTAACGCAATAAATCCTGTCAAACCTGTCGTCCTTTGTTACTATGCGCGGCTCAGGCTTATAAGTTAGTACTTACTTTTTTTGTCGCGAGGTCGGCCCTCGACGGGGCTGCTGGTATCACCCCAAAACGGAGTTAACTCAAGGATGCGATTAACGACGAAATTCTCTGCCTTTGTCACCTTGCTGACTGGTCTTGCGATACTGGTTACGCTTTTTGGCTGCGCTGTCAGTTTTTACACCTCGGTTCAGTATAAGCTGGAAAAGCGTATTTCAGCCGTTGTGACGCTTATCGACAACGATCTGCTGAGCAATACCCCCGAGGCGCTGGCACCCCGGTTGGCCGGAATGATGGCGCCCGTTGATATTTCTCAAATAGAATTTCTGGAAAGAGAGCGCACGCTGCTTAGCGTCAAAGCCCCGGTTGCCTATCGCCAACAGGGCGGTATGGAACGCTGGCGTAGTGAGACCTTTGGGCTCTTAAAAAATCCAGGCATGGCGGTTCGGGTCACCTGGAGCGATCCGGTGGTGAATTATTTCCGTTCCATGGTGACCACGGCGCCACTGAGTATCGCCATTGTGTTTATGGTGATAATGATCCTGCTTGGCGGGCGCTGGATGAGGCGTCAGCTTTCCGGTCTTGAGCTTTTAGAAACGCGGGCGGTTCGTATTTTAAACGGCGAGCGCGGCAATCGGGTGCGCGGCTCGGTTCACGAATGGCCAGCGCGCGCCAGCAGTGCGATGGACGTTTTGCTTTCCGATATCCAGCATGCCAACGAACAGCGCACGCGGATGGATAGGCTGATTCGCGCCTTCGCGGCTCAGGATTCGAAAACCGGCCTCAGCAATCGGCTCTTTTTTGATAATCAACTGGCGACGTTGCTGGAAGACCAGGAAAACGTTGGCACCCACGGCGTGGTTATGATGATTCGCCTGCCGGATTTTGACACGTTGCGTGAAGCATGGGGTAAATCGGAAGTTGAAGAGTAT
Organism: Citrobacter freundii; assembly: GCF_011077955.1. Taxonomy (GTDB): domain Bacteria; phylum Pseudomonadota; class Gammaproteobacteria; order Enterobacterales; family Enterobacteriaceae; genus Atlantibacter. The sequence goes on from NZ_JAALBX010000015.1 coordinate 22,759, forward strand.
CTCTTTAACCTGATTAATATGGTCTCCACCTTTATTATGCGTTACCCGGGCGCGCTGCTCGCCCGCTACTTCCGTAGCGATTTTGCCGTTTTGCTGCCGCATCGCACCTTAAAAGAGGCGGAAAGCATTGCAAGCCAACTGCTTAATGCTGTGGATGCGCTACCGCCGACGCGCATGCTGGATAGCGCAGATATGCTGCATATCGGTATTTGTACCTTCCGCAGCGGCCAGACTATCGAAAATGTCATTGAAAACGCGCAGGTAGCGACGCGCAATGCCGTGCTCCAGGGGGGCAACGGCTGGTCAGTTTATGACGAAACCACGCCGGAAAAAGGGCGCGGTAATGTGCGTTGGCGGACGCTTATCGAAAACGTATTACAACGCGGTGGCCCGCGGTTTTATCAAAAACCTGCCGTAACCCGTGAAGGATGGGTACATCACCGGGAACTGATGTGCCGTATTTTTGATGGTGAAGAAGAAGTGCTTGCGGCGGAATTCATGCCAATGGTCAGGCAGTTTGGTCTCGCCGAGCAGTACGATCGCCAAATCATTACGCGCATTATTCCTTTTTTGCGTTTTTGGCCGGAAGAAACCCTCGCGATTTCCGTGTCCGTCGAGTCGCTAATCCGTCCGTCATTCCAGCGGTGGTTGCGAGATACCCTGATGCAGTGTGAAAAATCGCAAAGAAAACGTATTCTTTTTGAACTTGCAGAGGCTGATGTGTGTCAACACATCAGCCGTTTGCAGCCAATCGTGCGATTAATCCAGGCGTTGGGCGCACGTATTGCCGTAGTACAGGCGGGATTAACCGTAGTAAGCACCTCGTATATTAAAGATCTGCACGTTGAGGTGGTGAAACTCCATCCGGGGCTGGTGCGCAACATTGAAAAGCGTACGGAAAATCAGCTATTTGTGCAGAGTCTGGTCGAGGCGTGCAGCGGGACTCAGGCCCAATTATTTGCGGCAGGTATACGCAGCAGAAGTGAATGGCAGACGCTGGTAGAACGTGGTGTGACGGGCGGTCAGGGCGATTTTTTCCTTGGCTCGCAGCCGTTGGATACCAGCATAAAAAAATATTCGCAAAGATTCTCTGTTTGACCTGCCGTTTACGTGGATTTCACGTAGAATAACGCGCGCTGCATCTTAAGGGGGCGAGTAAGCCTGCCGGCTAGATTCACGCAGCAAATGAATCGCCAGTTTATGACCTCTTTGCGTAATGAATACCCCTCGAAATATAGGATTTTAGCGATATGGCGAGTGTCGGGTAACGTACTGATGAAAGAGGGAACGAGTGGCACTTTTTTCACCGATGCAGAACATTCTTTGCGCCTTGTCGCTGCGTCGTGTGGTTGGTAAAGTAAGCGGATTTTATTTTTCCGCCCCAGCTTTCAGGATTATCCCTTAGTATGTTGAAAAAATTTCGTGGCATGTTTTCCAATGACCTGTCCATTGACCTGGGTACCGCGAATACCCTTATTTATGTTAAAGGACAAGGCATCGTACTGAATGAGCCTTCTGTTGTGGCCATTCGTCAGGACCGCGCAGGTTCTCCGAAAAGCGTTGCCGCTGTCGGTCATGATGCGAAACAAATGCTGGGTCGAACCCCCGGCAACATCGCGGCGATTCGCCCGATGAAAGACGGCGTTATCGCCGACTTCTTTGTCACGGAAAAAATGCTCCAACACTTCATTAAGCAAGTGCACAGCAACAGCTTTATGCGCCCTAGCCCGCGCGTGCTGGTGTGCGTGCCGGTTGGTGCGACTCAGGTTGAGCGCCGTGCTATCCGCGAATCCGCACAGGGTGCTGGTGCGCGTGAAGTGTTCCTGATTGAAGAACCGATGGCTGCGGCAATCGGCGCCGGGTTGCCGGTTTCTGAAGCGACGGGGTCAATGGTGGTTGATATCGGTGGCGGTACCACCGAAGTCGCGGTTATCTCCCTGAATGGCGTGGTGTACTCCTCTTCCGTGCGTATCGGTGGCGACCGCTTTGACGAAGCCATCATTAATTATGTGCGTCGTAACTATGGCTCGCTTATCGGCGAAGCTACCGCTGAACGTATTAAGCACGAAATTGGTTCCGCCTACCCGGGTGACGAAGTGCGTGAAATCGAAGTGCGTGGCCGTAACCTTGCTGAAGGTGTCCCGCGCGGCTTTACGCTCAACTCAAACGAAATTCTCGAAGCGCTGCAAGAGCCGTTGACCGGCATCGTTAGCGCCGTGATGGTTGCGCTTGAACAGTGCCCGCCGGAGCTGGCTTCTGATATCTCCGAGCGTGGTATGGTGCTCACCGGCGGTGGCGCACTGCTGCGTAACCTCGACCGTCTCCTGATGGAAGAAACAGGTATTCCGGTAGTGGTCGCGGAAGATCCACTGACTTGCGTCGCCCGTGGCGGCGGCAAGGCGCTGGAAATGATCGATATGCACGGCGGCGATTTGTTCAGCGAAGAGTAATCAGCCGCAGGAAAGGGGGCAGCCCGTAAGGTCTGCCCCTTTCTTGCAGCCGAGGAATACGCAAAGCCTATGAAGCCAATTTTTAGCCGTGGCCCGTCGCTACAGTTTCGCCTGATCCTGGCGGTTCTGGTTGCGCTTGGTGTCATTATTGCCGACAGCCGCCTCGGTACGTTCAGCCAGATCCGGACGTACATGGATACCGCCGTCAGTCCTTTCTACTTTGTTTCAAATGGTCCACGTCAACTACTGGATAATGTGTCTCAAACTTTGGCGTCACGCGATCAACTTGAGTTAGAGAATCGCGCGCTGCGCCAGGAACTATTGTTAAAAAATAGCGAAATCCTGATGCTCGGTCAGTACCGTCAGGAGAATGCACGGCTGCGTGAACTGCTGGGTTCGCCGTTGCGTCAGGACGAGCAGAAAATGGTGACGCAGGTGATTTCCACCGTTAACGATCCTTATAGCGATCAGGTGGTTATTGATAAGGGCAGCGTTAATGGCGTGTATGAAGGCCAACCGGTTATCAGCGATAAAGGCGTGGTCGGCCAGGTGGTTGCCGTCGCGAAGCTTACCAGCCGAGTTCTGCTGATTTGCGATGCCACGCATGCCCTGCCGATACAAGTCCTGCGTAACGATATTCGTGTGATAGCCGCAGGTAACGGCTGTACTGACGATCTTCAGCTTGAACATTTACCGGCTAATACCGACATTCGCGTCGGGGACGTGCTGGTGACGTCCGGGCTAGGTGGACGCTTCCCGGAAGGTTATCCGGTCGCGGTCGTCTCGTCAGTGAAGCTGGATACGCAGCGCGCGTATACAGTCATTCAGGCGCGTCCAACCGCTGGCTTGCAGCGTTTACGCTACCTGTTATTGCTGTGGGGCGCGGATCGCAACGGCGCAAATCCGATGACGCCTGAAGAGGTTCATCGCGTGGCGAACGAACGTCTGATGCAGATGATGCCGCAGGTGCTGCCGTCGCCGGATGCGATGGGGCCGCCCGCGCCTGTTCCTGCGCCAGCAACCGGGATGACGCAGCCTGCTCCTGCGCCGACTCCCGCAGCGGGAGGGCAATGAGTGGCGAGTTATCGAAGTCAGGGACGTTGGGTTATTTGGCTTTCTTTCCTTATCGCTTTGTTATTGCAAGTAATGCCCTGGCCGGATGACATCATGGCTTTCCGGCCAGACTGGGTATTATTAATTCTGCTTTACTGGATTCTGGCACTGCCGCATCGCGTAAATGTCGGTACAGGTTTCGTGATGGGTGCCATACTGGATCTCATTAGTGGCTCCACTTTGGGTGTTCGCGCCCTGTCGCTGTGCATCATTGCCTATCTGGTTGCGCTTAAATATCAGCTATTCAGAAATCTGGCGCTCTGGCAGCAGGCACTGGTGGTAGTCTTACTTTCACTGGCTTCAGATATCATTGTTTTCTGGGCTGAATTTTTAGTGATCAACGTCTCTTTCAAGCCGGAAGTGTTCTGGAGTAGTGTAGTGAACGGCATACTCTGGCCGTGGCTTTTCCTGTTGATGCGTAAAATTCGCCAGCAGTTTGCAGTGCAATAAGAGGGAATATGTCAGCGATTTATCTCGCATCGGGTTCACCGCGTCGCCAGGAATTGTTAACGCAGCTCGGCGTTGATTTCGAACGCATCGTGACTAACGTGGAAGAACGCCGCGAGCCTCAGGAAAGCGCGCAACAGTATGTGGTGCGTCTGGCGCGTGATAAAGCGCGCGCGGGCGTGGCCCTGGCGCAACGCGATCTGCCGGTGCTCGGCGCAGATACTATCGTTATCCTCAACGGCGACGTGCTGGAAAAACCGCAACATCCCGAAGATGCTTGCGCGATGCTGCATCGATTGTCGGGGCAAACGCATCAGGTGATGACGGCGGTGGCGATAGCCGATCGCCGACATATTATGGATTGTCTGGTGGTCACGGACGTGACATTCAGAGTGTTGTCGCAAGAGGATATCGCCGGTTACGTCGCCAGCGGCGAACCAATGGATAAAGCAGGTGCATACGGTATTCAAGGGCTGGGTGGCTGTTTCGTCAGGAAGATTAATGGCAGCTATCACGCCGTAGTCGGCTTACCGCTGGTGGAAACGTATGAGTTGCTGAGTAACTTTAACTCACTGCGTGAAGGATAGAAGAAAACATGACGGCTGAACTGTTAGTTAACGTGACCCCATCGGAAACCCGGGTGGCGTATATTGATGGCGGGATCCTTCAGGAAATTCACATCGAGCGAGAAGCGCGACGTGGGATCGTAGGAAATATCTACAAAGGTCGTGTCAGCCGGGTTCTTCCGGGAATGCAGGCGGCATTTGTAGATATTGGCCTGGACAAGGCCGCATTTCTGCACGCCTCAGACATCATGCCTCATACCGAATGCGTCGCAGGCGAAGAGCGTAAAAACTTCACCGTACGGGATATTTCCGAGCTGGTTCGTCAGGGCCAGGATCTGATGGTGCAGGTAGTCAAAGACCCGCTTGGCACCAAGGGCGCCCGCCTTACTACCGACATCACCTTGCCGTCCCGCTATCTGGTATTTATGCCGGGCGCGTCCCATGTCGGCGTATCACAGCGCATCGAGAGCGAATCTGAACGTGACCGCCTGAAGAAGGTGGTGGCGGAGTACTGTGATGAGCAGGGCGGTTTTATCATCCGCACCGCGGCGGAAGGCGTATGCAATGAAGATTTAGCGTCCGATGCGGCGTATTTAAAACGCGTCTGGACCAAGGTGATGGAGCGCAAAAAGCGTAATCAAACGCGCTATCAACTGTACGGTGAACTGGCCCTTGCCCAACGCGTGTTACGTGATTTTGCCGATACATCGCTTGATAAAATCCGCGTCGACTCTCGGCTTACCTATGACATGTTGCTGGAGTTTACCGCCGAATATATTCCGGAGATGACCAGCAAGCTTGAGCATTACACCGGTCGTCAGCCCATTTTCGATCTCTATGATGTCGAAAACGAAATTCAACGCGCGCTGGAGCGCAAAGTTGAACTGAAATCCGGCGGGTATTTGATTATCGATCAAACCGAAGCCATGACCACGGTTGATATCAATACCGGCGCGTTTGTCGGACACCGTAACCTCGACGATACTATCTTCAATACCAACATCGAAGCGACGCAGGCGATTGCCCGCCAGCTACGATTGCGTAATTTAGGCGGCATTATCATTATCGATTTCATCGACATGAATAATGAAGATCACCGCCGCCGCGTGCTTCACTCGTTAGAGCAGGCGCTGAGTAAAGACCGGGTGAAGACCAGTATTAATGGATTCTCCCAGCTTGGGCTGGTGGAGATGACCCGCAAGCGCACCCGCGAAAGCGTTGAGCATGTGCTGTGCAATGAATGCCCAACCTGCCACGGCAGAGGCACGGTGAAAACCGTGGAAACCGTCTGCTATGAAATCATGCGCGAGGTGGTGCGTGTCCATCACGCCTATGAATCTGACCGCTTCCTGGTCTACGCCGCCCCCGCAGTCGCTGAAGCGCTGAAAAGCGATGAATCCCATGCGCTGGCCGAAGTGGAAATCTTCGTGGGCAAGCAGGTCAAAGTGCAAATTGAGCCGCTCTATAACCAAGAGCAGTTTGACGTCGTTATGATGTAACCCGGTGCAGGTAACCTACGCACCGCTGTGGCGGCTGACAAGGAGAGGAATGTGAGGCGACTGCCGGGCATACTGTTAGTCACAGGCGCAACACTGGTTGTGATTGTCGCCCTGCTGGTGAGCGGGCTGCGTCTGGTTTTGCCGCATCTTAACAACTGGCGTCCTGCGCTGCTTGAAAAGATAAGTGACGCCACCGGTGCGAAAGTCGACGCCAGCTACCTTCAGGCCTCCTGGGAGAATTTCGGTCCCACCCTTGAAGCCCGGGATATTAAAGCCAGCCTTAAAGACGACGGAGAGCTATCAGTCAAGCGCATTACCCTTGCGCTGGATGTGTGGCAAAGCCTCCTGCACGCGCGCTGGCAGTTTCGCGATCTCACGTTTTATCAGCTTAATTTTCGCACCAACACGCCTCTTATTCAGAGTGACGAAGGCGAGGCTATCAAGCCGAATAACATCAGCGATCTGTTTTTACGCCAGTTCGATCAGTTTGATCTGCGCGACAGCACGATAAGTTTCATTACCCTGTCCGGTCAACGCGCCGAACTCGCTATCCCAAAGCTCACCTGGCTTAATGGCCGCAATCGCCACCGTGCAGAAGGCTTAATCAGTCTGTCCAGCCTGACGGGGCAGCATGGCACGATGCAGTTGCGGATGGATTTGCGTGATGACGAGGGCCTGTTGAGCAAAGGGGCCATCTGGGTGCAGGCGGATGATGTAGACGTCAAACCCTGGCTGGGCCGCTGGATGAAGGAAAACGTCTCGCTTTCTACCGCGCAGTTTAGTCTCGCCGCCTGGATGAATGTTCGTAAAGGCACTGTCGCCGACGGAGATGTCTGGCTCAAGCGCGGCGGCGCATCCTGGCAGGGCGACAACCAGCCCCATCACTTACAGGTTGATAACCTTACCGCCCATCTGCGCAAAGAAGGCGAAGGCTGGCAACTGGATATTCCCCGTACCAATATCACCATGGACGACACGCCGTGGCCTGCTGGGGCGCTAACCCTCGCCTGGCTACCCGCGCAGGAAGTGGGCGGCGCCGATCGTAAAACCAGCGATGAACTGCGTATTCGTGCGAATAATCTTGAGCTGCAAGGGCTTAATGGCCTTATCCCCATAACGGATAAGCTGTCGCCTTCCTTAGGCAAGGTCTGGAAAACCCTGCAACCCAGAGGACATCTTGATACACTGGCGTTAGATATTCCCCTCCAGGCCACCGAGCGTACGCGTTTTCAGGGACACTGGAGTGACCTGTCCTGGAAGCAATGGGAATTAATGCCGGGCGCGGAACACTTCTCCGGCACGCTTGCCGGTAGCGTCGAGAACGGGCGCGTTAGCGTCACCATGAATCAGGCGAAAATGCCGTATGAAGGCGTATTTCGCGCGCCGCTGGAAATTGCCGACGGTAAGGCCACGCTCGAATGGCGAAAAGATGCGAGCGGCCTGACGCTGGACGGTAAAGATATCGATGTCAAAGCGACCGGGGTATATGCGCGGGGCGATTTCCGCTATCAGCAACCAGTTGGCGATGAACCATGGCTTTCCATACTGGCGGGAATTCGCACTGACGATGCCTCCCAGGCATGGCGCTATTTCCCGGAAAACCTGATGGGTAAAAGCCTGGTAGACTACCTGAGCGGCGCGATTAAAGGTGGGCAGGTAGACAACGCGACGCTGGTGTATGGCGGCAACCCGAAACTGTTTCCCTATTATAAGAACGAAGGGCAGTTCGAAGTACTGGTGCCTATTCATAATGCCACTTATGCGTTTCAGCCGGACTGGCCTGCCTTAGAAAACATTGAAGTCCAGCTCGATTTTATCAATGACGGTTTATGGATGAAGTCGCCTGAAGCTATGCTGGGCGGCGTAAAAGGGCGCAACATCACTGCCAATATCCCCGACTACGAAAAAGAAAAACTGTTAATCGATGCCGATATCTCCGGGCCGGCAAGCGAAGTTGGACCTTATTTTAAAAAGACGCCATTAGACGACTCGCTGGGCGCGGCGTTGGATGAACTTCAGCTTGATGGCGATGTGAATGCTCGCTTACATCTTGATATCCCTTTTAACGGGGAACAGGTGACGGCGAAAGGCGATGTGGTGCTCAAGGACAATACGCTGTTTATTAAACCGATAAACAGCACCGTTCATAATCTGAGCGGCAAATTTAGCTTCGAGAATGGCAATTTGCAAAGTGAGCCCATGCACGCCACCTGGTTCAACCAGCCGCTTAACCTCGATTTTAATACCAAAGAGGGTGATAAAGCGTATCAGGTGGGCGTTAATCTGGATGCAAACTGGCAGCCGACCCGCACAGGATTATTACCCAAACCCATCAGTGCCGCGCTGGCAGGCAGCATTCCCTGGGAAGGGAAAGTCGGGATTACCTTACCGTATAAAGGCAGTGCGCAATACGACGTCGCGGTAAAAGGCGATCTCAAAGAAGTAAGTAGTCACTTACCTTCTCCTGCGGATAAAGCGGCGGGCCAACCGCTGCCGTTGGCGGTGAACGTGAAAGGCGATTTGCGCGGCTTTACGCTGACAGGCAACGCGGGCGCAGGGCATCGTTTTAACAGTCGTTGGTTGCTTAACAATAAACTGACTCTCGATCGCGGCATTTGGGTGTCGGACAGTAAAGCCCTGCCGCCGTTGCCAGACCAGGCCGGGCTTGAGCTTAACCTTCCGGCGCTGGACGGCGCGCAATGGCTGGGATTATTTAAACAAGGCGCGGCGGATGACGTCAGTCACGCCACACAGCTTCCAGGTGATGTGACGTTGCGAACGCCCGCTCTGGCGCTGGGCGGTCAGCAATGGAATAACGTCAGCATTATTTCCACCAATGGGTTGCGTGGCAATGAGGTATCGGTTCAGGGGCGGGAAATTAACGGCTCGCTGAAGATGAATAAAACCGGTCCATGGCTTGCCGAGATCAAATACCTTTATTTCAACCCGGTCTGGAGCGCGGTTACCGATACCAAAGCCCCCGCCAGCCCGTTACCAGACCAGCATATCGATTTCAGCGGCTGGCCGGATTTGCAATTACGCTGTGCGGAATGTTGGTTATGGGGCCAAAAATACGGACGCATTGACGGTGATTTCGCAATCTCTGGCGATACGCTTAGCTTGTCGAATGGCGTGGTTGATGCCGGATTTGCGAAGCTCACCGCGCAGGGCGAATGGGTTAACCGTGTTAGCGAGCCGCGTACCTCATTAAAAGGGGTGCTGAAAGGCAAGAAAATCGACGCCGCGACCAATTTCTTCGGTGTGGCCACCCCAATCCAGGGCGCGTCGTTCGACGTTAATTACGATCTTCACTGGCGTGATTTACCCTGGAAGCCGGATGAAGCATCCCTCAACGGTATCCTGCATACGCGGTTTGGCAAGGGGCAAATTGAGGATTTAGGCACCGGCCACGCCGGGCAACTGTTGCGCCTGATGAGCTTTGATGCGTTGCTGCGTAAACTGCGGTTCGATTTTAGCGATACCTTTGGCGAGGGTTTCTATTTTGACTCTATCCGCAGTACAGCATGGATTAAAGATGGCGTACTGCACACTGACGACACGCTGGTGGATGGGCTGGAGGCGGATATCGCCATGAAAGGCTCGGTAGACCTGGCTCGCCGCAAACTGGATCTGGAAGCGATTGTGGCCCCGGAAATTTCCGCTACCGTGGGCGTTGCGACGGCATTTGCCGTGAACCCGATTATCGGCGCGGCGGTCTTCGCCGCCAGTAAAGTGCTCGGCCCGCTATGGAGTAAAATCTCCGTCTTGCGTTACCATATTTCCGGTCCGCTCGATAAACCGCAAATCAACGAAGTTTTGCGCCAGCCGCGTAGCGAAAAAGCGCAATGATTTGACGGCATGCATGAATTGCCGCAAGCTCGATATACCCAGAATAATTCAGGTTGCAGGTGCGAAAGCTTCCTGCAACTCGCATTATTTTGGGTATAGACTTTTTATTTCCATTGCCCCTGGGCAATAACCATAAGAGTAACCGAACGATGAGTCTGAACCTGGTAACTGAGCAGTTATTGTCTGCGAATGGCTTGAACCATCAAGATCTGTTTTTCATCCTGGGTCAACTGGCCGAACGCCGTGTGGATTATGGCGATCTCTATTTCCAGTCGAGCTATCACGAATCCTGGGTTCTGGAAGACCGCATCATTAAAGATGGCTCATACAATATTGACCAGGGTGTGGGCGTGCGTGCTGTTAACGGCGAGAAAACGGGTTTTGCTTACGCAGACCAGATTAGCCTGCTGGCGCTTGAGCAAAGCGCCCATGCGGCGCGCAGCATCGTACGTGAACAGGGTGATGGTCGCGTGCAAACGCTGGGTGCGGTGGAGCATAAATCGCTGTATACCTCTCTCGACCCGCTGCAAAGCATGACGCGCGAAGAAAAGCTCGACATCCTCAAACGTGTAGATGGTGTAGCCCGTGCGGCAGATGCCCGCGTTCAGGAAGTCAGCGCCAGTCTGACCGGCGTTTATGAACTGATCCTGGTTGCCGCCACCGACGGTACGCTGGCGGCGGATGTGCGACCACTGGTGCGGTTGTCGGTCAGCGTTCAGGTGGAGCAGGACGGCAAACGTGAACGCGGCTCAAGCGGCGGCGGCGGTCGTTTTGGCTATGAATGGTTCCTTGAAGAGACCGATGGCGAAGTACGCGCCGATGCGTGGGCGAAAGAGGCGGTGCGCATGGCGCTGGTCAATCTTTCTGCGGTTGCCGCGCCCGCGGGCGCGCTACCTGTCGTGCTGGGCGCAGGCTGGCCAGGCGTACTGCTGCATGAAGCAGTAGGACACGGCCTGGAAGGCGATTTCAACCGTCGCGGTACGTCCGTATTCAGCGGGCAGATGGGCCAACGTGTGGCCTCAGAACTTTGTACGGTCGTGGATGACGGCACCATGGCATCGCGTCGTGGTTCAGTGGCGATCGACGATGAAGGTGTTCCTGGCAAATATAATGTGCTTATCGAAAACGGCATCCTGAAAGGGTATATGCAGGATAAACTCAACGCGCGCCTGATGGGCGTCGCGCCGACGGGCAACGGTCGTCGTGAATCCTATGCGCATTTGCCCATGCCGCGTATGACCAATACCTATATGCTGGCGGGTAAATCCACGCCGCAGGACATCATTGCATCGGTGGAATACGGTATTTACGCGCCGAACTTTGGCGGCGGTCAGGTGGATATCACCTCCGGCAAATTCGTGTTTTCAACCTCAGAAGCGTACCTGATCGAAAAAGGAAAGGTCACCACGCCTGTGAAAGGCGCGACCCTTATCGGCTCGGGTATCGAAGCTATGCAGCAGATTTCTATGGTCGGTAACGATCTGAAACTGGATAACGGCGTTGGCGTATGCGGGAAAGAAGGCCAGAGCCTGCCGGTTGGCGTCGGCCAGCCTACGCTTAAGCTCGACAGCCTCACCGTCGGCGGCACCGCGTAAGTCATACTCAAGCCCTTTCTGAACGGAAAGGGCTTTATTCGTCTCGTCTATTTACTGCCAAAACGCCTCTCCTGATACAGATTTGCCACCTCGGCAAAATAATCCGTCATCGAATTAATGCAAACCTGCACTTTCAGCGGCAGTTTATCGCGTTCGGTATAAAGGGCATAAACCGGACGGGGATCGGATTGATAGCGCGGAAACAAGATCTCAAGTTCACCCCGATTGATCTCATCGATCACCCACATTAACGGCACATAGGCGATCCCGGCGCCTTCAATCAACCAGCGTGAGAGCGTCATCGGATCGTTAGTGACGAACCGTCCTTGTGGAATAACACGGGTGGAGATACCTTCCGGCGCGATAAGCTCAAACTCGTTGTCCGGACGAACACTATATTCAAGCCATGAATGATTACTGAGATCGGAGGGTTTTTCCGGCGTTCCGTGTTGGGTTAAATAACTTTTAGCGGCACACACCACCATCGGCATCGCGCCCAGGCGTTTAGAGAACAGGCTGGAGTCCTGAAGCGCCCCGACGCGGATCACCACATCCAGTCCATCGGCAATCAGGTCCGGCGCCGGAATACCGGTGACCAGATTAACGCTTAAGCCCGGATATTCCCGCAGCATCTTGGCCGTCATTCCTGCGAGGACATTTTGTGCCATAGTTGAAGAGCACCCAATGCGCAGGGTGCCGATAGGCGTGTTGTTGAAAGCGTAGAGCTGCTCATGAACCGATTGCACCTCATAGAGCATTTTGCGACAGCCCTGATAGTAGATTTTTCCCGCTTCGGTTAACCCAATGCTGCGGGTACTGCGGTTTAACAATTTCACCTGCAGTTCGTCTTCAAGCTTCGACACCGTCTGGCTGATAGACGAGACGCTCATGGCTAATTGTTTAGCCGCACGGGTAAAAGAGCCTTGCTCAACAACCCGCGCAAAAATTGACATTCGTTTTAAGCGTTCCATTGTTCACTCTGAGTGAAAAGTGATTTAGATCACATACCATAGATGACGTATTATAAATTACGTTAATATATTATTAACGAGGTAACTAAATCGCACCCTTCCACAGTCATTCCAGACTTGGTGCCGTAGTTACGCCTCACGACTTCGCCTGCACGCTAATCAAGGTTCGTATGAGTTTATTTCCGGTTATCGTGGTTTTCGGCCTTTCTTTTCCGCCGATATTCTTCGAATTACTTTTATCACTGGCGATTTTTTGGCTGGTGCGCCGTTTGCTGACCCCGACGGGGATCTATGATTTTGTCTGGCATCCGGCACTGTTCAATACCGCGCTGTATTGCTGCCTTTTCTACCTGGTATCGCGCTTATTTGTTTGAGGTTGATGTGAGAGTACTTACAAGAAAAATTTCCCGTACCGTGATTACCATGGCGCTGGTGGTGCTGGCCTTTATCGCAATCTTTCGTATCTGGGTGTATTACACCGAATCTCCCTGGACGCGTGATGCACGCTTTAGCGCCGATGTGGTGGCAATCGCTCCTGATGTCTCGGGATTAATCACGCAGGTCATGGTGCATGATAACCAGCTGGTAAAAAAAGATCAGGTTCTGTTTATCATCGACCAACCACGCTATCAAAAGTCCCTCGAGGAGGCTGAGGCGGATGTGGCCTATTATGAAGCCCTGGCGAGCGAAAAACGCCGCGAGGCGGGGCGTCGCAATCGTCTCGGCATTCAGGCGATGTCGCGGGAAGAAATCGATCAATCCAATAATGATTTACAAACGGTCATGCACCAGTTGGCGAAAGCGCAGGCATCGCGCGATCTGGCAAAAATCGATTTAGCGCGCACGGTGATCCGCGCCCCGGCCGATGGCTGGATAACCAACCTCAATGTTTATGCCGGTGAATTTATTACCCGCGGTTCGACGGCGGTTGCGCTGGTGCAACAGCACTCCTTTTATGTGCTGGCTTATATGGAAGAAACCAAACTCGAAGGCGTACGCCCGGGTTACCGCGCTGAGATAACGCCGCTTGGCAGCAACCGCGTACTGCATGGCACGGTTGATAGCGTTGCAGCGGGTGTGACTAACGCCAGTAGCAGCAATGACGGTAAAGGCATGGCTTCTATTGATTCGAATCTGGAATGGGTGCGGCTGGCGCAACGTGTACCCGTGCGAATCAAGCTTGATGAGCAGACGGGGAATCTCTACCCGGCAGGCACCACGGCAACGGTGGTGATTACCGGTCAAAAAGATCGCGATGACCGTAACGGCACCTTTTTGAATCGTCTGGTGCATCGTCTGCGCGAATTCGGTTAACGCTATGGGACTCTTTACTATTGCGCTGCGCCATATTCGCTTTGCGCTGAAACTTGCGACCGCGTTAGTCATTGCGCTGTTTGTCGGTTTCCATTTCCAACTGGAAACGCCCCGTTGGGCTGTACTGACCGCCGCGCTGGTCGCCGCCGGCCCGGCGTTTGCGGCGGGCGGAGAACCCTGGTCAGGGGCCATTCGTTATCGCGGTATTCTGCGTATTATCGGCACGTTCATTGGGTGCGCGGCGGCGCTGGTTATCATTATTACGATGATTCGCGCCCCGGTTGTGCTATTGCTGGTGTGTTGTATTTGGGCCGGTTTTTGCACCTGGATTTCCTCATTAGTGAAAGTGGAAAACTCCTACGCCTGGGGGCTGGCAGGCTATACCACGTTAATCATTATCATCACTATCCAGAGCGAACCTCTCCTGACGCCCCAGTTTGCGGTTGAGCGTTGCAGCGAGATTGTCATTGGTATCTGTAGCGCTATTGCCGCGGATATGCTGTTTTCGCCGCGTTCCATTAAACGAGATATCGACCTTGAGCTTGATAATTTGCTCGTGGAGCATTACCGGCTGATGCAATTGTGCTTAGCCCGGGCTGAAAGCGACGTGGTGGATAAGGCCTGGGGAAATCTGGTCCGGCGCACGACGGCGCTGGAAGGCATGCGCGATAACTTAAAGATGGAATCCTCGCATTGGGCGCGGGCAAACCGGCGTCTTAAAGCCATTAATACCCTCTCACTGACGCTGATTACCCAGGCCTGTGAAACCTGGCTTATTCAAAATGGACGCCCGGACGCGATACCACCAGAATACCACGCGCTTTTCAGCGAGCCGGTAGAGAGCGCAGCCGATGTGCATAAACATTTGAAAGTGATTCGCCATACGCTTGCCGGGACCGGCGAGGGGGATGTGCCGGTCACCCTTTATAGCTGGGTCGGCGCGGCCACGCGTTATTTGCTGGTCAAGCGCGGCATTATCGGTAATATAAAGATCAATGCCATTGAAGAAGAGATTCTTGAAAGCGAAATCGTTGTCAACGCGCCGTCGGCAGAGCGCCATCATGCGATGATCAACTTCTGGCGCACCACCGTGGCCTGTGCGCTGGGGGCATTATTCTGGTTATGGACCGGCTGGTCGGCAGGCAATAGCGCCATGATTATGATTGCGGTCGTCACGGCGCTGGCGATGCGTTTGCCTAATCCACGCATGGTCGCGATCGATTTCTTATTAGGCGCGTTGTATGCCTTACCGCTTGGGGCCTTTTACTTTCTGGTGGTACTGCCAGGAACTCAGCAAAGCATGCTGCTGCTGTGTATTAGCCTGGCGTTGATGGGATTTTTCATTGGCATTGAGGTACAGAAACGGCGATTAGGCTCAATGGGCGCGCTGGCCAGCACCATTAATATTATCGTGCTGGATAACCCCATGACCTTTGAATTCAATAAATTTCTCGACAGCGCATTAGGGCAAATTGTGGGGTGTTTCCTGGCGATGCTCGTCATCCTGATCATCCGGGATAATTCGCTGGCGCAAACCGGACGAACCTTGCTAAACCGATTTGTGCTCGCAGCGGTGTCATCCATGACCACAAACCAGGCACGGCGTAAAGAGAACCACCTTCCGGCGCTCTATCAGCAATTATTTTTATTGTTCAATAAATTCCCCGGAGACGTTGCCAAGTTTCGCCTGGCGCTAAACCTCATTATTGCCCATCAGCGTTTACGCGATGCGCCTGTTCCGATCAATGACGATTTATCGGCCTTTCACCGCCAGTTGCGCCGCACCGCCGATCGGGTAGTGTCTGCAACAAGCGACGACAAGCGCCATCAGACGTTTAATCAACTTCTGGATGAGCTGGATATTTATCAGCAAAAGCTTCAGGTCTGGGGCGCGCCACTTTCCGTCAGTGAGCCGGTGATGCGACTGACCGCGATGTTGCGTAAGTATCAGCATGCTCTGACAGATAATTGATTGCGGCCGCACAGCCTGCAAAACCGACGCCCGGGCGTCGGTTTTTTTGTAGCTATACTTAGCCGAGGTTCTTAAAAAGCACCATCCATCAGGAGGAAACGATGACAATACAAGCACTCCAGGACAGTGAATTCTTCAAGACGGGCTATCTGGTTAATGGCGAATGGCGGCAGGCCGACACCACGTTTGACGTACTCAATCCGGCGACCGGTGAAGTGATTGCACAGGTGGCGAAAGCGGGTAAAAAAGAGACGCAAGAGGCCATCAACGCCGCAAGTAAAGCCTTCCCGGCGTGGCGTGAAAAAACCGCCAAAGAGCGCGCCACTTTACTGTATCGCTGGTTTGAATTGATTAATGAAAACAAAAGCTGGCTGGCACGCCTGATGACGCTCGAACAGGGGAAACCGCTGAAAGAGGCGGAGGGCGAAGTGGATTACGCCGCCAGTTTTATCCAGTGGTTCGCCGAGCAGGCGAAGCGTGCCAATGGCGAAATTATCCCGCCGGTGAAACCCGGCTCACGCATTCTTGCAACCCGCGAACCGATTGGCGTGGTCGCGGCCATCACCCCCTGGAACTTCCCGATGGCGATGCTGACCCGCAAACTGGGTCCGGCGCTGGCGGCTGGTTGTACGGGCGTTATCAAACCGGCCAATAACACGCCGCTATGCGCCTTTGCTTTGTTGGCGCTGGCAAAAAAAGCGGGCATTCCGGACGGTGTGCTTAATGCTGTTGCGGGCAATACGCACGAAATCAGCGACGCCATTATGGAAAGCCATGAAGTGCGCAAAATCTCCTTCACGGGCTCGACGGCTGTCGGTAAGACGCTGGTGCGCAATGCCGCTGAAACCATGAAGAAAGTGTCGATGGAGCTGGGCGGCAACGCGCCTTATATCGTATTTGACGACGCGGATATCGATGCGGCAGTAAAAGGCGCCATCGCCAATAAATTCCGCAATGCCGGACAGGTATGCGTCAGCGTCAACCGCTTCTTTATTCAGGACGGCGTATACGATCGCTTCGTTAATCAACTGGCCGAGGCGGTGAAACAGTTGAAAGTCGGCAACGGTCTGGAAGAGGGCGTTGTGGTTGGGCCGCTGATTGAAAAAGCGGGTGTGGATAAAGTGCGCGAACACGTTGAAGATGCGGTTTCCAAAGGGGCGAAAGTGTTGACCGGGGGCAAAGCGCACGAACTTGGCGGCAACTTCTGGCAACCGACGGTACTGGCTGACGCCACGGATGAGATGAAACTGGCCGGAGAGGAAACCTTTGGTCCGCTGGCAGCCTGTTTCCGCTTCACTACCGAAGAGGAAGTGATCCAACGCGCGAATAATACGCCGTATGGGTTGGCGGCTTACTTCTATACCCAAAATTTACAGCGGGTATTCCGGGTCTCTTCTCAACTGGAAAGCGGGATGATCGGTATTAATGAGTGTGCGGTTTCCACCGAACTGGGGCCATTTGGCGGTGTGAAAGAGTCAGGGCTGGGGCGTGAGGGTTCGGTACTGGGACTGGATGAGTATCTCGAAGTGAAAACGCTGCATATCGGCGGCTTATAATCACCGGAACCCATTGATTGGTGAACCTCTATGCAAATCTATACCTTCGATTTTGATGACATCACCGATCAGGCGGATTTTTTTCGCGACTTTTCCCGGCAGTGTGGGCTGACAAAGCAACCGGTAAAGGATCTGGATAGCTTGTGGGACGTTGTGACAGGAGACGGTATGCCGTTGCCGCTTGAGATCGAATTCGTTCACTTATCGGAAGAAAATCGCCGGCGGTTTGGCGCACTCATTTTGCTGTTTGAAGAAGCAGAAGAGGAGCTGGTAGGCCAGCTCCGCTTCAATATTCGCCATTCTTTATGACCTAAAAAAGCCCCAGGCGAACTGGGGCAAGTCGTCGGGCACGACGACGAGGTCTTATTTATACAGTTCTGCTGTAGCGTGCCAGTTGTCGCCGCTACGCGCTTCGATAACGCGATAAGCAGACGCGCCTTTCTGATCGGCTTTTTCAGCCAGCGCAGCACGCATATCCATCGGGGAACTGGCGTTCTGCGCGACAGAGATTGTACCCATGGATTGCAGGTTTTGAGCATCCTGCGCATTAACTTGTTGTACCGCAGCGTTAGCACCGAAGGCCATCAGGGAAGCAAGGCTCATTGCAGCAAGAGTAAGTTTGGTTTTCATTACGTATTTCCTCATTTCAGTTCTGTGGTCAGCAGGGGTGACATGTTTTTTACTGTCTGGACCACAGAAGTAGATAGTGTTTTGCAGGTGAATGTATTCAGGAAAAATTATTTATAGAGCTCAGCAGTCGCATGCCATTCGTCGCCGGTCTGGGCTTCGATAACGCGATAGGCTGATGCGCCTTTTTCCTCTGCTTTTTTGTTAATCATTTCGCGCATATCCATCGGTGAGCTGGTTACGGATGAGACCGAAACGGTACCGAGTGACTGACGACCCTGGGCTTGTTGCGCGTCGATAGAGTCGGCGGCAAAAGCGCCAAAAGAGAGCATTGAAAGCAGGCTTAAGGTTGCTACGGTTGATTTAGTTTTCATAATCGTTACCTCGTCGTATTTTTATCTTTATCTGTAGGGGGCTTATTTCGTGACTCCCATCACAGAATCAAGTATACACTAATCACTCGGATAATTAATACCAGGCTAATTATTTAAAATGAAAGTTTGTTTCCAGAATCGGACTTTTTATTTCTTTTCGTTATTAAAAATTAACCTTTAGTGCTTTTTAAAAATGCAATACTAGAAAAATCAGGCAGATACGTAAATTTGATTATTTGTGCTGTTACGGGAAGGGGCCGCTGCGGTGAAATGAAAAGGGTATAAAGAAGGGCGTACGCGTATGAAAACGGGGTATTCAGGAAAAACCGCCGCAGACACGGCGGTTAACGAGAAGGTTCAGAGCTCTTGTTCAAACAGAATCAGAATCGCTTCGTAGAGTTCTTTAACTGAGAAGTCTTTCGCAGGGGTAGTAAAGATGGTGTCATCCCCGGCAATGGTGCCGAGAATACCTTCTGCTTTACCCAATGAATCAAGCAGGCGTGCGATCAGTTGCGCCGCGCCAGGGCTGGTATGAATAACGACGACGGCGTTGTTGTAGTCAATATCCAATACCAGGTTCTTCAGCGGACTGGAGGTGGTCGGCACACCGAGTTCCGCCGGCAGGCAGTAAACCATTTCCATCTTGGCATTGCGTGTACGCACGGCGCCAAACTTCGTCAGCATCCGCGATACTTTGGACTGGTTAATGTTCTCATAACCCTGTTCCTGCAACGCCTGAACGATCTCCCCCTGAGAACTGAATTTCTCTTCTTTCAGTAATGCTTTGAAAGCCTTCACTAATTCTTCTTGTTTTGCCGAGCCGCGCATAGGTCACCTACAATCTGGCGAAAGAAACAACATTATTATGCATTTAGATGAATTTTTATGCAAACACTCTGCCAAATATGAGGCTGAAATAATGTTATGAAAGCGGCGGATTTTATCAAAATTTGTTATTGGAGAACATGCCTGTGTCACGACTCGAAAATAAGGCATTAAGTAAATCAAATGTTATGAAAATGATGTTGTTTTGATGATTGAAGAGGGTGTAATGTAACCGCCTGTTGATATGTTGCTTCGGTAGTGACCCGGCGTCATGGTCTCTGACGCTACTTTCCTGATGCGTGTGAAGAAAGTACCATCAAGAGCCGGTACGCTTCTCAATCTGAAGGTGAAAAGATTGTAATGGCTTCCACCCTGGATAATTATGGTCGCCACCACAGGAGTAACGGCACTTTAATTGCAAATCATAATAAGGAGTTTAGGATGAAAGTTGCAGTCCTCGGCGCGGCAGGCGGTATCGGCCAGGCGCTTGCCCTTCTACTCAAGACCCAACTGCCTTCAGGTTCAGAACTCTCTCTTTACGACATCGCTCCGGTAACCCCCGGGGTAGCGGTCGATTTAAGCCATATCCCTACCGCCGTGAAGATCAAGGGTTTCTCCGGTGAAGACGCCACCCCGGCGCTGGAAGGCGCAGATGTGGTACTGATTTCTGCGGGTGTTGCGCGTAAACCAGGTATGGATCGCTCTGACCTGTTTAACGTCAACGCAGGCATCGTGAAAAATCTGGTGCAGCAAATTGCCGCCACTTGCCCAAAAGCCTGTATCGGCATTATCACTAACCCGGTTAACACGACGGTCGCCATCGCGGCAGAAGTGCTGAAAAAAGCCGGCGTTTACGATAAGAACAAACTGTTTGGCGTCACGACGCTCGACATCATCCGTTCCAATACCTTTGTGGCGGAACTGAAAGGCAAGCAGCCGACCGACATTAACGTTCCGGTTATCGGTGGCCACTCTGGCGTCACCATTCTGCCGCTGCTGTCGCAGATCCCGGGTGTAAGCTTCTCTGAACAAGAAGTCGCTGACCTGACCAAACGTATTCAGAACGCAGGTACCGAAGTGGTTGAAGCCAAAGCGGGTGGCGGATCGGCAACCCTGTCTATGGGTCAGGCCGCTGCACGTTTCGGCCTGTCGCTGGTTCGCGCGTTGCAGGGCGAAAAAGGCGTGGTTGAGTGCGCCTATGTGGAAGGCGACGGCGAATACGCCCGTTTCTTCTCCCAGCCGCTGCTGCTTGGCAAAAACGGTATCGAAGAGCGTCAGAGCATCGGCACGCTGAGCGCGTTTGAACAACAGGCGCTGGAAGGCATGCTCGATACCCTGAAAAAAGACATTACGCTGGGCGAAGAGTTCGTTAACAAGTAATCGTCGCGTACGAATAAATGAAAACCGGAACTGGCGTTCCGGTTTTTTTTCGTCGGTCAGTTGGTGAAGGGATATTCCTGGATGGTGACCTGAAGCGTCAGTTTCTTATCATCCCGCATGACCACCACCGGGATAACGGAGCCGGGACGAATCTCTGCCACCTGATCCATGGTTTCCAGCGCTGACAGCGCCGGTTTATTGTTCACCGAGACAATCACGTCATTGACTTGAATGCCGGCATGCGCCGCCGGACCGTCTGGCGTCACTTCATTGACGATAATGCCCTGAATTTGATCAATACCCGTAACCGGGCCGTGCATCGGCGAGATTTCCCGCCCGCCAATACCGATGTACCCGCGGATGACGCGCCCGTCGCGGATAAGCTTTTCCATAATTTTGGTGGCAAGCTGGGTTGGGATCGCAAAACCAATCCCTTCAGGCGTTTCGCCGTCATTGCTCTTATCAAAGGAAAGGGTATTGATACCCATCAATTCGCCCAGCGAGTTAACCAACGCGCCGCCGGAATTGCCGTGATTAATCGAGGCATCGGTTTGCAGAAAACTCTGTCGACCAGATGGGTTGAGACCGATTCGGCCCGTGGCGCTGATTATCCCTTGGGTAATGGTCTGCCCAAGGTTGTAAGGGTTGCCTATCGCCATCACCACATCGCCAATATGCGGCTTGCGTTTATCATTGATAGGAATAGTGGGCAGCGAGGCGGCGTTTATTTTTAATACCGCAAGGTCTGTTAGCCCGTCAGAACCCACCAGAAGCGCTTCAAATACGCGACCGTCCTGCAAGGCAACAATGATTTGATCGGCATCGTTAATGACGTGTTTATTGGTAAGAATATAACCGCGTTGATCCATGATGACGCCGGAACCGAGCGTACGAATTTCCAGCTGATTACGACCGCCGTTGCTAACCCCTCGGTTATAGACGTTGACCACCGCAGGCGCAGCGCGGCGCACCGCCGAGTTGTAGCTTAGCGGAGTGTCATCTGCGCTGTTATACACAGGTGTCGATTCAGCGCCGTGTTTTCGCAACGATGGCATCAGCACCAACAAGAGCGCTGCGACAATCAGTCCCAACAAGACGGGCCGTAAAAGCTTCAGAAACATGGATAAACGTTAATTAAGGAAGACATGGGCAGCATAACATGAGAACCACGGACATCACACGTAGGCGTGTGATGTCCGTGAACAAAACCCGTTATCGTAGCAGCAGATAAATGCTTTCGTTACCGCGCACAACATGCAGCGCGATGACCGACGGTTTCGACTCCATCAATTTACGGATTTCCGCAATGGTACTGACGCGTTCGCGGTTTACGCCGATGATGACATCGTCTTTATGTAATCCAGCCTGCGCCGCCGCGCTGCCTTTCTCGACGTTCTCAATGGTCACGCCTTTGGTGCCGTCTTTGAGTTGGCCGTCGCTTAATGTCGCGCCCTGTAGCGACGGGATAATCATCTCTGCGCTGGCAGATGACGATGTGCTCTTATCAAGCGTCACCTCAACATCGAGCGGTTTGCCATCGCGTAATAATCCCAGTTTTACCGTAGTGCCCGGGGCTGTGGTGGCGATACGCGAACGCAGCTCCGCGAAACTGTTAAGGGTTTTGCCATTAAGGCTGACGATGACATCGCCAGATTTAATACCGGCTTTTGCTGAGCCGGAATTAGGCAGCACTTCACTGACAAACGCGCCGCGCTGGACGTTCAGATTGAACGCTTTTGCGAGATCCGCGCTCATCTCGGTGCCTTTAATGCCTAACAGTCCGCGCTTGATTTCACCCGACTGAATTAACTGGGTCGCCAGGGTTTGCGCCGTATTGCTTGGGATAGCGAAACCGATACCGATGCTGCCGCCGCCCGGCGCAAGGATTGCGGTATTGATGCCGATGAGCTCGCCATTAAGATTGAGCAGCGCGCCGCCGGAGTTGCCACGGTTAATGGACGCATCGGTCTGGATAAAGTTCTCAAGCCCTTCAAGATTCAGGCCGCTACGACCGAGCGCGGAAATAATGCCTGAGGTCGCGGTTTGCCCTAAACCGAACGGGTTTCCTACCGCAATGGCGAAGTCGCCCACACGCAGCATGTCGGAATCCGCCACTTTAATCTGGGTCAGGTTAGTGGCGTTCTGCAGTTGCAGCAGCGCGATGTCGCTTTGATCGTCACCACCTATCAGTTTGGCGTCAAACTCACGTCCGTCATTCAACTGGACGCTAATTTTCTGCGCCTGATTAATAACGTGGTTGTTGGTCAGAACGTAACCTTTGGCCGCGTCGATGATGACGCCGGAACCGAGGCCTTCAAACGGCTGCGCAGGTTGATCGGGTACCTCGTCACCGAAGAATTTTTTTAACTCTTCCGGCACTTTTTGACTTTGTGTGGCGGTGCCTTCTACCTGCACGCTCACGACCGCAGGCAGCACTTTTTCGAGTACCGGCGCAAGGCTTGGGAGTGCCGCCTGGCCTGGTACCTGTGAGGGGATTGCCGCTACTACCTGACTGGGTGCCGAGAGTGATAACCCGACACTTAACGCTAATGCACTCAACAACAGGGTTTGTTTTTTCATGAATGCTCGCTCTCGCAACCTGGAATAAGAAATGTCACCCAAAACGTGTCGATGTTATTGAATTCCCGAACGGGTAACAATGTAGACATTGTGTCGATAGATATCTTTTACTATACGTCAGGCACAAAAAAACAGGGCGCGATATTCGCGCCCTGAAGAAAAAATGATGCGGATGAATTAATCGCGTTTTGCGCCATTGCGTAGAAGGCCTGATGCGCCTTCAGAATAGTCACGCGGCATTTGTACCGGCGCCTGGTCGTTACCGGCTTCAGATTCCGCAAGGCGGTTGCGAAATGGATTGGATTCCGCAGACATCTCCGGCAGCAAGCTGCTGGAGCTTTTCGCCATGTGCTGATAAAGCTGACGATAATCGTGGGCCATATTGTCAAGCAGTTCGGCGCTGCGAGCGAAGTGGCTCACCAGCTCTTCACGGTACTCTTCGAGTTCCGCTTTGTTTTTTTCCAGTTCGTACTGTAGGGCCTGTTGCTGACGTAATTTGCGATTACCAAAGCGCATTGCGACAGCACCGATGATGATACCGACGACTAACCCAATTAGCGCGTATTCCCAGGTCATGAACATCTCCCGTTGTATTATGTTTCCGTAGGGTAAGGATCGCGAGGCCTGCCTTCTCTGTGCCTTCGCCCAATAATGCCACTATAACCGTTAAAGGCGCAGAAGTGGAATCCTGCAGGCGCATCGCGTAGTGTAGTACGGCCTTTTTTTCGCCAGTCGTGATCTACGGCCAACCGATTTTCAAGGAATAACAATAGCATTATGCAAAACCTTTCCCCCACATCGCGCTATCTTCAGGCACTTCAGGATAAATCCCATCAACCTGATGAGGTACAACGCGAGGCGGTCAGCCGCCTTGACGCTATTTATCAGGCGCTAACGACGAAGCACGCTGAACCGCCGCAGGAACAAGGCCTTAAGGCCGCATTCAGTAAGCTTCTTGGAAAACGCCCGAGCGCGTCGCCTGCGCCGGTTCGCGGCCTGTATATGTGGGGCGGCGTAGGGCGCGGGAAAACCTGGCTGATGGATATGTTTTATCACAGCCTGCCAGGGGAAAGAAAACAACGCCTGCACTTTCACCGGTTTATGCTCCATGTGCATGAAGAGCTTGGTCAGTTGCAAGGGCAGACCGACCCGCTGGAGATTATTGCCGATCGGTTTAAAGCCAACACCGATGTACTCTGCTTCGACGAATTTTTTGTGTCGGATATTACCGATGCCATGCTGCTGGGCGGATTAATGAAGGCGCTTTTCAGCCGGGGCATTACCCTCGTGGCGACATCGAATATTCCGCCAGACGAGCTTTATCGTAACGGTCTGCAACGCGCGCGCTTTTTACCTGCGATCGAGGCGATTAAGCACTATTGCGATGTCATGAATGTCGACGCCGGGATTGATTACCGCCTGCGTACGCTGACGCAGGCACATTTATGGCTCTCGCCGCTTAATGACGAGACGCGCCAACAAATGGATACGCTGTGGCGCGCGCTGGCGGGGGGCGCCTCTCACCAGGCGCCGACGCTTGAAATCAATCACCGTCCAATGGCAACGCGTGGCGTTTTGAATCAAACCCTGGCGGTAAGTTTCGACACGCTGTGCGTGGATGCGCGCAGCCAGCACGACTACATCGAACTATCGCGCCAGTTTCACACGGTAATGCTTCATGATGTGGCGGTGATGACGCCGCTTATGGAAAGCGAGGCCAGACGCTTTATTGCGCTGGTGGATGAGTTTTACGAACGTCACGTGAAGCTTGTGGTATCCGCCGCCGCCCCGATGAGCGACATTTATCGCGGCGAGCAATTGCAATTCGAGTTTCAGCGTTGTTTATCCCGTTTACAGGAAATGCAGAGCGAAGCGTACCTGAAACTCGAGCACATGCCTTAAGCTCGCGACGTTGGGCAGGCGAGAAATACGGCGTTTGTTCACAAAAAGTGGTCGATCTTTAAGGTCGACTTCTCTATAATCCTGCGACCCCACGTTACAAGAAAGTTTTTTTCCCAAAACTTTTTGTGTGCCGGCATTAGCTATTCGAAGGGGTAGGTTTGCTGGACTTTGTCGTGTGAACCTCAACTGTCTAAACGTTTGGGTGTTCACCAACGTGTAACTTATTATTTGGGTAAGCTTTTAATGAAAACTTTTACAGCTAAACCAGAAACCGTAAAACGCGACTGGTATGTTGTTGACGCGACCGGTAAAACTCTGGGCCGTCTGGCTTCCGAACTGGCTCGTCGCCTGCGCGGTAAGCATAAAGCGGAATACACTCCGCACGTGGATACCGGTGATTACATCATCGTTCTGAACGCAGAAAAAGTTGCTGTAACCGGCAACAAGCGTTCTGACAAAATGTACTATCACCACACCGGCCACATCGGTGGTATCAAAGAAGCGACCTTTGAAGAGATGATTGCCCGCCGTCCTGAGCGTGTGATTGAAATCGCGGTTAAAGGCATGTTGCCAAAAGGCCCGCTGGGTCGTGCTATGTACCGTAAACTGAAAGTTTACGCGGGTAACGAGCACAACCACGCGGCACAGCAACCGCAAGTTCTGGACATCTAATCGGGATTATAGGCAATGGCTGAAAATCAATACTACGGCACTGGTCGCCGCAAAAGTTCCGCTGCTCGTGTTTTCATCAAACCGGGTAACGGCAAAATCGTTATCAACCAACGTTCTCTGGAACAGTACTTCGGTCGCGAAACTGCCCGCATGGTAGTTCGTCAGCCGCTGGAACTGGTCGACATGGTTGAGAAACTGGATCTGTACATCACTGTTAAAGGTGGTGGTATCTCTGGTCAGGCTGGTGCGATCCGTCACGGTATCACCCGCGCTCTGATGGAGTACGATGAGTCTCTGCGTTCTGAACTGCGTAAAGCTGGCTTCGTTACTCGTGACGCTCGTCAGGTTGAACGTAAGAAAGTCGGTCTGCGTAAAGCACGTCGTCGTCCGCAGTACTCTAAACGTTAATTCTTTTTTGCTTTGCAAAATCGGATGGCGAAAAACCCGGTCGTTGTACCGGGTTTTTTTATGGCGATTTTCCTGGAAAGCGCCTAAATATCTGGTAGTGCATTACTTTTAAAGCAAATCCCGCATCGCCTCACCACAAAGTCCTCAAAATCTGGTAAACTATCATCCAATTTTCTGCCCAAATGCTGGTAACTGTTCACATTTTGGTCTGGACACTGGCTACGATGTCAGTTCGGCAGGGAAGGGTAACCCATAAAGCTGACCGCTGTTGCGGTTAGTAGCAGTATTTTTCTGAATATACCTGGAGGTTTTCATGGCTGTCGCTGCCAACAAACGTTCGGTAATGACGCTGTTTTCTGGTCCTACTGATATCTATAGCCATCAGGTTCGCATCGTCCTGGCAGAGAAGGGTGTCAGTTTTGAAATTGAACATGTGGACGCCGACAACGTTCCACAGGATCTGATTGACCTCAACCCGAATCAAAGCGTACCGACCCTGGTAGACCGTGAATTAACGTTGTGGGAATCCCGCATCATCATGGAATACCTTGATGAGCGTTTCCCTCATCCTCCGCTGATGCCGGTTTATCCTGTGGCGCGCGGTGAGAGCCGTCTCTACATGCATCGTATCGAAAAAGACTGGTACAGCCTGATGACGGTAGTGGTTAACGGTTCTGCACAGGAAGCGGACGCAGCGCGTAAACAGCTGCGCGAAGAGCTGCTGGCTATCGCCCCGGTATTTGGTCAAAAGCCTTATTTCCTGAGTGATGAATTCAGCCTGGTGGATTGCTACCTTGCTCCGCTGCTGTGGCGTTTGCCGCAGTTGGGCATCGATCTGGCTGGCGCGGGTTCTAAAGAGCTGAAAGGTTATATGACCCGTGTATTTGAGCGCGACTCTTTCCTCGCTTCCCTGACGGAAGCGGAGCGCGAAATGCGTCTGCAAACCCGGGGCTAAACCGCATGGATATGTCGCAACTTTCTCCACGTCGTCCGTATCTGCTGCGAGCCTTCTATGAATGGCTGCTGGATAACCAGCTTACGCCGCACCTGGTCGTGGATGTGACGTTGCCGGGCGTCAATGTGCCAATGGAATACGCGCGTGACGGGCAAATCGTTTTGAATATCGCGCCGCGTGCGGTGGGTAATCTGGAGCTGGCCAACGACGAAGTGCGTTTCAACGCGCGTTTCGGCGGCGTGCCGCGCCAGGTTTACGTTCCTCTGGCTGCGGTGCTGGCGATTTATGCTCGTGAAAACGGCGCCGGCACCATGTTTGAGCCGGAAGCGGCTTATGACGAAGAAGCATCCAGCTTAAACGATGATGATTCAGGCATGGCGGAAACTGAAACCGTGATGTCGGTTATCGACGGCGATAAGCCCGATCATGAAGACGATACGCCGGATGACGATCCGCCACCGCGTGGAGGCCGTCCGGCACTGCGTGTTGTGAAGTAAAAGACGTTGTATAAAAAAAGCCGGGGCAAAATCCCGGCTTTTTTATTGGGCATAAGAAAGGTTTACGGCTGCTCTTCTGCCAGCTCACGCAGATACTGGAAGATCAAGCGCGCAGATTTTGGCGGCTTGTTGCCTTCCTGTTCTTTTTTGGCATTACGGATAAGCGAGCGCAACTGCTGGCGATCCGCCTGCGGCCATAATTTCAGTACGTCCGGAACCGCATCATCGCCTTCTTCAATCAGTCTGTCGCGCAGGGCTTCCAGTTTATGGAACAGCGCAACCTGTTGGTTATGGCGATTTTTGAGCTTATCAAGCGCCTGACGAATGGGATCGACATCGCGGTTACGCAACATTTTTCCGATCAGTTGAAGCTGGCGACGGCGACCTTCTTTTTTGATTTTCTGCGCCAGATCGATGGCGGCCCGCAGTTCTTCATCCAGCGGGATTTTATCCAGCGCATTTTTACCCAGCTCAACCATCTCAAGGCCGAGGCGCTTTAACTCTTCGGCGTCGCGTTTAATCTCGCTTTTACTCACCCAGATGATTTCATCATCATCGTCGTTTTCATCATCGGGCACGTCGTCGAGCCAGTCTTCGGGCTGCTTTGTCATTTCAGGCTCCTTAAAAAAAGAGGCTAATACTAACAGTATTGGTGCGCACTGCGAAATGGTTCTCTGTTAGACTCACTTAAGACGTTTCGAATTATCACCTTAAATTATGGCACTCGCGATGAAAGTAATCACACAAGTTGAAGCGCAGCGCAAAACGCTGGAACAAGCTGTCTCTCAGGCGCTGGAGCTCGCTGCCGGTAAAGCCGACGGTGCGGAAGTGGCGGTCAGTAAAACCACAGGCATCAGCGTCAGCACCCGCTACGGTGAAGTAGAAAACGTAGAATTTAACAGCGATGGCGCACTGGGCATCACGGTTTATCACCAGAACCGTAAAGGCAGCGCCTCATCCACTGATTTAAGCCCCGATGCGATTGCTCGCACCGTACAGGCCGCACTCGATATCGCCCGGTTTACTTCGCCAGACCCGTGCGCAGGCGTGGCGGATAAAGAATTACTGGCGTTCGACGCCCCAGATTTAGATCTCTTCCACCCGGCAGAAGTGGATGCCGATCGCGCTATAGAGCTGGCGGCGCGCGCAGAAGAGATCGCGCTTAAAGCGGATAAACGCATCACCAACACCGAAGGCGGCAGCTTTAACAGCCATTACGGCATCAAAGTGTTCGGCAATAGTCACGGTATGCTGCAAAGCTACTGCTCAACGCGTCATTCGCTTTCAAGCTGCGTCATCGCAGAACAGGATGGCGATATGGAGCGTGATTACGCTTATACCATTGGTCGTGCCATTGAGGATCTGCGCTCGCCGGAATCCGTAGGTGAAGAATGCGCCCGACGCGTGCTGTCTCGCCTGGCGCCGCGTAAGTTGTCCACCATGAAGGCCCCGGTGATTTTTGCAAGCGAAGTGGCGACTGGCCTGTTTGGTCACCTCGTTGGCGCGATTGCGGGCGGCGCGGTGTATCGCAAATCAACTTTCCTGCTGGACGCGCTCGGCACGCAAATTCTGCCGGAGTGGCTGACAATTGAAGAGCATCCGCATCTGCTGAAAGGGCTGGCTTCCACGCCGTTTGACAGCGAAGGGGTGCGCACTACGCGTCGCGATATCGTCAAAGACGGCGTATTGCAGCAGTGGCTTTTAACCAACTACTCGGCAAGAAAGCTCGGCTTAACCAGCACGGGCCATGCGGGTGGCATCCATAACTGGCGCATCAACGGGCGCGGCTTAGGCTTTGATGCGCTGCTCAAAGAGATGGGCACCGGCCTTGTGGTAACCGAGTTGATGGGGCAGGGCGTTAGCGGTATTACCGGCGATTACTCTCGCGGCGCCGCCGGTTTCTGGGTGGAAAATGGCGTTATCCAGTATCCGGTGAGTGAAATCACTATCGCGGGGAATCTTAAAGATATGTGGCGCAATATCGTCACGATTGGCGACGATATCGAAACCCGCAGTAATATTCAGTGTGGTTCCGTGCTGTTACCGGAGATGAAAATCGCCGGGCAGTAACGACAAGACGGGCGCGAGGTATCGCGCCTTCTCTTTTCATTCTCATTTTTTACGCCCGCATACTGTAAAATAGTTATAATTTTTTATCGTCTAATTAGTAAGTTAATTATTCCAAGCCCAATCAAACTAATTTCTCTTTCAAAAAAACTTTATTAATCATTAATGATTCTATTAATTATATCCAATTAATTAGTTTGGTGAATGCTATATATAAATGGTATATTTTTTTAGGATGTATTTTTTAAGATATGTGCCATATTGTAATATTCTGTAATTGATAGATAATATTGATGACTTTATTAATTTCAAAACATCTAAATTTATAATTTATAAGTTTAGGTGTTATTTCTCATATGCGCCCTTTGAAACAATTAGTAATATGGTAGAGGATGACCATAAATATGTCTCGTTCATATGACATCAACAATATTCGGCATTTTACAAAATATTCTTATTTAAAGTATTCGATGATTTTCGCAGGTCTTGTTGCATTTAATTCTTATGCAAGTTGTGGCTCGTCTGGCGGCACGATTGATTCGCCTACGACGGCAGACTGTGAGATCAGTGATGCAAACGGAAAGTTAACTATCAATAGCGATCTTACGGATGCTTTAAAATTCTCAGGTAATAACACCTCACTGATCATTGGTAGTGCCGGTGTATGGACTGATAATGTCTTTACTGAAGATGGCATGGCAGTGACCAAAGGAAATTGGTCCTTGAAAAATGATGGAACTATTAAGAAGACAGCAACGGGCGGCGGTGATTTAATAGCGATTAGCGCCGCTGGTGATTACTCTGTTGAAAATAACGGTAGCATTAGTCGCACTGTTAGTAGTTCGGATAGTAACAATGCTTACTCTAATACTTTCGAAATTAGAGGGGCCAGCGGAATAAATTTCACTCTTAATAATAATGGTGTAATTAACAACGATGTAGCACCAGTTATAAATGATATTGCTGGGAATGCAAAAATTGTTATTAATAATAAAGATGGTGTCATCAAGTCACCTAAAACCGATATCGCATTGAAATTTTCTGGCGATGCATCAACAAATACTGTGACTATCACAAACGCTGGTGAGATCAGCGCTAAGAATGAAGCTATTCATTCTGAAGCTAAAACGATAATTTATAACTCAGGTAAGATCGCAGGCGAGTCTGTTGCTATTTCATTGGGATCAAAAAATGATGAACTTTATCTTGATCCTACCTCCGATATTACAGGAGCGGTTAAGGCTGGCGACGGTACCGATACGCTCACCTTACGGGGAGAGGAAAGTAATGGCGAACTTAAAAATGTTAATGATTACCAGGGATTTGAGAAACTGGTGAAAGAAGGCGCTAACACCTGGATGCTTTCCGGGAAAGAGGTGACTTTTACTGATAGTACGCAGATCAATTCAGGTAACCTTTTAATGAATCCTGACGTGGTCTTAACCTCTAAAAATGTCACTATTAATCAAGGTGCTACTTTAGGGGGGTATGGTACCGTTAAGGGTAACGTTACCAACAGTGGCACCTTAGCGATTGGCACCGCAGCGCCAGGTTTTGAAAGCGGCGGTTCGTCAGATTTTACTATTAATGGTAATTACACGGGTAATAATGGTTCTGTGGTCATGAATATGGCCCTCAATGACGATATTACTTCTTCTGGCAGCAAGCTTGTCATCACGGGTGATACTGCCGGGACCACGAACATTACCATTAATAATGTGGGCGGTAATGGTGGTCAGACAGTTGAAGGCATCGAAGTCGTTGATGTTGGCCGTAAATCTGACGGTGAGTTTATTCAAAATGGCCGTATAGTTGCTGGTGCTTATGACTATAACCTTGTCAAAGGAAAATCTTCGGACGCAGCCGATGGTAATTGGTATTTGACCTCTTATACAGAACCAACGCCAGAACCAACGCCCGAACCTCAGCCAGAGCCGCAACCTAAACCACCGGTACGTCCTGAGGCGGGGGCTTATCTGGGTAACCAGGCAGCGGCCAAATCCATGTTCATGAGTACGATGCGTGATCGCATGGGTGAACAAAACTTCACACAGACATTGGCATCGGATGATCTTTTACCGTCAACATGGTTGCGTACCTCCGGCTCTCGTACTGAAAATAAAGCGGCTGGTAATATTGATAATACTACCGATTCCAACATGTTCCAGTTAGGCAGCGATATCACCGCCTGGTCTGCGAACGGTACGGATCGTGGACATGTGGGCTTTATGTTTGGTTATGGCTATGCCAAAACAGAATCGTATTCAGCTGCTTCGAAAGAAGGTGCTCGTCATGCAACAGGTAAAGCACAAGGCTATAATACCGGACTGTATGGCACGTGGTTTGCTGATGCGAAGAACATGACGGGCCTGTATGTTGATTCGTGGCTGCAGTATTCCTGGTTTGATAACGAGGTAAAAGGCGACGGCCTGGGATCGCAAAAATATGACAGTGATTTGTGGCAGGGCTCTGTAGAAACAGGCTATACCGCGCTTGCGGTTCAGAATGGTGAAAAATCACTTTATATCGAGCCTCAGGCTCAGGTGATTTATACCTCAATGAATACAGATGACTTTAACGAAGTGAATGGCACACGGATTCATGATGCTGATGCAAGCGGTTATACAACTCGCCTGGGGATGCGAATTTTTGGTCGTACGATGAAGAATAATACGGCGATTGAACCCTTCATTGAAGCTAACTGGTGGCATGACTCTTCCCCTAATTCCACGAAAATGAACAGTGATAAAGTCTATGACGATACGCCAGCTAGTCGCTATGAAATGAAAGGTGGTGTTGAAGGTAAAATCAACAACACATTACACTCATGGGCAAATGTTGGTTACCAAACTGGTGAAAATGATTATAGCGAGATTACTGGTATGGTGGGTGTAAAGTATATCTGGTAAATAAGCCATTTTTCTAATCAAATCCGGGTCTTGCAGCCCGGATTTTTTTATTTTTTAGCAGATGATCGTCATTTTTTTATGACGCAGCTATCGAATGAAATTACTTTTAAAGATAGAACCAATTTTATTGGCGACGACGGTAAAACTTAACGCTATATTCAGGAAAGCTCAATATTCTTCAGGAAGATGATGAATGTTGAGTAATAACCAAATATTGGCGCTGTTGTCGCGCTGCTTAATAAAAAAGGTGACCCAATGCGTAAGCAACTGATTGCAATGTTAGCCGTATCGTCCGTGTTATTCAGTGCCACCAGCCTGGCGAGGGATCTTGAAGATGATATGGATATCCTCAACGGCAACCTGAAAACCGTACAAAAAACTGATAATGCCGGTGAGTTGAAAAATGCGCTGACCGCTATGCGCGAAGCGGCGATGGATGCCCAAAAAGCCACGCCGCCAAAACTTGAAGGCAAAGCGCCGGACAGCCCCGAAATGAAAGATTTCCGTCAT
Source organism: Citrobacter freundii (assembly GCF_011077955.1). Lineage (GTDB taxonomy): Bacteria > Pseudomonadota > Gammaproteobacteria > Enterobacterales > Enterobacteriaceae > Atlantibacter. The sequence goes on from NZ_JAALBX010000015.1 coordinate 55,797, forward strand.
GGCCTCCAGACACTGGTTGGGCAAATCGACGGGGCGCTTAAGCTCGCGAATGAAGGAAAAATTAAAGAGGCCAAAGCGGCTGCGGAAGATTTTAAAACTACGCGCAATACCTACCACAAAAAATATCGTTAATGATATCGCCGTTCGCGGGAGCCGCTGCGCTCCCGATTTCTCCCTCGGTTGTCATAAGCAAAGCCAATGGCTGTCACAATTCTTCTTATTCCTCAGCAGTCTGATACGTGCCTTTCGTGACGTTTTTTAGCGTTTCCCCGCGATATCCATCACACAATTCCAGTCATAATGCGCTGATGCCGCCTTTTTTGTGGAACAGATCACTGTCGCCACTCCCGTTTCCACTTCGAAGTGGAAAACAACTCGCTACAAACTATTAACCTCTCTCGTTACTTTTATCCCAGAGCCATTAACGGGGTAAGACCAGTGAAAAACGGAGCAGTAATCAAGGATGGGGAAAAACAGGCGATGCAAACCGGCGAGCTGGCCGAGCGCATGCTGGAGCAGGTTTACGCCTTACTTCATCGCCATCACATCATCCCCAATGCGGTACAAGAGCAAATGCTGACCTCACACGTCCGCGCTATGGCGCACCGCTCAGTCACTGGCGAGTCGCTGCCGGATGTGGATGCCAGTTTATTTGACGAAATCTCCGCCGACTCAATGGCGCTTGCGCGTGAAGTCGTCGCTGCGTTTGGCAACCTGCCTGACGAAGAAGCCTGGCTGCTCTCCGTTCACTTCGAAGTCGCGAAAGACAACCTTTAAGGAGCAACACAATGGAACAAATTACAGTCGTGATTGGCGATCGTCTGGGTAAAGGCCAGAAAGTTGCCGCAGGCGTTGAAAAAGCAGGCGGTCGCGCCGTTGTCGTTCCGGGCGTGGCGGCAGATATGAAACTGGGCGACGTGATGAAAGCGGAAAACGCGACCTTTGGCATCTCGTTTTGTGGCAGCGGCGGGGCCGGGGCTATCACGGCGCAAACCAAATACGGCTACAAGGCCAAATACGGTATGCGCTCTGTGGATGAAGGCGTTACCGCCATCAACGAAGGCTGCAATGTGCTGGGGTTCGGCTTTATGGATAAAGAAGAGCTGGGCGAGCGTCTGGTACAGGCGTGGCAGAAGAAGCACGGCGCGTAAGCATGAAAGAGCAATTCACCACCACGGTGAGCGTATCCGGCAAAGGTGACACTAAAGCGCGCGCCTTTGCCGACGCCCTGAACCACGTTCAGGCAACGGTAATGAAAGCATCGCCACATATCTTACTGCGTATTGAGCCACAGGATGTGCAGGTTGTTCAAGCGCGTGAAACGGTGCGAAAAGAAGCCTTCCTTTGGTTCTTTTTGCGCCGGGAAAGACGCACTTACAGCGTGGAGCTGGAGGTAACCGTCAACGTGACTGCCATCAATCTTGATAAGGTGGATTTCGTCACGCAACGCTGATTCTGACTAAAAAGGGCAGACGAATGTTCCTGATAATATTAATAAAATCGCTCATTATCGGCGGCCTTGTCGGCGTCGGCGTGGGCGCCGGGGCGGCACGCATGTTTCATGCGCCTACCACACAGGGTATGGGCGCGTTTCGTACTTTAGGGGAGTTGAACTCCTGCGAAGGGGATCCGGCGTCTCACTTCTCCTTCGGTCTGGGCTTCTTCTTTAACGCCTGGGCTTCATCGGTCGCAGCGGGATCGTTTACCCAGGATGTCGATCACCGCATCATTCCTAATTGGGGCGCGGCGGCGTTGATGGTTAAAAACCGCAACGTCGGTGAAACCCTGCACGATCCTAAGCGCATGGCGATTGCCTGCGGCATCATCGGCATGATTGTCGTCACTTTCCTTAACCTTACCGCCTCCTCCGTTCCCGCCGCGTTACAGGTCACCGCCGTAAAGGTGCTGGTTCCTGCCGCTAACCTGCTGGTCAACACCGTGATGCCGGTCATTTTTTGGCTGGCGGCGATTGATGCGGGCAAAAAATCCGGCTTCTGGGCCACTGTCTTTGGCGGCGCGGCGCAGTTGATTATGGGTAACGCCGTACCGGGCCTGGTGCTTGGCATTCTTATTGGTAAGGGTGTGGAAGAGAGCGGCTGGAACCACGTGACGAAAGTCATGATGGTCGCCATTGTGCTGTTGTTTGTACTGAGCGGCTTCTTCCGTGGCTTCGATATGAAGATGATCGAATCCTTCAATATGACCGTGCCGAACTGGCTCGAATTGATCCATAACTCGCTGAGCGGCAAATAATGGAGGCTTCCATGGAACAGAATAAAGGGTTTTGGTATGCCGACTGGTCATTTCCGATTTTCGTTGGCCTGCTCTCATCCGGCGTGTTTGCCGGGACCCACATGTATTACTTGTACGGTATTGGCGCGTTTAACGAAGTCGCCTTCGTGGCGATGCTTAAAGCGGGTATTGATACCGGCGTCTATGGCGCGGTAGCGGCATTTGGCGCGAGCTTCTTGTTCGCCCGCATTATTGAAGGCTCCCTGGTGGGCATTCTGGATATTGGCGGGGCTATCCAGACCGGCGTGGGGCTTGGCGTTCCGGCGCTATTACTGGGGGCGGGTTTCGTGTTCCCGGTGGCGAATTTTGCCGCCTCGCTGGTTACCGGTCTGGTGATAGGCCTGGCGATTGGCTACCTCATCATTCTGGCGCGTAAATTTACCATCAATCAAAGCAATTCAACCTACGGGGCGGACGTGATGATGGGGGCCGGGAATGCGTCAGGCCGCTTCCTTGGGCCGCTTATTATCCTGAGCGCAATGACCGCATCGATTCCTATCGGCATCGGCTCACTGGTGGGGGCGCTGCTGTTCTACCTGTGGCAAAAACCCATCACTGGCGGCGCTATCCTCGGCGCGATGATTTTGGGCTCGCTGTTCCCGATTGCCATTAGCTAAGTGGTGGCAGGTAAACCCAGCCGGGCGTGCAAGCGCCCGCTTTTACCGGAGAGAGACATGTTTGATTTACTCCTGCGCCAGGCACGTCTGGTGGACGATACGGTCCGTGATATCGCGCTCAAGGACGGCAAAATCGCCGCGGTGGGCGACATCGATGACCTTGCGAGGAAAACCGTTGATTTGCGCGGCGAGTGCTACGTCAGCGCAGGCTGGATTGATTCCCACGTCCATTGCTATCCGAAATCGCCCATTTATCACGACGAGCCAGACAGCATTGGCATCGCCACGGGGGTGACCACTGTGATTGATGCCGGCAGTACCGGCGCTGATGATATCGATGATTTTTATTCACTCACGCGCGAAGCCGTCACTGACGTCTATGCCTTGTTGAACATCTCCCGCGTCGGCCTGATTGCCCAGAACGAGCTGGCGAACATGGCAAATATTGATGGCGAGGCGGTAAACCAGGCGATTAAACGCCATCCCGATTTTATTGTCGGGCTGAAAGCCCGCATGAGCAGTAGCGTAGTAGGGGAAAACGGCATCACGCCGCTGGTGCGCGCCAAAGCGATGCAGCAGGAAAACGGCGGATTACCGCTGATGGTGCACATCGGTAATAACCCGCCGGATCTGGATGATATCGCCGAGCGCCTGACGGCGGGCGATATCATTACCCACTGTTATAACGGGAAACCAAACCGCATTCTGACGCCGGGCGGCGAACTGCGCGCCTCGGTCACCCGCGCTATCCAGCGCGGCGTGCGGCTGGATGTCGGTCATGGTACGGCAAGCCTTAGCTTTGCGGTGGCGAGACGCGCCATCAGCGCAGGCATTTTGCCGCACACCATCAGTTCCGATATTTATTGCCGCAACCGTATTAACGGGCCGGTGTATTCGCTTGCGAACGTGATGTCGAAATTTCTCGCCATCGGTATGTCGTTGCCGCAGGTCATCGAATGCGTAACGGCCAACGCCGCCGACGGCCTGAATCTGAAAACCAAAGGGCGTCTCGCGCCCGGCTTTGATGCCGATCTCACCCTCTTTACGCTCCAGCGCCAACCAACGGTGCTGGTGGATGCCGAAAACGACAGCTTACAGGCTGAGGAACTGCTGGTGCCGCTTGCCGCCGTGCGTGCGGGCAAGGGCTATATGACCGAACAAGGGAGTGCGAAATATGCCTTCGATTTTTGAAAAATACCATCTCAAACAGGTGATTAATACCTCAGGCCGTATGACGGCGCTGGGCGTGTCCACGCCGCGTCCCGAAGTGGTGGACGCGGCAATGGCAGGGATGAATCAGTACTTTGAAATGAAGGATCTGGTGAATAAAACCGGCGAATACATCGCAAAACTGCTGGATGTGGAAGGCGCAACCGTTGTGTCCTGCGCCTCGGCAGGACTTGCCCAGTCGGTTGCGGCTGTACTGGTAAAAGACAGCGACTGGCTGCTGGAAAATCTCCACGTCACGCCTGTTGAGCAGAACGAAATTGTGTTGCCGAAAGGCCATAACGTTAACTTTGGCGCGCCGGTCAGTACGATGGTCGCGCTCGGCGGCGGCAAACTGGTGGAAGCAGGTTATGCCAATGAATGCTCCGCCGCACAGTTGGCTGCTGCCATCACGCCGCGCACGGCAGCGCTCCTCTACATCAAATCCCACCACTGTGTGCAGAAAAGTATGCTCAGCGTCGAGCAGGCGGTGGTGGTTGCGCGCAAACACAACCTGCCGCTTATTGTCGACGCGGCGGCGGAAGAAGATTTGCAATGTTACTACCGCTCTGGCGCGGATCTGGTTATCTACAGCGGCGCGAAAGCCATTGAAGGACCGACCAGCGGTCTGGTGATTGGCAAAACCCAATATGTGGAATGGGTGAAGCGCCAGACGGCGGGCATTGGCCGGGCCATGAAAGTGGGGAAAGAGGGCATTCTTGGCCTGACCTGCGCCATCGAACTCTACCTGCATGCGCAGAAAGAGACTGGCGCGGAAATGGTAGAAAAAATGACGCCCTTTATTGAGGCGCTCAATGCGCTTAACGGTGTGAGCGCCCGCGTGGTGTGGGACAGCGCCGGCCGCGACATTGCGCGAACGGAAATCGTCTTTGATGAAGCCATAACGGGCGTAGCCACGGCCGATCTGGTAGAGGCCCTGAAACAGGGTGACTACGCCATTTACTTCCGGGGTTACAAAGCCAACGAAGGGATTATCGAAGCCGACGTGCGCAGCGTCGATCGCGCCCAACTGGACATTGTGGCGCGCCGCATTGCTGAGGTCATTAACGCGGAGAAAACGGCATGAAATTAACCCCCAATTTTTACCGCGATCGCGTCTGTCTGAATGTGCTGGCGGGTTCAAAAGAGAATGCCCGCGCCATTTACGAGGCGGCGGAAGGCCATGTGCTGGTAGGCGTACTTTCCAAAAATTACCCGGACGTGGCAAGCGCGGTGGCGGATATGCGCGAGTACGCGGCGCTGATTGATAACGCCCTCTCCGTGGGTCTGGGCGCGGGCGATCCTAACCAGTCGGCGATGGTGAGTGAAATCGCCCGCGAGGTACAGCCTCAGCATGTAAACCAGGTGTTTACCGGAGTGGCGACCAGCCGCGCGCTACTGGGGCAGCACGACACGGTGGTCAACGGCCTTGTCTCACCAACCGGTACGCCGGGGCGAGTGAAGATCTCAACTGGCCCGCTTAGCAGCAAAGCCCCAGACGGCATTGTGCCGATAGAGACCGCCATTGCCCTGCTCAAAGACATGGGCGGCAGCTCAATAAAGTATTTCCCGATGGGCGGACTGGCGTGCCGCGATGAGTATCAGGCGGTCGCTCAGGCCTGCGCCCGTCATGATTTCTGGCTGGAGCCTACCGGCGGTATCGATCTGGCGAATTTTGGCGAGATTTTGCAGATTGCGCTCGACGCGGGCGTCAGCAGAATCATTCCTCACATCTATAGTTCGATTATTGATAAGGTGAGTGGAAACACCCGTCCGGACGATGTACGCCAGTTGCTGGCTATCACCCGTGCCTGTTTAACCTGATAACGAGGAGAGTGACGTGCGATTCCCCAACCAACGTTTAGCGCAGCTGTTTGATATGTTGCAAAACGAAACGCTGCCGCAGGATGAGCTGGCGCAACGGTTGTCGGTTTCCACACGTACCGTTCGTGCTGACATCACTGCGCTGAATGCATTGCTCACGCAGCATGGCGCGCAGTTTGTCCTGAGTCGGGGCAACGGCTATCAGCTCAGAATTGACGATTCGGCGAGCTATCAAATCCTCAAAACGCAGCAACCCTCTGCGCTACGCATTCCGCGCACCAGTCAGGAGCGCGTCCATTACCTGATGGTGCGATTCCTGACCTCCGCATTTTCTCTGAAGCTCGAAGATCTGGCTGACGAATGGTTCGTCAGCCGCGCGACGCTGCAAAACGATATGGCGGAAGTGCGCGACTGGCTGCGGCGCTATCACTTGACGCTGGAAACCCGGCCACGCCACGGCATGAAACTGTTTGGTAGTGAAATGGCGATCCGCGCCTGCCTGACCGATCTGCTGTGGACCCTGGCGCAACAGGATCCGGCTCATCCACTGGTCACTGAAGAGGCGCTGAACGCCGGTATGCCGGAACGGTTACAGCCGATCCTGCGTGACATTTTCAACCGCTTTCATATCCGTTTTACCGATGAAGGCGAATTATTTTTACGCCTGTATTGCGCGGTTGCGGTGCGGCGCATCAGTGAGGGATATCCGTTGTCAGAATTCGTGGGTGAAGAGGTCGCTGAGTCCGTAGCCCTGGCGGCGCGGGAAATCGCAGGCGTCCTGCAACGTTTTGCGGAAAAATCGCTGTCTACTTCTGAAGAGAACTGGTTAAAAGTGCATATCGCCGCGCGCCGGGTGCAGGACATTGCGCCCAGCACAATCAATGCCGATGATGAAGACGCGCTGGTCACTTACATCCTGAATTTTATCAATACCCAGTACAACTATAACTTGCTCAACGATCGGCAACTGCATGCCGATATGCTCACCCATGTCAAAACCATGATCACCCGGGTGCGCTATCAAATCATGATCCCCAATCCGCTGCTTGATAACATCAAGCAGCACTATCCCATGGCCTGGGATATGACGCTTGCGGCAGTGTCGGGGTGGGTTAAATACACGCCTTATACCATCAGCGAAAACGAAATCGGCTTTCTGGTGTTGCACGTCGGCGTTGGGCTTGAGCGCAATTACAATATTGATTTTCAGCGCCAGCCGCGCGTGTTGCTGGTGTGTGACGCCGGAAACGCGATGGTGCGGATGATTGAAGCGGTGCTGGCGCGTAAGTATCCGCAGATTCACCTTACTCGCACACTGACGCTGCGGGACTATCAGCAGCGGGACAGCATTAGCGAAGATTTTGTCATTGCCACCGCGCGCGTCAGCGAAAAAGGCAAACCGGTGATGATGATTGCGCCGTTTCCCACTGACTATCAACTGGAACAAATCGGCAAGCTGGTGCTGGTGGACCGTACCCGCCCATGGATGCTGAACAAATATTTCGATGCTGCCCATTTTCGTATTATCGACGGCCCAATGGATCAGCAAACGCTGTTCAAAACGCTGTGCGACCAGTTGCAGCGTGAAGGGTTTGTCGATGGCGAATTTCTTCATTCAGTAGTGGAGCGTGAAGCCATTGTCAGCACCATGCTGGGCGACAGCATCGCGCTGCCCCATGCGCTGGGGTTGCTGGCGAAAAAAACGGTGGTTTATACCGTGCTTGCGCCGAAAGGGATCCCCTGGGGCGATGACACGGCGCACGTGATTTTCTTACTCGCCATCAGTAAAAGCGAGTACGAAGAAGCGATGGCGATTTACGATATTTTCGTCACGTTCCTGCGCGAGCGTGCGATGTCGCGGTTATGCGGATGTTTTAATTTTGCGGAATTTAAAGCGGTGGCAATGGAGTGCGTAAGTCGGTTTTAGCTGCGGGCATACGTACCCGCTGCTAAACGTTATCGCAAGTGATGGACGACCTGATTACTGCTGCCGCGCCAGATTAGCGCCGGATCTTTCAGATCCTGTACAAACTTCCCGTCGACAAGCACGTTGATCCGATCCACGACCTGCATCTGATCGGCGTTCAGTTCATCCAGCGTGTAGCCGGTCCATACCCAGATATCTTTGCCCGGACATTCTGCGTGAATGCGCTCGACCAGTCGCAGGATAGCCGGCACGTTTTGGGGGTGCAGCGGATCGCCGCCCGAAAGCGAAATCCCCTGACGAGAAATCCGCGTGTCGTTCAGATCGCTAATGATCCGGTCTTCCATCTCTTTTGTGAAAGGCTGCCCTGAATTAAGCCGCCAGGTGCTTTTGTTGTAGCACCCAGGGCATTCGTGGACGCACCCGGCAACAAACAGGGTGCAGCGTGTGCCGGGCCCGTTGACGATGTCGACCGGGTAATACTGGTGATAATTCATTCTTTTCCTCGTCGCAGTTGCTGCCGTAGCGGCGTTGGCTGCGCTCACTCACCCCGGTCACTTACTGGAGTAAGCTCCCGGGGATTCGCTCGTTTGCCGCCTTGCTACAACATCAACTGCTTAGAGGAACCTCGTCGTCGTGATGCCGTAGTGGCGTTGGCTGCGCGCTCTCACCCCGGTCACTTACTGGAGTAAGCCCGGGGATTCACTCGTTTGCCGCCTTGCCACAACATCAACTGCTTAGAGGAGCTTCGTCTTCGTGATGCCGTAGCGGCGTTGGCTGCGCGCTCTCACCCCGGTCACTTACTAAAGAAAGCTCGGGGATTCACTCGTTTGCCGTCCTACGATTTTGCATGCGTGTATACTGCATCGCTCTCGTAGGGCGGATAAGCGTCATGCATCAGCCGCTTTTCTGAGCAGAACCGATCAACCAATCTGCCCATTGCCGAGATGCTTCACGCGGCGCTTCACTTCTTCCTGCTTACCGGCGTTAAACGGACGCGCATCAGGGCTACCCAGATAACCGCAAACGCGACGGGTGACAGAGACGCGGGCAGCATCGTGGTTGCCGCATTTCGGGCAGGTAAAGCCTTTGCTGGTGCACTCGAATTCGCCGGTAAAACCGCATTCGTAACACTCATCGATAGGCGTATTGGTCCCGTAATACGGCACGTGCTGATAGCTATAGTCCCAGACATCTTCCAGCGCTTTCAGGTTGTGCTGAATGTTCGGGTATTCGCCGTAACAGATAAATCCTCCGTTCGCGAGCGGCGGATAGGGCGCTTCGAAATCGATTTTATCGTACGGGTTAACCTTTTTTTCTACGTCCAGGTGGAAGCTGTTGGTGTAGTAGCCTTTGTCCGTCACGCCCGGCACCACGCCGAAATCAGCGGTATCCAGACGGCAGAAGCGGTCGCACAAGTTTTCACTCGGGGTGCTGTAGAGGCTAAAGCCATAGCCGGTCTCTTCTTTCCAGCAATCCACCGCTTGACGCAGATGCTCAACGATTTCCACCGCTTTCTGACGCAACGTCGCGTTGTCATAGACGTGTTGGTTGCCAAACAGCGCATTGATGGTTTCGTGAATGCCGATGTAGCCCAACGAGATTGACGCGCGACCGTTTTTGAAGATTTCCGACACATCGTCGTCCGCTTGCAAGCGTACGCCGCAGGCGCCTTCCATATAAAGGATCGGCGCCACGCGGGCTTTCACGCCTTCAAGACGCGCGATGCGGGTCATCAGCGCTTTACGCGCCAGCACCAGGCGTTCATCCAGCAATTTCCAGAACGCGGCTTCATTACCTTTGGCTTCCAGCGCGATGCGCGGCAGGTTAAGGCTAATGACGCCCAGGTTATTGCGCCCGTCATGCACCTGTTCGCCGTTTTCGTCCTCATACACGCCGAGGAAACTGCGGCAACCCATCGGGGTTTTAAACGAGCCGGTGACTTTCACCACCTGGTCGTAGTTGAGAATATCGGGATACATACGCTTGCTCGCGCACTCCAGCGCCAGCTGTTTAATATCGTAGTTGGCATCCCCAAACCGATGATTTAACCCGTCGCGGATGGCGAAGACCAGTTTCGGGAACACGGCGGTTTTACGATTTTTGCCAAGCCCCGCGATACGGTTACGCAGAATAGAGATCTGGATAAGGCGGGATTCCCAGCTGGTGCCGAGGCCAAAACCAAAGGTCACAAACGGCGTCTGACCGTTGGCGGTATGCAGCGTATTCACTTCGTATTCCAGCGACTGGAAAGCGTCGTAACACTCTTTTTCGGTGCGGGAGCGGGCGTAGCTCTCAGCATCCGGGATCTGCCACTCTTGCGCGACCTGACGATGTTTTTCAAGGCTCGCCGTTACAAACGGCGCCAGCACTTCATCGATACGGTTAATGGTGGTGCCGCCATAAATATGGCTGGCGACCTGGGCAATGATTTGCGCGGTCACCGCGGTTGCGGTGGAAATGGATTTCGGCGGCTCGATTTCCGCATTACCCATCTTAAAGCCCTGGGTCAACATGCCTTTAAGATCGATAAGCATGCAGTTAAACATCGGGAAGAACGGCGAATAGTCCAGATCGTGGTAATGGATCTCGCCACGCTCATGCGCCTGCACCACATCGCGCGGCAGCAGGTGCTGGCGGGCATAGTGTTTAGCGACAATCCCGGCCAGTAAGTCACGCTGGGTGGGGATCACTTTGCTGTCTTTGTTGGCGTTTTCGTTTAGCAAAGCGGAGTTGGTTTGCTCCACCAGGCCCTGAATCTCCTGGTTTAAGCGGCCGCGTTTTTCACGCGAAATATCGCGGTCATGGCGATATTCAATGTAAGCGCGCGCCAGCTGCTTGTAGTTGCCAGCCATCAGTTGGTTTTCAACGGCGGTTTGAATTTCGCCGATATCCACCTGGCTGCGACCCTGCATCTGGGCACTGACAATTTCTGCGACGGTGGCGCAGTAATCTGCGTCATCGACTCCCGCAGCTTTAGCGGCACGAAGAATCGCTTCTCTGATTCGCTCTGACTTGAAAGGTACTTTGCACCCGTCGCGTTTCATCACATGCGGTGTCATGATCACTCCCTAATAAAGAACAGGTTATCCACAGAGGCTCAGAAACAGACTGGGCGCATTTTTATTATTGCGTTCATAGACATTCCCCGAATCTGGCCATTCTTATCCACAGCGTACTGCTGCGGCGCCACCTGGATACGTTGTAATAGTAGACGATTAATACAATATGTAGTGGCGGGTCGCATTTTAAATTCTATATGTAGTGATATGCATCAAACATGTTTGCGATTTCTTTGATATAGAACAAGGTAAATTTCGCGTCGCAGGAATGATAGGCGATGAGGGAAAGTGAGAGTTTTGAATTAATTTTTTTTTATCAGAATCAATCGGGAAATGAATAAAAAACGACCGGAATGAAAGCATTCCGGTCGTAGAGATTATTTCTGAATCCAGTAAACCGCCTCGAAAGGACGCAGAGTTGTTTCCGTAGGGGCTGCACAGGCATCAGGATAATTGCTCATTAGCACTTCCCAGTTGCCGTCGATGTTTTCCGGCATCCACCACTGATTTTCGCGGCTCAGATTCGCCACGACCAGTAACTGCTGGCTTTGCCATTCGCGGCGATAGCACCACACATACGGGTGCTCCGCTAACAGATCCTGATAACTGCCCCAGGTAAAAATCGGCCATTCCTTACGCAGGCGAATCAGGTTGCGATAGGCATGAAATACGGAATCCGGGTCTGCCATCGCCTTTTCGGCGTTGATGGTCTCTGCGTTGTCACACAGGCCAATCCACGGTTTGCCGCGCGTAAAGCCCGCGTTTTCGCTGCTATCCCACTGCATCGGCGTGCGCCCGTTATCACGCGATTTCGCCGCCAGAATCGCCAGCAGTTCTTCCGGCTTTCTTCCTTGGGCGCGCAGTTCGGCAAACATATTATGGCTTTCGACATCCCGATAATCGGTGATTCGCGCGAAATGCGGATTGGTCATTCCCAGTTCTTCGCCCTGGTAGATATACGGCGTGCCTTGCAGGCCATGCAGCACCATTGCCAGCATTTTCGCCGCCGGGACGCGCAGTTCGCCCTCATCGCCAAAGCGCGACACAATGCGCGGCTGATCGTGGTTACACCAGAACAGCGCGTTCCAGGCGATGTTATGCATCCCTTGCTGCCAGTGGTGGAAAATGGCCTTAAGCGCTACAAAATCGGGTGCCGCCAGCGTCCATTTCTGCCCGCCCGGGTAGTCCACTTTCAGGTGATGGAAATTAAAGGTCATCGACAATTCGCCGCCGTCCAGGGCGGCGTATTTTTGGCAGTGCGACAGCGTTGTGGAAGACATTTCGCCAACCGTCATCAGGCCGCGCGGTATAAACACGTCGCGGCTGAATTCCTGCAAAAATTCGTGTATTCGCGGGCCGTCGGTATAAAAGCAGCGCCCGTCGCCGCCGTCGATATCGTCGGTAAACGCCTGGGGTTTTGAAACCAGATTAATCACATCCAGACGCAACCCGTCCACGCCGCGATCGGCCCAGAATTCACAAACTTTTTTTAATTCCGCGCGCACCTGCGGGTTTTCCCAGTTGAGATCCGCCTGCTCGGGCGCAAACAGGTGCAAATAATACTGTTCGCTCTCTGCATGCCAGCGCCAGGCGCTGCCGCCAAATTTTGAGCGCCAGTTTGTGGGGGCAACATCCGGTGTTCCGTCGCGCCAGATATAAAACTGGCGGTACGGACTGTTTGGCCTTACTGACTGGTGGAACCAGTCATGCTGCGTGGACGTGTGGTTAAACACCATATCGAGGATAATGCGTATGCCCCGTTTGTGGGCTTCCTCCACCAGCCGATCAAAGTCATCCAGCGTGCCGTAGGTCGGGTCAATTGCGAGGTAATTCGCCACGTCATAGCCGTTATCCACCTGGGGAGAGATATAGAAGGGCGTCAGCCAGATGGCATCAACGCCGAGGGTTTTCAGGTAGTCGAGGCGCAGCGTGACGCCGGCTAAGTCACCGGTTCCGCTGCCCGTGGTGTCCTGAAAACTCTTTGGATAAATTTGATAGATAACCCCGTGCTGCCACCAGGGAGGCGTCGTTGTCATAACCTTTCCTGCTTATGTTGAAAGGGCGGGAAACCCCGCCCCGGAACCAGAATCAAACCACCAGCAACGCGCCCTGACGTAATTTGCGACGGTAAAGTACCGTGGTCAGGACAATCGGGATCACGATGGCAATCAGCATTGCCAGGCTAAACACTTCCCAGTAGCGCGGCTGTATTGACAGGATGCCCGGCAGACCGCCGACACCGATACCGTTCGCCATTACGCCGCTCAGTCCGCACAGCAATCCGGCAAGGCCGGAGCCAATCATGGCGCACAGCATCGGGAAGCGGTATTTCAGGTTTATCCCGTACATGGCTGGCTCTGTAACGCCAAGATAGGCTGATATCGCCGCCGGGACTGAAATTTCCCGCTCGTTGTGTTTACGGCTACAGATAATGATGCCCATCACCGCAGACGCCTGGGCAATGTTAGAGAGCGCAATCAGCGGCCAAACCGGCGTCCCGCCGAGGCTTTGGATCATCTGCATATCGATAGCGAGCGTGGTCTGATGCACGCCGGTTATCACCAGCGGCGCATACAGGAAGCCGAACAGCGCCGCGCCAATCGGGGCGAAGCTCCCGGTCAGTAAATGACGAACCGCCCACGCTACGCCGTCGCCTATCAGGCGGCCAAACGGACCGATAAACGCATGCGCCAGAAACACAGCCAGAATCAGTGAACACACCGGCACGACAACCAAGTATAGATAATCCGGTACGACGCGTTTTAGCCGGGTTTCGATAAACCCGAGCGCCAGTCCTGCCAGTAAGGCCGGGATCACCTGCGCCTGATAGCCCACTTTCGCAATGGTGAATAGCCCAAAGTTCCAAACCTCCGGTACCTGCGAGCCAAGCAAATAGGCGTTCATCAGTTGAGGAGAAACCAGGGTGATGCCGAGCACAATACCAAGAATCGGCGTGCCGCCCATTTTGCGCGCCGCCGACCAGCAAATCCCTACCGGCAAATAGAAGAAAATCGCCTCGCCGATGAGCCACAAAAAGTCATAAATGGTTTTAAGGCCCGGAAATATCTGCGCCAGCGTCTGACCATTACTCATCGGCACATCGCCAATCACATTGCGAAAACCGAGGATCAAACCGCCGCTTATCAGCGCCGGCAGCAGCGGGAAGAAGATCTCCGCAAAGTGCGAAATCAATTGTTCATGCCACTTCATATTGGCGCGGGCCGCCTGTTTGGCCTGCTCTTTATTCGCGGAATGGTGCCCGGTTGTTGCGATCAGCGCCTGGTAGTAATCCCCGACGTTGGTGCCGATCACCACTTGAAACTGACCGGCATTGGTAAAACAGCCTTTAACCATGGATAGCGTTTCAATGGTTTTAGGATCGGCTTTGGCGGGATTGTTCAGCACAAAGCGCAGGCGGGTAATGCAGTGAGTCACCGTGGCGATATTGTCGCGGCCACCCACCAGCTCGATCAGTCGATCGATTTCCTGTTGTTTAACTTTGCTCATCGTGAAGCCTCATGGCGCAGGGAGACAGAAGCGGTAAGAACTGACAGCAAGGGTAAACATTCTTGCGATTCAGGAAAATGGGAACGTTCCCGAAACAAAGCCGCGATCACACAAATCGGTTTTGGCACGGTTAAATCAGCGAGGCGGGGATAACGATCTGTTGGGGATCGGTGTGTTGGGTGATCCTTGCCATCAACTGCATTGCCGCCTGCCGTCCGGCTTCGGCGTAACCGGGATCGACCGTAATGATCTCGGGATGCAGGAATTTCAACAATGGCGTGTTGCCGACGCTTGCAAGCTGCACAGGCGTTGTGCGGTGCTGCTGCAAATATTTACTGGCGCCGATGGCCAGCGTATCCGTGGCGCATACCAGCGCGGTGGTGTCGTTATGCAGCACATCAGCCACATGCTCATAACCCTGTTTCATCGCCAGTCCCGGTAGTACGGCGTGCGGTGTCAGATTATGCGTCTCGCAAAATGCCAGATAGGATTGATGGCGGCGCAAACCGGTGGTCACATCGCTGTGCGGTACGCCGAGGTAGCTGATATGACGGTGACCTTGCTGATACAGATGCTGCATCAGCATATGGATAGCGCCCACATCGTCATAACAGACCGAGGCAAATCCCGGCGCATCCCGCGCCATTAACACCAGAGTTTCTCGCCAGGGCGCCAGCACGGATTCATTAAGCCCGGTAAAGCCAAACAGGATCACACCGTCGATATTGCGCAGGCGTAATATCCGCAGGTGCTCTTCCACCCGCGCCACAGAGAACTGGCTTTCCATCATGATGGGATCGTAGCCCTGTTCGTACAGACACGGGAGCATGGTCTGAACCGCGAGGTTTTCAGACAGAGAATCGAGACGGGTGACGATTATCGCCACAACTTTGTCACTTTGACCCCGCATGGCGCGGGCAGAGCGGGAAGGGGAAAAACCCTGTTGGCGCATCACCGCTTCAACGCGCTCGCGGGTGCGCTCGCTCACGCCGCTCTCATTATTGAGCACACGCGAAACGGTGGATTTGCCCACGCCGCTCAGGCGCGCAATGTCTTTTATGGTCAGCCGGTTTTGCATCCCTGTCGCCTGTTCTTTTCATCGAAAGTGGATAAACGACCTTAATGCTAACCAACCGCGGAACAATGAGCAAAATCTGGTTTACGTTTGGTTTATGTCATGACCGCTATAGTGATGGCGCTCAACATTCACCGTGTGGTTTTTCCCCACGCGACGTTTTTGATTTTACCGGAGGCCGTATGGATCCCGATCCCACCCCAAATCCGCTTCCCTTAACGGGAATGCTGTTCCGGTAAACACGTCTTTATGTCGCTGCTTTACCGGATGCGTAAAGCAGTGGCGTCATCGCGCCCCTGCATTGTTTTGTGCCTGCCAGGCGGCGTAGCCGTGCCTGGCCCTGGCCGCGCCTTTGAAGTGAGGCGTAGAGGGACGTTTTATGCTGTTTATACATTTTACCCGTCAGTTGCTTGCGCGACTGAACCACCATCTTCCCCGTCGTCTGGTGCAGCGCGATCCGCTGCCGGAAGGCAATATCATGCGTTATGCAACGCCGCCCGCGACGCTTGCCGCACAGTGTCTTGCGCTATCGCGCATGGAGGAAGCTGAACTCTGGCGCGTGTTCTCAAGCCATCCGGAAGGGCTCACTGCGCGCGAGGTGGAAGCGGCGCGTGAACATTACGGGCCGAACCAAATCCCGGCGCAGCGTCCTGCGCCCTGGTATCTGCATCTCTGGCATTGCTATCGCAATCCCTTCAATCTGCTGCTCACGGCGTTGGGCATACTTTCCTATGCGACTGAAGACGATCTGTTTGGCGCGGGGATCATTGCGCTGATGGTGGCAATCTCGACGCTTTTAAATTTCATTCAGGAAGCGCGGTCCACGAAAGCGGCGGACGCGCTGAAAGCGATGGTCAGCAACACCGCCACCGTTTTGCGAGTGGTGAATGACCAGGGTGAGTGCCAGTGGCTTGAGGTCCCCATCGATCAACTGGTGCCGGGCGATCTCGTTAAACTGGCGGCAGGCGATTTGATCCCCGCCGATCTGCGGGTAATAAAAGCGCGGGATCTGTTTATTGCCCAGGCGTCGTTAACCGGCGAATCCTTACCGGTTGAAAAACACGCCCAGACCCGTCAGCCAGACCAGAAAAACCCGCTTGAGTGCGACAACCTGTGCTTTATGGGCACCACGGTGGTTAGCGGAACGGCGCAGGCGATGGTGATAGCCACCGGCGGCGGCACATGGTTTGGTCAACTGGCCGGGCGCGTCAACGAGCTTGAGAGCGAACCGAACGCTTTCCAGCAAGGGATCAGTCGCGTCAGCATGCTGCTTATTCGCTTTATGCTGGTTATGGTGCCGATAGTCCTGCTGATTAACGGCTTTACCAAAGGCGACTGGTGGGAGGCGGCGCTGTTCGCGCTGTCGGTGGCCGTGGGATTGACCCCGGAAATGCTGCCGATGATCGTAACCTCGACGCTTGCCCGCGGCGCGGTCAAATTGTCTAAGCAAAAGGTGATCGTCAAACATCTGGATGCGATTCAAAACTTCGGCGCCATGGATATCCTGTGTACCGATAAAACCGGCACGCTCACCCAGGACAAAATCGCCTTAGAGCATCATACCGATGTGTTTGGTCGCGTGAGCCGACGCGTATTGCGTAGCGCGTGGCTCAACAGCCACTATCAAACCGGGCTAAAAAACCTACTCGATACCGCCGTGCTGGAAGGGGTGGATGCGCCTGAAGCTCAAGAACTGGCGGCGCGCTGGCGCAAAGTGGACGAAATACCGTTTGATTTCGAACGCCGCCGGATGTCGGTAGTGGTGACGGAAAATGAAGATACGCATGAGGTTATTTGTAAAGGCGCGCTACAGGAAATCCTTAGCGTCTGTACGCGGGTGCGTTACGGCGACGACATTGTGCCGCTGGGCGACGCCATGTTGCAACGCATCCGCACGGTAACAGATAACCTTAATCGCCAGGGCCTGCGCGTGGTGGCTGTCGCCAGCAAAGCGCTGCCAGCCAGAAGCGACGACTATGGCCGGGTGGATGAATCGGATCTGATCCTGGAGGGCTATATTGCGTTTCTCGATCCGCCAAAAGAGACCACCGCGCCGGCATTAAAAGCGCTGAAGGCCAGCGGGATCACCGTCAAGATCCTGACCGGCGACAGCGAGCTGGTGGCGGCTAAAGTGTGCCAGGAAGTAGGGCTTAATGCAGGCCAGCCCGTGGTCGGCAGCGATATCGAAAACTTAAGTGATGCCGAACTGGCCGCGCTTTCGTTACGTACCACCCTGTTTGCCCGTCTGACACCGCTGCATAAAGAGCGCATCGTGCGCCTCCTGCGTGGGGAAGGGCACGTCGTGGGCTTTATGGGAGATGGCATTAACGACGCGCCAGCGCTGCGGGCGGCGGATATCGGTATTTCTGTAGACGGTGCGGTGGATATTGCCCGTGAAGTCGCCGATATCATTCTGCTGGAAAAGAGTCTGATGGTGCTGGAGGAGGGCGTTATTGAAGGGCGTCGCACCTTCGCCAATATGCTCAAGTACATCAAAATGACCGCCAGTTCTAACTTCGGTAATGTGTTCAGCGTGCTGGTGGCGAGCGCCTTTCTGCCCTTTTTGCCCATGCTGCCGATCCATTTGCTTATCCAGAACCTGCTTTACGATGTGTCGCAGGTGGCGATCCCGTTTGATAACGTCGATGACGATCAGGTAGCCAAACCGCAACGCTGGAATCCGACCGATCTGGGGCGCTTTATGATCTTCTTCGGGCCGATCAGTTCGCTCTTCGACATTCTGACGTTTTGCGTGATGTGGTGGGTATTCCATGCCAACGTGCCACAAGCGCAAACCCTGTTCCAGTCCGGCTGGTTTGTGGTGGGGTTACTGTCACAGACGTTGATTGTGCATATGATCCGTACCCGTCGGGTGCCGTTTATTCAAAGCCGCGCCGCCTGGCCGTTACTGACGATGACGTTGATGATTATGGTCGTGGGGATCGCGCTGCCATTTTCACCGCTGGCGCCGTTCTTATACCTTCAGGCGCTACCGCTGAGTTACTTCCCGTGGCTTGTCGCCATCCTGCTGGGGTACATGACGCTGACGCAAGGCGTGAAAGGATTTTATATCCGTCGCTATGGCTGGCAGTAAGCCCTGGCGCCTGACCCCGTAAAGAGCGTGGCCCAAAAGCGATAACGCGCGCATAAAAAAGCCCGCCAGTGTCATGCTGGCGGGCTTTTATTGAACAAGGCGCTTACGCTTTACACCTCGAGGAAATTCATAATCCCGTCAGCCGCCTTACGCCCTTCGGCGATGGCCGTGACCACCAGATCGGAACCACGTACGATATCGCCGCCGGCGAAGATTTTCGGGTTACTGGTCTGGAACGGATTGTCGCTGCGCTCCGGGGCGATAATGCGGCCCTGGGAATCCAGCTCTACGCTGTGCTGCGCCAGCCATTCCATGCTGTGCGGACGGAAACCAAACGCCATGACCACCGCATCGGCATGCAGCACGTGCTCAGAACCGGCGACGATTTCCGCGCGACGGCGGCCGTTAGCATCCGGTGCGCCCATTTCAGTACGCACCATTTTCACGCCAGACACGTTACCGTTAGCGTTAACTTCCACGCCGACCGGCTGCACGTTGAACTTGAACTCTACCCCTTCTTCACGGGCGTTTTTCACTTCACGGCGTGAACCCGGCATGTTCTCTTCGTCACGACGATAAGCGCAGGTGACGTGGGTTGCGCCCTGGCGCACAGAAGTACGCACGCAGTCCATCGCGGTGTCACCACCGCCCAGCACCACAACGCGCTTGCCTTCCATGCTGATGTACGGCGTCGCCGCATCTTCGCTAAAGCCCATGGTATTGCGGGTATTGGCAATCAGGAACGGCAGCGCGTCATACACGCCCGGCGCGTCTTCATTATCGATACCGCCGCGCATGGATTGATAGGTACCTACGCCCAGGAACACTGCGTCGTATTCCGCAAGCAGCGCATCCAGTTGGATATCGCGACCCACTTCTGTATTGAGCTGGAACTCAATGCCCATGCCGGTGAAAATATCACGGCGGCGGGTCATGACTTCTTTTTCCAGTTTGAATGCCGGGATACCGAAGGTCAGCAGACCGCCGATTTCCGGGTGGCGGTCATACACCACCGCTTTGACGCCGTTACGGGTCAGCACGTCGGCACAGGCGAGGCCCGCCGGACCCGCGCCGATAATCGCCACGCGCTTGCCGGTTTGCTTCACGCCAGTCATATCCGGACGCCAGCCCATTTCGAAAGCTTTATCGTTGATATAACGCTCGATATTGCCGATGGTGACCGCGCCAAATTCGTCGTTCAGGGTACACGACCCTTCACACAGACGATCCTGCGGGCACACGCGACCGCACACTTCCGGCAGGGTATTGGTCTGGTGCGACAGTTCCGCTGCTTCGAAAATACGGCCTTCATTGGCAAGCTTCAGCCAGTTCGGAATGTAGTTATGGACCGGGCATTTCCATTCGCAATACGGGTTGCCGCAGGACAAGCAGCGGTCCGCCTGGGCTTTCGCCTGGCTTTCTGAAAACGGCTCGTAGATCTCAACAAACTCAATTTTACGGATTTTGAGTGGCTTTTTCGGCGGATCAACGCGCTGTAAGTCGATAAATTGATATACGTTTTGGCTCATCATTACCTCTTAAATCCGGCCAGCGAACAACGTTCGCCAGCCGAGATTTTTACTGCGCCTGCACCCGCAATTCAGCGGCGCTACGACTACGGTGACCCAACAATGCTTTGACATCACTGGACTTCGGTTTAACCAGCGCGAATTTGGCCGAGAAAGAGGACCAGTTGGCCAGGATCTCTTCGCCGCGCTGGGAGCCGGTCAACTGCATGTGCTCCGTGATCAGACCGCGTAAGTGCTCTTCGTGGATAGCAAGTTCTTCCACATTAATCACTTCCACCAGTTCCGGGTTTACGCGTTTACGGAATTCACCGTCTTCATCCAGCACGTAGGCGAAACCGCCCGTCATGCCTGCCCCGAAGTTCACACCGGTTTTACCCAGGATACAGACGATACCGCCGGTCATGTATTCACAACCGTTATCGCCAATGCCTTCAACGACCGTGATCGCCCCGGAGTTACGTACCCCAAAACGCTCACCCGCACGGCCTGCTGCATACAGACGACCGCCGGTAGCGCCGTACAGGCAGGTGTTGCCGATGATGCTGGCTTCATGGCTGCGGAAAGCGGAACCCACCGGTGGACGAATCGCCAGTAAACCGCCTGCCATGCCTTTGCCCACGTAGTCGTTGGCATCACCGGTCAGGTGCAATTCAACACCGCCTGCGTTCCAGACGCCGAAGCTCTGGCCTGCGGTCCCGCTGAAGTACGCTTTGATAGGATCTGAAGCCAGGCCCTGATCGCCATGCGTCTGGGCGATATACCCGGACAGCGACGCCCCGACGGAGCGGTCGGTGTTGCGAATATCAAACCAGAAAGTCTTGCTCTGTTTTTCGTCAACATAGTCTTTCGCCTGGTTGAGCAGTTGCGCATTCAGCACGCCATTATCAAACGGCGGGTTGTGCTCGGTGCAGTACAACGCTTTGCCAGGGTGCGGCTCGGCGGTTTCCAGCAGACGGGAGAGATCCAGTTTTTGCTGCTTCGCCGTGAAACCGTCCAGCTCTTTAAGCAGGTCGGTACGACCAATCAGATCCACCAGACGTTTCACGCCCAGCTGCGCCATCAGCTCACGGGTTTCACGGGCGATAAATTCAAAGTAGTTGGTCACTTTGAACGGCAGACCGTGGTAGTGATTTTTACGCAGTTTGTCATCCTGAGTCGCAACGCCGGTCGCGCAGTTATTCAGATGGCAAATACGCAGGTATTTACAGCCGAGCGCCACCATAGGGCCGGTGCCGAAGCCGAAGCTTTCTGCGCCCAGGATCGCCGCTTTGATGATATCGAGGCCCGTTTTCAGGCCGCCATCCACCTGGAGACGAATTTTATGACGCAGGCCGTTTGCCACCAGCGCCTGTTGGGTTTCTACCAAGCCCAATTCCCACGGGCAACCCGCGTATTTCACGGAAGAGAGGGGGCTTGCGCCAGTACCGCCATCGTAACCGGCGATGGTTATCAGATCCGCATAGGCTTTCGCGACACCGGTAGCGATAGTACCGACGCCCGGTTCTGACACCAGCTTCACGGAGATCATCGCCTTCGGGTTAACCTGTTTGAGGTCGAAAATCAGCTGCGCCAAATCTTCAATCGAGTAGATATCGTGATGCGGCGGCGGCGAAATCAGCGTCACGCCCGGGACGGAATAACGCAGTTTGGCAATGTACGGGGTGACTTTGTCGCCCGGCAACTGGCCGCCTTCGCCCGGCTTCGCGCCCTGGGCCACTTTAATCTGGATAACGTCGGCGTTAACCAGGTACGACGGGGTTACGCCAAAGCGACCGGACGCCACTTGCTTAATGCGCGACACTTTATTGGTGCCGTAACGCGCCGGATCTTCGCCGCCTTCGCCGGAGTTGGAATTGCCGCCGATGCTGTTCATGGCTTCCGCCAGGGCTTCGTGGGCTTCCGGGCTGAGTGCGCCGATAGACATCGCGGCTGTATCAAACCGTTTAAACAGATCGGTTGCCGGTTCTACGTCGTCAATACTGACCGCGTCCGCTTGCGGGTTTAACGCCAGCAGGTCACGCAGCGTGGCTGGCGGACGTTCGTTCACCAGTTTTGCATATTGCTGGTAATCGCTGTATTCGCCGCTCTGCACCGCCTGTTGCAGGGTGCGCACCACATCCGGGTTATAGGCATGGTATTCGCCGCCGTGCACGTATTTCAGCAGGCCGCCTTGCTCCAGCGGTTTGCGGGCAAGCCAGCTGCGCTTCGACAGGTTCAGCAGATCCTGTTGGAAATCGGCAAAACCCGCGCCGCCGATGCGGCTGACCACACCCTGGAAGCACAAATTCGAGACTTCGTCGTGCAGGCCAACGGCTTCAAACAGCTTCGAGCAACGGTAGGAGGCCACGGTCGAGATGCCCATTTTGGACATGATCTTATACAGGCCTTTGTTGATGCCGTTGCGGTAGTTGAGCATCACCGTGCGATAGCTTTTCTCGATAGCATGGGTATCGATGAGCTTCGCCAGCGATTCGTACGCCAGGTACGGATAAATTGCGGTGGCGCCAAAGCCAAGCAGCACAGCGAAGTGATGCGGATCGCGGGCGCTGGCGGTTTCAACAATGATGTTGGCATCGCAGCGCAAGCTTTTATCCACCAGACGGGTCTGGATAGCGCCCACCGCCATCGGGGCCGGAACCGGCAGCCTGTCTTTGGCGATATTACGGTCAGACAGCACCAGTAAAACCGTGCCGTTACGCACCATTTGTTCCGCTTTGTCACACAACGCTTTGACCGTTTCTTCAAGAGAGGTTTCTGTAACGTCAAAGGTGATGTCCAGCACATCGGCGCGATAGTGCTCTTCGGTCATGGTGGTGAGCTGATTGAAATCAGACCACAGCAGGATCGGCGATTTAAAGCTTAAACGGTGCGCCTGGCCTTCGGCTTCGCAGAACACGTTCATCTCGCGACCAATGCTGGTGGCAAGCGACATCACGTGCGCTTCGCGCAGCGGGTCGATAGGCGGGTTAGTTACCTGCGCGAACTGCTGACGGAAGTAGTCGTAAATAATACGCGGCTGGCTGGACAGCACGGCGAACGGGGTGTCGTCACCCATCGAGCCGACGGCTTCCTGGCCATTTTCGCCCAGGACGCGGATAACGGAATCAAGTTCTTCGAAGCTGTAGTTAAACTGCTTCTGGTAGCTGGTAAGCGTATCGTCATCCATTTCGCGCTGGCCGACCTGCTCATCAGGCAGATCTTCAAACGGCACCAGACGACGAACGTTTTTCTCCATCCACTCTTTATAGGGATGGCGGATTTTCAGGTCGTAGTCTGTTTCTGCGGAGTGCAGAATGCGGCCAATGCGGGTGTCGATCACCATCAACTCGCCCGGCCCCACGCGGCCTTTTTCGACCACTTCATCAGGCTGGTAATCCCAGATGCCCACTTCAGACGCACAGGTGATCAGCTTGTCTTTAGTGATGACATAGCGCGCGGGACGCAGACCGTTACGGTCCAGGTTACAGGCGGCGAAACGACCGTCGGACATGACGATGCCTGCCGGGCCGTCCCACGGCTCCATATGCATGGAGTTAAAGTCGAAGAACGCGCGCAGGTCCGGGTCCATGTTCGGGTTGTTCTGCCAGGCTGGCGGCACCAGCAAACGCATGGCGCGGACGATGTCCATCCCGCCTGCCAACAGCAGTTCGAGCATGTTATCCATGGAACTGGAGTCAGAGCCGGTTTCGTTGACGAACGGCGCGGCGTCGTGCAGATCCGGGATAAGCGGGGTCTGGAATTTATAGGTACGTGCCCGTGCCCACTGGCGGTTACCGGTGATGGTGTTGATTTCGCCGTTGTGCGCCAGATAGCGGAACGGCTGCGCCAGCGGCCAGCGCGGTACGGTATTGGTGGAGAAGCGCTGGTGGAACAGGCAAATGGCCGATTCCAGACGCAGGTCCGCGAGATCCAGGTAAAAGCGCGGCAAATCCGCCGGCATACACAGACCTTTATAGATGTTTACCAGGTTCGACAGGCTGCAGACGTAAAAGTCTTTGTCTTCCTGAGCGCGTTTTTCGATACGGCGGCGTGCGATAAACAGACGGCGCTCCATATCGCGCGGACGCCAGCCCGCAGGGGCGTTCACGAAAATTTGCTCAATTCGCGGCAGGGAGGAGAGGGCGATTTCACCGAGTACGCCGTCGTTGGTCGGCACTTCTCGCCAGCCTACGATCGACAGGGTTTCACGTTGCAACTCTTCTTCAACAATGCGACGGCTCTGCGCCGCGAGATCCGGATCCTGATTTAAAAACAGCATCCCGACGGCATAGTTTTTGGCTAAGCGCCATCCACGCTCTTCCGCGACCAGGCGAAAGAAACGGTCAGGTTTTTGTAATAGCAGGCCACATCCGTCGCCGGTTTTGCCGTCTGCGAGGATAGCGCCTCGGTGCTGCATGCGGGCCAGTGCGTGAATAGCAGTACGCACTACCTTGTGGCTAGGTTCGCCTTCTATGTGGGCGATCAGGCCGAAACCACAGTTATCCTTCTCAAGGGATTTATCGTACAACATATCAGTGAACCTCCCCAGGCTCTGCGGACTCGCTCCGGACCGACTGCGCGCGGACACAACGAGAGCAGGCGACGGGGTTTCGCGCATCATACGCGAGCCTCGCATTCGCCCTCTCAATATCCTTTTCGCATCGGTACACAAGTGTTGAGGACTTGCTTCAGAGGGAATCTCAATTACTGCATAAATATGATGAGCAGAGTGCTCATCCAGAAAGCGTCCAGCGGATTTCCAAGTTATCGGGATTTGAGACACAGGTCAAATGGCATTCTTATTTATGCAAATTTATGCTAACACCACATTAACATAATGAATTTAAAGGAAAATAAGCAATTTTTAGATTGAGGAAAGTGGTCTGAGCACCTTTAGCGAGTGTGATCTGTCTCACTATCAGAAAGCCGCTAAAACTATATACCGCGCTATAGTTAAATAAATTGGTAGATTATTGTGCTGAATACGCTCGCCAGGCCGCATAAAGCCTCTGTTTTCGCGTTGATGTCATATTCTTTAAATAATGGGTAAGTTTATAAGTAAAAGTAATTGCTTTTAGAGTGACTGAAATTTCAGTAATTATGAATGATTATTCAAATGATAAAGGCAAGGGCAGGCGCTTGATCCACATCATCGCCGTAAAGAGGTAAAAATGGCAGTCTTAGGGCCTTTTTCAGGCCGGCCCTCCAGATTATGCAGTTACAAAAATTAGTCAATATGTTTGGTGGCGATCTTTCACGCCGCTACGGACAAAAAGTTCACAAGCTTACCTTACATGGCGGTTTTAGTTGCCCGAACCGCGATGGCACGCTGGGGCGCGGCGGCTGCACCTTTTGTAATGTGGCCTCGTTTGCCGATGAAGCGCAGCAGCATCGCAGTATTGCCGACCAACTGGCCGACCAGGCGCGCCTGGTCAACCGCGCCCGTCGCTATCTGGCCTATTTTCAGGCCTATACCAGCACCTTTGCCGAAGTACAACTGCTGCGCAGCATGTACCAGCAGGCGATTGACCAGGCAAATGTGGTGGGACTGTGCGTGGGGACGCGCCCGGACTGCGTACCGGAAAGCGTGCTGGATTTGCTGTGCGGCTATCGCGAACAGGGTTACGAAGTGTGGCTGGAGCTCGGTTTGCAAACCGCCAATGATAAAACCCTGCACCGCATCAACCGGGGACACGATTTTGCCTGTTATCAAAAGACCACGCGCCTTGCCCGCGATCGCGGCTTGAAAGTGTGTACGCACTTGATTGTTGGCCTGCCGGGCGAAGGGCAGGCGGACGCGCTCAATACGCTTGAGAAGGTGGTGGAGACCGGCACGGACGGCATTAAACTTCATCCTTTGCATATCGTCACCGGCAGCATCATGGCGAAGGCCTGGGCGGCGGGGCGGCTTCAGGCCATCGACCTTGAAACGTACACCACAGTTGCCGGCGAGATGATTCGCCACACGCCGCCGGAGATTATCTATCACCGGATATCCGCCAGTGCGCGTCGTCCGACACTGTTAGCGCCGCTCTGGTGCGAAAACCGCTGGACCGGGATGGTGGAAATCGACCGCTATCTGACGCGTGAAGGGGTTCAGGGATCGGCGTTAGGCACGCCCTGGCAGGCCAACGCGTTTTAACGGTTGTAGATAAAATCAGCAGGATGTGGCTGTTAAGGCAGATAAACGCTTTTTACCCCGCACTTTTTTGCACAACCTTCAGCGTAACCGCAGGAATTGAGTATTATTGAGCGGTACGTCGCGAAGGAACATCCTATGAAACAAATCCGTATGTTGGCTCAGTATTACGTTGATCTCCTGGTCAAACTTGGGCTGGTTCGTTTTTCTCTGTTACTGGCGCTTGGGCTGGTAGTACTGGCAATGGTTGTGCAAATGGCGGTGACCATGGTATTGCACGGCCGGGTCGAAAGCATTGATGTTATTCGCTCCATCTTCTTTGGCTTGTTGATTACCCCCTGGGCGGTGTATTTCCTGTCGGTGGTGGTTGAACAGTTGGAAGAGTCGCGTCAGCGTCTGTCAAAACTGGTGGATAAGCTCGAAGAAATGCGCGAGCGCGACCTGCAACTCACCGTTCAGTTAAAAGACAATATCAATCAGCTCAACCAGCAAAACGCTGAGCGTGAAAAGGCGGAAGCCGATCGTCAGAAAGTCCTGGAACAGCTCACCGTTGAGATGAAAGAGCGTGAAGTCACGCAAATCCAGCTTGAACAGCAGTCGTCGTTTTTACGCTCTTTTTTAGACGCCTCCCCGGATCTGGTGTTTTATCGCAATGAAGATAAAGCTTTTTCGGGCTGCAACCGCGCCATGGAACTGCTGACCGGCAAAAGCGAAAAGCAGCTTATCGGGCTGCAACCCCATGACGTTTACGCGCCCGAAGCGGCGGAAAAAGTCATCGAAACCGATGAGAAAGTGTTCCGCCACAATGTGTCGTTAACCTATGAACAGTGGCTTGATTATCCTGATGGGCGAAAAGCCTGTTTTGAAATCCGCAAAGTGCCTTATTACGATCGCGTCGGGAAACGCCACGGGTTGATGGGCTTTGGCCGTGATATTACCGAGCGTAAGCGCTATCAGGATGCGCTGGAACGTGCCAGTCGCGATAAGACCACATTTATCTCCACAATTAGCCATGAGCTTCGTACGCCGCTGAACGGCATCGTTGGGCTAAGCCGCATTCTGCTCGATACCGAGCTGACGCCGGAGCAGCATAAATACCTGAAGACGATCCACGTCTCCGCCGTCACGCTGGGTCATATTTTCAATGACATTATTGATATGGACAAAATCGAGCGTCGTAAAGTGCAGCTTGATAATCAACCGATTGATTTTACAAGCTTCCTTGCGGATCTAGAAAACCTGTCCGGCCTTCAGGCTCAGCAAAAAGGCCTGCGCTTCGTGATGGAGCCCGCCTTGCCGCTGCCGCATAAAGTCATTACCGACGGAACGCGCCTGCGCCAGATTATCTGGAACCTTATCAGCAATGCGGTGAAGTTCACGCAGAAAGGGCAGGTTACGGTGCGGGTGAGCTACGAAAACGGCATGCTACGCTTTGATGTAGAAGATTCCGGTATCGGTATTCCGCAAAACGAGCAGGATAAAATTTTCGCCATGTATTATCAGGTGAAAGATAGCCACGGGGGTAAACCCGCGACGGGCACTGGCATCGGGCTTGCGGTATCGCGTCGGCTGGCAAAAAACATGGGCGGCGATATTACCGTCAGCAGCCATCCTGGCAAAGGGTCGGTGTTCACACTGACGGTTCAGGCGCCGCGCGTGGCAGAAGAGATAGACAGCACCACCAGCGACGATGATATGCCGCTGCCGGCGCTGCATGTCCTGCTGGTAGAGGATATTGAGCTCAATGTAATAGTGGCCCGCTCAGTACTGGAAAAAATGGGCAATAGTGTGGATGTGGCGATGACGGGCCAGGAAGCGCTCGACATGTTTAAGCTGGGTGAGTACGACCTGGTGTTGCTGGATATCCAGCTCCCGGATATGACCGGGCTTGATATCTCGCGCAAACTTACCAGCCAGTTTAAAGCCGAAGACTTGCCGCCGCTGGTGGCGTTAACCGCCAACGTGCTCAAAGACAAAGGTGAATATCTTGCCGCGGGCATGGATGACGTGCTCAGCAAACCGCTTTCCGTCCCGGCGCTGACCGCCATGATTAAAAAGTTCTGGGACAGGCGTTCAAACGATGAGGAGAGAATTGTGTCACTCGAACAACATAGCAAACAGAATGCATTACTCGATGTCGCGATGCTGGAACAGTATATGGAGCTGGTTGGGCCGAAGTTGATCACAGACGGCCTCGCCATGTTTGAAAAAATGATGCCGGGCTACCTGAGCGTGCTGGATTCCAACCTTACCGCCCGCGATCAGAAAGGGATCGTGGAGGAAGGCCATAAAATCAAAGGCGCCGCGGGTTCGATTGGTTTACGCCATCTTCAACAGGTCGCGCAGCAGATCCAGACACCGGATCTTCCTGCCTGGTGGGATAACGTCGGCGAATGGATCGAAGAGTTAAAACAGGAGTGGCAAAACGACGTGGCGGTGTTGAAAGCGTGGGTAGAGAACGCGCCAAAAAAATGACCCCGGCTATACCGGGGTGCGCGAATACTGCGCCAACACCAGGGAAATCGAGGCCATGTCAGCGGTGTTGTGTTAGTTAAATAACATGGCCGAGTATTCTGAAACGTAACTGCATTAAGATAGCAAAACTTATATTTATTGTTACGTGAATCAGTTAAATGTGTGAAGCACGGCGATTAATCAGCGCAATTAATTTGCTTTACGTTGCCAAAGAAAAGGAATGACGCGATGAAAAAAATTGGCGTGGTGCTGGCGGGGTGTGGCGTGTATGACGGCGCAGAAATCCATGAAGCGGTGATCACGTTACTGGCGCTCGCACGACAGGGTGCACAGGCTTACTGCTACGCGCCGGATAAACCGCAGGCAGATGTGATTAATCACCTCACCGGGGAGCCGATGGCGGAAAGCCGCAATGTGTTGATTGAAGCGGCGCGTATCGCCCGGGGGATTATCGAACCGCTTAGCGCCGCGAAAGCCGACCAACTGGACGCCCTGATTGTGCCGGGCGGCTTTGGGGCGGCGAAAAACCTCAGCAACTTCGCCCGTCTGGGAAGCGAGTGCACGGTGGATCCGGATCTGCAACGGCTGGTGCAGGCGATGCATAGCGCTGGCAAGCCGCTCGGGTTCCTCTGTATTGCGCCAGCGATGCTGCCAAAACTTATCCCGGCGCCGCTGCGCCTGACCATCGGCACTGATATCGATACCGCCGATGTGATTGAGGAAATGGGCGGGGAGCACGTGCCTTGCCCGGTAGAAGACATCGTGGTCGACGAAGAAAATAAAGTAGTGACTACCCCGGCTTATATGCTGGCAAAACGCATTGATGAAGCGGCTGATGGCATTGAGAAGCTGGTGGCTCGGGTGCTGGTGCTGTGCGAATGATGCGAGGCCGCGTGTCGCTTATCGGCACGCTAAAACGCTGGGTTATCCGGTTAGTGCTCGGGATCTGCGGCTTATGGATAGCCGGGATCCTGATGTTCAGCGTGCTGCCGGTGCCGTTTTCGGCGGTCATGATCGACAGGCAAATTTCCGCGTGGCTGCACGGTGATTTCGGCTACGTTGCCCATTCCGACTGGGTAGGCATGAGCGAAATCTCGCCGTGGATGGGGCTTGCCGTGATTGCCGCTGAAGACCAGAAATTCCCGGAACACTGGGGATTTGATATGGCGGCCATCCAAAAGGCCGTCGCGCATAACGAACGCCATGAAAACCGTATTCGCGGCGCGTCTACCCTCTCACAGCAAACGGCGAAAAACGTCTTTTTATGGGATGGCAGAAGCTGGCTGCGTAAAGGCCTGGAAGCCGGATTAACGGTTGGGATCGAGACTGTGTGGAGTAAGCGGCGGATCCTGACGGTTTATCTTAATATCGCCGAATTCGGCGACGGGATTTTTGGGGTGGAAGCCGCCGCGCAACACTATTTCAATAAACCCGCCAGCCAGTTGAGCGCCTCGCAGGCGGCCTTGCTCGCCGCCGTGCTGCCTAATCCATTGCGTTTTAAAGCAGACGCGCCGTCAGGCTATGTACGTTCGCGCCAGGCGTGGATCCTGCGGCAAATGCGCCAGCTTGGCGGCGAAGACTATATGACGCAGCACAATCTTCATTGAGTGCGTTCGCGCAGTTAATCTTCGTCGAACCCGGCGTTAAATAGAGCAATGACTGCCGCCAGCGCTTCCACTTCCTGTGGGCCGTTGGCTTCGATTTCGATATGACCGCCCTTGGCGGAATCCAGCATCAAGAGACCTATCACGCTGCTGGCTTCCGCTTCGGTGCCCGCCTCGTTTCGCAACAAGACTTCCGCATCGAAACTCTGGACTAATTCAAAAAGTTTCATTGCCGGGCGTGCATGCATGCCCAGCTTATTGGTGATTTCTACGGTTTGTTTGACGGTCATGTTTTGCGTTTTTCCAGCGTGCGATGGCGGGACTGGACGTTTTTACCACGCGAGCGGAAGTAATCGGCCAGTTGTTCGGCGATATACACGGAGCGGTGCTTGCCGCCAGTACAGCCAATAGCCACCGTTAAATAACTGCGGTTATTGGTTTCCAGCATCGGGAGCCACAATTCAAGGTAGCTGCGCGTCTGGTAAATGAAATTATGGACTTCGGTATGGCGATCCAAAAACGCCGCGACGGGTTTATCAAGCCCGGTCATTGGGCGAAGCTTAGGGTCCCAGTGCGGGTTTGGCAAAAATCGCACGTCAAACACATAGTCCGCATCAATCGGAATGCCGTGTTTAAAGCCAAAGGATTCAAACACCATGGTTAACTCGCGCTCGCGTTTGCCGAGCAGACGGGTGCGCAGCATTTCGGCCAGTTCGTGAACCGACATTTCCGACGTATCGACAATCAGATCGGCGCGGGAGCGTAACGGCTCCAGCAGATCGCTTTCCTTGTCGATGGCGCTTTCCAGCGAGAGATTCTTGCTGGACAGCGGATGCAGGCGTCGGGTGTCGCTATAACGGCGGATAAGCGTGTTGCGATCGGCATCAAGAAACAGCAGTTGTGGAGAAAAGGTGTCCGGCAGATTGTTCATCGCCTGTTCGAATATTTCCGGCGATTCCGGCATATTGCGCACATCAATGCTGACGGCCGCGGAAATATGGCTGTCGGAAAGCGTCCGAGCCAGATCGGGCAGCAGCACAACCGGCAGGTTATCCACGCAATAAAAACCCATATCTTCCAGGGCGCGCAGCGCGACGGACTTGCCTGAGCCTGAGCGTCCGCTGACAATCATCAATACCATCTTGATTTCTCCAACAAGGCGGGCCGTATCTCTACAGCCAGGGTGATTTCCTCCACCCGGTTATTCGCTTTGATTTTCATTGCTGCCTTCAGTGATGATTTGATATAGCTCTTCATCGCTCTGCGCGGCGCGTAGTCGTCGGCAAATTGTTTTGTCAGCCAAACGTTTTGCCACTAATGACAGGGTATGTAAATGGGTTTTGGTTTGATCGGCAGGCACCAACAGTGCGAACAGCAGATCAACCGGCTGGTTGTCGATGGCATCGAACGCGATGGGCGTTTCGAGTTGAACAAACACGCCGACGGCGCGCAGGGTATCTTCTTCCAGCTTGCCATGTGGAATGGCAATGCCATTGCCGATACCGGTACTGCCCATACGTTCGCGGGTAAGAATTGCTTCAAACACGACTTGCGGTGGCAGGCTTAACTGTTTCGCAGCCAGTTCGCTGATAATTTCCAGAGCGCGTTTTTTGCTCTGACAATGAACGTTGCTACGGGTACATTCCTGGTTAAGGACACTGCTTAAATCGTTCGTCATCATATTTTCACCTAAGCATTCTCAATGCCAACGGCTCGTTGTCAGTGACCACGAGCCGTTGAAGCATCGGGTAAACGCCCGGACTATTAATGTTGTTTTAGTTTATCTTTATGTTTAGTCAATTGACGGGCCAGTTTATCAATCAGCCCGTCGATAGCCGCATACATGTCTTGCCCTTCCGCACTGGCATGAATCTCCCCGCCATTCACATGCAAGGTCGCATCCGCGATGTGAGTGACTTTTTCCACTTTCAGCACAATATAGACCTGGTTTATCCTTTCAAAAAACTGCTCCAGTTTGGCGAATTTGGTGTTTAAAAACTCGCGCAAAGATTCAGTAATTTCGACGTTATGTCCTGTGATGTTGAGCTGCATAGTGTCTTCCTTATCTGTTATGTCAGACCAGTTGTTTACGCTGGTTTGACGGAGGAATGGACAGAGACTCTCGATATTTGGCGACGGTGCGGCGCGCCACCATGATACCTTGTTCAGACAGCATGGAGGTCAGCTTACTGTCGCTCAGCGGTTTTGCGGGATTCTCTCCCGCAATCAATTTCTTCACCAGCGCCCGAATCGCGGTGGATGAGGCTTCACCGCCGCCTTCGGTATTTACATGGCTTGAGAAGAAATATTTCAGTTCAAATATCCCCCGCGGACTGTGCAAATATTTTTGCGTCGTGACGCGAGAAATGGTCGATTCGTGCATCTCGACGGCCTGGGCAATATCTGCCAGCACCATCGGCTTCATGTACTCTTCGCCATGCTCAAAGAACGCTTGTTGCTGCTCAACGATGCATCGGCTCACGCGCAACAGCGTATCGTTGCGGCTCTCTAGACTTTTGATCAGCCAGCGTGCTTCCTGAAGATTACTACGAATAAACTGGCCGTCGGCTTCATTACGCGCGTTAGTGCCCATTGAGGCATAGTGTTGATTGATTTTTAAGCGTGGGATGCTGTCGGCGTTCAACTCAATCGTCCAGACGCCATTGTGTTTACGCACCAGAACATCCGGTATGACATATTCTGGCTCGCTGGTTTGAATGGACTGGCCGGGTCTTGGGTCAAGGGACTGAATAAAATTGACCGCCGCCTTAAGCACATCTTCTTTAAGCCGCGTGACACGCATCAGGGAGCGGAAATCGTGGTTGGCCAACAGGTCGAGATGCTCGCTAACGATTAGGCGCGATTCTTCAAGCAGCGGGGTGTCAGCGGCATATTGCGAAAGCTGGATAAGTAAACAATCGCGCAGGTCCCGCGCCGCGACGCCAACGGGATCGAAGCGCTGGATACGCTTTAGCACCGCTTCGACTTCTTCAATATCTATTTCATCATCACCGATGCTCTCCAGAATATCTTCCAGCGAGACGGTGAGATAGCCGGTGTCATCAACGGCGTCGACGATCGAGGTGGCAATGGCGCGATCGGTGTCGGAGAAAGGGGTCAACCCCACTTGCCACATTAAATAGTCCTGTAGAGACTGGGTGGTTTCGCCCTGATAAATGGGCAGCTCATCATCCTGATAATCCACGCCATTACCCGACGGGGTGCCAGCGGTATAAATTTCATCCCAGCTTGCATCAAGCGGTAGTTCGTCCGGCATCTCTTTTTGTTCAAGAGCGTCGACGGTGTCCAGCGTTTCGGTATCGCGTACTTCCTGAGTGTCTATCTCATCATGTAAATCGGCTTGCTCCAGCAACGGATTACTGTCCAGCGCCTGTTGCAACTCTTGCTGGAGTTCTAACGTAGACAGCTGCAACAAACGTATCGCCTGTTGCAGTTGCGGCGTCATGGCAAGCTGTTGGCTCAGCCTCAGTTGCAAACCTTGCTTCATATTCAGAGCAACATTCCTCAGGTTAGCCTCTTATCGGGCCACTACATGCGCAAAATCAGGCTTAATGCTGACACGATGCAGTGAAGCGGTAAGGGGCGTATACGTCAATTATACCTGCACAGGCAGATTTTGAAGCCTCGACAGGGGGCTTCAACCCTGTGTGATTTGCTCAACCGTATCAGAGTCTGAACTCTTCCCCAAGATAAACACGCTTAACTTGTTCGTCTTGAAGGATTTCTTCAGGCGTACCGTGCGCAATCAAATTGCCCTGGCTCACGATATAGGCGCGTTCGCACACGGCCAGCGTTTCGCGTACGTTGTGGTCAGTAATCAGAACGCCAAGCCCACTGTCACGAAGATGCTCAATAATACGTTTAATATCAATAACCGAGATGGGATCTACCCCAGCAAATGGTTCATCGAGCAGAATAAATTTTGGATTGGCAGCCAGCGCGCGGGCGATTTCCACACGACGGCGTTCCCCGCCAGAGAGCGACTGACCGAGGCTATTGCGCAGATGTTCGATATGAAACTCTTCCATCAGTTCGGTGGCGCGATCCTCGCGTTGCTCACTGCTGAGATCGTCACGAATCTGCAGCACCGCCATCAAATTGTCATAGACGCTTAAGCGACGGAAAATGGAGGCTTCCTGCGGAAGATAACCAATGCCGCGACGTGCGCGGGCATGTAACGGCAGCAGACTGATGTCTTCATCGTCGATGATAATATTGCCCGCATCGCGCGGAACAATGCCCACTACCATGTAAAACGTCGTGGTCTTACCCGCGCCGTTTGGACCCAGCAGGCCGACAATCTCACCTGAGTTAACCGTCAGGCTGACATCCTCGACGACGCGACGGCCTTTGTAGGCTTTAGCGAGGTTTTTCGCAGTTAATGTTGCCATAAAAAATTAGTTACTCTTGTTAGGGGCGGGCGCCGGCGCCGGTTTGTTCTTGTCCTGCAATTGTGACGGTACCAACACGGTCGTCACACGCTTACCCTTGTCGCTAAAGGCTTGCATTTTCTGCTCTTTAACCAGGTAGGTTATCTTGTCGCCCTTGATATTGCTATCCAACTGTTCCAGGAAAGCGTTACCGGTAAGGACGACGAAATCGTTTTGCAGTTCATAATGCATGGTATCGGCATGGCCTTTGACCGGTTTGCCGTTATCCTGCATTTGGTAAAACGTGGCGGGTTTGCCAAAGCCGTCAATCACTTCTTTGCCGCTCTCGCCGCCCGGACGGGTCACCACCACTTTATCAGCATTGATTTTAATGGTGCCTTGGGTCACCACTACGTTGCCGGTGAAGGTCACCACATTGCCTTGCATATCCAGCGACTGTTGATCGGATTCAATATGAATCGGCTGATCGGTATCCCCGGTCAATGCCAGCGCGGGAAACGTCGCTGCCAGTAACGCGCCGGATAAGGCCAGTTTAAGGCTGAGTTTGTTTACTTGGAATTTCATAGGACGTTCTAACCTTTTCAATCAGCTCGGCAGTTTTGCTGCGCAAGTTTCCGCGCATTTTCAGGCCGCTGGAGTTAAAGCTGGTGCCGTATAACGTAACCAGATCGTTTGACGCAACATCCTGCGTCAGTAAGTTGATCTGCGCGTTATCGGTAGTAATTTTGCGTAACTGCGCATCAGGCGTCAGCGCATCAACCACGACATTGCCATACAGATAAAGCATCCGGTCATTGGTCAGTTTGGCTTTATCTGACTTGACAGACCAGGTCGGAATTTTGTTGGCATCGAGCATTATCATGACGGGTTTGGTAAACCAAGACACGCCACTTTCAGAGAAGTATTCAACGTGTTGCGCTTCAAGCTGATAATTTAACGCGCCCTCAGGGCTGTAAACCAGCGTGTTGGACAACTCGCTTTGATAAGTCGGCTCGTTGTTATTATTAACGACCTGCGTTGTGTCATCCGTGCTCGTCAGGTTTATGCCGATGAGAATAAGCGCCGTCAGTGAGAGCAGTAAGATAACCCAACGTCTGGTTTTACTCATATCGATTGCCCTTTGGCGTCTTCCAGTTTGCCCTGCGCCAACAGCAGCAGATCGCAAACTTCGCGAACCGCGCCGCGACCGCCGGCAATATGGGTTACATAATCTGCGCG
The DNA here is from genome assembly GCF_011077955.1 of Citrobacter freundii. Lineage (GTDB taxonomy): Bacteria > Pseudomonadota > Gammaproteobacteria > Enterobacterales > Enterobacteriaceae > Atlantibacter. The sequence goes on from NZ_JAALBX010000015.1 coordinate 91,754, forward strand.
TGGCGTAAGAAGAGGATGCGCGTCAGCAACCGCCACGCTCAACCCGACTTCCGCCATTACCGGCCAGTCGATAAGATCATCACCGATATAAGCCACTTGCTGGGCGTTAAGCGATAGCTTTTCCAACAGCTCGCGGTAGGCGATTAGTTTATCCGATTGCCCCTGGTATAAATGTTTTATCTTCAGCGTGGCGCAGCGATCTTCAAGCAATTTTGCGTTGCGTCCGGTAATAATAGCGACCTCGATACCCGACGTCAGCGCGCAGCGTATGCCATAGCCGTCGCGGACATTGAACGCTTTGAGCTCTTCGCCATTGTTACCCATATAGATAAGGCCGTCGGACATCACGCCGTCGACGTCTAAAATTAACAGGCGAATTTTCTGCGCCTTTTGAATGACTCTTGCGCTCACCGGCCCGTAGCAGGTGGTGATCGCAGCATCATGATTACTCATTAACGACTTATCCTTCATTACACTACGCCTGCGCGCAGCAGATCGTGCATATGTACCACACCCATCAACTGGTCGCCATCTGCGACTAAAACAGAAGTGATATGCCGTGATTGCATCAGGTTCAGCGCATCTACCGCCAGCGTCCCTGGGCGCACGCGCACGCCGCCTGGCGTCATGACCTCGGCAATGCTCAGGGTGCGTACGTCAGCGTCCATATCCAGCACGCGGCGTAAATCCCCATCGGTAAAAATGCCTTCGATTTTCATCAAATCGTCGCACACCACAACCATGCCTAAACCCTTACGGGTGATCACCAACAGCGCATCCCGCAGCGAGGCGGCTTTACTGACATGCGGAATTTCATCGCCAGTACGCATGATATCGTTCACGCGCAGCAGTAACTTGCGACCCAACGCACCGCCAGGGTGGGAGAGCGCGAAATCTTCCGCGGTAAAACCGCGTGCTTTAAGTAACGCCACTGCCAGCGCGTCGCCCATCACTAAGGTGGCGGTAGTACTGGTGGTCGGCGCCAGCCCTAACGGGCACGCTTCATGGGGAACATGGATCAGTAAATGAATATCCGCCGCTTTCGCCATGGCGCTTTCCGGGCGACCGGTGATACAGATCATCGGAACCCGCAGGCGTTTCAGCACCGGGATAAGCGTAAGAATTTCATTGGATTCGCCGGAGTTGGAAATCGCAATCACCACGTCTTGCGCGGTAACCATACCGAGGTCGCCATGGCTTGCCTCACCCGGGTGCACAAAAAATGCCGGCGTACCGGTGCTGGCAAACGTCGCCGCCATTTTTTTGCCGATATGGCCGGATTTGCCCATCCCCATTACGATGACTTTACCGGCGCAGTAAAACATCAACTCGCAGGCTTTCACAAAATCGTCGTTAATATACTGGTCAAGCTGCGCCAGACCTTCACGTTCAATTTCCAGGACCTCTTTCCCGGCCTGTTGAAAGTCAAAGCCCGGTTGCAAATCTATATGCGACATATGCGTTTCCGATTCATCCAATGAGAGTTGATGAGCCCCAAAAAAGCAGCGCCATCCATAACACGAACCCAATTAATAACCCTGCGCCAGCGCGTTTGCCAATATGCGCGCGACGCCAGCAGAGTAGGGCGAAAAGGGCGCTAACCCCCAGCATCACCCCGTAGTCGCGAGTGAATGCAAGCCCGTTAATAGCCCCAGGCGCCAGCAGTGCCGGTAAACCTAACACAATGGCAATATTATAAATGCTGGAGCCGATGATGTTGCCGATAGCAATATCATCTTCACCTTTTCGAACGCCCGCAATTGCGGTAGCAAGTTCGGGAAGGCTGGTGCCGATAGCAATTACCGTAAGCCCAATGGTCAGCTCATCAATAGCGAAGTGATGCGCGACCACCGTCGCGTTGTCGATAACCATGCGCGTCGCCATTGGCATAATGATAAGCGCCACTGCCAGCCATAAAAAAGCGACCGGTAGATTACCGCCGCGCGGCAGTTCAGCTAACTGTTCACGCGTCAGGCTATCGTTACCCTGTTGCTGTGCGAGCTTCGCGATTTTAACGACAAACCACAGGTAACACACGGCAATCAGTAATAAAACTGCGCCATCCATGCGCGACAGCGTTCCGTCATAGAGAAAAAGCCCCGCCAGCGCACTCATAAGCAACATTAGCGGCAATTCGCGGCGAAGAATATCGGAATGCACAGTAAAAGGGTGTAACAGTGCGGCTAGCCCAACGATTAATAAAATATTGGTTATATTTGAACCGAGCGCCGTTCCCACCGCCAAATCTAACTGGCCGTGCAGCGCCGCCGCTACCGAAACCATTATTTCCGGTAGGGATGTCCCGACGCTGACAACCGTCATACCGACGATAAGCGGCGGGATATTTATGGTGCGACACAGCAGAGATGCGGCAAAAACCAGTCTATCGGCGCTATAAACCACCAGAAATAAACCAATTATTAACAGCATCGTTGCTAACAGCATGCAAAGTCCTTTCTTCAGGTATAATCGCCGGCCCACTCAACCTGATGTACTGGCCGTTCAGAGGGAAAGACTCAGGGATGTACAGAATTCTTAATTCTGACTTTTAGCGTCCGAAAAGTAAAACAAATGCCTGCTTTCGCTAACTCTGGTGGGTAATATTCTGTAAAAATATTGGGTTCATGGCGACGTAACGCGCCATGCTTAACCTGACACTACACGCAAGGATAAGTTAATGCGCCAGACTGAATCGAATCTGGTCGAAATCCGGGGGATGAGTTTTACACGCGGAAACCGATCTATCTTTGATGATATATCGCTGACCGTTCCCCGGGGGAAAATCACGGCCATCATGGGGCCGTCGGGGATTGGCAAAACGACGCTTTTGCGTCTCATCGGCGGACAGATCCAGCCTGACTGCGGAGAAATTCTCTTCGATGGCGAGAATATTCCCGCTATGACGCGTTCACGTTTATATACCGTACGTAAGCGGATGAGCATGTTGTTTCAGTCCGGTGCCCTTTTCACTGACATGAATGTGTATGAAAACGTGGCGTATCCTCTGCGGGAGCATACCCGCCTGCCTGCACCGTTGCTGAAAAGCACGGTGATGATGAAGCTTGAAGCCGTGGGATTGCGCGGTGCGGCGAAATTGATGCCGTCCGAACTTTCTGGTGGGATGGCGCGACGAGCAGCTCTGGCGCGCGCGATTGCGCTGGAGCCGGATCTGATTATGTTTGATGAGCCGTTTGTAGGCCAGGATCCGATTACCATGGGCGTGCTGGTGAAACTGATCTCGGAATTGAATAGCTCTCTTGGCGTCACCTGTATCGTGGTATCGCACGATGTGCCTGAAGTGATTAGTATCGCTGATTACGCGTATATCGTGGCTGATAAACGCATTATCGCGCATGGCCAGGCGCAAGCGTTGCAAACGAACACCGATCCTCGCGTCAGACAGTTCCTTGATGGTAAGGCCGATGGGCCCGTGCCATTCCGTTATCCTGCTGGTGATTATCAGCACGATCTTTTATCTGGAACAGGGAGTTAAGCCGCTCATGCTGTTAAATGCACTGGCATCGCTGGGCCATCGCACGCTGAAAAGCTGCGCGTCCTTTGGTCGTGCCGGTTTAATGCTATTCAATGCGCTGGTCGGAAAACCTGAATTCCGCAAACATGCTCCGCTGCTGCTCCGCCAACTTTATAACGTTGGTGTGCTGTCGATGATCATCATTATCGTCTCGGGCGTTTTTATCGGCATGGTGCTGGGGCTTCAGGGTTATCTGGTTTTAACGACCTACAGCGCGGAAACCAGTCTCGGTATGCTGGTGGCGCTGTCGCTGTTGCGTGAACTCGGACCGGTGGTGGCTGCGCTGCTGTACGCCGGGCGCGCCGGTTCGGCGTTAACGGCAGAGATCGGGTTAATGCGAGCAACAGAGCAGCTTTCCAGCATGGAAATGATGGCGGTTGACCCGCTGCGTCGCGTGATTGCGCCGCGTTTCTGGGCGGGAATGATTTCGCTGCCGCTGTTGACGATTATTTTCGTCGCGGTAGGCATCTGGGGCGGGGCGCTGGTTGGCGTGAGCTGGAAAGGCATTGATGCTGGTTTTTACTGGTCAGCGATGCAAAGCGCCATCGACTGGCGGCTCGACCTGGTTAACTGTTTGATTAAGAGTGTAGTGTTTGCCATCACGGTCACATGGATTGCGTTATTCAATGGCTATGACGCGATCCCGACCTCTGAGGGAATTAGCCGGGCAACTACACGTACTGTTGTGCACGCATCGCTGGCCGTCCTTGGCCTGGATTTTGTGCTTACTGCACTGATGTTTGGGAATTGAGTCATGCAAACGAAGAAAACTGAAATCTGGGTTGGCGTGTTTATGCTGGTCGCACTGCTGGCGGCGCTGTTTATTTGCCTTAAAGTCGCAAACGTAACGTCGATGCGTACCGAGCCGACTTACCGCCTTTATGCCACCTTCGATAACATCGGCGGTTTGAAAGCGCGATCGCCTGTGCGTATTGGTGGGGTCGTGATTGGGCGCGTTGCGGATATCGAGCTCGATCAGAAAACGTATTTACCGCGCGTCGCGATGGACATTGAAGAACGTTACAACCATATCCCGGACACTAGCTCGCTGTCGATTCGCACCTCTGGGCTTCTGGGGGAACAGTATCTGGCGCTGAATATCGGTTTCGACGATCCTGAACTAGGATCTTCTATTCTGAAAGAAGGCGGTACGATTCAGGATACGAAGTCCGCCATTGTACTTGAGGACCTGATTGGTCAGTTCCTGTATAAGAGCAACGGCGGCGACAATCAGAATCAAGGCGATGCGACAACGCCTGCCGCTGAACATAATGGATCCTTGCCGCAAAACGGCACGACGAACTAACCGGAGAATCACACTATGTTTAAACGTCTGTTAATGGTTGCCATGCTGGTGATTGCCCCGTTGGCGCATGCCGTCGATCAGTCGAACCCTTACAAGCTGATGACCGAAGCGGCGCAGAAAACATTTGATCGTCTCAAAAACGAACAGCCAAAAATCCGTCAAAACCCGGATTATCTGCGTCAGGTTGTGGATCAGGAACTGCTGCCTTATGTGCAAATTAAATATGCCGGCGCGCTGGTGTTGGGCCGTTATTATAAAGACGCAACCCCTGCACAGCGCGACGCTTATTTCGCCGCATTTCGTGAATATCTGAAGCAGGCCTACGGTCAGGCGCTGGCAATGTATCACGGTCAGACTTACCAGATTGCGCCTGAACAACCGCTGGGCGATGCGACGATCCTTCCGATTCGTGTCACTATCGTCGATCCCAATGGTCGCCCGCCAGTACGCCTCGATTTTCAGTGGCGTAAGAATACCCAAACCGGTAACTGGCAGGCTTATGACATGATCGCGGAAGGCGTCAGCATGATCACCACTAAGCAAAATGAGTGGAGTGATGTGTTGCGTACTAAAGGAATTGATGGCCTGACGGCGCAGTTGCAGTCGATTTCTCGTCAGCCGATCACCCTGGATGAAAAGAAATAATGGCGGAAACACTGACGTGGTCGCGTGAGGACGCGCGCTTAATTTTGCGTGGCGAACTCGATCAGGAAACAGTCGGCGCGCTATGGCAGCAGCGTAATGCGGCGATGTCAGGGGTTACGATTATCGATCTCAACGCAGTGGATCGCGTTGATACGTCTGGCCTTGCGATGTTGCTCCATTTGGTGCATATCGGGCAACAGGGTGGTAATCGCATAAACCTTGACGGGATAAGTGACAAGCTAACCACGCTTGCCAAGCTTTATAACCTGCCAGCGGATTTACTCCCTGTCACGACATCCTAATCTTTTCAGTACATTACTTATTGAGCCTCGCAAACTATCGTTGCGAGGCTTTTTGTTTGTTTAAGCGCGCCTCACTTTCCTCTAAAATGTTTGGCCTGTTTTCACTTAACGACAAATAGAGATACCCATGGAAAATCATGAAATCCAGACAGTGCTGATGAATGCGCTGCCCCTTCAGGAAGTTCACGTCACGGGCGACGGCAGCCACTTCCAGGTTATTGCAGTGGGTGACCTGTTTGCTGAAATGAGCCGGGTGAAAAAACAGCAAACGGTTTATGGCCCGCTGATGGCACTGATTGCTGAAAACCGCATCCACGCGGTGTCTATCAAAACTTACACGCCGCAAGAGTGGGCACGCGATCGTAAGTTAAGTGGTTTTTGAGCTGTGGGCCATACGCCGGCAGCCTGTGTGATTATTAAGAGATAAATTTCCATGGATAAATTTCGTGTACAAGGGCCGTGTCGGCTTCAGGGCGAGGTAACGATCTCTGGCGCTAAAAATGCGGCGCTACCGATCCTGTTCGCTGCATTACTGGCGGAAGAACCGGTTGAAATCCAGAACGTGCCGAAGCTTAAAGATATCGACACGACCATGAAGCTGCTGAGCCAGTTAGGCACTAAAGTAGAGCGCAACGGTTCCGTCTGGATCGATGCCAGCAACGTCAATATCTTCTGCGCACCGTATGAATTAGTGAAAACGATGCGTGCGTCCATTTGGGCGTTAGGCCCGCTGGTGGCGCGTTTTGGCCAGGGACAAGTTTCCCTGCCGGGTGGTTGTGCTATCGGCGCGCGCCCGGTTGATCTGCATATTGTGGGTCTTGAGCAGTTAGGCGCTGAGATCAAACTGGAAGAGGGCTACGTTAAAGCTTCAGTCCAGGGGCGTCTGAAAGGCGCGCATATTGTGATGGATAAAGTCAGCGTTGGCGCAACGGTAACCATCATGTCCGCAGCGACGCTCGCCGAAGGCACAACCATTATTGAGAATGCCGCTCGCGAGCCGGAAATTGTCGATACCGCTAACTTCCTCAATACCCTGGGTGCGAAAATCACCGGCATGGGTACTGACCGTATTGTCATTGAAGGCGTTGAGCGCTTAGGCGGCGGCGTTTACCGCGTACTGCCGGATCGTATCGAAACCGGGACGTTCCTGGTGGCGGCGGCGGTTTCCGGCGGTAAAGTTGTTTGCCGTAACACCAAACCCGATACGCTGGATGCGGTACTGGCTAAATTACGTGAAGCAGGCGCCGACATCGAAGTGGGTGAGGACTGGATTAGCCTTGATATGCACGGCAAACGTCCTAAAGCAGTGAATGTGCGTACCGCACCACACCCGGCGTTTCCAACCGATATGCAGGCGCAATTTACGCTGTTGAATCTGGTGGCCGAGGGAACGGGCGTGATTACGGAAACGATCTTCGAAAACCGTTTCATGCACGTGCCGGAACTGATCCGCATGGGCGCGCACGCTGAAATCGAAAGTAACACGGTTATTTGCCATGGCGTTGAGAAACTGTCCGGCGCTCAGGTGATGGCGACTGATTTGCGCGCTTCTGCAAGTCTGGTGCTGGCAGGTTGTATTGCGGAAGGCTCTACCTATGTTGACCGCATCTACCATATCGATCGTGGTTATGAGCGCATCGAAGACAAATTGCGTGGGCTGGGTGCTAATATTGAGCGTGTAAAAGCCGAATAAAGCACTTATAAGAACTTACAGAACCAAAAACACAAAGCCGGAGCAGGTGCTCCGGCTTTTTTTATACCTGAATGAACACCACCTCCTATGGAGGTGGTCAGCAAAAAGTTGGCTCTGCCAGTAATGCTACTCATGGGAAAATCCGAATCTGTTATCCCCATAACTGATAAGGATTTAACCATGA
>NZ_JAALBX010000016.1 GCF_011077955.1 Citrobacter freundii
CCACTAAAAGAGGTGTGAAGGGAAGGCTCTCAGAGTCTGGACTTAGTACGCCCCTATGGGGCGTTTTCAATGCCACCTGCTATGCAGGTGGTTTTTTACTGAAGCTGAGATGCGAGAAGGGGCCAACGCGCATCAAAATCAGCGGTAGGGCTGTAGCGAAATTCGCTGCGTACATAGCGTGACAACATTCCCTCGCAAAATGCCAGCAACTGGCCTGCCAGTAATGTCTCGTCGTTGACGTAACCTTCGCCCTCACGCATTTTTCGCTCGCGTAAAACCTGTCGAAGCTGCGCTTCAATACGTTCAAACAATTGATTAATACGGCCTTGCAGGCGGTCTTGTTCAAACATCAACGCATGGCCTGTCAGGATGCGGGTAAGCCCTGGATTTTTTTCGCCGAATCCAAGAATTAACAATACGATAAGACGCAGACGTGTCGTCGTATCTTTCTCGTCTTTCTGGATAAGGTTAATGCGCGTAATCAGACTGTCTTCAATAAATTCGATAAGGCTATCGAACATCCGCGTTTTGCTGGGGAAGTGGCGATACAACGCTGCTTCCGACACGCCAATTGAGGCCGCCAGCTTTGCTGTGGTAATACGCTGACTGCCGTCGCTTGATTCAAGCATTTGTGCCAGAGACTGAAGTATTTCTTCGCGACGATTCCGTTTCGCGGTTTGTTTTTCTGCCATGATCTAAAATACCCCTGAAAAAATGCAATTGTCAGGCGAGCATCCACATTATTACCGCAAGCAAATGCCTGCGGTTTCGATTGTTATTAATGGGACGCGTGACGATGGGGCGTATTAACTGCGCCCGGAATGGCCGAAGCCGCCTTCACCACGAAGGGTGGCGTCAAAGTCTTCTACTAAATTGAATTCCGCCTGAACGACAGGAACGAAAACCATCTGCGCGATACGTTCACCCGGCTCGATAGTAAAGCTATCCTGCCCGCGGTTCCAGACTGAGATCATTAACTGACCCTGATAGTCGGAATCGATTAATCCAACCAGGTTGCCCAGGACTACGCCATGTTTATGACCAAGCCCGGAACGAGGCAGGATCACCGCCGCCAGGGAAGGGTCAGCGATATGAATAGCCAGCCCGGTCGGTAAAAGCGTGGTCGCTCCCGGCGCCAGTTCAACGGCAGCATCGAGGCAGGCGCGTAGATCTAACCCTGCGGAGCCAGCAGTAGCATAAGTAGGCAGCGGGAATGCGTTGCCCACGCGCGGGTCAAGGATCTTAACGTCGATTTTTTTCATCATAACGGGTAACTATCTCGTCCAGTAAACGGTGGCCCAGTAGCGCTTTCCGCTCAAGCGGTAAAGTGGTTTCGCCATCCTGCCAGAAAAGGTGTAAGGCATTGCTGTCGCTGTTAAATCCCTGACCGCTTTGCGAAACATCATTTGCGCAAATCAAATCAAGGTTTTTACGGACGCGTTTTTGCCGCGCATATTCTTCCACATTATTTGTTTCGGCGGCAAACCCGACGACATAAGGACGCTCTTTTTTCAGAGCAGCAACACCTGCCACGATATCGGGATTCTTCACCATTTTGATGACAAGTTCATCACCCTGTTTTTTGATTTTCTCATCGGCAATGGCAGCGGCCCGGTAGTCTGCTACCGCAGCGCAGCCAATAAAAATGTGTTGCTCTTGAACTTGGGCCTGAACGGCAGCTTCCATTTCCAGCGCGGTTGTTACATCGATACGCTGTACTCCCGCCGGCGTCGGCAAGGATACCGGGCCGCTTACCAGCGTAACGTGCGCACCGCGCGCAGCAGCGGCGGCGGCAATGGCAAAGCCCATCTTGCCGGAACTGTGGTTGGTAATATAACGCACTGGATCAAGCGGTTCGCGAGTCGGGCCTGCGGTTATCATGATGTTCAAATGTTGCAGGTCCTGGACGGGGGCGAAGTGGTTCATCGCCATCTCAACCAGCACTAAAGGGTCGAGCATCCGGCCAGGACCGACGTCGCCACAGGCCTGGCTGCCGCTGTCAGGCCCCCAGATCAACATGCCGCGCTGGGCCAGCACGTCCAGATTATGTTGGGTGGCGACGTTGCGATACATTTGCTGGTTCATGGCCGGAACGACGGCGACAGGCGCTGGCGTCGCAAGACAAATGGTCGTGACTAAATCGTTCGCCATGCCGGCTGCGACGCGGGCAATTAAATCTGCTGTTGCGGGCGCAAGTATCACCAGATCCGCCCATTTCCCGAGCTCAATATGGCCCATTGCCGCTTCAGCGGCGGGATCGAGCAAGCTGTCAGAGACAGGGTAACCTGATACGGCTTGCAGACTCAGTGGGGTGATAAAGGCTTTAGCCGCCTCTGTCATCGCGACCCGGACTTCCGCGCCGCGTTCGCGCAGACGCCGCACCAGTTCGGGTGTTTTATAAGCTGCGATGCCGCCGCTTACCCCAAGAACGATTTTTTTACCGGCGATACCCATCATGACATGTTCCTGTAGCCGTATCAGAAAGCGGCTATTTTACCACATTCCCGAAAAGGGCGGACTATCGCCCAAAATCAGTTTGCGAGATGTCACGCAACCTCTTAATCGCGTCGTCGTGAGGTGCAGAAAGCTATGCCATCATTGCTTCGTACGCTAAGGAGGAGTGATGAGCAGGAAAAAACCATGGAATGGTCCACGCGAAAAGTTACTGAAATCAGGCGCAAAATCGTTAAATGATATTGAGCTGCTAGCCATTTTTTTACGGACCGGTAAACGGGGTTTATCGGTAATGATGCTGGCTGAACAACTCATCTCCTATTTTGGTTCTATTCGGCGTCTCTTATCAGCACCGATTGATGAATTCCGCGCGGTAGGGGGCGTGGGTGTCGCCACTTATACCCAGTTGCGCGCGATTGCTGAACTGGCGCGTCGATATTCTGAGTCATGGATTGAAGAAGAAAAGCCTTTGCTGACACCTGATATGACTCGCGAATTTTTGCAAAGTCAGTTAACCGATGAAGAGCGCGAAACCTTTCTCGTGATCTTTATGGATAATCAACATCGTGTTATCAAACATAGCCGGATGTTTTCCGGCACATTGAGCCATGTTGAAGTCCATCCGCGGGAAATTGTCCGGGAAGCCATCAAAATGAATGCCGCGGCGGTGATCCTTGCCCATAATCACCCTTCTGGTCATTCTGAGCCCAGCCATGCAGATAAAGCCATTACTGAACGCATTGTAAAATGCTGCGGTTTCATGGATATTCGGGTCCTTGATCATCTGGTCATTGGCCGCGGAGAGTACGTTTCGTTTGCGGAACGGGGCTGGATTTAGATAAGTTTCAGCGATCCAATGGGATCTTTGTCTGTTCGGGACTTGAGCACCCGGCTTACACAGCGTATACTACGCCACCTTTGAGAATCTCGGGTTTGGCATTTGGGCCTGGCAATTGTAGGTTCCTTAGAACTTGCGATAACCGGGCTGTAAAGCCTGACGAGGCGCCAATACCCCATACGAAGCTCGAGCTAATTTGATTTTTGGAGAATAGACATGTCCCGAGTCTGCCAAGTTACTGGCAAGCGTCCGGTGACCGGTAACAACCGTTCCCACGCACTGAACGCGACTAAACGCCGTTTCCTGCCGAACCTGCACTCTCACCGTTTTTGGGTTGAGAGCGAAAAGCGTTTTGTCACCCTGCGCGTATCTGCTAAAGGTATGCGTGTAATCGATAAAAAAGGCATCGATACAGTTCTGTCTGAACTGCGTGCCCGTGGCGAAAAGTACTAAGTACTTAGAGGAAATAAATCATGGCTAAAGGTATTCGTGAGAAAATCAAGCTGGTTTCTTCTGCTGGTACTGGTCACTTCTATACCACTACGAAGAACAAGCGCACTAAGCCGGAAAAACTGGAACTGAAAAAATTCGATCCAGTTGTCCGTCAGCACGTGCTGTACAAAGAAGCTAAAATTAAATAATTTTAGTGATTTGTATAAAAACCCGGCTTATGCCGGGTTTTTTGCATTCTGACACCGTGAAAAGGAGGAGCGATGCCTGAATTACCTGAGGTGGAAACCAGCCGGCGCGGTATTGAACCGCATCTGGTTGGCGAAACCATCCTTCATGCCATCGTGCGTAATGGCCGCCTGCGTTGGCCGGTCTCTGATGAAATCCACGCCCTTAGCGATAAGCCCGTGATTAGCGTTCAGCGGCGCGCTAAGTATCTGCTGCTTGAATTACCCGACGGGTGGATCATTGTGCATCTCGGCATGTCCGGGAGCCTGCGCGTTTTACCGCATGACATGCCTGCTGAAAAACACGACCACGTCGATTTGGTCATGAGCAACGGTAAAGTATTGCGCTATACCGACCCTCGTCGCTTCGGGGCATGGCTCTGGACGGCATCGCTTGAAGGACATAACGTATTAGCTCATCTTGGCCCTGAGCCTCTCAGCGATGCGTTCAACGGCGACTATCTGCATCAAAAATGCGCCCGGAAAAAAGTGGCGATAAAACCCTGGCTGATGGACAACAAGCTGGCCGTGGGCGTCGGCAATATTTACGCCAGTGAATCGTTATTTGCCGCCGGGATCAATCCCGATAAGCAGGCCCAGTCATTATCAAAGGACGAGTGCGAACTCCTTGCGACCGCCATCAAAGCTGTGCTGTTGCGTTCCATCGAACAAGGCGGCACCACGCTGCGTGACTTTTTGCAAAGCGACGGGAAGCCGGGTTATTTTGCTCAGCAATTACAGGTTTACGGAAGAGAAGGTGAGCCGTGTCGAGTGTGCGGAACGCCGATTCAGGCGGGTAAACATGGGCAACGCCGCACTTACTGGTGCCGACGCTGCCAGAAATAACGCGAGATCAGTGCCCGGCGGCTAATTTACTCAATAACGCCTGGCACACCTTTTCCGGCAGAAAGTGCGTAACGTCGCCATGATGACGCGCCACTTCTTTTACCAGGGTGGAAGAGATAAACGACCACTCTTTCGACGGCATTAAAAATACGCTTTCAAGCTCAGGCATCAAATGGCGATTCATGTGCGCGAGCTGCATTTCATATTCAAAATCCGCCACTGCCCGCAGCCCCCGTACCAGAATATTGGCATGTTGTGTTCGGGCGAAATTAGCCATTAGATCGCTGAATCCTACCACTTCAATGTTTTTCAGATGCCCCGTAGCCTCTTGCGCCAGCGCTACGCGTTCTTCAAGCGTAAACATCGGCTTTTTACTCGGGCTTGCGGCAATCGCGATGATCAGGTGATCAAACATTGCGGCGGCGCGGGTGATGATATCGATATGGCCATTAGTGATGGGATCGAACGTCCCGGGATAAATCGCCCGTTTTTGCATAACTTGCCTCAATGCATTTTCGGTGGCAAATAGGGTTCCAGCAGTTGCAGAAGACGCTGGAGCGCGCCCTGGTTTTGATAGAGCACTTCGACTGCATGACGCCCATAGAAATTACGATAGTCGGCATCGGTCAGTAAAGAGGAAACTTCTTTCGTAAGCGTCGCGGCATCGGTAACGGTAATCAGGCCGCTGGCCTGTTCGAGACGCGCGCAGATGTCTTTAAAATTGAACGTATGCGGTCCCATTAGTACGGGGATAGCGTGCGCTGCCGCTTCCAGCGGGTTATGGCCGCCACGCTCAACCAGCGAGCCACCGACGAACGCGAGATCGGCAATGCCATACAGCAGCATTAACTCGCCCATAGTATCGCCAATCACCACCTGAGTACTGGGGGAGGGAACTTCACCGGAGGAACGTGTCGTATAGCTGAGGCTGGCATTACGCGTAAGGTTAATCGCATCCGGGAAACGCTCCGGATGACGCGGCACCAGAATAAGCAGCAAGTTAGGAAATTGCTCTAATAACGCCTTATGCGCGGCGATAACAATGCTTTCTTCACCCTCATGCGTGCTGGTGGCAATCCAGACCGGCCGATGCGGCGCCCACTGACGACGCAAGGTGACTGCTTTTGCCGCCAGTTGAGGCGTGACTGAAATATCAAATTTAAGGCTGCCGGTGACAATAACCTGATTATTCCGTGCCCCAAGCGTCACGAAACGCGCGCCGTCTTCTTCATTTTGCGCCGCAATCAACGTTATCCGGTGCAAAATCCGGGTTATGAATTTCCCAAGCTTTGCATAACCTGCAGCCGAACGGGCGGAAAGACGCGCGTTAGCGATAACTAAAGGAATGCCTTTTTTATGCAGCGCGGCGATAAGGTTTGGCCAAAGCTCGGTTTCCATGATCAACACCAGTTTAGGGTCTACCTTATTCAGGAAACGTCCAAGAGCATCGGGTAAATCGTAGGGAAGATATACGTGTTGAACATCGCTGCCAAAAGCAGACTGTACGCGTTCTGAACCCGTAGGCGTCATGGTCGTGACCGTAATTGGCAAGTCAGGATAGCGATGACGTAATGCGCGCACTAAAGGGATAGCTGCCAGGGTTTCGCCCACAGATACGGAGTGCAGCATAATCCCGCCGGGCTTAAGCGGGCGACGGTAGAAGCCGTAACGTTCACCCCAGCGTTTACGATAGGCCGGAGCCTTACTACCACGCACCCAGAGCCGTATCCAGATTATAGGCTGGATAAGATAGAGAAGGGCGGTGTAAAGCAATTCGAGCATATGAGATAGCTGGATTATGGATGTGCTGGGGATTTTATGTATTTAATTTGGGCTTTACCATTACTTTTCCCGCTTTTAGCTGAAATAGCCTTTTACATGGCTACTTAACTGAATAATGCATAGTTTTTTTGCATTTTTACGTGAATTTTTCATCTTCACCCCCAGCACGGCTAAGACTATACGGAAAATGAGCCCTTCAAGGGCTTAATAATATCTCCATCTTTTTGATTAATAATCAAAAGCTATGATTATTCATGGGAATGTATTCGTTTCTGATTGAAGCGAAAGAAATGGTACAATACTACGTAAAAGAAAGTGCGATATCAGTGATCGGGTAGCTGTTGAGCCTGGGGCGGTAGCGTGCTTTTTCTCTTTATTTCACCGGACAATCACAACAAAAGAGCCGCTTGTGGAAAAGCCATTTCGAAAAATTCTGGTCATTAAGATGCGCTTTCACGGGGATATGTTATTAACTACGCCCGTCATCAGCACGTTAAAGCAGAATTATCCTGATGCTGAAATCGACGTGCTTCTGTACCAGGAAACGATGCCTATTTTGTCCGTAAATCCTGAGATTCACGCGCTATACGGCATCAAAAACAAAAAAGCGAAAACCACGGAAAAAATTGCCAATATTTTCCACCTGATCAGTACGTTGCGCGCCAATAAATATGATTTGATCGTCAATATGACGGATCAATGGATTGTTTCCCTGCTCGTGCGGTTGCTAAAAGCGCCTGTACGTATTTCTCAGGATTACAGTCATCGCCAAAGCCCTTTTTGGCGTAATAGTTTTACACATCTGGCAGCGCTTAACGGCGCGAATGTGGTGGAAAGTAACTTGTCCGTGCTGGCTCCGCTGGGCCTAAAGTCGTATGTCACGCATACGACAATGAGCTATAACCCCGACAGTTGGACACGCGTACGTGATGCGCTTAATAGCGCGGGTGTTGATGAGCGTTATGTCGTTATTCAACCGACGGCCCGCCAGCTTTTTAAGTGCTGGAATAACGAAAAGTTTTCCCAGGTGATTGATGCCTTACATGACCGCGGTTATGAAGTGGTAGTCACCTCCGGTCCGGGCGCTGAAGATTTGGCCTGTGTCGAGGCAATAGTAAAAGGATGCAAAACCGCGCCTGTTACTGCGCTTGCCGGAAAATTGACGTTTCCCGAACTCGCGGCGCTTATCGATCATGCCGAGCTTTTTATTGGCGTCGATTCCGCACCCGGTCACATTGCCGCTGCAGTAGATACGCCTTTGGTGTGCCTGTTCGGCGCAACGGATCATATTTTCTGGCGGCCCTGGTCAACCAACATGATTCAGTTCTGGGCTGGCGATTATCGCCCTATGCCGTCGCGTGAACATCGCGATCGCAATGAAATGTACTTGTCCGTTATTCCGGCAGAGGATGTAATTGCCGCCGTGGATAAATTATTAGGTGCGCCTAAGGCCGCATCAACAGAGGGGAATGCCTGATGAAAGTCGCCTTCTGTTTATACAAATATTTTCCCTTTGGCGGCTTGCAACGAGACTTTATGCGAATTGCCCAGACTGTCGCTGCGCGTGGTCATGATGTCCGCATCTATACGCAGTCCTGGGAAGGGCCTTATCCTGACGCATTTGAAATGATTATTTTCCCGGTGAAATCACGGACCAATCATGGCCGTAATGCGCAGTATTATGCCTGGGTGCAGGCGCATCTACAGGCGCATCCGGTCGATCGCGTCGTGGGTTTTAATAAAATGCCAGGCCTGGATGTCTATTACGCGGCGGACGTGTGTTACGCCGAGAAAGTCGAGCAGGAAAAGGGCTTTTTATATCGTCTGACTCCGCGTTATCGCCATTACGCTGCTTTTGAACGTGCAACCTTTGCGCAGGGCAAACCGACGCAACTGTTAATGCTCACCGATAAGCAGATTACGGATTTCCAGAAGCACTATCACACGGAAGCCGAACGATTCCATATTCTTCCGCCGGGAATTTACCCTGACAGAAAATACAGCGAGCAGATTCCAGACAGCCGGGCAATTTACCGTCAGAAAAACGGCATCAGCGAACAGCAGCATCTCTTATTGCAGGTTGGCTCTGACTTTACCCGCAAAGGTGTGGATCGCTCAATTAACGCGCTCGCGTCTTTGCCTGAAGCTGTGCGCTGTAATACGCAGCTGTTTATCGTCGGGCAGGATAAGCCCGGGAAATTCGACACGCTGGCGAAGAAACTCGGTGTCCACGAGAACGTCCATTTCTTCTCCGGGCGCAATGATGTCAGTGAGTTAATGGCTGCTGCGGATTTATTATTGCACCCTGCTTATCAGGAAGCGGCCGGAATTGTGTTACTGGAAGCCATTACCGCCGGATTACCGGTTTTGACCACGGCAGTGTGCGGTTATGCGCATCACATTGTGAATGCAAATTGCGGGATGGCGCTTGAAGAGCCTTTCCAGCAAGAGGCGCTTAATGACATTTTACGAAAAGCGCTGACGCAGCCTTCATTGCGTGACGCCTGGGCGGAAAACGCGCGGCATTATGCAGATACGCAAGATCTCTACAGTCTGCCGGAAAGAGCGGCGGATATCATAACAGGTGGGCTTGATGGTTGAGCTGAAAGAGCCGCTTTCCACGTTGTGGCGTGGTAAAGATGCGTTCGAGGAAGTAAAAACATTGCAGGGGGAGGTATTCCGGGAACTGGAAACGCGTCGTACTTTGCGTTTTAAGTTGGCGGATAAACATTATTTCCTCAAATGGCATCGGGGAACTTCCTCAAAAGAAATCGTAAAAAACCTGCTTTCATTAAGAATGCCGGTTTTGGGCGCAGACAGAGAGTGGAACGCCATTCATCGCCTTCATGATGCAGGTGTGGATACCATGTACGGGGTTGGATTTGGTGAAAAAGGCCTTAATCCGCTGACCAGAACGTCATTTATCATTACCGAAGAATTGGCCCCGACCATAAGCCTTGAAGACTACTGCGCAGACTGGGCGCTCAATCCACCTGATATAAACATCAAGCGGATGATCATTAAGCGTGTCGCGACGATGGTGCGTAAAATGCACGCGAGCGGGATTAATCATCGGGATTGCTATATTTGCCATTTTCTCCTTCATCTGCCTTTTGAGGGCAATGAAGAGGCGCTAAAAATCTCCGTTATCGACCTGCACCGCGCGCAAATCCGGTCAAAAGTTCCCCGTCGCTGGCGAGACAAGGATCTGATTGGACTTTATTTTTCCTCAATGAATATTGGCCTGACACAACGAGACGTCTGGCGATTCATGAAAGTTTATTTTGATTTGCCCCTCAGGGATATCCTTCGTCGCGAACAGGACCTTATCCAACAGGCAAATGTAAAAGCGAATAAAATCCGTGAAAGGACCCTTCGCAAATCCTTGTAAAGAGCCATTAAAGGGATGCAGGATCAACGGGAATGCTCTATTCATCTATACCGGATAATAATTAAACATGTCACAGTTCAGCGACAAAGACGTCATCCTTTCTGTTATCGAATTCGACCACAGTGAAAAGGCAGAAGAGAATCGCTTCAATATCGCGTTTGGTATTGATAAAAACTTCCTCTATGGATGCGGTGTTGCTATTGCCTCTATTTTGTTAAGCAACCCTTCATTACGTCTCGAATTTCATGTTTTTACTGATTATTTCAGTAAAGAAGATAATCAACGCTTTTCAGCGTTAGCGGCACAATACAATACCTGTATAAAAATTTACCTGATTGACTGTGACAAGCTGAAATCTCTGCCAAGCACTAAGAACTGGTCATACGCGACTTACTTCCGTTTCGTTATAGCAGACTATTTTTATAATAAAATTGATAAACTGCTGTATCTTGACGCGGATATTGCCTGCAAGGGAAGCATTCAGGAACTGGTAGATTATACGTTTGCCGAGCATGAAATTGCTGCTGTGGTTGCCGAAAGGGGAATCGATTGGTGGACGAATCGATCCCAGGTACTTACTACGCCTCAACTCGTATCTGGCTATTTCAACGCCGGGTTCTTGCTCATTAATATTAATGAATGGAACCGTAATGACATTTCTGCGAAAGCCATAGATATGCTTCGCATACCGGAGTGGGTGGAAAAAATCACCCATCTCGATCAGGATGTATTAAACGTACTGTTGGCCGGTAAATGTAGGTTTATTAACGGGAAATTTAATACCCGCTTTAGCATTAATTATGAATTGAAAGACGATGTAATTAATCCGGTTAACGATGAAACTGTCTTTATTCATTATGTCGGCCCAACAAAACCCTGGCACGAGTGGGCGGCCTATCCTGTCTCACAAAGCTTTCTAAACGCCCGGGAACATTCACCCTGGCGAGATGTAGAGCTGCTTAAGCCAGGCAATAGCAATCAGTATCGGTACAGTGCTAAACATAAGTTTAAACAGAAACGCTATATTCAGGGTGTTGTAAACTATCTTAATTATTACAAGCTTAAAATCGCCCGATGAAAGCAAGCAGCACACCTTTTTTCTTAAAAGAAGTCGCTCGGTTGCGCAAAATAGCTACGGTAAAGTCGATGATGAAAGGTAAAAAAAATTGGATTTTAAACAATTAACGAAGTTTAAAGATATCATTGAACTGGACAGCCGTAGTATTAAGCGCGCCGACCGGGATACCTTTAATATTTCCTGGGGTATTGACAAAAACTATCAGGTTGGCGCTGCAATATCGATCTCCTCTATTCTCGAAAATAACAAGCACTACGATATTGACTTTACCTTTCATATTATTGCCGACTACCTTGATGACGAGTATCTGTCGCTGTTAACGAAATTAGCCGAGCAGTATAAAACGGTTATTAAGGTCTATCATATCGATTCAGAGCCGTTATCCTCACTTCCTAAAACCAATATATGGCCAGTTTCAATTTATTACCGCTTACTCTCTTTTGATTACTTCTCGGAGCGGTTAGATAATTTACTTTATCTGGATGCAGACATCACCTGTAAAGGTTCTTTACTGGAGTTGTCTGAATTAGAATTTGATGAAGAGGAATATGGCGCTGTAGTCATTGATGTTGAATCAATGCAAGAAAAAAGCGCGACCCGTTTAAATAATCCTGATTTTAAAGGGAATTATTTTAACTCGGGAGTGATGTATATCAATCTACGTAACTGGTTGCGGTGCAAATTAACCGAGCGATTTTTTGAGTTATTATCAAATGATGAAGTGGTGCGGAACATAAAATACCCCGATCAGGATATTTTAAATATTATGTTCCTTCATCATGCAAGAATACTACCTCGTGAGTACAATGCGATTTATTCTTTAAAATCGGAATTTGAATTTAAAGATAAGCAGTGTTATAAATCGTTTATCAATGATAATACGGTGTTTATTCATTATACGGGCGTTACTAAGCCGTGGCATGACTGGGCAAATTATCCATCTTCAATATTCTTCCGTAGAGTATATGAAATTTCTCCCTGGAGGTTGATACCTTATCAATCTGCTGCACGGAAGCATGAGTACAGAGAAAAATATAAACATTTACTTTATCAGAATAAAATAATTAGCGGTATATTTACTGCGATTAAATATAATTTAATGAAAGGTTGATTTTATATGGTTGATAAAATCATATTTACTGTTACACCTATTTTTTCAATACCTCCACGTGGTGCTGCTGCGGTTGAAACCTGGATGTATCAGGTTGCGCAGCGCACCGCCATTCCCAACCGCATCGTTTGTATTAAAAACGAAGGGTATTCGGAGTTCACGCGTATCAATGACAACTCGGAAATCTATCGCATTGGGTTTAGTCGAATTTATAAACGCTTGTTTCAGAAGTGGACACGGCTGGATCCGCACCCTTATTCTCAACGCATTCTGAATGTCGCTAAAGATTTCCAAATAACGTCTGACAGCGTCATCGTGGTACATAACAGCATGAAACTGTATCGCCAAATTCGCGAGCGTGCGCCGTCGTCGAACGTGGTGATACATATGCACAACGCGTTTGAGCCAAAATGGCTGGAACCCGATGTTAAAATGATTGTGCCCAGCCTCTTTTTAAAAAACTATTATCAATCTTATCTACCGCAGGCAGATATCGCGATTGTTCCGAATGGCATTGATTTAGAGAGTTATCAGTCTGATTATGAAGCGGTGACTAAGGCCGATCTCAACATTTCAGCCAATGAAAAAGTCATTTTTTATGCGGGGCGTATTGTACCGGATAAAGGCGTTTTGCTGCTCATGCAGGCTTTTGAAAAACTGCTTGAAAAGCATGACGATATAAAGCTTGTTGTTATTGGCGACTATAACGAAGAAAGTAAAATTGATGGCGGCGCCTATCAACGCGATGTCAGAGAGATTGCAGAACGCCTGAAAGAAAAATGCATTATGTTAGGGAGTATCCCGCCAGAAAAGATGCATTTTTATTATCCTTTGAGTGATGTCGTTGTTATCCCGTCTCAGTTTAAGGAGCCATTTTGTATGGTTGCTATTGAGGCAATGGGCGCGGCGCGGCCCGTTCTTGTGAGTACACGAGGGGGCATGATTGAATTTGTAAAAGAGAATAGTACGGGCTATCACTTACGTGAACCTATGACCGCCGCCTCCATCGCGCAGGATATCGAAAACGTACTTAGCAACGAAGCGATAGAAGATATTGCAAAGCAGGGCCAGAATTACGTACACGCCCACTTTAGTTGGGAAGGCGTGACCCAGCGTTTTGAAGAGGTTATACGGCGCTGGTTTAACTAAGCATGCGTTATAAAAAAGGCTACGTTATGTAGCCTTTTTTATTGGTGGATTAGCTTTGTTTATTTCTCATGGCTATCAAGAAGCCTGCGTAGATGCCTAATAAATCCAGCTCAATTTGTTCAACATTTCCGCGAATAATAAAGTAACCAATCAGCGAAAGAAGAATGATCATCCAGGCATTATAAGGAGAAGCATATTCCCCCTTAAAAGCATTGGACACGCACTCTTTAATCATCGCTGCATAGACCAATAACAGGCTTGCCAGCCCCAGCAGGCCTGTGCCGAACCAAACAAATAGCGCCAGATTATGTGGCCCGATTGATTCACGGAAGGTCCAGTTAGGGTAATCTACGACACGTTTGTTATAGACATCTTTATACGCCTCATTACCAAAACCATATCCTTTTAACGGATTTTCAAGGATAAGGTCAAAGGCGCTTCCCTGGGTTCCATTTGTATAGCGATAGGAACTGTCGGTCTGCTGAAGTTTGGTAGTCAAATTGGCAGACATATCTTTATGAGAGATTATCGCTGTGAAGGCTATTGCACCAATGATGATGCCCGCCAGCATTAACTTCCATTGCTTATACAAAAGCGCCCAGGCAAAGCTTACAAGAAGTACTGAAAGCCAGGCGCCGCGAGACAAAGTGCCTAAAATGAGAAACAGATAGATCGCACTCATTACGATGAACGCAATGCGATACTTTGTTTCTCTTAGAAACCAGAGATTTAACAGTGCAGGGAAAAGAAAAACCATGGAGTCAGAAATACCACGGTGACTGTAGTCCGAAAAAGGCATGATGCCCTTCCGGTAGTCTTGATAATAATAAAAAAGTTCTGATAAACACCGTAGACTCAGCGAGGTCAAAAATGAAAGAAAGACAAGCCGGCAAATAAATTGCTTACTCTCATTTTTTAACAATACGGGGATCGTGAGGGTACAGATCAAAACATTCTCGACGATTGAGCGGTTTATTTCTTTCAAACTCGCTTTTAAGTCAGGCGTATGAAGTAAAGAGATAAATACAGCTACTATGAGCAGTGCAATGCTGCCAAAAATGAAATTTTTAAATAACGGAATATAACTGCGTGGCTGTTTACAAACATACACTAATGACGTTATTGTCATTAAAATGACAAGCAGATGTTTATACCGCGTAATGTCATTTAAAAAATAGGTTGCGATAAACAGGAATACCAGCGTTCTGTTTAAGCTTTGCGTCCAGTTTTTTTTCTCGTTGGAAAAAAACAATGTCGGGCCCATCTTCTCTCCAGTATCTACTGATAATTTTTTATAATTTCACTGTTTAACTGCTCAAATACAGCAGATGCGGACAAATCTGTAAGGCTATTACTCACAGAACGACACGCTACCTGGTTCTTCCCATACCCGCCAATTAACCCCGGATCCGTTGGGCCATATAATGTCATATTGGGGCGGTCGAGCGCGGCGGTGAGGTGACTGAGGCCGGTGTCGACTGAAACCACAAAGCTGGCGCCAGCAAGGATGCGAGCAATCTCTTCAAGACTCATACGCGGCAACACATCAACGTATTCAAAACCTTCCGCAATCCTTTTCGCCCGTTCGCCTTCATGTGGCGCTCCCCACGGCAACTTAATCCGTATTCCTGTCTGGCCCAGCAACGTGATTAACTCTCGCCAGTGGGTTTCCGGCCAGTGCTTATCATCACGGGTGGTGGCGTGCAAAAATACCGCGTATGGCGCAGCGCTGGCATTCGGATTGTTCAGGAAATGTTGCGCAATGGCGTAATCACCCTGAGCCGCGGGTTTTTTATAACCCAGACTCAGAGCGAACAGTTCACGGGTACGCTCTACGGCATGCTGTTGTTTACTAATATGATGGCGACGCTGGTAAAACAGGCTCGCTACGGGTTCACGAGCACTTTGCCAGTCCATTCCATGCTTAACGCCATGCGCCAGCCGCGTGACCAGCGCCGCGCTTTTTACCAGACCCTGGGCATCTATAATCGCATCATAGTTTTTTGCCTCAATGGCTTCGCGAAAGGCTCTGCGCTCGGCTTTAATCGGCGCTGAAAACCAGGCTTTTCGCCAGCGTCGTATCGCCACCGGGATCACGCGATCAACGGCTTCATGCCAGGAAGGAATTTGCGCAAATCCTTCTTCCACCACCCAGTCAAAACGGATGCCTGGAATGTTGTGCTGTGCATCCGTTAGCGCAGGCAGCGTATGGAGAACATCACCCATTGAGGATGTTTTGACGATCAAAACCCGCATTCGTCAGGCTTCCTCTTCTAATAACAGGCTGTTGAGTTCATCAAGCACGTGCTGCGGCGTAATATCGATGAGACTTTGATGGTAACCTTCAGCCGCCTCGCCTTTGCGCACCTTGTGATAACCGGTAATCAAGCGTATGACGCGGGCTTTATGCGATAGCGGCGGGGTGAAGTCGGGGCTACTCGGGCCATACAGCGCCACCAGCGGCCGGTTTAAAGCGGCTGCGACGTGCATCAGGCCGGAATCATTGGAAACCACGGCTTTACAGGCGGCAATAAGAATAACGGCCTGTTCGAGCTGTGTTTCTCCTGCCAGGTTACGACACCATGCCTGTTGCTCGGTATTTAGCGTAGCCAGTATTTCATTGCCCGCCTCATGGTCTTTCGCAGAACCAAACAGCACTATCTGATAGCCTTCATCGATAAGCTGTTTTGCCAGCTCCGCATAATGATAATGCGGCCAGCGTTTCGCCGGGCCGAATTCCGCACCAGGGCAGAAGCCGATCAGGGGACGTTCAGAAGAAAGCGAAAACGCCTTGCAGGTTTGGGACTTCTCGCTTTCACTCACCTGAAGCTGCGGCCACAATAGTGGTTGCGGCAGGTCTTTCGCTGAACGCATCACGCCCTTGTCGTAAGCCAGCGCCACATAGCGTTCCACCATTAAAGGCCAGGCTTCTTTATCAAGGACTCGCGCGTCATTGAGCAGGCCGTAGCGCATCTCGCCACGCCAGCCAGTGCGATGTGGGATGCCGGCAAAGAAAGGTACAAGGGCGGATTTAAACGAGTTGGGCAGCACATAAGCGCGGTCATATCGTTTTTCACGCAGGCTTTGCCCTAGCTTGCGTCGTGCGCCAATTTCTAACGCGCCATGACCAAGCGGCATCGGAATAGCGTCGTTGACTTCTGGCATACGAGACAATAAAGGACGGCACCACGCGGGTGCCATCACGTCGATGACCGCCTGCGGATAGCGCGCCTTAAGTGTGCGATAGAGACTTTGCGACATCATCATGTCGCCCACCCATGACGGGCCGATCACCAGTATTTTCATGCTGAGTTCTTACGCGTCGCGGTTCAGCCAGGCCATATATTCTGTTACGCCTTCAGCAACGGTCTTAAACGGCTTGTCATAGCCCGCCGCACGTAGGTTCGTTAAATCGGCCTGAGTGAATGCCTGATAGCGACCTTTGAGTTTTTCCGGGAAGGGAATGTATTCAATTTCGCCTTGTTTATGCCAAGCAAGCGTAGCATCCGCGACCGCCTGGAAGGACTCTGCACGGCCCGTACCCAGGTTAAAAATGCCGGATACGCCATTCTCCCAGAACCACAGATTCACAGCGGCAACATCGCCAACATACACGAAGTCACGTTTAAAGTTTTCGCTGCCTTCAAAGAGCTTCGGTTTCTCACCGTTGTTAAGCTGGGTATTAAGATGGAAGGCGACGCTCGCCATGCTGCCTTTATGGCCTTCACGCGGTCCGTAAACATTGAAGTAGCGGAACCCCACAATCTGCGAATTTGCTTCTGGCAAAATTTGACGCACATATTCATCAAACAAAAACTTAGAGTAGCCGTAGACGTTCAACGGTTTTTCAAATTCACGCGATTCTTTAAAGTCAGAGGTACGGCCGCCATAGGTCGCAGCGGAAGAGGCGTACAGGAAGGGGATTTCACGCTCCAGGCAGTAGTGCAGCAACTCTTTGGAATATTGATAGTTATTATCCATCATATATTTGCCATCCCACTCGGTGGTGGAAGAGCAGGCGCCTTCGTGGAAAACCGCTTCAATATCGCCAAAATCTTCGCCAGCCATAATCTGGATCAGGAAATCTTCCTTATCCATATAGTCAGCGATATTGAGATCCACCAGGTTCACGAACTTGGTGCCGTCCTTCAGGTTGTCCACCACCAGAATATCGGTGATGCCTTTATCATTCAGGGACTTAACGATATTGCTGCCAATAAAGCCCGCGCCGCCGGTAACGATGATCATAACTGTAACCTTCGAATTATGGAGTCAGAGACAATCTCAGACACGAATGTGTGTAATCATACCATCACATTGACATCCCTTCAGCCATTTACAGACTCATGGAAGGCGACTTTGTAAGTGGTTTATATAGGGTTTACCTGTCATTGTGTTACTTCCTATTCATATTTAACCTTGGCCGTTTTTATTATTTATATAAGAAAACATTTAGTTTACTGCGTTAAATATTGATAACGCCGTCAAGAATACTTTATGTACAAACGGCGCGGGCGTATGGTATAGTAAATTTTTTAAATTAACGGTTCTTCATTTTATGAAATCATCTACCACAATTGTTACAGCATATTTTGATATTGGTAGAGGGGAGTGGACAGCAAATAAAGGCTTTCGAGAAAAGCTCGCGCGCTCAGCGGACGTTTATTTAGATTATTTCAAACGTCTTGCTGCGTTAGAAAATGATATGATTATTTTCACTTCACCCGATCTCAAAGAAAGAATCGAAGCCATTCGTGAAGGAAAACCAACCACCGTCATCACGCTTGATATTAAGAAAAAATTTAGGCACATCCGAAGCCGGATCGAAAAAATTCAAAAAGACAGCAATTTCACAAAGAAATTAGCTGAGCATCAGTTAAAAAACCCTGAATATTGGTCGCCAGATTATGTGCTGGTGTGTAACTTAAAAACCTATTTTGTCAATAAAGCTATCAATTCCGGGCTCGTCAATACAGCGAGAGTGGCATGGATTGATTTTGGCTATTGCCGCACACCCACTGTTACTCGTCATCTTAAGGTGTGGGACTACCCTTTTAACACAAATAAAATGCATTTTTTTACTATAAAGAAAGGGCTTAACGTTACGTCTTTGCAACAGGCCTTCGATTTTATGACGGGCAACCATGTCTATATCATTGGTGGGGCTATTGTTGGAACGACACAGAAATGGCAAGAGTTTTATCGTTTAGTTTTAGAAAGCCAAAAAATCACGCTCGAAAATAATATTGTTGATGACGATCAGGGTATATTTGTTATGTGTTATTACATGAAGCCTGAGCTATTTTCGCTTAATTATTTAGGGCGAGGAAAGTGGTTTGATCTCTTCCGTTGCTTTAAAAATAGTGTCTTCAAAGCCAAACTTCAGTCCCTGCGGATCCTGTTAACCCGCAAGTAATCACATACTGGTCTGGGGGCTTGTTTGAGCGTCGGGCATGATTAACATCATGCCTTTGTTAGCATCTTTTTTAATGAATGCGCGTACATTAGTTATCTGAATTATTTAAAAAATTTATTTTTCAACTGTATCGGGGAATGATGCTCTCCCGGTGATACGTATCAACTACTGCCCCCGTCATTTCATCTGGTTACGATAACGTTGAAAGCGTCGTTTTATACATCCACTTCACAAAGAAACAGAAATCGCTACCAGTACGGATACCTTTAGCGAGCACTAGCGGACTAACGGCTTCATCGAATTGTTGGCTAGCGTTCCACTTTTTTCTTTACCAGGCCCAGGAACTGTCGGGATTCACGCAGGGCGTGCGCAGATAATTCGCTGAAGATATCTCTGTATGCGCGTTCGATGACAGGGCTTATCACAGCCACATAGCGTAATGCGCGACGCTCGAAGTAATCACTTTGGCGGGTGATGGATGCGGTATAAAAATAATTATTGCAGCAGGACAAATGTATTGTTCAGGAAATGTCTTTATGGCTGTAGCCTGTCCGAAATCTGAAATTATGATGTTTCACATCATTCGATTCATCAAATTTTTGCCAAAAATAATGCGGCCATTCTGATTTTTCATGTATGCGTTTATCCATTAATTTCCGGTAATGGGTTTAATATAAATCTGATTTGTATGAAGGGAACCGGCGTGCCCTTGCCATCTACCCGGATGCAGTCACCATTGAATACGGTAATATCGTAGTCGCCCTGGCGGGAAATATGGATTCGTTTGTAGATAAAATTGTCAGAGATTTCATCATCATCACGAAAA
The DNA here is from genome assembly GCF_011077955.1 of Citrobacter freundii. Classification (GTDB taxonomy): domain Bacteria; phylum Pseudomonadota; class Gammaproteobacteria; order Enterobacterales; family Enterobacteriaceae; genus Atlantibacter. Next base: position 19,569 of record NZ_JAALBX010000016.1, read on the forward strand.
TAATTCAATCACCACGACGCATGGTTAGCGCCAGATTTCGGGCCGCGTAGATGTCTTTATTTGCCAGCTCGACCAGTATGATCCTGTCATCCCTGATGCGGTTAATCACGGAAATGGTTTGGCCTGTGGACCTGTCATTAACACTGTTTAATTCAACGTTGATCCGATTTTCTTTAAGCCGTGAAGCGACCAGCGATGGCAACGTTTTTTCTGCATGGTAAACAGGGATGGTAATACTGACATTGCTGTTTTTATTGCTACCTTTACTTTTGATGCGCTCAAGTCTGTAAAATAATGCTCAACGTTTAATAAAAATTGGCTCGTGATATTACAAGACTTATTCATTACCAGTAGTAACCAAAGGTACGGGATGCCTGTTCAGGCAACCCACAACGCGTTCATTTTAGCCAGAAGAGGTTTGCGCAAAATAAGAACATTCCCGAGCGTCCGCTCTGCGTCAAATCTGTGAGCATCACACTTATTGCGTCCCCTATTGAAAATGGTAGTTAAGCCCATGCGTACATCGCCAGTATTCTTGGATGTAATATCCCTGCTTACATTGCGGCTATAAGTGGGTGGCAAAGTGGTTTTGATAAGGGCTACGCTTCTCGTGGAGTAAATTTGTGGTTTGCATCGAAACGCTGATACTTCATCTCGTATATGCTTGTGGGCTTGGGTTAATATGTGCCGAAACTTGCTCAGTCTGGAGAATTGCAATGCGTGGGGATTTTTACCAACAGTTGAATGCCGACCTCGAAACCGCACGTGCGGAAGGGTTGTATAAAGAAGAGCGTATTATTACTTCTGCCCAGCAAGCTGATATCACCGTCGCGGACGGAAGCCACGTTATCAACTTCTGCGCCAATAACTATCTTGGTCTCGCCAATCATCCTGAACTCATTGCTGCCGCCAAAAAAGGGATGGACAGCCACGGTTTTGGGATGGCCTCGGTGCGCTTTATCTGCGGCACCCAGGATACCCATAAACAACTAGAACAAAAACTGGCTGAATTCCTTGGCATGGAAGATGCGATTCTCTATTCCTCCTGCTTCGACGCGAACGGCGGGCTTTTTGAAACCCTGCTGGGCGCGGAAGACGCCATCATTTCCGATGCGCTGAATCATGCCTCAATCATTGACGGTGTGCGCCTGTGTAAAGCGAAACGCTTTCGTTACGCCAATAACGATATGCAGGAACTGGAAGCGCGCCTCAAAGAAGCCCGTGAAGCGGGTGCACGTCATGTGCTGATTGCCACAGATGGCGTGTTCTCAATGGATGGCGTTATCGCCAACCTGAAAGGCGTTTGTGACCTGGCGGATAAATACGATGCGCTGGTTATGGTGGATGATTCCCATGCGGTCGGGTTTGTCGGTGCCAACGGTCGTGGTACGCATGAATACTGCGAAGTGATGGGCCGCGTCGACATTATCACCGGTACGCTGGGTAAAGCACTGGGTGGCGCTTCCGGCGGCTATACGGCGGCCCGTAAAGAAGTGGTGGAGTGGCTGCGTCAGCGTTCACGTCCCTATCTGTTCTCAAACTCTCTGGCGCCATCCATTGTTTCTGCTTCCATCAAAGTGCTGGAAATGCTGGCGGAAGGCGAGGCGCTGCGTAACAAGCTATGGGCTAATGCGCGTCTGTTCCGCGAGAAAATGACCGCTGCCGGCTTCACCCTGGCAGGCGCCGACCATGCCATTATCCCGGTGATGTTAGGCGATGCCGTTGTGGCGCAGAATTTTGCCCGTGAACTGCAAAAAGAAGGTATTTACGTTACCGGTTTCTTCTACCCGGTGGTGCCGAAAGGACAGGCGCGTATTCGTACTCAAATGTCTGCGGCGCATAGCACTGAGCAAATTGAGCGTGCGATTGACGCCTTTATTCGTATCGGTAAACAGTTAGGCGTGATTGCCTGAGGATAAAACATGAAAGCATTATCGAAACTGAAAGCAGAAGAAGGCATCTGGATGGTGGATGCCCCCGAGCCGGAAGTGGGCCATAACGATCTGTTAATTAAAATCCGCAAAACGGCTATCTGCGGTACCGATGTGCATATTTATAACTGGGATGAATGGTCACAGAAAACCATCCCGGTACCGATGGTCGTCGGCCATGAATACGTGGGCGAAGTGGTTGGCATCGGCCAGGAAGTAAAAGGCTTTAAAATTGGCGATCGTGTTTCTGGCGAAGGTCATATTACCTGCGGGCATTGCCGTAACTGCCGTGGTGGACGTACTCACCTGTGCCGCAATACAACCGGTGTCGGCGTAAACCGTCCTGGCTGCTTTGCTGAGTATCTGGTGATCCCGGCGTTTAACGCGTTTAAAATTCCGGACAACATCTCCGATGACCTGGCGTCTATCTTCGATCCGTTCGGTAATGCCGTGCACACAGCGCTGTCGTTCGATCTGGTTGGGGAAGACGTGCTGGTTTCCGGCGCGGGTCCAATCGGTATTATGGCGGCAGCGGTGGCGAAGCACGTGGGCGCACGCCATGTAGTGATTACCGATGTTAATGAGTATCGCCTTGAATTGGCGCGTAAAATGGGCATCACTCGCGCGGTCAACGTGTCGAAAGAGAATCTGACCGATGTCATGGCTGAACTCGGTATGACCGAAGGGTTTGATGTAGGTCTGGAGATGTCCGGTGCGCCGCCAGCGTTTCGCGCCATGCTGGACACGATGAACCACGGCGGCCGTATTGCTATGCTGGGTATTCCGCCATCTGACATGTCCATCGACTGGACGAAGGTTATCTTTAAGGGGCTGTTTATTAAAGGTATCTACGGTCGTGAGATGTTTGAGACCTGGTACAAAATGGCTGCACTGATTCAGTCTGGTCTGGATTTATCGCCAATCATCACTCATCGGTTCTCCATCGATGAATTCCAGCAGGGCTTTGACGCGATGCGTTCAGGCCAGTCAGGGAAAGTGATCCTGAGCTGGGATTAACCCTGTCTCATCAGTAGATCCTCTGTGTTGTCCCCGGATGTTGATGATCATTACCATCCGGGGCTTTTTTTTGCTGGCTCGCTCCCTTCTGCCCGGCGCATTTTCTGCTAAAGAATTAAGATTTTTTTCTGAAAATCTACCGCTTAATATGCTAATAAGGGGCGATAACTTTACTGTTTGGCAGGAATTGATATGACCTATACCCCTGGTCTCCTGAGCGTCATAATGCCGCTTTACAACACGGGTGAACCCTTTATTGCGTGTATGGATTCGCTGATAGCGCAAACCTGGAAGGATCTCGAGATCATCATCGTCAACGATGGCTCTACGGATAACTCTGCGGAACTGGCTCAGTCTTATGTGGATCGTTACCCGCACGTGCATCTGCTGCACCAGCGCAATGGTGGTGTATCCGCGGCGCGCAATACCGGCATGGAAGTAGCCAGGGGCGAGTACATCGCGTACGTTGACGGCGATGATATTGCCTATCCGGAAATGTATGAAACGCTGATGACAATGGCGTTGAAGGACAATCTGGATGTTGCGCAGTGCAATGCTGATTGGTGTAATGCCGAGACGGGCGATACCTGGGCGTCTATTCCTACCGATCGAATTCGTTCTACCGACGTGATGACCGGGCCAGACTGGTTACGAAAAGCGTTAGCCAGTCGCAGTTGGCGACACGTTGTCTGGATGGGCGTTTACCGTCATCAAACCATCCGCGATGCAGGACTGACCTTCCTGTCCGGTCTGCACCACCAGGATATTATCTGGACGACGGAGTTTATGTTTAATGCGCAACGTGCACGTTATACAGAGGTCCCGCTGTATAAATACTTCCTGCATGGCGCCTCCGTCAGTCGTGTGCCGCGCACCGGCCTGAAAAATCTCGCCTATCAACGTCACTACATCAAAATTATCCGTCTGCTGGATAAGATGAATCACGACTACGCTGGACGTATTCCAATTTATCCTGAGTTCAAACAACAGGTGATTTACGAAGCGCTACGCGTTTGTCATTGCATTCGTAAAGAGCCGGACGAAAAAATCCGCCAGCGCATGATTGCTGAAGTATTCGTGTCGGGTATGTTCAAACGTATGGTGAGCAATATCTGCAGCGTTAAGTTGGGTTATCAGGTGCTGTTGTGGGCCATCCGTTTTAATCAGTGGCGCGATAAATCACTCACGCCGCGCCGTCTGGCCCATTTAACGCTGGAAAGTAAAGACTGATTATTTCCAGCCCTGCCACTGCAGCTTTATATACTGCACCAGCGTGCTTTGGGTGATGCTTTCATCAAGCACGCTGAAGAAGCGGCTGGCGTAAACCGGCTCTAATGGCTGTTTCGGTTTGCATAATTTCACTCCGCGGAAAGGATTACGCGGCGCGTCAGGCGTACCGTTTTTCGGCGGTGCGAGGTTTGGTCTGGACGTATCCACCTGGGGTTCATTGAGCAGGCTGCTTGGGCGAACTAACGTAATGTCCGCAGGCAGGTTATAAACCATCTGCTGCAATACGCGCACGGTAGACGGATGGGGATGACCGATGGCGATAGCCGAGCCGTTACGCCGTGCCAGCGCGACGGCGCGATTAAACTGCGCGCGAATGTCCGCTTCATTTTGTGTGTCATCAAGAAACACTTTGCGCTTAATCACTTTAACGTTAGTGCCTGCCGCCGCCCGCATCGACTGGCTGTTGCCGATCGTCATGCTATCGAGAAAATAGAGGTTATAGCGGCTCAGCGCCTGCATCACCTTTTGCATACCGAAAAGGTTTGAAGTCATCGCGCTGCCCATATGGTTGTTCAGCCCGACCGCATTCGGTACGTTGCTGACCGACTCGCGAATAATCCGCTCAATCTCTTCGCTGCTCATTTCAGGGCGTAGCGTGTCTTTTTCCAGCGGTTGTTTGCTGAGAGGCGCCATCGGAAGATGGATCAGGACTTCATGGCCGCTGTTATGGGCTTTAGTCGCCATTTCCCGCGCATGGGGCGCATTGGGGAGAACAGCGATTGAGATAGCAGGCGGTAGGGCGATTATTTGGTTTTCTGTTTGGGGCCGGTACCCAAAATCATCAATGACTATCGCCAGTTTGCCCGCTGTCGCCGGGGTGATTACCGCAATGGCTGCGGCGAGTGAAAACATGATTTGTCGAAATTGAAGCAAAACTTATCTTCCCAACCACGGTTGTGGGTTAACGGCTTGTCCTTGCCGACGAATTTCGAAATACAGTGAAGGCCGGCCCTGACCGCCGCTATTCCCTACCAGCGCGATAGGCTGACCGGCGCGAACCTGTGTGCCTACGCTGACTAACGCACTCTGATTGTAACCGTACAGGCTCATGTCGCCTTTACCGTGTTCTACCACAACGACAAGGCCGTAGCCCTGGAGCCAGTCGGCGAGAATGACACGGCCATCGGCAATGGCTTTAACTTCGGTGCCTTCCGACGCGCCAATCACAATCCCTTTCCAACGTAGTTCACCCTGGAGCTGTTCGCCATAGCGATGCAGTAATGAGCCACGCACTGGCCAGTACGCTTGCCCACGCGGTGACCCGAGCCCGCCGGTTCGCGACATCAGCGACTGTTCGCTTTCGGTCGGCTTATAGGTGGTGCCTTTACGGCTGGCTTCTTGTTGTTTGGAGCGCACTTGCTCGGCTTCACGGGCTTCCCGCTCAGCACGCGCTTTTGCCGCCGCTTCCGCACGGGCGATGCTGTTACGCAGGCGAGATTCGTTCTGGCGCATCTCGCTAAGCTGGTTTTGACCCTGCTGAATGGAAGACTCCAGTCCGCTGAGGGTTTTTTTACGCTCGTTGCGGGCTTGTTCCAGCTTGGCCTGTTGAGCCTGTTGTTCATACAACAAGGTCTGCTGCTCGCTCTGCTTCTCTTCGAGTTCGGCTTTTTGCGAGGCCACTTCTTCGCGAGTCTGGCGCAATTGCGCGATAGTTTCCTGACGTGCCTGGTTCAGATAGCCGAAATAGGCCTGCAACCGCTGGCCGCGCTGGCTTTCTTCACCGCTGAGAATGAGCTGAATGCCGGAGTGCTGACCCTGACGAAATGAAGCATCAAGTTGAGCGGCAAGATTGCGCTCCTGCGAGGCTTTCTGTTTTTCCAGTTTTGCGATAGAGGCGTTCATCGCGCTGATTTGGCGATTAAGATCCGCCAGGCTGCTTTGCGTTTCACGCAGTTTGCGCGAGGCATCGGCAATGGCCTGTTCCTGTTCTTTTAGCTGGGCAAGAAGGGACGCACGTTGTTGCTGTTGCTGGCGTACCGCGCGCTCTTTAGCGGCGATATCCTGTTGAATAGATTTAAGCTGATCGCGCTCATCCGCAGCTGCGGAAAACGGGTGTAACAATACGCCAGCGCTAAAAACGCTGGCGTATAGAAGAGGCATTAAAGAAAACCGCTGTGGTTTAATGCCTCGTATTGAAAAGCTCGCCTTTCCCCTCATGGGGAAGGATTATTCCACGATGAACAGCGGCTTACCAGTCATCTCTTGCGGGATTTCCATGCCCATCAGGGACAGCATGGTCGGTGCGATATCGGACAATTTCCCGCCTTCAACCGCTTTGACGTGTTTTTCACCCACATAAATCAGCGGTACCGGCAGGTTGGTGTGCGCGGTATGTGCCTGGCCTGTGGCCGGATCGCGCATCTGCTCGGCGTTGCCGTGGTCAGCAGTAATCAGCATCTGGCCGCCCACAGACTCAATAACTTCAGTCACTTGCGCGATGCAATTATCCAGCGCTTCTACGGCTTTTACCGCCGCGTCGAATACGCCGGTGTGACCGACCATGTCGCCGTTCGGATAGTTACAGATAATGGCGTCGTATTGACCGCTGCGGATAGCGGCAATCAATTTTTCGGTTAATTCTGCAGAACTCATTTCCGGTTGCAGGTCATAAGTCGCCACTTTCGGAGAATTGATTAGGATCCTGTCTTCTCCTGCGAAGGACTCTTCCACGCCGCCGTTAAAGAAGAACGTCACGTGCGCGTATTTTTCGGTTTCGGAAATACGCAGTTGAGTTTTGTCGTTTTTCGCCATCCATTCGCCGAAAGTATTCAATAAAGAACTCGGCGGATACGCGCAGGCGGTTTCGATGTTGGCAGCATACTCGGTCAGCATGACGAAGTTGGAGAACTTCACCACTTTCTTACGGGCAAAGCCGTCGAAATCAGTATTCACAAATGCGCGGGTGATTTGACGGGCGCGGTCAGCACGGAAGTTCATGAAAATCAGCGCATCGCCGTCTTCCATCGCGGCTTCAGGTTGGCCTTCAGCGCGGATGACGGTCGGTTTCACAAACTCATCGTTTTCACCACGCGCGTATGCAGCTTCCAGACCGGCTACCGCGCTGTCTGCCTGATACTCGCCGTGGGCCTGGGTCATCAGATCGTAAGCCAGTTCTACGCGGTCCCAACGGTTGTCACGGTCCATGGCGTAATAACGGCCGATGATCGTAGCGACACGGCCTTTGCCCAGTGCGGCGAAGGTTTCTTCAAAACGTTTCAGACTGGATTCAGCGCTGCGCGGCGGCGTATCGCGGCCATCAAGGAAAGCGTGCAGATAGATTTTTTCAGCGCCGCGTTCGGCCGCCAGTTCCACCATCGCCAGGATATGGTCTTCGTGGCTGTGAACACCACCAGCAGAGAGCAGGCCCATGATGTGCACGGCTTTGCCAGAAGCCACTGCGGTATCCACCGCGCGGGTCAGCACTGGGTTGGAGAAGAAAGTACGTTCTTTAATTTCAACGTCAAGACGAGTCAAATCTTGATACACGATGCGGCCTGCACCCAGGTTAACGTGGCCTACTTCAGAGTTGCCCATCTGGCGATCCGGCAAACCCACTTCCAGACCTGACGCGTCGATAAGCGTATGCGGGCGTTTTGCCCACAAACTGTCCATCACCGGCGTTTTTGCGCTGAAAATAGCGTTATCCTGCTGATCTTCACGGTAGCCGTAGCCATCCAGAATCATCAGTACCATAGGTTTTTTAGAAACCGACATTGCGATAACCTCATTGCTCAAAGATAAAAAATTTGCGTAATTTTACTACAACTTATTAGCGCGAATAGCCGCAGAAGATCAAAAAAAGCGGGGCGGATAGCTGCGCTTTTAGGCGCTTTGCGTCATTTTTTCTGTAATAGCCCGCAGAATATGCATTACCTTTCTCCCGCTGGCTGTAATTGACACAACGCGAAGGTATACTCCTCTCCTGGTTTTTTTCACTCAGTCGGGAGCTTTTACCCCCCATGCAAGAAATTATGCAATTCGTTAGCCGTCACCCCATACTTAGTATCGCCTGGGTGGCGTTACTGGGTGCGGTACTCTTTACCACATTCAAAAGCCTTACTTCTAAAGTGAAGGTTATCTCGCGTGGTGAAGCGACGCGTCTTATCAATAAAGAAGACGCGGTGGTTGTGGATATTCGTCAGCGCGACGATTACCGTAAAGGCCATATCGCCACTGCCCTGAACGTTCTGCCCAATGAAATCAAAGCCAATAACACGGGCGAGCTGGATAAGCATAAAGCGCAGCCGATTATTGTGGTTGATGGCAACGGCATGACCGCTCATGAATCCGCTAACGCGCTGATGAAAGCCGGTTTTGAGCGTGTTTTTGTGCTGAAAGATGGTGTAGCAGGCTGGAGTGGTGAAAACCTTCCACTGGTGCGCGGAAAATAACTCACGCTAAGGTATCGCCATGGCTAATATCGAAATCTATACCAAAGTAACCTGTCCTTACTGCCACCGCGCGAAAGCATTGCTGGAGAGTAAAGGCGTTACGTTTGAAGAGTTACCCATTGACGGGAACGCTGCCAAACGGGAAGAAATGATTAAGCGTAGTGGCCGCACGACGGTGCCGCAGATTTTTATTGATGCACAGCACATTGGCGGTTGTGATGACTTGTATGCGCTGGATGCGCGTGGTGGACTCGATCCCCTGCTGCGCTAGCGCTGCTTCGCCGTAAGGCATTTTGAAGGACAACACTTAAGGGTTTACACATGTCAGAACAGAACAACACTGAAATGACCTTTCAGATTCAACGCGTTTACACCAAGGATATCTCTTTTGAAGCACCGAATGCGCCGCATGTGTTTCAGAAAGACTGGCAGCCGGAAGTAAAACTGGACCTCGATACCGCCTCTAACCAGTTAGCAGATGACGTATATGAAGTCGTTTTACGCGTAACTGTTACTGCAACGCTTGAAAATGACACCGCGTTCCTGTGCGAAGTTCAGCAGGCGGGTATCTTCTCTGTTGGCGGTATTGAAGGCACGCAGCTGGCGCATTGCCTGGGCGCATATTGCCCGAACATCCTGTTCCCGTATGCGCGTGAATGTATCACTAGCCTGGTTTCCCGCGGTACTTTCCCACAACTGAATCTTGCGCCGGTTAATTTCGACGCGCTGTTCATGAACTATCTGCAACAGCAGTCCGGCGAAGGTGCGCAAGACCATCAGGATGCCTGATGAAAAACACTACTGCTTCAATGACAGTCATCGGTGCCGGATCTTACGGCACCGCTCTTGCCATCACTCTGGCAAGAAATGGTCACCAGGTCGTACTCTGGGGCCACGATCCCAAACATATCGCAACGTTACAGGCCGATCGCTGCAACGCGGCGTTTCTCCCGGATGTGCCTTTCCCTGATTCACTCCATCTTGAAAGCGATTTAGCCACGGCGCTGGCGGCCAGCCGCAATATTCTGGTGGTGGTGCCAAGCCATGTTTTCGGTCAGGTACTGCGTCAAATTAAACCGTTGATGCGTGCAGATGCGCGTCTTGTGTGGGCCACGAAAGGGCTGGAAGCGGACACCGGTCGTTTGTTGCAGGATGTCGCCCGGGAAGCGCTGGGCGACGATATCCCGCTGGCGGTCATTTCAGGGCCGACATTTGCTAAAGAGCTGGCGGCGGGCTTGCCGACGGCGATTTCGCTGGCGTCGACCGATGAAGCGTTTACCAACGATCTTCAGCAACTGTTGCACTGCGGCAAAAGCTTTCGCGTGTACAGCAATCCGGACTTCATCGGCGTTCAGCTTGGCGGCGCGGTAAAAAACGTTATCGCAATCGGTGCCGGGATGTCTGACGGCATCGGCTTTGGCGCTAATGCGCGCACGGCGTTAATTACACGTGGGCTTACCGAAATGACGCGTCTTGGCGTGGCGCTGGGTGCCGACCCCACCACGTTTATGGGCATGGCGGGCCTGGGTGACTTGGTGCTGACCTGTACCGACAATCAGTCTCGTAACCGACGTTTCGGCATGATGCTGGGTCAGGGTATGGACGTGACGACGGCGCAGCAGACCATCGGACAGGTCGTAGAAGGTTATCGCAACACCAAAGAAGTGCGGGAATTAGCGGCGCGCTTTGGGGTGGAAATGCCAATAACCGAGGAAATTTATCAAGTATTGTATTGCGGAAAAAATGCACGCGAGGCAGCATTAACGTTGCTCGGACGAGCACGCAAGGACGAGAAAAGCGGTCACTAACGGAACCTACTGTTACCTTTATCGCGCCCGGTAATCGCGTTTATCGGGCGCTGCTTGTTTTTCTGGAGAGAGCAATGCCGTGTGAAGAACTGGATTTGGTATGGAATAACATAAAAGCCGAAGCGAGGGCGCTTGCCGATTGCGAGCCAATGCTTGCCAGTTTTTACCATGCTACGTTGCTAAAACATGAAAATCTCGGCAGCGCGCTGAGCTATATGCTGGCGAACAAACTGGCGTCGCCGATTATGCCCGCGATTGCTATTCGTGAAGTGGTGGAAGAAGCCTATGCGGCAGACCCGCAGATGATTGAATCCGCCGCCTGCGATATTCAGGCGGTTCGCACTCGCGACCCGGCTGTTGATAAATACTCCACGCCGCTACTGTACCTTAAAGGCTTCCATGCGCTTCAGGCGCACCGTATCGGGCACTGGTTATGGAATCAGGGTCGCCGCGCGCTGGCGATTTTTCTGCAAAATCAGGTCTCCGTCTCCTTCCAGGTCGATATTCACCCGGCTGCCAAAATTGGTCGTGGCATTATGCTTGACCATGCCACTGGCATCGTCATCGGTGAAACCGCCGTGGTGGAAAACGATGTGTCTATTTTGCAGTCCGTCACACTGGGCGGTACCGGTAAAACCAGCGGCGATCGACATCCGAAAATACGCGAAGGGGTAATGATTGGCGCAGGGGCGAAAATCCTTGGGAATATCGAAGTGGGCCGCGGCGCGAAAATTGGCGCAGGTTCCGTGGTATTACAACCGGTTCCCCCGCACACCACCGCCGCAGGCGTACCGGCGCGGATCGTGGGCAAACCGGAAAGCGATAAGCCCGCCATGGATATGGATCAGCATTTCAATGGCATGAAAAACGGCTTTGAGTACGGCGACGGCATTTAACTGCGTATCAGGGCGCCTGCGTAATCCAGCTGGCGCCACGCTTCATACACCACGACCGACACCGCGTTAGAGAGATTCATGCTGCGGCTGTCCGGCATCATCGGAATACGAATTTTTTGTTGGGCAGGCAGGCTATCAAGGATTGTCGCCGGTAAGCCGCGCGTTTCCGGGCCAAACAGCAAATAATCACCTTGTTTATAACTCACTGCGCTGTGCGCTGGCGTGCCTTTGGTGGTTAACGCAAACAGGCGTTCGGGCTTTTGCGCTTCCAGAAAGGCGTCGTAACTGGCATGGCGGGTGACGGCAGCGAATTCATGATAATCAAGCCCCGCCCGGCGCAGACGTTTATCATCCCAGGCAAACCCCATCGGCTCGATAATATGCAGTTTAAAACCAGTGTTGGCGCACAGACGAATGATGTTGCCCGTGTTTGGCGGAATTTCAGGTTCGAAAAGTACAATATTTAGCATAAGACCCCCATCAGCAAGGGGCGAAGAATAGCAGAAGTCAGTCCGGAGAAAAACGCGTCTCCCCGCCAGGCGAGAAGACGCGACTGTCAGGTACGGTGATACAGCGGTAGCCAAATGACCAGACGCAGACCACCGAGGGGGCTATCGTCGGCCTTGACCCAGCCGCGATGCTGCTGAATGGCGGTCTCGACAATCGCAAGCCCCAGCCCTGTACCGCCGGATTCGCGGTCACGCGCTTCATCGGTACGATAGAACGGGCGGAAAATCTGTTCTCTGTCTTCCGGACTGACGCCTGGGCCGTCGTCGTCCACCGTCACGGTGATACCTTCTTTATCAACCGAGAAGCTCACGCAGATTTTGCTGTTCGAATAGCGCAGGGCATTGCGGACAATGTTTTCCAGCGCGCTTTCCAGCGCATTTGGGTTGCCGTACAGCAGCCACGGGCCTGGCGGGTAAGCCACTTCAAAGGATTTGCCCATCTGTTCGGCTTCAAAGGCAGCGTTATCAAGTACTTCACGCCACAATTGATTCGCTTTCATGGTTTCGCTGACCAGCGCATTTTTTTGCTGATTACGCGACATGACCAGGAGGTCGTTGATCATGCTGTCCAGGCGATGGGCTTCTGTTTCAATACGCTCCAGCTCTTTACTTTCTCCGGCGCGACGGCGTAACAAGGCGGTGCCGAGTTGCAAACGCGTTAATGGCGTACGCAACTCATGGGAGATATCAGACAATAGCCGCTGCTGCGAGGTCATCATACGTTCCAGCGCCGTCACCATTTGGTTAAAGCTGGCGCCTGCCGCCAAAAACTCCTGCGGCCCGGCTTCCAGCTCAGGATGCTGGCGTAAATTCCCCTGCGCCACTTCATCGGCGGCGTTTTTCAGCTTGCGTGCCGGTTTCGCCAGGCTCCATGCCAGCCATAACAGGAGCGGTGAGCTGACCAGCATGGTGACGATTAACAACAATAACGGGCGGTCAAAGAGCAGGTTGATAAAGTCGGATTGCGAATTGCTGGCCGGGCGAATCAGGTAAAGCTGGTAGTTGTCCTCGCCGTCATGCACAGAGAAGGGACCGACCATTTCCTGGCGTCCGTATTTTTTCTTTTGCGGATGATCGGAATTGTCAGCCTGACCGATAAAGTTACGAATGATCTGCATTTCGTTGCGTTCAGCACCGATTACGCGCCCTTCACTGGTCACGAGCACCAGTCGTTGACCGGGCGGCGCCCATTTATCAATAGCGCGAAACAGTCTTCGCCACCACATCAAATCATTGGGCGGATCGTTAGCCAGTTCAGCTTCAACGTGCTGTTCAATCATAATGCCCTGGCGCTGCTCGCTCTCCATAAGCTCGGTCATTTGTCGTGAATCGAGCTTTGGTAACATCAACACCAGCATTAATACCAGCGCGAGGGTCAGCCAAAAAATCGCAAATATTCGCGCGGTCAGGCTACCAATCATGAAGCGGATACCATCAGGTAACCCCGTCCACGTAAGGTTTTAAACCACGGATGCCCATCTTTACGGTCAGGCAGTTTGCGGCGCAGGTTAGAAATATGCATATCAATGGCCCGATCAAACGGCGTCAGGCGTTTCCCCAATACTTCCTGACTGAGATGTTCACGGGAGACCACCTGACCAAGATGCTGAGCAAGCAAATAGAGTAAGGTGAATTCGGTGCCGGTGAGTTCCAGCGCGGTGCCGTCGAAGCTGGCTTCCTGGCGGCCAGGGTTCAGGCTCAACGCGTCAACTTCAAGGTTCGGCGAGCCGTTATCGCTGTTTTGCTGCTGTTCGCTCCAGTGGGAACGGCGCAGAATGGCGCGAATTCGCGCCACCAGTTCGCGATCGTTGAAGGGTTTGGGTAAATAGTCGTCCGCGCCCAGTTCAAGGCCTAACACGCGGTCCAGTTCGCTGCCGCGCGCGGTCAGCATGATTACGGGCGTCTGGTGAGTCTGACGTAGCTCTTTAAGTGTATCTATGCCATTTTTCTTCGGCATCATGACGTCGAGCAAAAGCAGGTCGATGCTGTCATCCAAAAGGTTAAGCGCCTGTTCGCCATCGTGAGCGACCACCACATTAAAACCTTCCATGTCGAGAAGCTCTTTCAAAAGAGAAGTGAGTTCACGATCATCATCAACTAACAGGATTTTATTCATTGTTAATACCTCCGAGGCAAAATTACGTCATCAAGGCCCGGTAATCCATGACTTTACGTTGTTTTACACCCCCTGACGCATGTTTGCAGCCTGAATCGTAAACTGGTTCTCGTTGAATCGCAGCACCCACGTTTCCAGGAGTCAGTGATGCGCAAAGTAACCGCTGCCGTCATGGCGTCAACACTGGCGATCAGTACGTTCGCAAGCCATGCTGCTGAAGTCGTTACCGGCGATAACTGGCAATCTGCAGAAGGTCTGACGCAACGAAACAGTGTGCAGAGCCATATGTTTGACGGCATTCAATTAACAGAAAAGCAACGTCAGCAAATGCGCGACCTAATGCAACAGGCAAAACATGAACAGCCGCCTGTTAATGTTAGCGAAATGGAGACCATGCATCGCCTGGTCACCGCAGAAAATTTTGATGAAACTGCTGTACGAGCTCAGGCCGAAAAGATGGCACAAGAGCAGGTTGCTCGCCAGGTTGAAATGGCGAAAGTGCGCAATCAAATGTACCGGCTGTTAACGCCGGAGCAGCAAGCAGTTTTAAATGAGAAGCACCAGTATCGCATGATTCAATTGCGAAAAGTTTCGCAGATGCAACGGTCCTCCTCGCTAAATATGTTTAGTAGCAATACCCGTAGTAGTAACCAGTAACAACCCTGTTTTCCTTGCCATAGACACCATCCCTGTCTTCCCCTCCCTAACCGGAGGGGTTTTTTTTATCCCTCGTCATGCATCCTGTCTGAGTTTGGCGCGTGATTCGTTATACTTTGCGAATTCATTCGCTGGAGTCTTTATGAATCAATCTTATGCGCGCTTGGTAAATCGTGCCGCTATAGCCGCGACCGTGACGGCCTCACTGCTGCTGATGATTAAAATTTATGCCTGGTGGACGACCGGTTCAGTCAGCATTCTCGCAGCATTGGTGGATTCGCTGGTGGATATCGCCGCGTCATTGACCAATCTTCTGGTGGTGCGGTATTCCTTACAACCTGCTGATGATGAGCATACCTTTGGTCATGGTAAGGCCGAATCGCTGGCGGCGCTGGCGCAAAGTATGTTTATTTCCGGCTCCGCCATGTTTCTCTTCCTCACAGGCTTTGAAAGACTGGCAAACCCCGCGCCGATGGGGGCGCCTGAAGTCGGGATGAGTGTCACTGTGCTTGCGCTAATCAGTACCTTGATACTGGTCACGTTTCAGCGCTGGGTCGTTCGTAAGACGAAAAGCCAGGCAGTACGTGCAGATATGCTTCATTATCAGTCTGATGTTATGATGAATAGCGCTATTCTGGTGGCGCTGGCGCTTTCCTGGTATGGTTGGCATCGGGCCGACGCCTTGTTTGCGCTGGGCATTGGCATGTATATTTTATATAGCGCATTACGAATGGGCTATGAAGCCGTCCAGTCATTGCTGGATCGCGCATTACCGGATGATGAACATCAAATTATCATCGATATTGTGACATCGTGGCCCGGAGTTAGAGGCGCTCACGACCTTCGCACGCGGCAGTCAGGGCCGACCCGCTTTATTCAAATTCATCTGGAAATGGACGACAATTTGCCGCTGGTTCAGGCGCATATCGTGGCTGAGCAAGTGGAACAAGCGATCCTGGCGCGTTTCCCAGGTTCGGACGTCATTATTCATCAGGATCCCTGTTCTGTTGTGCCGCAGGGGAGACAGGGAAATTTCCTGCACTAAACAATGCGGGAAAAGTGAACCGAATGGCTTTTTTTGTATAATTCACCGCCATTTGGGCTGACCTGAATCAATTCAGCTGGAAGCTATTGATATACTATCTGCATTATTAGTCCATCGCCTGACGATGCAGGTGTTTCCGGCAACAGGATTCAATTTCGTATTCTACGTTCAGAGGTAGTCATGATTAAAAAAATCGGAGTGTTGACGAGTGGCGGTGATGCGCCGGGCATGAACGCCGCTATTCGCGGTGTGGTGCGCGCCGCGCTGACAGAAGGTCTTGAGGTATTTGGTATTTATGATGGCTATCTCGGCCTCTACGAAGACCGTATGGTTCAGCTTGACCGTTACAGTGTGTCCGACATGATTAACCGCGGGGGCACGTTCCTGGGCTCCGCTCGTTTTCCTGAATTCCGCGAAGAGCATATTCGCGCTGTTGCCATCGAAAACATGAAAAAACGCGGCCTGGACGCGTTAGTTGTTATCGGCGGTGACGGTTCCTACATGGGTGCGAAACGCCTGACTGAAATGGGCTTTCCGTGCATCGGTCTGCCGGGCACCATTGATAACGACGTTGCCGGTACTGACTACACCATCGGTTACTTTACTGCGCTGAGCACCGTAGTTGAAGCGATTGACCGTCTGCGTGATACCTCTACCTCTCATCAACGTATCTCTATTGTTGAAGTCATGGGCCGCTACTGCGGCGACCTGACGCTGGCGGCGGCCATTGCAGGCGGCTGCGAATTTATCGTGTTGCCGGAAGTTGAATTTAACCGTGACGATTTGGTTGCTGAAATCAAAGCGGGTATTGCTAAAGGTAAAAAACACGCCATCGTCGCTATCACTGAACATATCTGCGATATCGATGAACTGTCGAAATACATCGAAACCGAAACCCAGCGTGAAACGCGCGCGACCGTACTGGGCCATATCCAGCGTGGCGGTTCGCCGGTACCGTATGACCGCATCCTCGCATCCCGTATGGGCGCGTTCTCGATTGAGCTGCTGCTTCAGGGTTACGGCGGTCGTTGCGTGGGTATTCAGAACGAGAAGATGGTTCACCATGACATCATCGACGCTATTGAAAACATGAAGCGTCCGTTCAAAGGCGACTGGCTCGACTGCGCCAAAAAATTGTACTGATGTGAAGGCCGGGTTCGCCCGGCTTTTTTCTGCCCCTTTTTATTCCTCGAAGTTATAGCCAATCTTTTTTTATTCTTTAATCATCTCACGCATTTCTGGCAGGCTGTGCCAATACACTACTTATAAGAGAACGTGCGATGAACAAGTGGGGCGTGGGATTAACATTACTTTTGGCATCAACCAGCGTGCTGGCGAAGGACATTCAGTTATTAAACGTGTCTTATGACCCCACGCGCGAGCTGTACGAACAGTACAATAAAGCGTTTAGCGAGCACTGGAAGAAAGAGACCGGCGACAACGTGCTGATCCGCCAGTCTCACGGTGGTTCTGGCAAACAGGCGACATCAGTAATCAACGGGATTGAAGCCGATGTGGTGACCCTGGCGCTCGCCTACGACGTGGATGCCATTGCCGAGCGTGGCCGCATTGATAAAGCATGGATCAAACGCCTGCCGGATAATTCCGCGCCATACACCTCAACCATTGTTTTCCTGGTGCGCAAAGGCAACCCGAAACAAATCAAAGACTGGAATGATTTAATAAAACCGGGCGTTTCTGTGATCACGCCAAACCCGAAAAGCTCCGGCGGCGCGCGCTGGAACTACCTGGCGGCCTGGGGATACGCGCTGCATCAGAACAATGGCGATCAAAATAAAGCGCAGGACTTTGTAAAAGCGCTATATAAAAACGTGGAAGTGCTGGATTCAGGCGCGCGTGGTTCAACGAATACCTTTGTTGAGCGTGGTATTGGCGATGTGCTGATCGCCTGGGAGAACGAGGCGCTACTCGCGACCAATCAGTTAGGAAAAGACAAATTCGAAATCGTTACGCCAAGTGAGTCGATTCTGGCGGAGCCAACCGTTTCTGTGGTGGATAAAGTCGTCGATAAGAAAGGCACCCGGGAAGTGGCGCAAGCGTACCTGAAGTATCTCTATACGCCGGAAGGCCAGGAAATCGCCGCCAAAAATTACTATCGTCCGCGTGACGAGCAGGTTGCGAAAAAATACGAAAGCGCATTCCCGAAACTTAAACTGTTCACCATTGATGAAGTATTTGGCGGCTGGACTAAAGCTCAGAAAGAGCACTTCTCCAACGGCGGCACTTTTGATCAAATCAGTAAACGATAAGTCGGTTCGATAATGTAAACGGCCCTGCGGGGCCGTTTTTGTGTCAGACTTCCTCTTCAAGAGTGCGAAGGGGATGAAGATGAAAAAGACGCTGACCGTTCTGGTCTGTCTCCTGCTACTTCTCGCCGCGATAGCGGGCAGTATGTGGTTTTATTTCAAAGGCGATTCAGACGCCCTGCGCGATATTGTCTTTCATCAGTGTGTGCCTAATGAGCAACGTCATAGCAATCCCGCTCCCTGTGAAGCAGTGAAGTTGGATGGCGGCTATGCCATTTTCAAAGCCCGCAACGGCATGTTGCATTATCTGCTGATGCCCACCTGGCATATTAACGGCATCGAAAGCCCGATGCTCCTTCATCCCAAAACGCCGAATTATTTCTGGCAAGCCTGGCAGGCACGGCACGTCATGAGCGACAGGCACGGTCAGGCCGTGCCAAATAGTGTGGTGTCGCTGACGTTGAACTCGAAAACAGGCCGCACGCAGGATCACTTCCATATTCACCTGTCCTGCCTGCGTCCTGAGGTGCGTAAGAAACTGAACGACGAAGCCTCAGCCATCAGTAGCCGATGGTTACCGCTGCCGGGTGGAATTGATAATACGCCCTATCTGGTTCGCCGGGTAAACGAGGGGGAGCTGGCGCAACGCAGTCCTTTTTTAATGCTCGCGCAGGAAGTACCGGACGCGCGGGCGCACATGGGGCGTTTCTCGTTAGCGATGGCGCAGCAACCCGACGGCTCTTTTGTCCTTTTGGCGACCGAGCGCAATCTGCTTAATCTCAATATTGCACACGCCGAGCAGCTTCAGGATCACGACTGCGCTCTGCTGCATTCCCGTTAAGTTATTTTCTTTTTCAGGCCTGTCGACGATGCTGCGACAGGCCTTTTTTATGTCTATGTGATCGCATTTGCAGGCCGGAACAATAAGCCGGAATGATATTTATTGTGAAATCGATCAAAAGATATAAAGGTATACCTTTATATCTTTTGGATGTTCCCTACACTCACTGTGTGCCGCGAATCAAAGGCATACTGCACTTCACCAGGAAAATTAACTGTTTCACTTTCAGGTAGTTAAATAAAACCCACAGCCAGGCATACGCAAACCTGGCTCACAAGGGATACCGACATGAAACTCACTATCGTGGAAAAAATAGGTTTTGGCGCAGGCGATATGGCGATAAACGTCGTGATTATCGCCATGCAGTTGCTCCTCGCCTACTTCTATACCGACATTTACGGCCTGCGGGCGGTGGACGTTGGTGTGCTGTTTGTTGTGGTGCGCATGATCGACGCGTTTATCGATCCGGCCATGGGCATCTTAACCGATAAATTTAAGACCCGCTGGGGCCGCTACCGGCCGTGGATGATCTGGTTTGCCATCCCGTTCGGCTTCGCGGTCTATCTGATGTTTATCACGCCTGATATGGCGTATACCGCCAAACTCGCCTGGGCCTATTTTACTTATATCCTGATGACGCTGGTGTACACCGCCATCACCATTCCATACATCTCGCTTATCGGCGTGATAACCGACGACCCGGTCGAGCGCCTGAGCGCTAACGGTTATCGCTTTGTCATGACGAAAATCGCCGCGTTTCTGGTGACCATCGTGGTGCCGATGCTGGCGGTATGGCTTGGGCAGGGCAACAAAGCGCTGGGCTATCAACTCTCTATGGGGCTGATGGGGGCCATGGGGGCGTTGTTGTTTGTGTTTTGCTTTTTCACCACCCGTGAACGCATCGAACCGGAAATCCCCTCACTGTCGCTTAAAAAGCAGTTTTCCTATCTGCTGCGTAACGATCAGTGGATTATCCTCGGCGTGGTGATCCTGCTTCTGATGTGCGGCTACGTCATTCGCGGTTCGGTTGCCGCTTATTACGCGAAGTATTATCTGGGGGGCGGTGACAGCCTGATTTCTCCTTTCCTGACCGTAGGCGTCGTTGCCTCGATCCTGGCGATGATCTCCACCACCTGGATAACCAAGTACTACGACAAAATCAAAATGTTCCGCTACACGCAGCTCATGACTTTTGCGCTCAGTATCGCCATGTACTTTGTCGTCGGGCGCGACAACATGCTCCTCGCGTTCGCCTTCTATTTCTTGATCAACTTCTTTTGCGACATGCAGATGCCCGTGTTCTGGTCATCCATTGCCGAAGCGGTGGATTACGGCGAGAAAAAGAACGGACTACGCGTCTCAGGGCTGGCCTTCGGCGGCATCCTCTTTTTCCAGAAATTCGGGATGGGCATCGCGGGCGGCATTCTCGGTTTCTTATTGAGTTATTTCGGTTATCAGGCCGATGCCGAGCAAAGCGAGCGGGCACTGATGGGCATTGCGTTAATGATGACGCTGATCCCGGCGGTATTTCATCTGGTGATTGGTTTGCTGATGAAAAAGTACCTCATCAACAACGCCTATTATCGTGAAATCCGGGCGGAGCTCGCGCAGCGTGCGGCGTAAGGAGACACAGATGAAACCAGCCAAAAAAGTCTGGGTGATTGGCGATGCCTCGGTAGATCTGGTGCCGGACACCGATAACACCTATCTGAAATGCCCGGGAGGCGCCTCGGCAAATGTTGCGGCCTGCATTGCGCGTCAGGGTGGTCATTGCGGATTCATTGGCCGTCTGGGTGACGACGATGCCGGACGGTTTTTGAAACAGGTGCTGCAAAACGAAGGGGCGGATGTCACGCAACTTCGGCTTGATGAAAAACTTACCAGCGCAGTGCTTATCGTCAATCTAACGCCAGACGGCGAGCGTAGCTTTACGTATCTGGTTCGGCCCAGCGCCGATACCTTTGTGTCCGTTGACGATTTACCGACTTTTCAGCCAGGCGAATGGTTTTACTTCAGTTCCATCGGCTTAACGGACTCCCCGGCGCGGGAAGCGTGCCTTGAAGGCGCGCGGCGAATGCGCGCGGCAGGCGGACACGTCATGTTTGACGTTAACCTGCGCGAAAGCATGTGGCGGGACGTCAACGAGATCCCGGCATTGATAGCTCAATCCGTGGCGCTCGCCACGGTGTGCAAAGTCTCTGCGGATGAGTTGTGTCGTTTGGGCAACGTATCGCAATGGCAGGACGCACGCTATCTCCTTCAAAAAATGGGCTGCGACACCGTTGTAATTTCACTGGGAGAGGCGGGGGCATATCTGGTTTGTCCCGCGGGCGAACGCCACTTTCCCGCGCCCCACGTTGCCGTTGTCGATACCACCGGCGCGGGCGACGCCTTTGTCGGCGGGCTGCTGATGAGCCTTTCACAACGGGAAACCTGGCCGATGTCGACCCTGTCGCACGCGATTTCTCACGCTAATGCCTGCGGCGCGTTAGTCGTCACAGCAAAAGGGGCGATGACCGCATTGCCATACCCCCATCAATTAACCGCTTTTCTCGCCGCTCAACAGCCGGGCGCGAACCCCATTCATTGGTAAAGGAGTGATTCATGCACGTCGATCAGAATAAAATTTTAGGGTGTTTACTGGGCGCCGCCGCCGCTGACGCGATGGGGGCCGCAACCGAGGTCAGAACCCAACAGCAAATCAAAGCGTATTTTGGCGGATGGGTGACGACATTTGTGAAACCGCCAGCGGATACCTTTGGTCGTTGCAATGAAGCAGGGATGTGCACCGATGATTTCATCCAGGCAAAATACATTATGGACGCCCTGCTTAAACATCACCGTCAGGTGAATGACGAGGTGATGCGTGAGGCCTTTACCCGCTGGCTGGCGTACCCGTTTTATGCCAACTTTACCGGTCCTACGACGCGCGCGGCCATGAAGGCGCTGTTCAATGACAATCGCACTTCTCTTCAGGGCGAACTTGAAGGCGAGAAGCAATCCGTGCAGATCATTAACAAAGGCAATGCGGAAGCCACCAACGGCGCAGCGATGAAAATCTGGCCGGCGGCCGTGCTTCATCCGGGCGACCTTGAGCAGGCGATTGATACGGCGCTGAAAATCACCCGCTTTACCCATAACAATGTGCTGGCGATGTCTGGCGCGGCGGCGATGGCGGCGGCGACCAGCGAAGCGCTTCGGGACAATACCAGCGCCGACAGCATCATTGCGGCGGGCATTTACGGCGCCGATCGCGGTTATATCATGGCGCAACAGCAGGGGGCGATGATGGTTGCCGGCCCGTCGGTGGCGCGGCGTATCGAACTGGCGGTTGCCATTGGTAAGCGGCACGCCAGCTGGGAAACCGCTATTGTGGAGATAAGCGATATCATCGGGACTGGTCTGCACGTCAGTGAAGCGGTACCCGCCGCCTTCGGCCTGTTCGCATGTTGTCCAGATTCGGCGGTTGATGCTATTATTTCGGCCGTTAATATCGGCAATGATACCGATACCGTTGCCACCATGGTTGGGGCACTTTCTGGCGCCTTCCACGGCGCGAATGCTTTCCCTGACGACTATTTAACCACGGTAAATCGAATGAATCATTTCGATTTGGCTGAGCTTGCCAGGCAGATTGCGGGGTAGCCGAGCGTTTACCTTGCCGGGGACGGACTCATTCGTCCCCCTGATGGCGAATAATCGAGGTAAACAGGTTGCAGGTCGACAAGGCAAGTTTCACTCCGCTTTATAAGCAGTTGTTCTGGATAATTTGCCAGCATATCCAGAATGGCACCTGGAAACCAGGCAGCCAGCTTCCCACCCAAAAAGAGATAGCCCGTACGTATAACGTCTCGTTGATCGTCGTGAAACAGGCGTGGAGTGAACTCATCAATGCCGGCGTGATCACCTCCCAGCGCGGCAGTGGTTCCGTCGTCAGCGCCGTGCCGGAAGGCGTAAGCTACGGGCATACGTTTCGCGGTATTACCAGCGATTTACGCGACGCCAGCGTGGCGATTGAAAACCGCATTCTGGATATTGGCCCGCGCCGCGCCCGTGATGCATTGGCGGATGGCCTCAGCCTGCCGTCGCATCATCAGTATCTGTTTATCTCCCGCATTCGTTATCTGAATCAGCGTCCGTTTAACCACGAAAAAATTTATCTCGATTTGTCTTTTTTCCCGGACCTCACGCTGACCGCAGACGATCTTGCTCATCATTCTCTCTATGCCTTGCTCAATGTCAGCAGCGATTCGGCGACGGAAAAAGTGGATGCCATTCTTCCCACGCCCGATCTGTGCGAGAAACTGCAAATAGCGGCGAACAAACCGCTGCTCTCCGTCGCGCGACAAACCTTTCTTGCCGGTCAACAGCAGCCTTTTGAGTATTGCCGCTATTATGTTCTGTCAGACTATTTTGGCGAGATTCACTACCACTGACCTGCCGATTCTGGTGGGGGGATAAAATTTACTTCACGGCAGGCTGTTCGTAGACTTGCTGCAAAAAACGACAGGAGACAGGTATGTCGCTCTGGCTTTCCCATCCGCTATTGCTTCCTTCATTGGTGATAGGCGTCACTATCGTGCTCTGGGCGACTTCCCTATTGCCGGAGTTTATTACCGCGCTGCTGTTCTTCGCGGTCGCGATGGTGGCGAAAATCGCCCCGGCGCAGACGCTGTTCGGCGGTTTTGCCTCATCGGCGTTTTGGCTGGTGTTTAGCGGATTTGTGCTTGGCGTGGCCATTCGTAAAACCGGTCTGGCGGACCGGGTGGCGATGGCGCTGTCAACGCGACTTAACGACGCCTGGTGGATGATGGTGGCAAGCGTTGTACTGCTAAGCTACGCGCTGGCGTTTGTGATGCCGTCTAACATGGGACGCATCGCGCTATTAATGCCGGTCGTGGCGGCGATGGCGAAGCGCTTTGGTATTGAGGACGGCACCCGCAGTTGGTATGGCCTGGCGTTGGCCGTGGGGTTTGGCACCTTCCAGCTTTCCGCCACTATTCTGCCCGCCAATGTGCCTAATCTTGTGATGAGCGGCGCGGCGGAGGGATCGTATGGCATTCACCTCAATTATCTTCCTTATTTACTGCTGCATACGCCGGTGCTTGGACTGTTAAAAGGCTTTCTGCTGATCGTGCTTATCTGCTGGATCTTCCCAGGTAAACCTACACCACCGCGCACAATTACGCCGCCTGGGCCAATGAGCCGTGCGGAAAAACGCCTGGCGTGGATGCTGCTGGTGGTGCTGACGCTTTGGGTGACGGAAAGCTGGCACGGTATCGGCCCGGCCTGGACCGGGTTGGTCGCAGCGGTGATCACGCTGCTGCCGCGCGTGGGCTTTATCAATAGCGATGAATTTGCCAGCGGGGTGAATTTCCGCACCTGTATTTACGTCGCCGGGATTTTAGGGCTTGCCATTACGGTGACGGAAACCGGGTTAGGGCGCGTGGTGGGAGAATCATTATTAAAAGTGATGCCGCTTGATCCACAAAGGCCCTTCACCAGTTTTGTGGCCCTGACCGGCATCACCTCGGCAATGAATTTCATTATGACCGCCAACGGCGTACCGGCGCTCTTTACCACCCTGGCGCAAAGCTTCTCGCAGGCCACGGGCTTCCCGCTGCTGTCGGTTATTATGATTCAGGTGCTCGGGTATTCCACGCCGCTGTTGCCGTACCAGGCGTCGCCCATTGTGGTGGCGATGGCGCTGGGTAAAGTGCCTGCCAGAGCGGGGATAACGCTTTGTCTGGCGCTGGCGCTGGTGACATTCCTGATATTGCTGCCGCTGGATTACGCCTGGTTCAGGCTTTTGCACCAGCTCTAAAACAAAAAACCCTGCCATGGCAGGGTTTTTTTATGCTCGCGTAATTACGCTTTTTTCGCTTCAGCCGCAGCCTTCACGATCACCGCGAAAGCGTCCGCTTTCAGGGAAGCGCCGCCAACCAGCGCGCCGTCGATGTCCGGCTGAGTGAACAGTTCAGCCGCGTTTGCCGCGTTCACGGAACCGCCGTACTGAATGATCACTTGATTTGCGATGTTTGCGTCAACTTTAGCGATATGGTCACGGATAAATTTGTGAACCGCCTGAGCCTGAGCCGGGGTCGCGGATTTGCCGGTACCGATAGCCCAGACAGGTTCGTAAGCGATAACCACGCCTTCAAAGGCGCTTGCGCCCTGAGTTTTCAGCACGGCGTCAATCTGACGCGCGCATACTTCTTCAGTTTTGCCCGCTTCGTTTTCCGCTTCGGTTTCGCCGATGCATAGAACCGGGATCAGACCCTGCTCTTTCAGCACGGCGAATTTTTTAGCGATCAGTTCGTCAGATTCAGCGTGATAAGTACGACGCTCGGAGTGACCAATGATGATGTATTTGGCGCCGATATCTTTGAGCATTTCAGCAGAGGTTTCGCCGGTGAATGCGCCAGACAGGTTAACGTCAACGTTTTGCGCACCGAGGGCGATATGGCTACCGGAAGCTGCATGTTTTGCCTGGTCCAGATAAAGTTCCGGCGGGGCAATCGCCACACCGCAACCGTCCACACCGGCAAGCTCTTTACGCAGGTTCGCGATAAGCTCGTTTACCATATGGCGGCTGCCGTTCAGTTTCCAGTTACCCATCACTAATGGTTGTCGCATTTCAATTCTCCACGCGATTAAGCGAATTAAAGAAGATTGCTGCCATTCCGGCAGCGCGGTCTGTCAAACAGTATAGAGATTCGTACCTGAAATGGCTTTGCTTTTTGTCATTTATTGTTACCTTCCAGGTCTTCAGATAGCGCAAGCTTAATCGGTTCAATAGCGAAAGTTAGCCCCTTTTCGCCGTTATCTGCAATAACATACCGTATCGCGCCTACAGTCTGCTGGTAAAAGCGTTTACCCTTTGCCGCCCCGAGTAGCGCAGTCATGTTTTTCTGGCTTTGAGTTTTACTGAGCGGGACGAAAATGCGGCTGACCGCTGCCATATATTCCAGCGCTTTCGCTTTCGCGGCTTTTTGTTCCGGTCCCTGAATGGGCAGCCAGGTGATTTGCATGGATTTCACTTTGAGCGTGCCGCGTTCAAGTGCGCTTGAGGCATACAGATTTTCGTTGATTTTGGTGGCGGCCCGGGTAATGGCGGCCTGATCCTGACCTGACGGGATGGCGCGAAATTCGCTGAGGGTTAAGGGGGCGTTGCCTTGATTAAACTTTTCGCGAAATTGCGAAATCGTCAAATCGAAGGCCGGGGCGCCGGGCAGCAGATAAGGCGCAGCGCCGGGTGAATCTGCGGCGTTGTTATCCGGAGCGGCGAGGCCTGCCGCAACGGGCAAGCACGAGAATAAAAGGGCAAAAAGTAACTTTATCAAACCTGACTCCCGATGACTGGTTACAGGGATTAAAACGGTAACGAGGCGGCTTGTCAAAATTGACCGGGTTCAGGGTAAACTAGGCGACACGATGATGATAAGGATAATTTTATGACCCTACAGCAATGGCTGTTCTCATTTAAGGGGCGCATTGGGCGTCGCGACTTCTGGGTGTGGATCGTTTTGTGGCTGGTGGCGATGGCGCTACTGTTTATTCTGGTGGCCAACGGCATTCTTGAAGCGCAAACGGCGGCGTTTATGCTGGTTTGCCTGCTGTGGCCGACCTCCGCCGTGGTGGTAAAACGGCTGCACGACCGCAGTAAGTCTGGCCTGTGGGCATTATTTATGATTGTGGCGTGGATGCTGCTTGCCGGAAACTGGGCGGTTTTAGGCGGCATTTGGCAATGGGTCGTCGGGCGTTTTGTTCCCACGGTTATCATCGTCATGCTGCTGCTCGACCTGGGGGCGTTTGTCGGCACCCCTGGTGAGAATAAATACGGTAAAGACACCCTGGATGTAAAATACCGCTAATTACCAGTAATGTTCCGCCGTCATATGCCCCGGACGGCGACGCAAATGTTTGGTCATTTGCCGGGTCTCTTTCAGTAATTGTTGGGTATCCCGCACCATCTGCGGGTTTCCGCACAGCATCACGTGACTGTTGTCCGGCTGCATCGTCAGGCCCACCGCCTTTTCCAGCTCGCCATTTTCAATAAGCGCCGGAACGCGCCCGGTGAGTGCGCTTGGCGCGGTTTCCCGGCTCACTACAGTCTGGATGCGTAACTTCCCTGCATAGCGTTGTTCAAGCGCCTGCATCAGTGGTAAATAACTCAAATCAGCGGCGTAACGCGCGGCGTGCACCAGAACGATATGATTAAAGCGCTCCAGATCCTGACCATACTGGAGAATAGAAAGATAAGGGCCGATGGCGGTGCCGGTCGCCAGCATCCACAATGTGTCGCAATCCGGTACTTCTTCCAGTACAAAAAAGCCTGCCGCCTCGCTGACTATATTAATCTCATCGCCTGGCTTCATAACATGCAGATGTGGGCTGAGTTTGCCTTCCGGCACATTGACCAGATAAAACTCCAGCGCCGGGTTATCAGGCGCATTAACGTAGGAATAAGCGCGTTGCACCCGTTCGCCGTCGATTTCGAGCCCCAGCTTGGCGAACTGACCGGCCGTAAAGGGGGCGACAGGCGCCTCGACCGTAAGACTGAATAATGCGTCCGTCCAGTGCTGAACCTGCGTAACTTTGCCTTTTACCCATTCCGCCATGATTAACTCCACCGATGAATACCATTTTATCTTGCTGAGATAAGCCGCAGATTTCCAGCCCAAACGGGCTGGAAAGCTCATTCAGACAAACGATTACAGTATATGCGCCTGAACGTTAGCGTCTTTGCGATCGAGATAATGAATGGATTTAATACGGCGAATGGTGCGGGATTTACCGCGAATCAACAGGGTTTCTGTCGTGGCGATATTGCCTTTGCGGCTAATACCCTCCAGCAGATCGCCTTTGGTGATGCCGGTCGCCGAGAAAATAACATTATCGCTGCGCGCCATATCGTCAAGACGCAGTACGCAGTTGGCGCTAATGCCCATCGCTTTGCAACGCGCCAGCTCCTGCTCGCCGATTCGGCGGTTCTCTTCGCTGTCGCCTTTTACGTCATGACGCGCCAACAGGCGGCCATGCATATCGCCATCCAGCGCGCGGATCACGGCAGCGGAAACCACGCCCTCTGGCGCGCCGCCGATGCCGTACAGGACATCCACTTCACTGTCTGGCATACAGGTCAAAATTGAGGCCGCCACATCGCCGTCAGGAATAGCGAACACGCGCACGCCAAGCTTTTGCATTTCCGCTATCGTCGCATCGTGACGCGGTTTCGCAAGAATAGTGACGGTCAATTCACTAAGCGGTTTATCAAGCGCCGTGGCGATGTTTTGCAGGTTAGTCGCAAGCGGGAGAGTCAAATCGATAGCGCCTTTCGCGCCTGGCCCGACAATCAGTTTTTCCATGTACATATCCGGGGCGTTCAGGAATGTGCCTTTATCGCCTACCGCCAGTACCGCCAGCGCGTTTGCCTGGCCCATCGCCGTCATCCGCGTGCCTTCAATCGGGTCAACCGCGATATCTACCGCATCGCCCTGGCCGGTGCCGACGCGCTCGCCAATGTACAGCATCGGCGCTTCGTCGATTTCCCCTTCGCCGATGACAATCTGCCCATCGATATTGACCTGGTTGAGCATTATGCGCATGGCATGGACCGCCGCGCCGTCAGCAGTATTTTTATCTCCACGGCCCAACCATTTGTAACCCGCCAGGGCGGCAGCTTCGGTTACGCGGGAAAATTCGATGGCAAGTTCTCGTTTCATAGCTCACTCATTCACAAAAGAAATTGTTGCGGAGTGTAGCACAGGGGGGATAAGCCTGAAATTTGTGCGAAGGGGGAAAGAAAAAGGGACGCCAGCGGCGTCCCTGTGTGGAGGATTAATCGTGCTCTTCCCACGCCATGGCGCGTTTAACCGCTTTCTTCCAGCCTGCGTAACGGAAGTTACGCTCGGTGGTTTCGATACCCGGGCGGAATTCGCGCTCAATAACCGCTTTTTCCTGCAACTCATCCAGATTCTGCCAGAAACCCACCGCCAGGCCCGCAAGATAAGCCGCGCCGAGGGCGGTGACTTCGCGCACTTCCGGACGCTCAACGCGCGTGCCCAGAATGTCGGACTGGAATTGCATCAGGAAGTTATTGGCCACCGCGCCGCCGTCCACGCGCAGAGCATGTAAACGGATGCCGGAGTCTGCCTGCATCGCTTCCAGCACATCACGGGTCTGGAAGGCGATAGATTCCAGGGTCGCGCGGATAATGTGGCAGGAGTTGACGCCACGCGTCAGGCCGAAGATGGCGCCGCGGGCATACGGGTCCCAGTACGGCGCGCCGAGGCCGGTAAAGGCCGGAACCACGTAGACGCCGTTGGTGTCTTTTACTTTGGTGGCGAAATACTCGGAGTCGAATGCGTCATTGATGAGTTTCATTTCATCACGCAGCCACTGGATAGAGGCGCCTGCCATGAACACTGCGCCTTCCAGTGCGTAGTTCACTTCGCCGCTCGGACCGCAGGCGATCGTCGTTAGCAGGCCGTTTTCCGACGTCACCGCTTTTTCGCCAGTATTCATCAGCATAAAGCAGCCGGTGCCGTAGGTATTTTTCGCCATCCCTTCTTTCACGCACAGTTGGCCAAACAGCGCCGCCTGTTGGTCACCCGCGATACCCGCGATAGGAATACGCGTGCCGCCTTTACCGCCGATATTCGTTTGACCGTAAACTTCAGAAGATTTACGGACTTCCGGCAACATGGCGCGCGGGATATCCAGCACTTCCAGCATGCGGTCATCCCAGTCCAGGTTATGGATGTTGAACAGCATGGTACGGGAGGCGTTAGTGTAATCGGTGACGTGCACGCGTCCCTGGGTCATCTTCCAGATAAGCCAGGTATCTACGGTGCCGAACAGCAGTTCGCCGCGACGGGCGCGCTCGCGGGAGCCTTCAACGTGGTCGAGGATCCATTTTACTTTGGTGCCGGAGAAGTACGGGTCAATTACCAGACCCGTATTTTTACGGATATAGTCTTCCATGCCGTCGCGCTTAAGCTGCTCGCAGATATCTGCGGTACGGCGGCACTGCCAGACGATAGCGTTATAAATCGGTTTGCCGGTTTCACGTTCCCAGACAATAGCGGTTTCACGCTGGTTGGTAATACCGATACCGGCAATTTCGTCAGAGTTGATGTCGGCTTTCGCCAGCACTTCGACTAATACCGAGCTTTGGGTCGCCCAAATTTCCATGGGGTCATGCTCTACCCAGCCTGCTTTGGGGTAGATCTGCTGAAATTCACGCTGTGAAACGCTCACGATGTTGGCACTGTGATCCATCACCACGGCACGAGAGCTGGTGGTGCCCTGGTCGAGCGCAACGATATATTTTTTCTCAGTCATGTTTCTTGTCCCTTCAGTCTTATTACAGCGTAGCTTTTTGTTGCGCGTTAGAGGTGGTGGATGCTTTTTCATCCTCCACAGCACAGACATCGCAAGGTAAGTGGCGGCCAATCAGTTTACGGTAACCGAAGGCACCGAGTGCAGCGCCCGCCACCGGGCCGAGGAGCGGCACCAGAAAGTAAGGAATATCTTTCGCGCCCGTAAAGGCGACATTGCCCCAGCCTGCAAGCCAGGCGAACGCTTTCGGGCCGATATCACGCGCCGGGTTCATCGCAAAGCCAGTCAACGGCCCCATTGACGCACCAATAACGGCGATCAGCAGGCCAATCAGCAATGGGCCGAGCGGGCCGCGCGGAATGCCGTTACCGTCATCCGTCAGCGCCAGAATTAATCCCATCAGAATCGCCGTGATCACCATTTCAACGGCAAACGCCTGGAAGAAGTTGATGTGCGGATTAGGGTACGTTGAGAAAATACCTGCCAGCTCAAGGCTTTCAACGCTACCGCGCACCATATTGTGAGTATGTTCGTAATCGTAGAAAAGATTGTAATAAAGCCCGTAAACCAATGCAGCGGCGCAAAAGGCACCCGCAAATTGAGACACAATGTAAGGAATAACTTTACGTTTATCAAAGCAAGCAAATAACCACAGCGCAAGCGTAACGGCTGGGTTGAGGTGTGCGCCGGATACGCCAGCGGTCAGGTAAATAGCCATGGCTACCCCTAACCCCCAAATCACACTGATTTCCCATTGGCCGAAGCTCGCACCTGCCACTTTCAACGCGGCAACGCAGCCAACACCAAAGAAAATCAACAACCCGGTGCCGAGGAACTCGGCGATGCACTGGCCTTTCAAGGTTGTAGTTTCACTCATAATCGGGTCCTGAAGGTAAAAGTGACGGTTATTGTTATTTCGGGTGCGCTACCACCCACAATGTCCTGTAGACATGGTGTTAATTTATCGTTAACGAACAAAAACGAGAAATATCGAAATTAAAAGTTGTGTGGTTCGTCAATAAAACGCGCGTTTTCGCGCTAATTTTGCCGGTGGCGCGCACGGAATTTCTGTTCGACGGTTTTGGTCGTTTGTTAACATTTGTCAGATTTTTTGTCCAAATGCATTCGGCATAACCTGAAAAGTGTTGCATTTCGCAAACAGCATGGCGTGTTGCTGGACACTGGCGGCAACGCTCCATACAATCGGACTCATGTGGTGCGCACCTATTAATAAGGCGTCACCGGAGACGGTAAGGGATAGCATTCTATCAACGCCTTGCAATTCAGGAGAGGTATGACAATGTCATTTGAAGTGTTTGAGAAACTGGAAGCGAAAGTACAGCAGGCTGTTGATACCATCACCCTGTTGCAGATGGAAATCGAAGAACTGAAAGAAAAGAACAACAGCCTGGCGCAGGAAATCCAGCATGCGCAGGGTAGCCGCGAAGAGCTTGAGCGCGAAAATAACCAGTTAAAAGAACAACAGCATGTCTGGCAGGAACGTCTTCAGGCGCTGCTGGGCCGCATGGAAGAAGTGTAATTACCCCTCACGTGAAAAGGCACCGTTCTGGTGCCTTTTTTGTTTGCGCTCAACGCTTATGCTTTTTTCGTCTTGCCCATTCCTTTTCGTTTTTTATCCCGCTTCGTTAATCCCGTTATAGTCATTTACTACCGGCTATGACGCATTAATAAGGATAAGAAAAGTGAAACTGGGGATGACTAGGATACGTTTTACCGCTGCGGTGCTGCTGACTGGCCTACTGCTCGCGGGCTGCGACCAACAAAGCGACAACGCAACGCATATCAAAGTCGGCGTGATTAACGGCGCTGAACAGGATGTCGCAGAAGTCGCAAAGCAAGTGGCGAAAGAGAAATACGGCTTAGACGTTGAGCTGGTGGGATTTAGCGGCTCTTTGCTACCAAATGACGCCACCAATCACGGCGAGCTTGATGCCAATGTCTTCCAGCACCGACCCTTTCTTGAGCAGGATAATAAAGCCCACAACTATAAACTGGTGGCGGTAGGCAATACCTTTGTGTTCCCCATGGCGGGTTACTCCCGCAAGATAAAATCGGTTAGCGAATTAAAAGACGGCGCAACCGTCGCCATTCCTAACGATCCGACCAACCTGGGACGCGCACTGTTGTTGCTGCAAAAAGAGAAATTAATTGATCTCAAACCGGATACCGGCCTGCTGCCAACGGTGCTGGATATTACCGCTAACCCACGTCATTTAAACATCATGGAGCTGGAAGGCGCGCAATTGCCGCGCGTGCTGGACGACCCGAAAGTCGATGTGGCGATCATCAGTACCACCTATATCCAACAACTGAATTTATCGCCGGTGCATGACAGCGTGTTTATTGAAGATAAAAACTCGCCCTATGTGAATATCATCGTGACGCGTGAAGAGAATAAAGACGCGGAAAACGTGAAGAAATTTATTCAGTCATATCAGTCGCCTGAAGTGGCGAAAGCGGCGGAGAAAATCTTTAACGGTGGGGCGGTGCCTGGCTGGTAAGGAGAAACAATCAGGCCATCCCACAGGATGGCCTGACTGAAGATTATTCGATATCGAGCGCGTCTTCGCTCAGGATCATGCCGGTATTGTCAGCGTAGAGATGGTCACCAGAGAAGAACGTCACGCCGCCAAAATTGACGCGCACGTCGCTTTCGCCAATGCCTTCGCCGGATGCGCCAACCGGGATTGCGGCAAGCGCCTGGATGCCCAAATCCATCTCTTCCAGATCGTCCACCTGACGCACTGCGCCATAGATGACGATGCCTTCCCACTCGTTTTGCACCGCCAGACGCGCCAGTTCGGCATCCAACAATGCGCGCCGAACAGAACCGCCGCCATCGACCAGTAAAATGCGTCCACGGCCGTTTTGTTCGAGCAGATCATACAGCAACCCGTTGTCCTCGAAACATTTCACGGTAATGATCTGCCCGCCAAAAGATGAACGTCCGCCGAAGTTGGAGAAGAGCGGCTCCACCACATTGACTTCTTCATGATAAATGTCACAAAGCTCAGAAGTATCGTATTTCATAGGCTTAAGGTTTCGTTGCTGCAAGAGTTCTCAGTATATCGCTTTCAGTCGATTGTTGGCAAAATCATCAATTGTTAATTGATATTTGTCAGTTAAAAATTGGCCTGACTCAAAATAACACCAATTGAAAACAACAGGTTAGTGAGCAGGGCGCCTTTTACCGTGCGCTCCAGCATCGGGCGCATAGCCATCGCTTCGTGTTCGCGCATGACATATTGCGCCTGTCTCACCAGCATCGGCGCCGCCAGAATAAACAACCATCCCCACGGGCTTTGCAGTGAAAGCAGGTTAAACAGCGCCAGACACACCAGAGTACCCATCAACAAGACGGCGTGGTAACGACGGGCGCGCGTCGGGCCAAGCCGCACCGCCAGCGTGTTCTTGCCATTGACTCGGTCGCTATCAATATCGCGCAGATTATTGATATTCAGTACGGCGGTCGCTAATAGGCCGCAGGCGGTAGCAGGCAGGAAAATCGCGGGGATAAGCGTATGCGCCTGCAAATACCAGGTGCCCATGACGCTCAACCAGCCAAAGAAAATCAGTACCGAAATATCGCCAAGGCCGAGATAGCCATAAGGACGGGTGCCGACCGTATAGGTAATGGCGGCGATAATCGACAGCAGCCCCAGCAGCAAAAAGCCCAGGAAATCGCTGAAGGTACGGCAGGCCACCCACACCAGCGCCAGGCCAGACAGGCATATCAGCACGACGGTAATGATTAACGCACGTTTCATTTGAGCCTGGGTAATGACGCCTTTTTGCATACCGCGCATAGGGCCGATGCGGTCCGGTTTATCGCTGCCTTTTACCGCATCGCCATAGTCATTAGCGAGGTTAGAAAGGATCTGCAACAGGCCCGCCGTGAGTAGCGCCAGGAAAGCGACAAGCGGATCATAAACACCCTGCCACCAGGCGAGCGCGCTGCCGACAACAATCGAGGCGAAAGCGAGGGGAAGGGTACGTGGGCGCAGGCTTTCAAGCCAGGCTTGCGTACGGCTCAAAGAATGTGAGTCAGTCATAGTAATAAGCTAACCAATAAAAATGGGGGCGAATTGCCCCCATCGGAAATGATGAAATTGCACTGAGCGCGATTATAACCACAACCACCCGTAAGTTGCAGAGCTGTCGCCGAACTCTGTTAAGCGAGACGTGCGGTCTACCTCTTTTGGGTGTATGCAGCTAAACCGGCGATTACAGAATGAAGCGACTCAGGTCTTCATCTGCTACCAGTTCATCCAGGTGCTTACCAACGTATTCCGCATCAATGGTAATGGTCTGGCCGTTAAGATCGCTGGCGTCGTAGGAGATCTCTTCCATCAGACGCTCAAGCACCGTGTGCAGACGACGCGCGCCAATGTTTTCGGTGCTTTCGTTAACCTGCCATGCAGCCTGAGCGATACGTTTGATACCGTCATCGGTAAAGTCGATATTCACGCCTTCGGTCGCCATTAGCGCTTTGTACTGTACGGTCACAGACGCGTTCGGCTCGGTCAGGATGCGTTCAAAGTCTTCTGCGGTCAGCGCCTGAAGTTCCACGCGGATCGGCAAACGACCCTGCAATTCCGGGATCAGGTCAGAGGGGCTGGCCACCTGGAATGCGCCGGAGGCGATAAACAGGATATGGTCGGTTTTTACCATGCCGTGTTTGGTGGATACGGTGCAGCCTTCAACCAGCGGAAGCAGGTCGCGCTGTACGCCTTCACGGGAAACGTCCGGGCCGGATACGTTGCCGCCACGCTTACAGATTTTATCAATCTCATCAATAAAGACGATGCCGTGCTGTTCTACCGCGTCGATAGCGTCTTGCTTAAGCTCTTCCGGATTGACCAGCTTGGCGGCTTCTTCTTCCACCAGCAGCTTCATCGCGTCTTTGATTTTAAGCTTACGCGGTTTCTGCTTTTGTCCGCCCAGATTCTGGAACATGGACTGAAGCTGGTTGGTCATCTCTTCCATGCCCGGAGGCGCCATGATTTCAACACCCATCGGCGCTGCGGCGAGATTGATTTCAATCTCTTTATCGTCCAGCAGGCCTTCACGCAGTTTCTTACGGAACGACTGACGTGCCGTAGACGGCTCCTGCGGTTGCTCAGGCTGACCCCAGTTATTTTTTGCCGGTGGGATCAGCACATCCAGGATGCGCTCTTCCGCCATTTCTTCGGCGCGATAACGGTTTTTCTCGATAGACTGCATACGAACCATTTTGATGGCGGAATCGGTCAGATCGCGAATGATGGAGTCAACTTCTTTCCCGACGTAGCCCACTTCGGTGAACTTGGTGGCTTCAACTTTAATAAACGGCGCATGCGCCAGTTTTGCCAGGCGACGGGCGATTTCAGTTTTACCTACCCCGGTTGGGCCAATCATCAGAATGTTTTTCGGGGTCACTTCATGACGCAGCTCTTCGTCAAGCTGCATACGGCGCCAGCGGTTACGCAGCGCGATAGCCACAGAACGCTTCGCTGCGTCCTGGCCGATAATATGTTTGTCGAGTTCGCTGACAATTTCGCGTGGAGTCATTTCAGACATGGGAAATCCTTACGCTTTAGAGGAGAGTTCTTCGATGGTCAGGAAGTGGTTGGTATAGATGCAAATATCACCTGCAATCCCCAGCGACTTCTCGACAATTTCACGGGCGTTCAGTTCGGTATTTTCAAGCAGCGCGCGTGCGGCGGCCTGGGCATAAGGCCCACCGGAACCAATGGCGATCAGATCGTTTTCCGGCTGGATAACGTCGCCGTTACCGGTAATGATCAGGGAAGCCGTTTCGTCTGCCACCGCAAGCAGCGCTTCAAGACGGCGCAGCATACGGTCAGTACGCCAGTCTTTGGCAAGCTCAACCGCTGCTTTTACCAGATGGCCCTGATGCATTTCCAGTTTACGTTCGAAGAGTTCAAACAGGGTGAAGGCGTCCGCTGTACCGCCTGCGAAACCCGCGATGACTTTATCGTTGTAAAGACGACGCACTTTTTTCACGTTGCCTTTCATCACGGTATTACCCAATGTGGCCTGTCCATCACCACCAATTACCACCTGTCCGTTGCGGCGTACGCTTACTATTGTTGTCACTGACAGACCCCTTCTCGATAGCTGAATACAGGCCCCGCGCCAGGCGCAGGGCAGAATGCAATTATAGATGGGGGGTATTTCAGGGGTTTCAACCCCCGGCGGCAAGACGAATGCAGTTTGTATGACCGGCAAGCTTCAGACGGTTAATCGTGCCATCGGCAATATCTTTGCCTTTGACCGGGCCGATGACGACGCGGTTCCAGCCGTTATTGGCCGTAATACGCGAATCAAAACCTTCAAACGCCAGTTGCGCACGGACGGTTTCTGCCTGTTCCGCGCCTTTAAAGGAACCGCACTGCACCATCCAGCGGCGATCGTCTTTCTTCTCGGCAGGTTTTTCAGGCGTAGTTTCACGCGTGACGGGCGCGGCCTGGGCCGTTGCTTTCGGCTGAGCGGGTTCGCGCTGGGCCGTGTGCGGCGGCGTTTGCAGCAAATCCTGATAAGGCTGCTGGGCCGCGGCGTTGCGGTTGGTTTGCGCCGTCGTGGTTTTAGGCGTCTGGGTTTGCGCATTACGCACTGGCTGATCCTGAACCGGCGCGCTGCGTACCGGTTGCGGCTGCTGGTACGGCTGTTCAACGCGCGGCGGTGTTTTCTGCTGCGCGACAATTGTCTGCTGTTGTTGGATCTGTTTCTGGCGCTGTAACGTCTGCTGGCGCTGAGCCGGTGTTTGCTCGTTCCACGGCACTTCGTTGAGTTGGGTTGGTTGCTGGCGCATATCCGCCTGCATTTGAGCCAACAACTGGCGCTGTTCGTTAGTCAGTTGATCCTGATTCATGATTTCGCCGCCCGCAGACGGCTCAGTCGGAGTGCGCACGCCAGGCTGGCGGTTTTCCAGCTCTTTAATATAGCGCCAGCGTTCTTCAGGTTTGGGCGGTAAGCCGTTCCCTGCCACTTTGTGACCCGGGATTATCTCTGCTTCTTCAGATTTATGATGGGTAATAAAGTACAGGCCACCCATAAAGGTCACCAAAACGGCCGCTGCGATAGCGACCATGGCCGGGGAAACAGCAGGCAGGTTACGTTGCTTTTTGCGGGAAGTCGGTTTTTTTCGCCGCGCGGGGCTCGGCTGTCCGCGGCGTACATAATCTCGTTGTGCCACTATCGTTTCGCTGTATTTATTCGTTTATCAGCCCGTCATGTTACTTAAGGGACGGGGTTTTGACCAGTAAGGTGAGTCCTAATCGAAACTATTTCGCCGCCCTGCGGGCCCGCGTCGTTCCGCGTACAATTAACTCACAGTCGAGCAGGCGCGAACCGCTACTGACGATTTGGCCATGCAACTGGTCGAGCAGCAATAGCATCGCCTCCCGGCCAATGTCGAACCGGGGTTGCGAGATAGTGGTCAGAGGCGGATCGCAAAACTCTGCCAGCGCGATATTATCGAAGCCGATTATCGATAAATCCTCCGGCACCTTAAATCCACGGCGTTTTGCCTGAGACAGGGCGCCCAACGCCATCACATCACTGTGGCAGAATACTGCGGTTGGCGGATTGGTCAGGTTCAATAGCTGGTCGAGCGCCTGCGCGCCGGCGTTAAACGTAAAATCACCCCGGGCGATATAGTGCGGATCGACCTGCATTCCGCTGCGGCGCAATGCCTGAACGTAACCCTGTAGGCGGTAGTGGCACAGCGGCATCTCTTCCGGCCCCGCGATACAGGCGATTCGGTCATGCCCCAGTTCATGGAGATAATTGACGGCGTTAAAGGCGGCGGTCAGGTTGTCGATATGCACCGTCGGCAGTTCCAGTTCCGGGGCAAACTCATTTGCCATCACCATTGGCGGCAAATTACGCTGCTCTTCTTTACTGGCGTCAAACGGCAGGCGTGAGCCCAGCAACAGCATGCCGTCAATCTGCTTGGTAATGATCAGATCGATAAAGGTTTTTTCTTGCTGATTCTGGTGCGCGCAGTCGCCAATTAAGACCAGATAACCCTGCGCGGCGGCGGTGACTTCAATGCCGCGAATGATTTCGCTGAAAAAGGGATCGCAGATATCCGGAACAATCACCAGAATGGTGCGGGATTCGTTACGTTTTACGTTGCGGTTCAGAGAGCCTGGCAAATAACCTACTTCAATAGCCGCTTGTTCTACCTTGTTACGGGTAGCCTGAGAGACTTTCTCAGGATTCATCAATGCACGAGATACCGTGGCGGTTGAGACATTTGCCCGCTCGGCTACATCTTTCATGGTTGCGGCAACAACCTGTTTCTTCGGGTTCAACTTCTTCTCCTCGCATACTGTCGCGGGCGCAGCCACATCCTGTGGTCTGGCTGGACCGATCATTCTTATCAGATATTTACACGACTCGGTTACAAATATTGCATACGAAGTGTGATCAAGGTTTTATTTTTCGATCTATGCCGCATTACGCCCAGGATTTAGCTTTCGATGGGATCGACATCCAACGCCCATTTCACTTTGCGCGCATCCGGCAAGGTGTTCACCAGCGCCAGGCTCTGGGTAAGGATATGTTGTAGTTTCAGGCGAGAGGGATGCTGCAACAAAATTTGCCAACGGAATCGCCCGCCGCGCTTGGGCTGCAGGGCAGGAACCGGCCCGAGGATCCACAGCTTATCATCCGCCAGCGGACTGGCCTGCAGGAGATTACGCAACTGCTGTAAAAACAGCGATGCCTGCTGATTGTTATGGTCTTCCGCCCGAATCAACACGTGGCTGCTGTAAGGGGGCAGCCAGACCTGGCTGCGCGCGCACAATGCCTCATCGGCAAAGGCGTCATAACCCTGGCTGAGTAACGTCTGAAGCAAAGGATGTTCCGGATGGTGCGTTTGCAGAACCACTTCGCCCTGTTTACCGGCGCGTCCCGCGCGTCCGGCGACCTGGGTGTAAAGCTGGGCGAAACGCTCCGCTGAACGGAAATCTGCCGAAAACAGCGCGCCGTCTACATCAAGTAACGCCACCAGCGTGACGTCGGGGAAATGGTGGCCTTTGGCGAGCATTTGAGTGCCAATCAGAATGCGCGCGCCGCCGCGATGTACATCCGCCAGATGTTGTTCCAGTGCGCCTTTGCGGCTGGTGGTATCGCGATCGATGCGGGAAAGCGGTACGCCGGGAAAAAGCGGGCTTAACGCTTGCTCCAGTTGCTCAGTGCCGAGCCCGACGGGCACGGTGTGCGTAGAGCCGCACTGCGGGCATTGACGCGGCACCGGTCGCTGGCTGTCGCAGTGGTGGCAGCGCAACTGATGCTGTGCCTGATGCAGCGTATAATAATGATCGCAGCGCGGACATTCGGCTATCCAACCGCAATCATGGCACAACAGCGCGGGCGCAAAACCGCGGCGATTAAGAAATAAGATGACCTGATTATCAGCCTGGAGATGCTGACGCATCCGGGCTATCAGCGCTGGCGCGAGGCCCGCCTGCACCGGTTGGCCTTTTAAATCCACCAGATGCTGGATTGCCGGGCGCGCATTGCCTGCGCGACGGGTCAACTTCAGTTCGCGGTATTTCTTCACCCGCACGTTATGCAGGGTTTCAAGCGCCGGAGTCGCCGAGCCGAGGATAATCGGAATGTTTTCGCGGTGAGCGCGGTACACCGCGAGATCTCTGGCATGATAACGCCAGCCTTCCTGCTGTTTATAAGAGCTGTCGTGCTCTTCATCAATGACAATAACGCCAAGATTTTTAAACGGCGTGAACAGGGCGGAGCGGGTGCCAATCACGATCGCCGCTTCGCCGCTTTTGGCTTTAAGCCAGGCGCTCAACCGTTCACTGTCATTCAGGGCGGAGTGCAACACCTCAACCGGCGCGTTAAAGCGCTCTCTGAAACGGGCGATGGTTTGCGGCGTCAGACCGATTTCCGGCACCAGCACCAGCGCCTGCTTGCCCTGAGACAGCGCGTTTTCCAGCACGCTCAGATACACCTCGGTTTTACCCGAGCCGGTTACGCCTGCCAGAAGCCAGGCGGAAAACTGATCGGAGGCGCTGTGGATAGCGCCGACAGCGGTAGCCTGCTCGGTATTAAGCCGCAGTCGCTCGCCGCTAACGCTAAAATCGGCCCGCCAGTCCGTCTTTGCGGGCAACTGCGCCCGTAAATCGCATAACCCTTTCGTACGTAGCGTCTGGAATGTCGCGTCGTTCAGTTCCATTTCGCTAAGTTGATGGCGCAGGATCGGCTGCTGACGTAACAGCGCCAGCGCCTGCTGCTGTTTAGGGGCGCGCTTGAGGCTGTTGATATCAATGGTTTGACCGTCTTCGGTGGCGAACCAGGACCATAGCGGCGTGCCGCTGGCGGGTTTGCCGAGGCGTAGCGGAACCGGTAACGCATGGAACAGCACATCGCCAATCGGATGGTGGTAGTACTCAGCGGCCCATAACAGGAGTTGCCAGAGCGAAGGCGAAAACAGCGACTCAGCATCGAGTACTTCCAGAACGGCTTTAAGCTCCCCGCGCGGCAACTCGCTGTGTTCGCTCACAGAGACCACAATGCCAACGCGCTGTTGTTTGCCGAACGGCACCAGCACGCGACACCCCGCAGCCACCTGCATTCCGTCAGGAAGCAGATAATCAAAGGTGCGGGGCAGCGGCACCGCCAGGGCAATATGGGCTACAGACATCCGGGCTCCCGGCTGAGAAAATGACGGCATAGTGTACACTGTGAAGGCGAGAAAATGCGGATCAGTTTGCATGCCGTGTTTTAATTCTGTATGATTCGCCGCCTTTGATGCACAAAGCGTGCAGTCAAATCGACCTATTTCCCCGGCATCCCGAGCTGCTGCGAACATACCCGCAGAACGGAATGAAACGGAGAATTTATCAACTTCGCGTGGTGTCTGGCGTTAGGGCCGGAAGAGCGACGCGGCCTTAACTGAGGTTTCCCATGAAAAAAGGTATTCACCCGAATTACGTAGAAATTACTGCAACTTGTTCTTGCGGTAATGTGATCAAAACTCACTCAACTGTGGGCCACGATCTGAACCTGGACGTTTGTGGCAAATGCCACCCGTTCTACACCGGCAAACAGCGTGATGTTGCTACCGGTGGCCGTGTTGACCGCTTCAACAAGCGTTTCAGCATCCCGGGCGCTAAATAAGCACCACGGAAAGAAAAGGCGCCGCAAGGCGCCTTTTTTGTATCGGTATCACCGCATACCTATCAGTATTCCCACGTCTCCGGGTCGATCCCCAGCTCACGCATAATAATTTTTGCCGCTTCCGGAATTTCATCGCTGCGCTCTTTACGCAGATCTTCATCGTTCGGCAACGGCTGCCCCGTAAACGCGTGCAAAAACGCCTCGCACAGCAATTCGCTGTTGGTCGCATGACGCAGATTATTCACCTGACGACGGGTACGTTCATCAGTGAGGATTTTTAACACCTTCAGAGGAATGGATACCGTAATTTTTTTTACTTGCTCACTCTTCTTACCGTGCTCAGCGTATGGGCTGATATATTCGCCGCTCCATTCAGCCATCTTCTACCTTCATCCTCTCAATAATGATAATGGGCCCTGGCCGGTTGGTTAGCCCGGTCAACAACCGTAAATGTAATTGTGTACGCATTCGGTAAATTTCACCGCACGAATGCCCTAAGCACACAATTTTAACGGCTAATTGCGTTTTGCTCAATCTATACGCAAAGAAGTTTAGATGTCCAGATGTATTGACGTCCATTTCTTCTATGGTTACTCTGTGGGCAGACTTGAACCGATTCCGAATATCCCACGCTCGGTGTGGGAGACGTCCTCCAGCCAGGAAGCCGCTCAATATGACACGTAAACAAGCCACCATCGCAGTACGCAGTGGATTAAATAATGACGAACAGTACGGCTGCGTTGTCCCGCCCATCCATCTTTCCAGCACCTATAACTTTACCGGGTTTAACGAGCCGCGCGCCCACGACTATTCTCGCCGGGGTAACCCCACGCGTGATGTGACCCAGCGCGCACTGGCGGAACTTGAGGGCGGCAAAGGCGCCGTGTTAACCAATACCGGGATGTCGGCCATCCACCTGGTGACCACGGTTTATCTCAATCCGGGTGATTTACTGGTTGCGCCGCATGACTGCTACGGTGGCAGCTACCGGCTGTTTGATAGCCTGGCGAAGCGCGGTTGCTACCGTGTGCTGTTTGTCGATCAGAATGATGAGGCGGCCTTAAAGGCGGCGCTTGCGGAAAAACCGAAACTGGTGCTTATCGAAACGCCAAGTAACCCGCTGCTGCGCGTGGTGGATATCGAGAAAATCTGCCGCCTGGCTCGCGAAGCGGGAGCCGTCAGCGTGGTGGACAATACGTTCCTGAGCCCGGCGCTGCAAAATCCGCTCTCGCTTGGCGCTGATTTAGTGCTGCACTCCTGTACTAAATACCTCAACGGCCACTCCGATGTCGTGGCGGGTGTGGTCATTGCCCGTGATGAGGATACCGCCACAGAACTTGCGTGGTGGGCGAATAATATTGGCGTGACCGCTGCGGCGTTTGACAGCTATTTGCTGTTGCGCGGCCTGCGCACTCTGGTTCCGCGTATGGACATCGCGCAGCGTAACGCGCTCGCGATTGTCGATTATCTCAAGCAGCAACCGCTGGTGAAAAAGCTGTATCATCCTTCGTTGCCAGAAAACCAGGGGCACGATATTGCCGCTCGCCAGCAGAAAGGGTTCGGCGCGATGTTGAGCTTTGAGCTGGAGGGTGACGAGCAGACCCTGCGCCGCTTCCTTGGCGGCCTTGAGCTGTTTACACTGGCGGAATCGTTAGGCGGGGTAGAAAGCCTTATCTCTCACGCCGCGACGATGACCCATGCGGGTATGGCGCCTGAAGCGCGCGCCGCCGCAGGCATTTCCGAGACGCTACTGCGTATCTCGACCGGTATTGAAGACAGTGAAGATTTACTTGCTGACCTGGAAAATGGCTTCCGGGCAGCGGCTAAGGGGTAAGCATGAGTGTTTCAGCGCCTGCAGGGGCGAAAGGTCGTCAGCTGCATAAATT
This sequence comes from Citrobacter freundii, assembly GCF_011077955.1. GTDB lineage: Bacteria > Pseudomonadota > Gammaproteobacteria > Enterobacterales > Enterobacteriaceae > Atlantibacter. Next base: position 62,738 of record NZ_JAALBX010000016.1, read on the forward strand.
TGGTGGTAGTAGCCTTGCGGATGTGAAGTGCTATCTGCGCGTGGCCGGTATTATGGCTGAGTATTCGCAACCGGACGACATGATGGTGGTCTCCGCTGCAGGTAGTACCACCAATCAGTTAATCAGTTGGTTAAAACTGAGCCAGACGGATCGGCTGTCCGCCCATCAGGTTCAGCAGGCGCTGCGCCGTTATCAGACCGAACTCATTAGCGGCCTGCTGCCCGCCGACAAAGCCGATGGCCTGATTAGCGCGTTTATTCACGACCTTGAACGTCTGGCGGCGCTGCTTGACGGCACCATCACTGATGCGGTGTACGCCGAAGTGGTGGGACACGGCGAAATTTGGTCGGCGCGTTTAATGTCTGCCGTGCTGAACCTTAAAGGCATCGACGCTACCTGGCTTGATGCACGCGATTTCTTACGCGCCGAGCGCAGTGCGCAGCCGCAGGTGGATGAAGGGCTCTCTTATCCGCTTTTACAGCAGCTTCTCGCCCAGCATCCTGGCAAACGGGTGGTTGTAACCGGCTTTATCTGCCGCAACAACGCCGGTGAAACCGTGCTGTTAGGGCGTAACGGCTCTGACTACTCCGCAACCCAAATTGGCGCGCTGGGCGGCGTGTCTCGCGTTACCATCTGGAGCGACGTGGCGGGTGTTTACAGCGCCGACCCGCGTAAAGTCAAAGATGCCTGCCTGTTGCCGCTACTGCGTCTGGATGAAGCGAGCGAGCTGGCGCGTTTGGCGGCCCCGGTGCTTCACGCCCGTACGCTTCAGCCGGTTTCCGGAAGTGATATCGACCTGCAACTGCGTTGTAGCTATACCCCGGAGCAAGGGTCGACGCGTATTGAGCGCGTACTGGCTTCCGGCACGGGCGCGCGGATTGTCACCAGCCATGATGATGTTTGCCTGATTGAATTGCTGGTGTCACCCGATCAGGATTTCAAACTGGCGCATCAGGAAACCCTGAATGTACTGAAGCGCGCGCAAATCCGTCCGCTGTCCATTGGCGTACATCCCGATCGTCGTTTACTGCAACTGTGCTACACGTCTGAAGTGGCGGGCAGCGCATTTAGCACGCTCGATGCCGCCGCGTTACCGGGCGAACTTCGTCTGCGTGAAGGGCTGGCGCTGGTGGCGATGGTGGGCGCAGGCGTTTGCCGCAACGCGCTGCACAGCCACCGTTTCTGGCAACAGCTTAAAGACCAGCCCGTCGAGTTTATCTGGCAATCGGAAGAGGGCATCAGCCTGGTAGCCGTGTTGCGTGCAGGTCCGACAGAAAGCTTGATTCAGGGATTACACCAGACGCTGTTCCGGGCGGAAAAGCGCATTGGCCTGATGCTGTTCGGCAAAGGCAATATTGGTTCCCGCTGGCTGGAGCTGTTCGCGCGCGAGCAGGAAGCGTTTTCTGCCCGCACCGGGTTTGAATTTGTGCTGGCGGGCGTGGTGGATAGTCGCCGCAGCCTGTTGAATTATCAGGGGCTGAATGCCAGCCGCGCGCTGGCTTTCTTTAATGACGAAGCGCAGGATCATGACGAAGAGTCCCTGTTCCTGTGGATGCGCAATCATCCTTATGACGATTTAGTGGTACTGGATGTGACCGCAAGCGAAGAGCTGGCCGATCAGTATCTGGATTTCGCCAGCCATGGTTTCCACGTTATCAGCGCGAATAAGCTTGCCGGGGCGAGCACGAGCAATAAATACCGCCAAATCCGCGATGCTTTTGCCAAAACAGGGCGACACTGGCTGTATAACGCGACCGTTGGGGCAGGACTGCCGGTGAACCATACCGTGCGCGATCTGCGCGACAGCGGCGATTCGATTCTGGCTATCAGTGGGATTTTCTCCGGCACGCTCTCCTGGCTGTTCCTGCAATTCGACGGCACCGTGCCGTTTACCGAACTGGTCGATCAGGCCTGGCAGCAGGGCTTAACCGAACCGGACCCGCGTGTTGATCTGTCCGGTAAAGATGTGATGCGCAAGCTGGTTATCCTGGCGCGTGAAGCCGGTTACGACATCGAACCAGACCAGGTGCGTGTTGAATCGCTGGTGCCGCAGGGCTGCGAAGAGGGCTCGGTGGATCACTTCTTTGAGAATGGTGAGGCGTTAAACGATCAGATGGTGCAGCGTCTGGAGGCCGCCCGTGAAATGGGGCTGGTACTGCGCTATGTGGCGCGTTTCGATGCCAATGGTAAAGCGCGCGTCGGCGTGGAGGCCGTGCGCCCTGAACATCCGCTGGCAGCGCTGTTGCCGTGCGATAACGTCTTTGCCATTGAAAGCCGCTGGTATCGTGATAACCCGTTGGTGATCCGTGGACCCGGCGCCGGGCGCGACGTCACGGCAGGCGCCATTCAGTCCGATCTCAACCGCCTCGCCCAGTTGTTGTAACGAACACCGCGCCTTTTACTTCACCCGGTAAAAGGCGCGTTTCCTTTTCTGTGACGCCCCATCCTGAATTTTTTTCACGTTCGCTGAATATTCTTCATTCATTCTGATGATTTTACTGTTGACGGCATGTCGCTTTTCCGTCATTTTTACATCTGGACGTCTAAACGTATAGAAGTCAAAAGCACAACAACCAATAATGACAAACGAGTGATGAGGTAAGGGTATGAGCTTTTTTCACGCCAACCAGCGGGAAGCACTGAATCAGAGTCTGGCGGAAGTTGCCGGGCGCATTAACGTTTCCTTCGAGTTTTTCCCGCCGCGCACCAGTGAAATGGAACAGACCCTGTGGCATTCCATCGACCGTTTGAGCAGCCTGAAGCCGAAATTTGTCTCGGTGACTTATGGCGCGAATTCCGGTGAACGTGACCGCACACACAGCATCATTAAAGGCATTAAAGATCGTACCGGCCTTGAAGCGGCGCCGCATCTAACCTGCATTGACGCCACCCGCGATGAATTGCGCACCATCGCTCGTGATTATTGGGAAAACGGGATTCGCCATATTGTGGCGTTACGTGGCGATCTACCGCCGAACAGCGGCAAACCAGAGATGTATGCCGCCGATCTGGTCGGTTTGCTAAAAGAGGTAGGGGATTTTGATATTTCCGTTGCGGCCTATCCGGAAGTACATCCGGAAGCGAAAAGCGCCCAGGCGGATTTACTGAATCTGAAGCGTAAAATTGATGCCGGTGCCAACCGCGCCATTACGCAGTTTTTCTTCGATGTGGAAAGCTACCTGCGCTTTCGTGACCGCTGCGCGGCAACCGGAATTGATGTGGAAATCATTCCAGGTATTCTGCCGGTGTCTAACTTCAAACAGGCGAAAAAGTTCGCGGACATGACGAATGTGCGTATCCCGGCATGGATGGCGCAAATGTTCGCTGGTCTTGATGACGATGCGGAAACCCGCAAGCTGGTGGGGGCGAATATCGCCATGGACATGGTGAAAATCCTCAGTCGTGAAGGCGTCAAAGATTTTCACTTCTACACGCTCAACCGTGCGGAAATGAGCTACGCCATCTGCCATACGCTGGGCGTACGTCCGGCCATTTAACGGCTTCATCATGCCCGGCGGCAACCCATGCCGCCAGGCAGTCATGCATTTATCTTACGTGCGTTAAAAAACGCTGACCGTACTGGTCGGCGACTAATAGCGCGGCATAGACCTGATCGACTGTCGCGCCCCCCGGCATATTGTGGATAGTCTCCCCTTCGGCGCAGGCGGCCTCGGCCACGATGCGCATTTTCGCGGGAATATCGGTTTTAATATCCAGTTGCGCGAGCGTTATCGGCAAACCGACGGCGGAACACAGCGATGCGACGGTTTCAATTTCGTCGCGCGGCGCGTTTTCCAGCACCAAGTGCACCAGCGTACCAAATGCGACTTTTTCACCATGATAAAAATGATGAGCATCGGGGATCGCGGTTAAACCGTTGTGGATGGCGTGCGCCGCCGCCAGACCGCCGCTTTCAAAGCCGACGCCGCTCAGATAAGTATTGGCTTCCACTACACGCTCAAGAGCGGGAGTGACGACATGTTGCTCTGCGGCCAGCATCGCCTTTTCGCCTTGCTCCAGCAACGTGTTGTAGCAGAGTTCCGCCAGGGCCAGTGCGGCTTGCGTACACTTGCCGCCCGCCATGGTCTTAGCGCCGCTGCGTGAACAGGCGCGAGCTTCAAACCAGGTCGCCAGCGCATCGCCAATGCCGGCTGCCAGCAGACGCGATGGCGCACCCGCCACGATTCGGGTATCGACAATCACCATGTTGGGGTTATGCGCCAGCAACAGGTAGCGGTCAAATTCGCCGTCATCGGTATAAATGACCGAAAGGGCGCTGCATGGCGCATCGGTGGAGGCAATCGTCGGCACTATCGCCACCGGCACGCCCATAAAGTGAGCCAGCGCTTTGGCGGTATCCAGCGTTTTACCGCCACCGATACCGACAACCGCTTCACAGCCCGCCTTTTCTGCCACGACGCGCAGGCGATCGATTTCATGTTGTGAACATTCACCGCCAAACGGGACGATGTCGAACGCAAGCTCCGCAGCGTTCAGGCTCTTTTGTAGACTTTCTTGCGCAAAGCTTAAGACAAACTTATCACCGACGACCAGCCAGCGTTGGGCCATCGGTTTCAGATAGCCGCCGAGGCGGCTGAGAACATCGGCGCCCTGGATATATTTACCAGGCGACTGAATGATGCGATCCATACATCTTCTCCTGTTACAGATTTACGTTCCTAAAACCCTTTTCCAGTCCTGCTCAACCGACTCACTTGCCGTTTTTAGCGTCGACGTTTCCCGCCACGCCGCCTTTAGCAAATGTGCGAGAGCAAGAAAAACCTTACGCTTCATAATGACAAAAGGCCATATCTCACGACTGGCCTTTAGGAAAGTGCAGCAGGTCTACACCCGGTTAAGGGGCGGATGTAAACCTGTTATCAGAGGAGGTTACTGTGCGCCAACGCGCTCGCCATAAGGCAGCGTGTCGTAATCATGGAGGGCATTTTTCTCGTAAGGATTGCCAATCCAGCGCGTGGTTGCCTGAAACGCCGGGTTAACCAGCGATCGCGTCGGATCAAAACCGTCGTAACGTAATCCCGCCAGATCGGACCAGGTGTGGATAAGCTCGGAGCTGCTGTACTTGCGATCGGCATCCGCACGCATATTTAACGGGTGATTCGCCTGCCAGCGTGATGACGTCCAGACAATAAACGGAATGGTGTACATCGGGCGCGTTGGCTGCGCTTCATTACGTCCCTGAATGTTATGCGGCGGTGTATCGTAAACTTCTTCGCCGTGGTCCGAGAAATAGAGCATAAAGCCGTTCGGGTCGGTGGCTTTGAAATCCTTAATCAGCGTTGATACGACGTGATCGTTAAACAGGTTGGCGTTGTCATAATCGTTGTACGCTTCTTGCTGCTCTTCGCTCAGGCCTGTTGGCACGCCGTCGTGATTACCGTCAAATTTGCCCCAGTTTTCCGGGTAGCGGAATTTGTACTTCAGGTGCGTACCCAGCAAATGCACGATGATAAATTTTTTCGGCGCCGGATCGGCAAGCACAGTTTTAAACGGGGCCAGCACGTTGGTGTCATATTCGCGCGCGCTCTGCGTACGCTGCTGGTTCATGTAGTACTGCACGTCGGTCTGCTTTGAGAACACCGTCAGCATGGTGTTGCGGGCCGTCATCGTCTGCTGATTGGTTATCCAGAACGTCTTATAGCCGGCCTGTTTCATCATGTTCATCAGTGATGGCTTCGTCAGATACTGATCCGGGTGTTGCTCGTTGGCAAACGTCAGCGCCTGCTGAAGGATCTCAATCGTGTAGGGGCGAGAGGTCACGACATTGTTGAATACCGTCAGATTGGGATCGCTGTCGCGCAGGGCTTTCAGTTCCGGCGTGGTGTCGCGGGAGTAACCGTAGAGGCTCATGCGTCCGCGCTGCGTTGATTCGCCAATCACCAACACCAGCGTGCGCGGTGCGTCGCCATTGCTGTCTTTCAGGTTCGCCAGCGGCGGCAGCGAGCGGTTCTTATCAAGCAGACTTTGCAGATTGTTGAGCTGCGAACGATATTGGGCATAACCAATAATAATTTGCCACGGCGCGGCAGGCTCCATGCGTGAGCCAAGCCCGCTTAGCGCTTCGCCAGGCGTACGATGCTTAATCAGCAAACTCGACGTCAGCGGATAAATCACCAGTCCGCCCAGCACCAAGGCGCAAACTCCATAACGCCACGGCCCTGATAATGAAACCGGACGCAGGCGAGTCCACAGGAAAATGGCGCCTGCGGTATAAACCAACAGAATCAGCAGCAGCTTCACGCTGAAGTACTGGCTTAAGTATTCGCTGGCTTCATTCGCATTGGTCTCGAACATCACAAACAGAACGCTTTGTGAGAACTCCTGGCCGTAAATAACATAATAGGCGAGCGCGCAGACGGATACTGCCCATAACACGACCCCAATGACGGCGGCAATAACGCGGGTATGGCGAGGGAAGAGCAGCACCGGGATGAGCCACAGTGAGCTGTAAAGCAGCGAGTCACGCAATCCATTGGTACCGCTGTAGCCGGATACCAGAATGATGAGTTGTAAAACGCTTGAGAAATACCAGAAGTAAGTTATTACCCATGCAAGGGCAGACCAGCTAAACGGGTGTTTAACTTGCGCAGTGGTGGTCATTCAATATATCGCCTGTAAAAATGTGAGCCGCTACGATTGCAGCAAAACCTTAGCCGTGCCTTAAGCTGGTCGGTTTAGGGGAAATTATTGCCGGTAGCTTACCGCACGTGAAACGTGTGGTGTTTAAACCTGAGCGCAACAAATGTGACGTAAATTAAAAAGGCGGGATAATTGTATAACGGTTAACCCGACTCTGCCGGGTTAACCGTTCTGCATAATGGGATTAGCCAGTATTACGCATACCCGCGGCGACGCCTGCGATGGTTACCATCAACGCCTGCTCTACGCGTGGATCGGACTCTTTACCGGCTTCTTCCGTCAGACGGGAGCGATGCAGCAGTTCGGCCTGCAATACGTTAAGCGGGTCAGTGTAGATATTGCGCAACTGAATAGACTCGGCAATCCACGGCAAATCCGCCATCAGATGCGAGTCGTTGGCAATAGCCAGCACCACTTTGATATCATCCTGCAACTGCTGGCGCAGCTCGGCGCCAAGCTTCCACAGCTCCGGTTTTACCAGCCGCTGATCGTAGTATTCCGCAAGCCACAGATCCGCTTTGGCGAACACCATTTCCAGCATACCAAGGCGAGTCGAGAAGAACGGCCAGTCGCGGCACATCGCTTCCAGTTGCCCTTGTTTGCCGTCTTCCACCACTTTCTGCAATGCCGCGCCCGCACCGAGCCAGGCCGGCAACATCAGGCGGTTCTGCGTCCAGGCGAAAATCCACGGAATAGCGCGCAGAGATTCCACACCGCCGTTAGGGCGGCGTTTTGCCGGGCGTGAACCGAGCGGCAATTTACCCAGTTCCAGCTCCGGGGTTGCAGAGCGGAAATAAGGGACGAAATCCTTATTTTCACGGATGTAGCCACGGTACATGTCGCAGGAAATCGTCGACAGCTCGTCCATGATATGTCGCCATTCGGCTTTGGGCTCCGGCGGCGGCAACAGGTTGGCTTCGAGAATGGCGCCGGTGTACAGCGACAGGCTGCTGATAGTGATTTCCGGTAACCCGTATTTGAAACGGATCATCTCGCCCTGTTCGGTGACGCGCAGGCCGCCTTTCAGGCTTCCCGGCGGTTGGGAGAGCAGTGCCGCATGAGCCGGCGCGCCGCCACGGCCAATGGAACCGCCGCGTCCGTGGAACAGCGTCAGAGCAATGCCTGCTTTTTCACAGGTTTTGATTAACGCGTCCTGCGCCTGGTATTGCGCCCAGGATGCCGCCATCACGCCCGCATCTTTCGCGGAATCGGAATAGCCAATCATCACCATCTGTTTGCCCTGGATAAAGCCGCGATACCAGTCAATATTCAACAACTGGGTCATTACGTCATTGGCGTTGTTCAGGTCATCCAGCGTTTCAAACAGCGGCGCAACCGGCATGGCAAAACTGATGCCCGCTTCTTTCAGCAGTAAATGCACCGCCAGTACATCGGATGGCGTTTTCGCCATGGAAATCACATACGCGGCGATAGAGCCCTGCGGCGCTTCGGCGATCACCCGGCACGTATCCAGCACTTCGCGGGTTTCTTCGCTTGGCTCCCACTGACGGGGCAGCAAGGGGCGTTTAGAATTTAATTCGCGGATCAGAAACGCTTGTTTATCGGCTTCGGACCAGCTTTCGTAATCACCAATGCCGATATAGCGGGTCAGTTCGCCCAACGCTTCGGTATGACGCGTGCTTTCCTGGCGAATATCGATACGCACCAACGGCACGCCGAAGCACTTCACGCGGCGCAGCGTATCAAGCAGTTCGCCGTTGGCGATAATGCCCATACCGCAGGCCTGAAGCGACTGATAACAGGCATAGAGCGGTTCCCAAAGTTGCTCGTTTTGGGTCAGTAAACCCTGCGGCTTCGGCAGTTTTTGGCCTTTAAGACGCGCTTCCAGCCAGGCTTGTGTGGCGGTGAGCTGGCTGCGAATGCCTTTCAGCAAATAGCGATACGGCTCCGAGGCGCCCGCTTCGCCGACGCGTTCGCGCAGCTCGTCGGTACATTCCACCATCGACAGTTCAGAAATCAGAACGTGGATATCTTTCAGGAAAAGGTCAGTGGCTTTCCAGCGGCTCAGCAGCAGCACGTGGCGGGTGATATCGGCGGTGACGTTCGGGTTGCCGTCACGGTCGCCGCCCATCCATGAGGTGAAACGTACCGGAACGAAATCTACCGGCAGTTTGTAATCCAGGTGCTCCTGCAACTGTTCGTTCAGTTCACGCAGATAGCTTGGGACGCCTTCCCAGAGACTGTTTTCCACCACGGCGAAACCCCATTTCGCTTCGTCGATAGGAGAGGGGCGGTTTTTACGAATTTCATCGGTATGCCAGGATTGCGCAATGAGCTGGCGCAAACGGCGGGTAATCTGGTTGCGTTCGTAGTCGGCGAGATCTTTATGGTCGAGCTGATGCAGACAGCTATTCACTTCGCCCATTTTATGGATAAGCGTACGACGGGTGATTTCAGTGGGGTGTGCCGTCAGTACCAGCTCCAGGGAAAGCGCCTCGACGGCTTTTTTAATCGCTGCTTCGTCCAGGTTCGGCTGGTCTTTGAGTTTACGCAGCGTACGGGCAATCACTTCCGGGTTGCTGGCCGCTTCCCCTTTAGGCGAGATGCTGTGGTATTGCTCGGCGGTATTGGCCAGGTTCAGAAACTGGCTAAAAGCGCGGGCTACCGGAAGTAACTCATCGTTGGATAAATTTTGCAGCGTAGTCAGTAGTTCTTGCCGATTTGCTTCATTGCCAGCACGTGAGGACTTCGACAATTTGCGGATTGTTTCTACGCGGTCAAGAATGTGCTCTCCGAGTGCATCCTTGATGGTATCCCCGAGCAGCTTGCCGAGCATACTGACATTACTACGCAAAGCGGAATATTGTTCGTTCATAAAACCCAGACACCCCATCTCTTGTGTATACCCGTGTCTTTCGCACTACAGGCGTGTTGGCTGCGTCGCGCCTCCCGCTTTCCTGGGATTACACAACCTTGCCGCCTTCCGGCATTACGAAATACAGTGGGTTTGAGTCCCGTGTTCAGGACATTTGTTTATTCATCTCACTTTATAAAGCCACGTAAACTACAGTTCGTCAATTGCGGCGAAATCGGTTCAGCAAACGAATAAATCCCCACAATTTACGAAATTTAATTCGTATTGCTCCAGATAAGTATTGCTTATGAAAATGTGACAACAATCACCCTCCGGTGTGACAGGAGGGTGATGCAGATCAGTGCCAGCAGAAGTGATGAACAACCTGGGTAATCAATTCACGCGTCGGTTTAATAAACCGCGTTTCAAGATATTCATCCGGCTGATGCGCCTGGTTGATAGAACCCGGCCCAAGCACCAGCGTCGGGCACAGGGTTTGAATAAACGGCGCTTCGGTGCAGTAGTTCACCACATCGGTTTGCGCGCCGAGCAATTCTTCCACTACCTTAACCAACTGATGATCAGGCGGGCATTCATAGCCTGGGATCGGCGGATGCAACTCTGCGACATTCAAACGGCCAGGCCAACGGCTGCTCACCGGCTCAAGCGCCTCTTCCAGCAGCCCGTTAAGGTCGTTCAGGGTCATGCCTGGCAGCGGACGAATATCCAGATGCAGTTCACAGCAGGCACAAATGCGGTTTGCCGCATCGCCGCCGTGAATGTGGCCGAGGTTAAGCGTCGGATACGGCACGGTAAACGCCTCATAGTGATAGCGTTCTTTGAGGTTATCGCGCAGGGCAAGGATTCGGCCAATGGCGTCATGCATCAGCTCAATGGCGTTGACGCCACGCGCCGGATCGCTGGAGTGCCCCGACTGGCCCAGTACTCGAATAGCGCTGGAAATATGGCCTTTATGGGCGCGAATAGGCTGTAAAGACGTGGGCTCGCCAATAATCGCGCAGTCCGGGCGCAGGTGGGTGGTTTCTGCAAAATAGCGCGCCCCGGCCATACTGGTCTCTTCATCGGCGGTCGCCAGGATGTAGAGCGGTTTTTTCAATTGCGTCACGTCCACGTCACGTAACGCATCGAGAATAAACGCAAAAAAACCTTTCATGTCGGCGGTGCCGAGGCCGTACAGTTTGTTGTCATGTTCGGTCAGGGTGAAGGGATCGCGCGTCCAGCGACCTTCGTCAAACGGCACGGTATCGGTGTGCCCGGCCAGCAGTAAACCGCCAGCGCCCTGGCCGGTGCTTGCCAACATATTGAATTTATTGCGGGTACCCGGAACAGGCTGTACTTCAACGTTAAAACCCAGATCGCCAAACCAGGACGCCAGTAAATTGATTAAAGACGCATTACTCTGATCTAACGCGGCTTCGGTCGCACTGATGGACGGAGTCGCGATTAATGCGCGGTAAATCTCGATAAACGGCGGTAATTTCATTTTCACTGTTGACATACCTTAGGTCGTGATAGTATCAATATTCATGCAGAATAAGTGAATAAAAATACATTAACGGTGAGCAAAAAGGAACCGCATCGCGCAGCTTCCTGAAAACGCTCGCTAACGTGGCAAAAATGATGTTTTTGCCGTCGGTACTTTTCGTGACGATAAAGAAGGTGAACAGCCCCGATGTTGAATACGCTGATTGTTGGTGCCAGTGGTTATACCGGCGCAGAGCTCGCGACCTATATCAATCGCCATCCACATATGAACATAACCGCATTGACGGTCTCAGCGCAAAGCAATGATGCAGGAAAATTACTCTCCGATTTGCATCCTCAACTGAAAGGCATTGTTGATATGCCGCTGATGCCGATGTCTGACATCAGCGCGTTCACGCAGGGCGTTGACGTGGTGTTTCTGGCGACGGCGCATGAAGTCAGTCACGACATGGCACCGAAATTTCTCGATGCAGGCTGTGTGGTGTTCGATTTATCCGGCGCGTACCGGGTAAACGATGCGGCGTTTTATGAAACATTCTACGGTTTCACGCACCAGCACCCGCAACTGCTTGAACAAGCCGTTTATGGCCTGGCGGAGTGGAGCCGTGAGGCGCTGAAAGAGGCCAAACTGGTTGCCGTACCGGGGTGTTACCCGACGGCGGCGCAGCTGTCGCTTAAGCCGCTCATCGACAACGATCTGCTCGATTTAACTCAGTGGCCCGTGATTAATGCCACCAGCGGCGTGAGCGGGGCCGGGCGCAAGGCGGCGATGTCCAACAGCTTTTGCGAAGTGAGCCTGCAACCGTACGGTGTGTTTACCCATCGTCACCAGCCGGAAATCGCCACGCATCTGGGGACGCAGGTGATTTTTACGCCGCACCTTGGCAATTTCCCGCGCGGCATTTTAGAGACGATTACCTGCCGTCTGAAAGCGGGCGTCACCGCGCAGCACGTGGCGCAAACCTTCAATGACGCCTACGGTGATAAACCGCTGGTGCGTCTGTACGAAAAAGGCGTTCCGGCGCTGAAAAATGTGGTTGGCTTGCCGTTCTGCGATATCGGTTTTGCAGTTCAGGGCGAGCATCTGATTGTGGTGGCCACGGAAGATAACCTGCTGAAAGGCGCTGCGGCGCAAGCGGTGCAGTGTGCCAATATTTGTTTCGGCTTCGCTGAAACTCAGTCACTTATTTAACGGTGCAACAATGAATCCATTAATTATCAAATTAGGTGGCGTACTGCTGGATAGCGAAGAGGCGCTGGAGCGTTTGTTCACCGCGCTGGTGAATTACCGCGAGACCCATGAGCGCCCGATGGTGATTGTCCACGGCGGCGGCTGCGTAGTGGATGAGTTGATGAAAAAACTCAACCTGCCGGTGAAAAAGAAAAACGGCCTGCGTGTGACGCCTGCCGATCAGATTGACATTATCACTGGCGCACTGGCGGGCAGCGCCAACAAAACGCTGCTGTCCTGGGCGAAAAAACACAAACTGCCGGCGGTAGGCCTTTATCTTGGTGACGGCGACAGCGTAAAAGTCACCCAACTGGACGACGACCTGGGGCACGTCGGCAAAGCCGAACCGGGTTCAGCCAAACTGATAACTACCCTGCTGGATTCAGGTTTTCTGCCGGTTGTCAGCTCCATCGGCGTAACCGATGAGGGCGAACTGATGAACGTTAATGCTGACCAGGCCGCTACAGCGCTGGCTGCTACCCTCGGTGCGGATCTGATCCTGCTGTCGGACGTTAGCGGTATTCTGGACGGCAAAGGACAGCGTATTGCCGAGATGACCGCTGCAAAAGCCGAGCAACTGATAGACCAGGGCATCATCACCGATGGTATGGTGGTAAAAGTCAATGCGGCGCTGGATGCAGCCCGTACGTTGGGCCGCCCGGTGGATATCGCCTCCTGGCGTCATGCCGAACAGTTACCTTCTTTGTTTAACGGGACGGCCATCGGCACCCGGATCTTAGCTTAGCGCTAACGCAGTTGGGCTGCGGCCTTCGCGCATCGCGAATGCGTTAGCGCATTAATGAATAGTTTTTGAAAGGAAAAAGAAAATGCAAAACCACGGCATCAAAAAAGTAGTACTCGCTTACTCCGGCGGCCTCGATACCTCCGCTATCATTCCATGGCTGAAAGAAAACTATGAAGGTTGCGAAGTGGTGGCCTGCGTGGTGGATATCGGCCAGGACCGTGACGATCTGAAAGGCGTTGAGCAAAAAGCGCTGCGTACCGGCGCGAGTGAGTGCTATGTGGTCGATGCGCGTGAAGAGTTCATCAAAGATTACGTTTACCCGGTGCTGCAAACCGGTGCGCTGTATGAAGGCAGCTATCTGCTGGGTACCTCTATGGCGCGTCCGCTTATCGCGAAGGCACTGGCGGATGTGGCTATCAAAGTCGGCGCGGATGCGCTGTGTCATGGCGCCACCGGCAAAGGCAACGACCAGGTGCGTTTCGAATCCGCCTGGGCGGCGCTGGTTCCGAACCTGAAAGTGATTGCCCCGTGGCGTGAGTGGAATCTGCGTTCACGTGAAGCGCTGCTGGACTATCTGAAGGAGCGTGATATCCCGACGACAGCGACGCTTGAAAAAATTTACAGCCGTGATGAGAACGCCTGGCACATCTCGACGGAAGGCGGCGTGCTGGAAAGCCCGTGGAATCCGTCCAACAAAGATTGCTGGGTCTGGACCGTCGACCCGCAGGACGCGCCGGACGCGCCTGAGCAAGTCACTGTCACCGTTGAGAAAGGCAAAGTGGTAGCGGTAAACGGTGAATTCCTGAGCCCGTACCAGTGCCTGGAAGTGCTGAATAAAATCGGCGCGAAACATGGCGTGGGCCGTATCGATATCGTGGAAAACCGTCTGGTCGGCATTAAATCCCGCGGCTGCTATGAAACCCCGGGGGGCACCATCATGATGGCGGCGCTGCGTGGCGTTGAGCAGTTAGTTCTGGACCGCGATAGCTTCAAATGGCGTGAACAGGTTGGGCTTGAAATGTCCTACGTCGTATACGATGGCCGCTGGTTTGCTCCGCTGCGTCAGTCATTGCAGGCGGCGGCAGAATCGCTGGCAGAAGGCGTAAACGGTGAAGTGGTACTGCAACTCTATAAAGGCCAGGTGACGGCGATTCAGAAAAAATCAGCCAACAGCCTGTACAGCGAAGAGTTCGCGACCTTCGGCGAAGACGAAGTTTATGACCACAGCCACGCGGGCGGCTTTATCCGTCTGTTCTCGCTTTCTTCACGTATTCGTGCGCTGAACGAGCAGAAAAAATAATCAGGCAGAGGGTCGCCATTCTGTATCGGAGTCGCGCGTGCGCTCGCCGTGTACAGCGTGGTGACGCCACTAACGCTTGATTGCATTTGTTAAGAGTAGTGGGGCGGGTAGCGATATCCGCCTTGAATTTATCGGCAGGACTGAAATTTACGGAGCAGGTTATGGCACTTTGGGGTGGGCGTTTTACTCAGGCAGCGGATCAACGGTTTAAACAGTTCAACGACTCGTTGCGATTCGATTATCGCCTGGCGGAGCAGGATATTGTGGGCTCTGTCGCCTGGTCTAAAGCGCTGGTGACCGTAGGCGTATTGACTGCCGATGAGCAGGTGGAGCTTGAACAGGCGCTACAGACGCTGCTGGAAGAGGTTCAGGCTAATCCGCAACAGATTCTCGAAAGCGATGCCGAAGATATTCACAGCTGGGTGGAAGGCAAACTCATCGACAAAGTGGGGCAGCTTGGTAAAAAACTTCACACCGGGCGTAGCCGTAACGATCAGGTCGCCACCGACCTGAAGCTGTGGTGCAAAATGACTGTCGGGGAGTTGCTGAACGCAACCCGCGAGCTGCAATCCGCGCTGGTGGAGACCGCCGCGAATAATCAGGATGCGGTGATGCCGGGTTACACCCATCTTCAGCGCGCTCAGCCGGTGACTTTTGCGCACTGGTGCCTCGCGTATGTGGAGATGCTGGCCCGTGACGAAAGCCGTTTGCAGGATACCCTCAAGCGTCTGGATGTTAGCCCGCTTGGCTGCGGCGCGTTGGCGGGTACGGCGTATGATATTGACCGTGAACAACTGGCCGACTGGCTGGGTTTTGCTTCGGCAACCCGTAACAGTCTCGACAGCGTGTCCGATCGCGACCATGTGCTGGAACTGTTGTCTGATGCCTCTATCGGGATGGTGCATCTCTCCCGTTTCGCAGAAGATCTGATTTTCTTTAATACCGGCGAGGCGGCGTTTGTCGAATTGTCCGACCGCGTGACTTCCGGTTCCTCTTTGATGCCGCAGAAGAAAAACCCGGATGCGCTGGAGTTGATCCGTGGCAAATGTGGCCGCGTGCAGGGCGCGTTAACCGGCATGATGATGACGCTCAAAGGCCTGCCGCTTGCGTATAACAAAGATATGCAGGAAGACAAAGAAGGGCTGTTCGACGCGCTCGATACCTGGTTTGACTGCCTTCATATGGCAACGCTGGTGCTGGATGGCATTCAGGTGAAACGCCCGCGTTGCCAGGAAGCGGCAGAACAGGGGTATGCCAACGCCACTGAACTGGCCGATTATCTGGTCGCTAAAGGCGTTCCGTTCCGTGAAGCGCACCATATCGTGGGTGAAGCCGTGGTAGAAGCGATCCGTCAGGGCAAGGCGCTCGAAGCGCTGCCACTGTCCGATTTACAAAAATTCAGCAGTGTCATTGGTGATGATGTTTATCCGATCCTGTCGCTGCAATCATGTCTTGATAAGCGCTCGGCAAAAGGCGGCGTATCGCCACAACAGGTAGCATCAGCAATTAGCGAGGCGAAAGCGCGTTTAGCGTAATCGCATTTTTGCTCCACTCGGCCTGGCATAATGCCAGGCTTTTTTTTGCCAAAAAAAAGCGGACATCAAGTCCGCTAAAAATTTACGTTGGCTTTAGTTATTCAGTTATGAGGGTTTCAGTTCACATTGCGGGTGTGGCACTCTCGCTTTGTTGATGGCTATTATTCGTCTTTTCTCTTGATAGGGATAATCGTTGGTTGCTATTCTATCTATCGCCATGGGCTATCATGGCGGCGGAGGATGATTAATGAATATTCGTGATCTTGAATACCTGGTCGCACTGGCCGAGCACCGTCATTTTCGACGTGCCGCCGATGCATGCCATGTCAGCCAGCCGACCTTAAGCGGACAAATCCGCAAGCTGGAAGATGAGTTAGGTGTCATGCTGCTGGAACGCACCAGCCGCAAAGTCTTATTTACCCAGGCAGGATTATTGCTGGTAGATCAGGCCCGCACCGTATTACGCGAAGTTAAAGTGCTAAAGGAAATGGCCAGCCAACAAGGCGAGGCGATGTCCGGTCCGCTGCATATTGGCTTAATCCCGACCGTAGGCCCGTATTTATTGCCGCACATCATTCCGATGTTGCATCAGACCTTCCCGAAACTTGAAATGTATCTGCATGAAGCGCAAACCCATCAACTGCTGGCGCAGTTAGATAGCGGTAAGCTCGACTGCGCCATTCTGGCGTTGGTAAAAGAGAGCGAAGCCTTTATCGAAGTGCCGCTGTTTGATGAGCCGATGCTGCTGGCGGTCTATGACGATCATCCCTGGGCGGAGCGCGAACGTGTGCCGATGTCAGAACTGGCGGGTGAGAAGTTATTGATGCTGGAAGACGGGCACTGCCTGCGCGATCAGGCGATGGGCTTTTGCTTTGAAGCGGGTGCCGATGAAGATACCCATTTCCGCGCAACCAGCCTTGAAACGCTGCGCAATATGGTGGCGGCGGGCAGCGGTATCACGTTGCTGCCGGCGCTGGCGGTGCCGAATGAACGCCGCCGCGACGGTGTGGTGTATCTGCAATGCTTTAAGCCGGAGCCGCGTCGCACCGTGGGCCTGGTTTATCGCCCTGGCTCGCCGCTGCGTAATCGCTATGAGCAACTGGCAGAGGCCATCCGCACAAAAATGGATGGCCATTTCGATACGGTGTTAAAACAGGCGGTTTAAGCCGTTTAGCGCCGCTACCCGATAGGCTTCCGCCATGGTCGGGTAGTTAAAGGTGGTGTTAACGAAGTATTCGATAGTGTTACCACCACCTTTCTGCTCCATTATCGCTTGGCCGATGTGAATAATTTCCGCCGCGCGCTCGCCAAAGCAGTGAATGCCCAAAATCTCTTTTGTCTCGCGATGAAAGAGAATTTTCAGCGTTCCGACGTTCATCCCGACGATTTGCGCCCGCGCCAGGTGCTTAAACTGCGCCCGGCCCACTTCATACGGCACTTTCATTGCGGTCAGCTGCTGCTCGGTTTTACCAACGGAGCTTATCTCAGGAATGGTATAGATACCCGTTGGGATATCTTCCACCAGATGCGCACTGGCTTCGCCTTTGATCATCGCCTGTGCTGCAATACGACCCTGGTCGTAAGCCGCTGACGCCAGGCTCGGATAACCTATTACATCGCCCACCGCATAAATGTGCGGTAATGCCGTCTGGTACATGCTGTTAACTTTCAACAGCCCGCGACCATCGGCTTCAAGGCCTATGTTATGCAGCGCCAGTGAATCAGTATTCCCGGTACGGCCATTGGCGTACAACAGGCAGTCGGCTTTCACTTTTTTGCCGGATTTCAGGTGCATAATTACCCCGTCGTCCAGCCCTTCAATGCGCTCGTATTCTTCGTTGTGACGGATAACGACGCCGCTATTCCAGAAGTGATAGGAGAGCGAGTCGGACATCTCCTGATCGAGGAACGCCAGCAGTCGGTCGCGGGTGTTAATCAAATCGACTTTTACGTTCATTCCCCGGAATATCGACGCATATTCACAGCCGATCACGCCTGCGCCGTAAATAATGACGTGGCGGGGTTCATGATGCAGACTGAGAATGGAGTCGCTGTCGTATACGCGCGGATGGGTGAAATCGACATCTTCCGGACGATACGGACGCGAGCCGCAGGCAATAACGAAACGCTCGGCGGTTATCGTTTCCACCGTGCCGTCATGACACTCCAGCGCGAGGGTGTGTTCATCCACGAAATGGGCATTGCCTTGCAATATTTCGCAGCGGTTGCGCTCGTAGAACCCTTGTCGCATACGGGTTTGCTGATTAATCACGCTGTCGGCGTGGTTAAGGATATCGGCAAAAGAGGAACGAAGTAATCGGGTATGATCGCTGTAAAGCGGATTTTGGTTGAATTCAATAATGCGGCTGACGGCATGACGGAGTGCTTTCGACGGGATGGTGCCCCAGTGGGTGCAACCGCCGCCGACATTATGGTAGCGCTCAATGACCGCGACCCGTGCTCCTTGCTTAACCAGTCCCATAGCAGCGCCTTCGCCGCCGGGGCCTGAACCAATCACTATTGCGTCATAATCGTAGGTGTGTGGCATCTTAAGGCAGACCTGTTCTTATACATAAAAACAACAGAATGGTAACATTATCGGTGCGATAACCCAATTGTTACTGTGCTTTTTCCTGAGGAACGCGAGACAGCTCGCGTAAACAGTCATTCACAATCCAGTATAAACCCGGTAATTTTATTGTCTGGCAGATGCGCCATTCGACAGGAAGGATTCAGGCAACGTGATGGGTGTAAGAGCGCAACAGAAAGAACGAACCCGGCGGTCGCTCGTGGAAGCGGCGTTCAGCCAACTGAGCGCTGAAAGAAGTTTTGCCAGTCTTAGCCTGCGTGAAGTCGCCCGCGAGGCGGGTATTGCCCCAACCTCGTTTTATCGGCATTTCAGAGATGTGGATGAGCTTGGGCTGACGATGGTGGATGAAAGCGGTTTGATGCTGCGCCAACTGATGCGTCAGGCGCGCCAGCGAATCGCTAAAGGCGGCAGCATCATTCGCACGTCGGTTTCCACCTTTATGGAGTTTATCGGCAACAACCCTAACGCATTTCGTCTGCTGTTGCGGGAACGCTCAGGCACGTCGGCTGCGTTTCGTGCGGCGGTGGCCCGGGAAATCCAGCATTTTATTGCGGAACTTGCCGACTACCTTGAACTCGAAAGTCACATGCCGCGAAGTTTTACTGAAGCGCAGGCAGAAGCGATGGTCACCATCGTATTCAGCGCCGGCGCGGAAGCCCTCGACGTTGGCCCCGAACAACGTCGGCAACTCGAAGAGCGGCTGGTACTGCAACTGCGGATGATTTCCAAAGGCGCGTATTACTGGTATCGCCGCGAACAAGAAAAGTTAGCGCAATATTCCGACTAGTGAAGGACGAGCAATGAAACCGTCATATCAAGAAAAAGGCACCTTACTGCTGGCATTACTTGCCGGTCTCTCTGTAAATGGCACATTTGCGGCGCTGTTCAGCTCCGTTGTTCCATTTTCTGTTTTCCCGATTATCGCACTGGTGCTGACGGTGTATTGTCTGCATCAACGCTATCAGGAGCGTACAATGCCGGTGGGCCTGCCAAGCCTTGCCGCCGGTTGTTTCGTGCTGGGCGTTTTGATATACAGCGCAGTTGTGCGTGCGGAATACCCGGCAATCGGCTCGAATTTCCTGCCGTCGGTGCTGGCCGTCGTGCTGTTGTTCTGGATTGGTTATCGTCTGCGTCATCGCCCGACGCACATCACGGAATAACCCGCCCTCAAAACAAAAAACCCCAAACATGGTTTGGGGTTTTGTCGTTTTAGCGTTGCTTCGCGCTGAGCAGTACGCCGCATTCCATATGGTGGGTGTAAGGGAACTGATCGAAAAGCGCCAGCCGCTCGACGTTATGGGTTTGCGACAACGTTTCCAGATTCTGGCACAGCGTCTGCGGATTACAGGAAATATACAGAATGCGCGGATAGGCTTGCACCATCTTCACCGTCTCTTCATCAAGACCACTACGCGGCGGATCGACAAAGATCGTTTCACACTGGTAGCTTTTTAAATCGATCCCCTGCAGGCGGTTGAATTCCCGTACGCCATTCATGGCTTGCGTAAATTCTTCTGCCGACATGCGGATAATTTGCACATTGTCGATATGGTTGGCGGCAATGTTGTATTGCGCGGCAGCCACAGACGGCTTGGCGATTTCCGTGGCCAGCACCCGACGGAAATTACGCGCCAGTGCCAGCGAAAAATTACCGTTGCCGCAGTACAGTTCCAACAAATCACCCTGTGAACCGCGAGTCACGTCAAGCGCCCACTCCAGCATCTGCACATTCATTGCGGCGTTGGGCTGCGTAAAGCTGTTTTCCACCTGGCGATAAATCATCTCTTTACCGTCAACCATTAGGCACTCATCAACGTAATCCTGATCGAGCGCGATTTTGGTTTTAGTCGCGCGACCAATCACATGCACAGTGAGATTTCTGGCGCGCAGCGCATCACGCAATTGCGTCGCCTGGGTTTGCCACGTCTCATCCAGTTTTTTGTGGTAGAGCAATGACACCACGGCCTGATGACTTTGGGTGGAGAGATAATCAATCTGGAACAGCTTATGACGCAGCACCGGGTTATCTCGTACCGCTTCAATAACCGCGCTCATCAATGTGTTAATCAGTTGGCTTGCGGCAGGGAAACTATCCACCCGGATACGCTGCCTGGTGTTTTGATCGAAAATGATGTGGTAGAGGTCGTCGCCCTCGTGCCAGACGCGGAACTCGGCGCGCATGCGGTAATGACTGAGCGGTGAACGAAACACCTCCGGCGCGGGCGCGTGAAAGGGCGTCATCATCGTCTGCAGACGGACAACCTTTTCGGCCAGTTGCGCGTCGTACTGTTCGGTAGGGAGGTGCTCGGGCGTCATTATGCGTTCCTGGTGATAAAAATTTACGCAGGGGATTGTAGGGATTGCAGCCGTGATGTCCAGCCTTGTCTCGGCGGTTTACGCATGGAAGTCTGGACTTCTATATGGCGATGCAGGTAGCATTCGCGTTCCGGTTCGTAAAGATAACCAAGGGAATCCAGTGAAAATCTGGAGCTGACGCGCAGCGGTAAAGACAGGTGGGACGAATGCATTCGTGCAGACACTGCTTAATAAAGTGGGAAGTCTTCGTCCAGTAACACGCCTCCAAGCCCGAAGACCTGCCGGAATACGTCGCAATTTTCACGATCATCGCGTGCTATCGGTCGTGGGTGCGGCATCCTTTTATTTGCTGGATGCTTTATATAATGATGATAAAGAAACTCGCGCTGCTGACGGGCTTTTCCGTTACGGCGTTTTCCGTCTGGGCGCAAAACAGTGCCGACACAATGGTGGTCACGGCCAACCGTTTCCAACAACCCGTAAATACCGTTCTCGCACCCACTGATGTGGTAACCCGCGCCGATATCGACAAATGGCAGGCTCGGTCGGTCATCGATGTATTGCGTCGTCTGCCGGGGGTGGATATCGCGCAAAACGGCGGGCTTGGCCAGTCGGCATCCGTGTATGTGCGCGGCACCGAAGCCAAACAGCTTCTGATGCTGATCGATGGCGTGCCGGTAGCGCGTTCCGGGATTTCTAACGATCCCGAATTGAACCAAATCCCACTTTCACTGGTGCAGCGTATTGAGTACATCCGTGGCCCGCGCTCGGCGGTGTACGGTTCCGGCGCCATTGGCGGCGTGGTGAATATCATCACCCAGACCGGAGAAGAAAAATCGCAAATCAATGCAGGTGTTGGTTCAAAAGGTTATCAGACCTATGACGGCGCGCTGCGTCAGCACGTAGGCGATAACACCGTGGCCACCGTCGCGGGCGCTTATACCAGCACCAAAGGATTTAACGTCCAGCCGACTTCTTCCTGGGCTGGTGATGACGACCGAGATGGCTATCGCAACAAAACTTTCTGGGGCGGCCTGCAACACAAATTCAACGATAACCTCGACGGCTTCTTTCGCGGCTACAGCTTTGCGAATAACGTCGATTACGATCAGGGCGACTATGGTTATGCCGCCGGCGGTGACGAACGTCAGTTGTACAGCCAGAACTGGGATACCGGCCTGCACTTTAATTCCGGCATCTATTCATCGCAATTGATCGCGAATTATCAGAAGAGCAAGGATTACAACTACAGCAGCATCACCGGCCGTTATAACGACGGGACGACGCTCGACGACATGGAACAGCGTTATATCCAGTGGGGCAATAACGTCATTGTGGGCCATGGTTCGGTTAGCGCAGGCGTTGACTGGAAGCAGGAGCGCCTTACTTCATCAGACAGCTACGCTCGTGATGCCTATAAGCGCGAAAACACGGGCCTGTATCTGACCGGGCAGCAGCAAGTTGGCGATGTGACGCTGGAAGCCTCCGGGCGTGAAGATCATGACGACGACTTCGGCTGGCATGGCACCTGGCAGACCGCGGCGGGCTGGGAATTTGTCGATGATTATCGTGTAACCGTTTCGTACGGTACGGGATTCCTGGCGCCTTCGCTTGGGCAACAGTACGGTGCTACGCGTTTCGGCATCGCTTCTAACCCGAATCTGAAACCGGAAGAGTCCAGACAGTGGGAAGCCGGGCTCGAAGGCCTGACTGGCCCGGTAGACTGGCGTCTGTCTGCGTATCGCTATGAAATTGAAAATCTGGTTACTTATAACCGTACGGCTTATTACAACATCAACTCCGCTACGATTAAGGGCGTGGAGTGGACGGGTAATGTGGATACCGGCATTTTCACTCATCGCGTAACGCTTCAGTACATCGACCCGCGTGACGACGAAACCGATGAAGTTCTGCCGCGCCGCGCCAAACGTCAGGCGAAATATCAACTCGACTGGACGATGTTCAATCTGGATATGGATATCGCATGGCAGTACTTTGGCCGCCGTTATGACAACAGAAGCTCTAGCTACAATCCTCAACAGCAGGTTCTGCCAAGTTACAGCACTGTTGAAATTGCGGCGTCATATCCCATCACCTCTCAACTCACAGTTCGTGGTAAAATAAGTAACCTGTTCGACAAAGATTACGAGACGGCTTATGGCTACCAAACTGCTGGACGAGAATACACCTTGTCAGGCAGCTACACCTTCTGACGCACGTCCCACCGTACTGGTGTTTGATTCCGGTGTCGGTGGGCTGTCTGTCTATGATGAGATCCGGCACTTGCTGCCGGATCTACATTACATCTACGCGTTCGATAATGTCGCTTTCCCGTACGGTGAAAAGAGTGAAGAGTTTATCGTTGAGCGCGTGGTTGACATCGTAACGGCTGTTCAGCGCTGTTATCCCCTGGCGATTGCGATTATCGCCTGTAATACCGCCAGCACGGTTTCACTTCCTGCCCTGCGTGAGAAATTCGAGTTTCCGGTTGTGGGCGTAGTTCCTGCGATTAAACCTGCTGCACGCTTAACGGCTAACGGTGTTGTCGGCCTGTTGGCTACGCGCGCGACGGTGCGTCGTCCTTATACGCATGAGTTAATTGCTCGCTTCGCTAATGAATGCCGGATTGAAATGCTGGGATCGGCCGAGCTGGTGGAGCTTGCTGAGGCGAAATTGCATGGGCATCCGGTATCGCTTGATGAACTGCGTCGTATTCTGAAACCCTGGCTGCGGATGCCGGAGCCGCCGGATACGGTCGTGCTGGGTTGCACCCATTTCCCTTTATTGCAGGAAGAATTACTCAGCGTACTGCCAGATGGCACTCGCCTGGTGGATTCCGGTGCGGCCATTGCCAGAAGAACGGCCTGGTTGCTTGAGCATGAAGCGCCAGATGCGAAATCCCGCGATGAAAATGTGGCGTACTGTATGGCGTTCACGCCAGAAACTGCTCAACTATTGCCCGTTTTAAAGCGTTATGGCTTCGCAAAGCTCGAAAAGCTGTCACTTTAGCGGCAATTTGGGCAAAAAAGAGACGGTTGATTTATTTTTTTAAAACAGGGCTTGTCACCGTCAAAGAAGTCCCTATAATGCGCCTCCACTGACACGGAACAACGGCGAATAAGTCGGCCGGTCAGCGGGATTCCTCCGGGAGTTCCGGCAGAGAAAAGCGCAAATAAACGCTTGACTCTGAAAGAGGAAAGCGTAATATACGCCACCTCGCGACAGTGAGCTTAACGCCGTGTCGCACTGCTCTTTAACAATTTATCAGACAATCTGTGTGGGCACTCGCAGGATTGATATCTCAGTACCTTCGGGTACATATAGAATTATCAAGTCTCTGAGTGAACACGTAATTCATTACGAAGTTTAATTCACGAGCATCAAACTTAAATTGAAGAGTTTGATCATGGCTCAGATTGAA
>NZ_JAALBX010000017.1 GCF_011077955.1 Citrobacter freundii
TGCCGGCATCCCCGGAGGGAGCCTGCTGACCGGCCGGCCTGTTCGCCGTTGTTCCGTGTCAGTGGTGGCGCATTATAGGGAGTAATCAGAATCTGACAAGTGTTAAATTCAAAAAACTTTCCGTTCGCTCAATTTCCAGGCGATGCGCCTATTTTACATGCCTTTCGGTTGATAAACGTGCGATGTCGCCCGCAAAACTAGCGACTTGTGCCCAGTCGGTATAGACCACTTCTTTAGATGTATCGGTTTCCCCACCCGTCATCTTCATAATCAGGCGGATCATCATTTTATCAAGCCAGCCATAACGCGGATAACGGAGCGCCCCCGCAAACACCGCACTCATGTCGGGCCGCCAAGGAGATTGCATCAAGAACTTACGCGTGTAGTTATTGGTTTGCGGCGTACGCTTCTCGGCTTTACGCGCCACCAGGTTTACCGAGAAGAAGGCGCTCGGCATCCCGTTCAGCGACTGAAAGTGTTTTTTAACAAAGGCGTTAAGGGATGAATGGAAATGCCCGTAACGAATAGACGCGCCAATCACCACTGCCGAGTAGTTCTCCCAGACGATCTCTTCTGTGCGATGCAAATTCACCAGCTCACTTTCCATGCCCTGCTCTTTTAGCTGGGAACTAATAAAAGCGGCTATCTCACGAGTCTGCCCATCACGTGAGGAGAATAAGATTAAGGTTTTCACGATATGCTCCAGTTATTCGCGCCAGAACGTTGGGGTGAAGAGCACCAGGAGAGTAAACACCTCAAGACGCCCAAACAACATGTTGGCTATCAAAATCCATTTAGCCACTGGGTTCATGTTGGCGAAATTATCTGCCACGACGCCAAGCCCGGGACCAAGGTTATTCAGCGTGGCGACGACCGAGGCAAAGGCGGAGAAATCATCGACGCCCGTCGCGATAATCGCCAGCATGCTGACTATAAATACCAACGCATACGCTGAGAAGAAGCCCCACACCGCTTCAAGGATGCGTTCGGGCAACGCCCGGTTGCCAAGTTTGATGCTATAGACCGCATTAGGATGCACCAGCCTTTTTAATTCGCGGTTGCCTTGCTTGAACAGTAAAAGAATACGGATAACTTTAAGCCCACCGCCTGTTGACCCGGCACAGCCGCCAATAAACGCGGAGCACAACAACAGAACCGGCAAAAATAAAGGCCACTTAGCAATACTGTCTGTCGTGAATCCCGCCGTCGTCGCCATCGATACGACCTGGAAAAAGGCCTGGTTAATCGTGGTGACCGCCGAGCTGTAGATATTATGGAACCACAGCACCAGCGTACAAATCACCACCAGCGTAAACTGTACGCCGATAAACATACGGAATTCCGGATCGCGCCAGTACACCTTCAGATTGCGTCCACTCAACAATGAAAAGTGCAGGCCATAGTTACAGCCGGATATTAATAAGAAGATGGCGATGATCGTGTTAATCGTCGGGCTGTCGAAATAGCCGATGCTGGCGTCATGCGTTGAAAACCCACCAATCGCAATAGTGGCGAAGCTGTGCCCGATGGCGTCAAACGCAGGCATACCGGCAAACCAGAGCGCCAGCGCACAGGCCACCGTCAGCAATACATAGATGAGCCACAACGTTTTTGCCGTCTCAGCGATGCGAGGGCGCATTTTGTTATCTTTCAGCGGGCCGGGCATTTCGGCGCGATATAGCTGCATCCCCCCAACGCCAAGTATTGGCAGTATCGCCACGGCCAGGACGATGATCCCCATCCCGCCGAACCATTGCAGCATCTGTCGATAAAAGAGGATGGCATGCGGCAGTGAATCCAGCCCTACCAGCGTGGTCGCGCCTGTGGTGGTTAACCCGGAAAACGATTCGAAGAAGGCATCGGTAATCGTAAGGTTAGGCTGCTCAGAGAAGATAAACGGCAATGCCCCGACGCTACCCAGAACCGTCCAGAAAAGCACAACAATCAAAAAGCCTTCACGGGATTTCAACTCTTTCTTCTCGCGACGGTTTGGCCACCACAGCAGTGAGCCAATCACCAGCGCAACAAAGAAGGTTTGCGTAAACGCACGACCAGCGCCATCACGGTAGAGCAACGCCACTAACCCTGGCAGGATCATGGTCCCTGAAAACAGAATCACCAGTAGCCCTACTATTCGGGTAATCGCGCGGAGTTGCATTAGCTACTTCCTTAGAAGTCAAAAAAGAGGTGTGGATTATTGTTCAACCGGTAACAAATGCAATGCACCGCGACTAAAATCCGTCAGCTTTGCTGAAAATTCCGGCAATTGTGAAGGTGCCAGCGCAATACGTAACTGCACCAAGGCCTGAAAATCACTGTGCACAATTAAACCGTCATACTGTTTAACTAACGCCTCGACCCCGGCTAACTGCGCATAATCACACTGCAAAGTATATTCAGTCAGGGGGACTTTGCGCAGCGTGGCAAGTTGCGTCAGCGCCTGCTGGACGCCGCCGCCATAGGCTTTCACCAGACCACCCGTGCCGAGTTTCACCCCGCCGTAATAACGGATCACCACAGCGGTTATCTCCCCAACACCGCTGCCCATTAACTGGGCAAGCATCGGTTTGCCCGCCGTGCCAGCAGGCTCGCCGTCATCCGAAAAGCCTAATTGTTGAGAATCATCCGGCGCGCCCGCCACCCATGCAAAACAGTGATGACGGGCGTCGGGATATTCCGCACGCATTTGCGCCACGAACGCTTTCGCCGCCTCCACGCCAGGCGTATGCGCAAGGCGGGTAATAAAGCGGCTCTTTTTGATTTCCTCAGTAAACGTGACCGACTGCGCCGGAATAAGCCAACTTTCCATCAGGCGAGTTTCAGATCCCGCGTCATGTTTTCAACACCGTGTTCGTGAATCACAACGTTATCTTCAATACGGATCCCGCCAAACGGCTTCAGCGCGTCAATTTTCTGCCAGTTGAAGTGTTTTGCATACTGGCCTTCACGCCACGGCGCCAGCAGTGATTCAATAAAGTAAATACCTGGCTCGATGGTCAACACCATGCCCGGCTCAAGGATGCGGGTGCAACGCAGGTAAGGGTATTTCTCCGGCGCCGGAAGATGAGTGCCGCTGTTATCCTGCATAAAGCCCGCCACATCGTGTACCTGCAGCCCCAACGGATGCCCAATCCCGTGCGGCATAAATGGTCCGGTGATGTCCATTTCTACCATCGCCTCTTCACTGATATCGGTGATGATCTGATGGCGCTTCAGTAATTTCGCGATACGTTGATGGAATTGCACATGATATTCGGTATAACGCACGCCCGCTTTCATGGTGGCGATAAGCGCCAGTTGCTCTTCGTTAACGTCTTTAATGAGCTGCGCATAGTCGTTATCGCTATTCGCAGACCAGGTGCGGGTTAAGTCCGCGGCGTAACCGTTATATTCCGCGCCGGCATCCAGCAGGAAGCTGCGCATTTCAGACGGTGCGCGGTGATCGAGTTTGGTGTAATGCAGCACAGCGGCATGCTCGTTCAGCGCCACAATATTGCTGTAGGGCACATCCGTATCGCGATGACCCGTGGCGGTAAGATACGCCTGGTTGATATCAAACTCGCTCATGCCAGACAGGAACGCTTCTTCTGCGGCCTGGTGTCCGTTTACCGCCGTTTTCTGTGCCTCGCGCATACAGGCCAGTTCATAGTCGGTCTTGTAAGAGCGGTAATAATGCAGGTAATCGATGACGCCTTTCGGGTTGATATTGGCGGCGGAGATATCCATCTGCAACGCACGCTCCGGCACCGGGCCGATATACGCCATATTACCGCGGGCCGCCGGGAGTTGGCTTGCGATACCGTCGGCTTTCGGCAGCGCAATAATGTCGATGTCTTCGGTCCAGAACGAGGTGGGCAACGGCTCAACGTTATGCCAGTAATCGACCGGCAGATAGAACCACAATTTGGGCTTATTTACGCCGTCGACCAGCAGCCAACAGTTGGGTACCTGGGTTACCGGCACCCATGCTTTAAATTGCGGGTTCACTTTGAACGGATACGGATGGTCATCAAGAAAGACATTAAACAGCTCACCGGAGTGGATCAGCAGCGCATCGAGTTGAAAACGAGATAGCACATCCCGCGTACGTTCCTGTAGCGTCGCCAGGTGATTTTTATAAAGTGTTGCCAGCGAATCCATAATCAATCCTTCTTCTTATTCAACAATAAATTCTGGCATCTTAGCACACCGATTCAGCACCGCAGCGATTTCGCCCATCCGTGATCCCCTTTGCAAATTTTTAAAGACTCATTTGCATTTCATTAACATCAATCCCACACTCCGACTCATCTGGTACGACCAGATCCCCATGCTGGATTCAGGAGACTGACATGCTCTACAAAGGCGACACCCTGTACGTTAACTGGCTGGAAGATGGCATCGCCGAACTGGTGTTCGATGCCCCCGGCTCAGTAAACAAACTCGATACCGCGACGGTTGCAAGCCTCGGCCACGCGCTGGATGTATTAGAAAAACAAAGCGAGCTCAAAGGGCTACTGCTGCGATCGGAAAAAGCAGCCTTCATCGTTGGCGCGGATATCACCGAATTCCTTTCTTTGTTCCTGGTGCCTCAGGAACAACTCAGCCAGTGGCTGCATTTTGCTAATAGCGTCTTTAATCGGCTGGAAGATTTGCCGGTTCCGACCATTTCCGCTGTCAATGGCTATGCGTTAGGTGGCGGCTGCGAATGCGTGTTAGCAACCGATTACCGTCTTGCCACGCCGGATCTACGCATCGGCCTGCCGGAAACCAAACTGGGGATCATGCCGGGATTCGGCGGCTCGGTACGTTTGCCGCGTCTGCTGGGCGCGGACAGTGCCCTTGAAATTATCGCCGCGGGTAAAGATGTAAGCGCCGAACAAGCGCTGCGCGTCGGTCTGGTGGACGGTATCGTCAAACCTGAGAAGCTGGTTGATGGCGCGTTAAGCGTATTACGTCAGGCGATTAAGGGCGACTTAGACTGGAAAGCGAAGCGCGCGCCGAAACTTGAACCGCTGCACTTAAGCAAAATCGAAGCTACCATGAGCTTCACTATCGCCAAAGGGATGGTGATGCAAACGGCCGGGAAACACTATCCTGCGCCGATCACGGCGGTAAAAACTATCGAAGCTGCCGCCACTCTGGGTCGTGAAGAGGCGCTGAAGTTAGAAAATCAAAGCTTTGTTCCCCTGGCGCACACGCCGCAGGCACGCGCTCTGGTGGGCATTTTCCTCAACGATCAATATGTAAAATCGCTGGCTAAAAAACAGTCCAATTCCGTTGAGACGCCAAAACAAGCGGCGGTACTGGGCGCCGGGATTATGGGCGGCGGTATCGCTTATCAGTCCGCATGGAAAGGCGTGCCGGTCATCATGAAGGATATTAACGATAAATCGTTAACCCTTGGCATGACCGAAGCGGCCAAACTGCTGAATAAACAGCTTGAGCGCGGCAAGATCAATGGTCTGAAAATGGCTGGCGTGATTTCTACCATCCACCCGACGCTGGATTATGCCGGATTCGATCGCGTAGACGTGGTGGTCGAAGCGGTTGTAGAAAACCCGAAAGTCAAAAAAGCGGTACTGGCGGAGACCGAAGATAAAATTCGCCCGGATACCGTGCTCGCATCCAATACGTCAACTATTCCCATTAGCGAATTAGCGGGTGCCTTAAAGCGCCCGGAAAACTTCTGCGGGATGCACTTTTTCAACCCGGTGCACCGTATGCCGCTGGTTGAAGTGATTCGCGGCGAGAAAACGTCTGATGCGACCATCGCCAAAGTTGTGGCATGGGCCAGTAAAATGGGCAAAACCCCGATTGTGGTTAACGACTGCCCGGGCTTTTTCGTCAACCGTGTGCTGTTCCCTTATTTTGCGGGTTTCAGCCAGTTGCTGCGCGACGGCGCCGACTTCCGTCAAATTGATAAAGTGATGGAAAAACAGTTTGGCTGGCCGATGGGCCCGGCATACTTACTGGACGTCGTCGGTATTGATACGGCGCACCATGCCCAGGCGGTAATGGCAGCGGGCTTCCCGCAGCGGATGGCGAAAGATTATCGCGACGCGATTGATGCGCTGTTTGAAGCAGGTCGTTACGGTCAGAAAAATGGTCTTGGATTCTGGCGTTATAAAGAAGACAGCAAAGGCAAGCCGCGTAAAGAGCTGGATGACAGCGTGGAAAGCCTGCTGGCAGACGTCAGCCAACCGAAGCGTGAGTTCAGCGATGAAGAGATTGTTGCCCGCATGATGATCCCGATGGTCAACGAAGTGGTGCGCTGCCTGGAAGAAGGCATTATCGCAAGCCCCGCAGAAGCAGATATGGCGTTGGTGTACGGGCTTGGCTTCCCTCCGTTCCACGGTGGCGCATTCCGCTGGCTGGATACGCTTGGTAGCGCCAAATATCTGGATATGGCTCAGCAATATCAGCACCTCGGTCCGTTGTATGCGGTGCCGGACGGTTTACGCGCTAAAGCGCGTCTTAACGAACCGTATTATCCCCCGGTTGAACCCGCTCGCCCGGTTGGCGATTTGAAAACGGCTTAAGGAGTGATGTATGGAAAAGGTGGTAATTGTTGACGCAATCCGCACCCCGATGGGCCGTTCTAAAGGCGGCGCATTTCGTCACGTGCGGGCGGAAGATTTGTCGGCGCACTTGATGCGCAGCCTGTTGTCGCGCAATCCGGCGCTGGACCCTTCGGCGATTGATGATATTTATTGGGGTTGTGTGCAGCAAACGCTTGAGCAGGGTTTCAATATAGCGCGCAATGCCGCGCTGCTGGCTGAAATCCCGCACCGCGTGCCGGCAGTAACGGTTAACCGTTTATGTGGTTCATCAATGCAGGCGTTGCACGATGCGGCCCGTATGATCATGACCGGCGATGCCCAAACCTGTCTTATTGGCGGTGTAGAGCATATGGGTCATGTGCCGATGAACCATGGCGTGGATTTTCATCCAGGCCTGAGTCGTAATGTGGCGAAGGCCGCAGGCATGATGGGCCTGACAGCGGAAATGCTGGCAAAAATGCATGGCATCAGCCGTGAAATGCAAGACAGCTTTGCCGCTCGCTCTCACCAGCGCGCATGGGCTGCGACGCAAGCCGGTCATTTCAAAAATGAGATTGTCCCGGTAAACGGCCATGACGCCGATGGCGTTCTGAAGAGCTACAACTATGACGAAGTGATCCGCCCGGAAACCAATGTTGAAAGCCTTTCAACGTTGAAACCAGCGTTTGACCCGGTGAGCGGAACGGTGACCGCCGGGACCTCATCGGCGCTTTCCGATGGCGCCGCGGCGATGCTGGTGATGAGCGAGAGCCGCGCCAGAGAACTGGGGCTGACGCCACGCGCGCGCATTCGTTCCATGGCGGTAGTCGGTTGTGATCCGTCGATTATGGGTTACGGCCCGGTGCCGGCATCGAAACAGGCGCTGAAAAAAGCGGGCCTGAGCGCATCAGATATCGATCTGTTTGAAATGAACGAAGCATTTGCCGCGCAGATCCTGCCTTGCATTAAAGATCTGGGATTAACGGAGCAGATCGACGAGAAAATCAACCTCAACGGCGGCGCGATTGCATTAGGTCACCCGCTGGGCTGTTCCGGGGCGCGTATCAGCACCACGCTGATTAATCTTATGGAACGCAAAGATGCGCAGTTCGGCCTCGCCACTATGTGCATTGGTTTAGGCCAGGGCATCGCAACGGTATTTGAGCGGGTTTAAGGTAAGACAACGCCGCGGCAGAAAGTGAGCCGCGGCGGTTAATCAATCTCAACGCCATGGGCGATGTAGCACACCGGCAAGGGAAGTAATCCTGAACGACTTAGTTAAACAAGCGCTTCAGGTTAACCCGCGCCGCCCATGCTGCTACGGCGCCAGTGGTAAAGACAGAAGGTTTAGTTGCCGTTCTTCCCGCCTGTCAGGGGCGGGTTTTTTATGGCAAAGCGCTATCACGCTCAACAACGCTTCTCCCGTTAAATAAACGAAAACGCGTCACCAAACATTCGGTCTTCACGCGCGCCCCGCTCATTACAGAACAGGTCACGAGCGATTTTCGCCATTTCGAAACGCCCGGCGATATAGATGTCATGCTCGCTCAGCGTACCGAAATCTTGCATAACCGCAGTCAATACCGTTCCGCTGCGCCCACGCCAGCCCTCTTCAGGCTGTTCCACGACCGGCACGACGCGAAGATTCGGGTGCGTTACCGACAGCGCTTCCAGCTCGGCTAAATCATAGAGATGTTTTTCTTCACGACCGCCCCAGTAAATAGCGATGTCACGCGAAGGATTACGCGCCAGGGCGGTAAACAAAATAGAACGCACATACGAGAACCCTGTCCCCCCCGCGATCAAAATCAGCGGGCGGTCCTCTTCGTCACGCAGCCAGGCGTCGCCGTGCGGAATATCGATAACGATTTCACGGTCTTTGAGGATCCTGTCCATCACCGCCATGGCGTAGAGATTAAGCTCCGACGCGCCAATGTGCAGTTCGATAAATCCCTGCTCATCCGGGGTTGATGCCATCGAGAACGGGCGTTTGTCACGCTCGTCCATTACTACCATCAAGTACTGGCCTGCGCGAAAAGAAAAAGGTGAGTCGGGTACTAAACGAACGCGGTACACGGTTTCTGTGATCGCGTCCACCGAGGTCACTTTACAGCTAATGGTTGTCATGCGTTCCCTCTGTCGGGTCAATATTGCAAAACCGCAACGGTTGCGTCAGGCGCTTTTACCGTCATTAAAAATGGCCAGTTGATCCCAGATAGCATCGATACGCTCGATCACCGCCGGATCTTTTTTTATCGGACGACCCCACTCACGTTGGGTTTCGCCGGGCCATTTGTTGGTGGCATCCAGTCCCATTTTTGATCCCAAACCGGAAACCGGCGAGGCAAAGTCCAGATAATCGATTGGCGTGTTTTCTACCAGAACCGTATCACGCGCCGGATCCATACGGGTGGTGATGGCCCAGATTACATCGTTCCAGTCACGCGCATTGACATCATCATCACAGACGATGACAAACTTGGTGTACATAAACTGCCGCAGGAATGACCATACGCCCATCATCACACGTTTCGCATGCCCGGCGTATTGCTTCTTAATGGTTACTACCGCAAGGCGATAGGAGCACCCTTCCGGCGGCAGATAAAAATCGACAATTTCCGGAAATTGCTTTTGTAAAATCGGCACGAACACTTCATTTAGCGCCACGCCCAACACGGCCGGTTCATCAGGCGGACGACCGGTATAAGTGGAGTGATAAATGGCGTCTTCGCGCTGCGTTATATGGGTCACCGTGAATACCGGGAAGTTATCCACTTCATTGTAGTAACCGGTATGATCGCCGTATGGCCCTTCCGGCGCCATCTCACCTTGTTCGATATACCCTTCCAGCACAATTTCCGCACTGGCAGGCACTTCAAGATCGTTAGAAATGCACTTTACGACTTCGGTTTTCGTGCCACGCAGTAAACCGGCAAACGCATATTCTGAGAGCGTATCCGGTACCGGCGTCACTGCGCCCAGTATAGTCGCCGGATCGGCGCCCAGCGCAACCGCAACCGGAAAACGTTCACCAGGATGCGCCGCGCACCACTCCTGGAAATCCAGCGCGCCGCCACGATGGGAAAGCCAACGCATGATCAGTTTATTTTTACCGATGAGCTGCTGGCGATAGATACCCAGATTCTGGCGCTCTTTGTGCGGGCCGCGTGTCACAGTCAGCCCCCACGTAATTAACGGCGCGGCATCTTCGGGCCAACACTGCATAATCGGAATACGTGTTAAATCGACCTGGTCGCCCTCAAATACTTTTTGCTGACAGGGCGCTCCGCGCAGCCGCTTCGTTGGCATATTCAGCACTTGTTTAAACTGCGGCAATTTATCAAACAGATCGCGAAATCCGCGCGGCGGCTCAGGTTCTTTCAAAAACGCCAGTAACTTGCCCACTTCACGCAATGCCGTCACGTCTTCCTGACCCATACCCATAGCCACGCGCTTGGGTGTGCCAAATAAATTGCACAGCACCGGCATGTCATAGCCTTTTGGATTTTCGAACAGCAGCGCCGGGCCGCCGGCTCGCAAGGTCCGGTCGGCAATTTCGGTCATCTCAAGATACGGATCGACAGCCAGAGTGATGCGTTTAAGCTCGCCTCGAAGCTCCAGTAGCGAAAGAAAGTCGCGCAGATCGTGATATTTCATGCAGTTATATATGCCTTTCTGGTTAGCGCATTATTATACGGTGTTCGTCGCAGGCATGCTGTAATTTTGTTAAATTAGCGTGAACTGATACGGCAACACCGGCTGATTCGTTATAATCGTTTTAGCTATCTAAAGGGAGTTTTGATATCCTTTTGCGCCTGATTATCGAAGAAGAGTATTTATGCAATCCTGGTATTTACTGTACTGCAAAAGAGGACAGCTCCAGCGTGCACAGGAGCATCTGGAACGTCAGGCTGTCACCTGTCTTACACCGATGATCACGTTGGAAAAAATAGTACGCGGAAAACGCACCACGGTGTGCGAGCCGCTGTTTCCAAACTATCTGTTTATTGAATTCGATCCGGAAGTTATTCATACCACAACTATTAACGCTACGCGCGGCGTCAGCCATTTTGTGCGTTTTGGCGCTCAACCGGCTACGGTCCCTGCGACTGTTATCGATCAGTTGATTCAGTATCAACATGAAGAAATAACCGATCCAGGAACACCGTATCCAGGCGACACAGTGGTGATTACTCAAGGGGCGTTTAAGGGGCTTAGCGCGATTTTCACCGAGCCGGATGGCGAAGCGCGCTCAATGCTATTGTTGAATTTACTTAATCAACATGTGCTGCAAAGCGTTAAAAATACCGAATTTCGCAAAAACTGATCCCGCTGGTAAGGCTCGCACTACCGTGCGAGCCTTAAAGAATCATCAATGCGCCGCCTCGCCGACAACCCCACCCGCACCTGCGCCTACTGCAGCGCCTTTTAGTACGCTTTTGCCAGTCGCCGCCGCCACGCCTGCGCCAACGACAGCCCCTACCGCGCCACCTTTACGTGCCGCTTTCCCTTTATCGCCCTTTTTCAACATGGCTCCCGCCCCGGCACCTACAACGGCACCGCCGACCGTGCTTTTTACACTTTTGCCCGCCACAGCCCCCGCTGTCGCACCGATGACGGCTCCCGTCGCGGTTTTATCGATAGCGAATGCCTGACCGGCAAAGGCGAGGAGTAGAATTAAGCATCCAGTCACGTTCTTTTGCATGATATTCCCTTGTAATGGCATACGGACATTTTCCGGCGCAAGAATATCAGCTCACTTAACGCCTCCACGTGACCATGGATGCGTACATTTCCACCTTTTATGTACTTCAGGATTTCGCCAGGAATACCCGCGCAACGTTATTGTCGGTTACCTGTTCCAGCCAGCGAGGATCTTCTCCGCGCAGGGCCGCAACCCGCTGCAATATATGCGGCAAAAAAGCTGGTTCATTACGCCGGGACGCCGGTTTAGGCAACAGATCGCGTGGCAGCAACCACGGCGCGTCGGTTTCAAGCATGAGTTTATCGGCGGGGATCATCGGCAGTAATTTCTGCAACGCAAGCCCGCGTCTTTCATCACACACCCAACCCGTAATCCCCAAATACAGCCCCCGCTCCAGACAGTCCCGCGCCTCTTCTTCCGTCCCGGTAAAACAGTGCAGCACCGCAGCGGGAAGCTTATCCAGCCAGGGCGTCAATAAGGCAATAAAGCGTTCATGGGCATCGCGGCAGTGCATAAAGACCGGCAACGCAAGCTCTGCGGCCAGTGCTAACTGCGCGCTAAAGGCGCGTTCCTGCTCCTGCGGCGTAGAGTAGTTGCGATTGAAATCCAGGCCACACTCGCCAATAGCGACGACTTCCGGCATTTGCGCCAGCGCGCGTAACGCCTCCGCAGTGTCTGGCTGCCAGTGGCTGGCATCATGAGGATGGACACCTGCTGTGGACCAGCAGTTATCGTAACGGCGGGCAAGCGCCTGCGCCTGCTGGCTTTCGTGCAAATTAGTGCCTGTCAGCAACATGCCTGATACACCCGCAGCCAAAGCCCGGGCAACGACTTCGTCCCGGTCTTTATCGAATTGTCCGCTGGTAAGATTCACACCGATATCAAACATAGTGCTTATCCTGTAAAAAACCGCCCGGAGGGCGGTTTCGATTATTCTTCAGATCCTTGCGTCTCGTCTTCTTCCTGTGGTCCGCGTCGCTTGCCGACATAGAAGCGCGCGAAAAAGACCCCTACCTCGAATAAGCAATACATCGGGATCGCCAGTAAGGTCTGAGAGAAGACATCAGGCGGTGTCAACAACATGCCGACGACAAACGCACCCACTAACACATACGGGCGTTTTTTTCGTAAATCATCTGGCGTCGTTACTCCCATCCAGCACAACAACACAATAGCGACCGGAACCTCAAACGACACGCCAAAGGCCATAAACAGCGCCATAACAAAGCTGAGATAGCTTGCGATATCCGTTGAAACCACAACGCCAACCGGCGCGGTATGCGTCAGGAAGCCAAATGCCAGGGGGAACACCACGAAATACGCGAACGCCATGCCAATATAGAAAAGCAGCGTACTGGATACCAATAACGGCACGACCAGACGGCGTTCGTGCTTATATAAGGCTGGTGCGATAAACGCCCATACCTGATAAAGGATAACCGGCGCGGACAAGATGACAGACACCATGATGGTCAGCTTGATGGGCGTAAAGAACGGCGATGCCACATCGGTTGCAATCATGGTGGCACCCTGCGGCATTTTGCTTATCAACGGCGCGGAGACCAACTGGTATATGTCGTTAGCGAAGTAAACCAGCGACAGGAATATCACCAGAATCGCAACGATGCAGTTCAGCAGGCGTTTACGCAGTTCAATCAGGTGACTGATTAGGGGTTGAGTATCTTCTACAGCCATGTTCAGGATTTTTCACTTGAGGACGAAGATAGGGAGCCTGCCGGTGAAGACGTAAGACCCGGTGACGATTTCGAAAGAGAGACGGCACTGTCTGCCGTTGGGGCAGGCGTTTGCGCCGCCGCGCTGGCCTGATTCTCCGCCGAGGCAGGGGTAACGCCTTCGTGCGCCGCTTCGTTGTCTTTCACAATCGGATTATGGATGGTGTGAGCTTCATCGTGCGCCTTTTCCGGATCATTCGCCGTATAGGTGCGTTTCATCGACTCCGCTGCTTCACGCAATTCATCCATTGAGGCTTTGAGCTCTGGGGTGAGATTATTCAGGCTCGCTTTCTCAACTTTCTTAAGACTGTCCTGGAATTCCTGGAGTTTTAACTCTTGAGTCAGTTCATTTTGCACGGTAGTGGCGAGAGAGCGTAGCGCCCTCACCCACCCGGCAATGGTTTTGACTGCAACAGGCAAACGCTGCGGCCCCAATACAACGAGGCCGATGACAAAGACAAGTATTAGCTCACCAAAACCAATATCGAACACGGCTTACACCTGCTCTTTATCGTTGCTCTTCGCTTCGTCTTTTTTCACGTCGCTTTGCTTATCAGAGATAGATTTCGCAGTGAAATCGGCATCCTGAGTGGAATTTTTCGGCTCTTCATCGCCCATGGCTTTTTTAAAGCCTTTAATGGAGGCACCCAGATCGGAACCCAAAGAACTCAGTTTTTTGGTACCGAAAAGCAGAACCACGATTACGACAATGATCAACAGTTGCCAGATACTAATGCCACCCATATAAATCCTCAGCTACAGATGATGAAATTTTCAAACCGCATTATATACCGCTCACTATCCAGGCTGCACCCGTGTTGGTCGAACATATCCACAATAGCCGCAGACTTTTTCCGGCAATTGTGAAAATGCTGCCTCATCCAGACCGCCTGAACGCTGATATTTTCAACGCAGTCATTCCATGATGTATTAAATCGAGCCGGTACGACGCCAGCCAATCAGCCATACGACGACACCGCCCGCCATTACCCAAGCCGGGATTAATTCCCATTCCGGGCGAGTTACCAGCATTAACGTTCCGCTTAATAGCAACGTTGCGCCAATACCAAACAGGTAACGTGATTGTCCTTGACGCACGCGCTGTTCATGTAGCTCGCGGGCGATTTTATCAACGCTTTGTTGCAATTGTTTGCCCTGGCGCAAACTGTCGTACACCAATTCGGGTATTTCTGGCATTTTTTCGATCCAGAACGGTGCTTTCTCTTTAAATGAGCGTACCAGGGCCGGAAAACCGACCTGATCTTTAATCCACGATTCCAGGAAAGGTTTCGCCGTTTTCCATAAATCCAGCTGTGGATAAAGTTGGCGACCGACACCTTCAACGTATAACAGCGTCTTTTGCAACAATACCAGTTGAGGCTGTACTTCCATATTGAAACGGCGCGCGGTATTGAAGAGATTCAACAGCACATGACCGAAGGAAATTTCCGCCAGCGGCTTCTCGAAGATAGGCTCGCACACGGTACGAATCGCAAACTCAAATTCTTCAACGTTGGTATCCGGCGGTACCCAACCCGAATCCACATGCAATTCAGCAACTTTTCGGTAATCGCGATTAAAGAAAGCAATAAAGTTTTCCGCCAGATAGCGTTTATCTTCTTTATTGAGCGAGCCTACGATGCCGCAATCGATACCGATGTATTGCGGATTTTCCGGATGGTCGTAGCTGACGAAAATATTGCCGGGATGCATATCGGCATGGAAGAAGCTGTCGCGGAAAACCTGAGTGAAAAACACCTGAACGCCGCGTTCTGCCAGCAATTTCATATTTGTGCCATTGCGCTCAAGCGCTTCCACGTCAGAGACGGGAATGCCATAAATACGTTCCATTACCAGCATATTTTCGCTGCAATAGTCAGAGTACACTTCCGGCACATACAGCATCGGGCTGTTTTCAAAATTACGTCGCAGTTGAATGGCGTTGGCCGCTTCACGCAGCAGGTTCAGCTCATCGATCAGCGTTTTTTGGTATTCACGCACGACTTCTACCGGACGCAAACGTCGGCCATCCGGCAATAAACGCGGCACCCAGTGTGCCAGCCGGTAGATAAGCTTCATATCTGCGTTGATTATCGGAAGGATGTCGGGACGGATAACTTTAATAACGACTTCTTTGCCGTTTTCTTTCAACTTTGCCGTATGCACCTGGGCGATAGACGCCGATGCCAGCGGATTGATATCAAAATCATCAAACCAGGTCTCGACAGGAATATCGCCCATCGATTTTTCAATTTGCCGCTTCGCCAGTACGCCATCAAAAGGCGCGACCCTGTCCTGCAACATCGCCAGTTGATCGGCGATTTGCGGTGGAAACAAATCACGGCGGGTCGATAACATCTGACCAAACTTAATCCACACCGGCCCCAGTTCCTGTAGCGCCAGACGCAGACGGTGGCCTAACTCTTTATCACCGTGGCGATTCGGCATCCAGAACAAGGTACGTCGCCATACGCGAAGCGGCCATGTGATGCGAATTCTTGGAATGAGCTCATCAAGCCCATAGCTTAAAAATGTACGAATGATGAAGTACAGGCGCCGCATTTCACCTGGCGTCATTTGACCTCCAGCCTTTCTAAACGACTAATAAGCGCATCGAGCGAGCGCGAGAGTGCATCGGTTTCTTCAGCAAACCACGCGATCTCAAGCGGACCAGGGGCCATACGCCACTCTTCAGTGACCG
This sequence comes from Citrobacter freundii, assembly GCF_011077955.1. Classification (GTDB taxonomy): domain Bacteria; phylum Pseudomonadota; class Gammaproteobacteria; order Enterobacterales; family Enterobacteriaceae; genus Atlantibacter. The sequence continues at coordinate 15,661 of NZ_JAALBX010000017.1, forward strand.
CTTCGGCAAGATAGCGTTGATTACGTTTGACGCTTTTTTTCACAAGCTTTGCGCCTGTACGAAAGACCTTACCCAATCCTTCTGCGGCAATGTCGCCAATATAAGGCGCCAGAAGCTCCGCCGGATCGAACTCGGCCAAATCCATCAAAGACACCAGATTCTGTACTACCTGGATATCGCCTTCGACTTCAAGATCGCCACGGCGAATTAATGCGGTTAATTGTTGGCGATTACGCAATTCAGGCAACACTGAAAGACGCTTCGTGACCGAGCAGTCTGTCTCGCCTTCCCACTGTCCCAGCACATCGACCTGCTTTTCGCCGAAGATAAGGACCAGCGGGGTAGAGAATTCGCGGAGGGCAATACGCAACACCTTTCCCTGCAACCGAAGACGTGCAGATTTAAGCGCCCGATCCTGGTACAAGAAGGTATTCATGACGCCTTCAATCCCAGCGGTAATAAGCGGTGTTATTGGCATCCGCGACCTCCTTTAAAACTTATAACCACGATGAAGCGCGACAATACCCGCGGTTAAATTAAAATATTCGACGTTTTCAAAGCCAGCGTCAGCCATCATTGCTTTGAGCGTATCCTGGTTCGGATGCATACGGATGGATTCCGCCAGATAGCGGTAGCTTTCCGAATCCTGCGCTACCCACTCGCCAATGCGCGGCAGCACATGGAAGGAATACGCATCGTAGGCTTTGCTTAACGGCTCAATAATCGGTTTGGAGAACTCCAGCACCAGCAAGCGGCCGCCGGGCTTGAGTACGCGATACATAGAACGCAGCGCTTTGTCTTTATCGGTCACATTACGCAGACCAAATGAGATAGTGATGCAGTCAAAAGTATTGTCCGGGAAAGGCAGCGCCTCTGCGTTGGCCTGAACGTATTCAACGTTACCCACAACGCCAATGTTGCGCAGTTTTTCACGCCCCATTTTCAGCATTGAATCGTTGATATCCGCCAGGACTACCGTTCCGGTTTCACCAACAAGGCGCGAAAATTTTGCCGTTAAATCGCCGGTGCCGCCGGCAAGATCAAGCACTTTTTGTCCACGGCGCACACCGCTGCAATCAATAGTAAAGCGCTTCCATAAGCGATGGATCCCAAACGACATCAGGTCGTTCATGACGTCATATTTCGCTGCAACAGAATGGAAAACCTGCGCCACCATATCCGCCTTTTGCGCTTTCGCTACTGTCTGAAAGCCAAAGTGCGTTGTGTCCTGTGAATCATCAACCATTTCGGAGCCTGCTATTGATAAAAAATGTTCGTGAAGTGTAACAGATTGGGCGCATTTGCCCTATGTTTCAAGCCTGTTTTAACAGTCGTTACCGGTTCGTTGAACAGGCTCAGCCATCTCTGATTCGTTGTTTTTACAACCATTTCGGGAATCATCATCAATGGCGCGAAGACGAAACTCTTCATCATCCAGGCGGGCCTGCTCCACCATTTCCGGATTTATCTCGCGCTTCACTTCGACACCAAGCGTCCGAAACGCATCGGCCTGCACAAGAATATTTCCACGGCCAGAGCTCAGTTTTTTCATAGCCTGACGGTAATTATCCTGCGCTTTTTCAAGCCCCTGCCCGACTGCGGACATATCATCAATAAAGAGCCGCATTTTGTCGTAAAGCCTGGCGGCACGATCGGCGATTTGCTGGGCATTTTGATTTTGGTGTTCGTAACGCCACAGATTGGCGATAGTGCGCAGCGCCACCAGCAATGTCGTAGGACTCACCAGCATGATATTGCTCTTCAACGCTTCGTTGATAAGCTCTGGTTGTCGGTCAATCGCTAATAAAAATGCAGGCTCGACGGGGATAAACATTAAGACATAATCCAGAGATCGCAACCCAGGCAACTGTTGATAGTCCTTACGGCTTAGCAGGCGAATATGATTACGAATTGACGCGATGTGTTCGTTTAACGCCAGTTCCCGCTGGTATTCATCTTCGGCATTAAAATAGCGCTCATAAGCGACCAGCGTCATTTTGGCGTCCACCACAACGTCCTTTTCCTGCGGAAGACGCACAATGACGTCCGGTTGCATGCGGCTGCGATCGTCTAACTGAATATTGACCTGAGTGTCATATTCATATCCCTCGCGTAACCCGGAGGCTTCCAGCACTCTTGTCAGTACCACTTCGCCCCAGTTGCCCTGCATTTTATTGTCGCCTTTAAGCGCCCGGGTGAGGTTTATCGCCTCCTGGGCCATTTGGGCATTCAACTGCTGTAGGTTGCGGATTTCATGCGTCAGCGTATGGCGTTCGCGCGCTTCCTGCCCAAAGCTGTCCTGCACCTGACGACGAAAGCCATCAAGCTGTTCACGCAGCGGAGTTAAAAGTCCGTTCAGGCTTTGGCGGTTTTGCTCTTCAACCTGTCGATGGCTGCGGTCAAAGATGCGATTGGCGAGATTTTCAAACTGCTCGCTGAGGCGCTGTTCGCTGCTCATCATCTGCCGAAGCTTGTCATCGTTATGCTGGCGCGTGGTTTCAAGAAGCGTTGTGACTTCTCGCAGATCGGCTTCAAGAGAGCTGTTGATCTCTCTGAGGGTACGCAGTTCGCCATTGAGCATCTCGCATTCTTCCCGCCAGTGCTGATTCTGCGCCAGCGCTTGTTTGGTCGCACTTAATTCGCTGAATACGTCACGCTGCTCCGCCAGCAAGTCTGCCTGACGCTGCGTCGCGCGCAGGCTTGCGCCCAACCAGCCGAGCAATACGCCAGCCAGCGCAACCGTCATCGTCAGTAAAAGAGAAAATTCCATCATGCCCCCGCATTCACTCCACACGTGCAAAATGGAATTGTGCTGGATAAATGTCCAGTTTTAAAGGCATTTACTGCGAGGCATCGCGCAAAAGAGCAAAAACAGCGCGTGAGAAAAAGAGAAAAGCAGGCAGGAAAAAAGGCCAGCGCCGCCTGAAGGCGTCGCTGGCGATAGATTAAATAAGGCGACGCGCAGCCTCTACCACGATCTTCACCGCGTGGCTTTCGGTCTGTTTCATGGTTTGCACGTTCGGGATTTCCTGCTGGGTACGATTAACGATAACCCCTGCGACCATCCCTGCACGCAACCCCTGGCTTGAACACATGGTCAGAAGCGTTGCGGATTCCATTTCATAGTTCATAACCCCCATCTGCTGCCACTCTTCCATAGAGCCTTTAAAACGGCTAACCACACGACCGGAGAAAGTGTCGTAACGTTCCTGGCCTGGGTAGAAGGTGTCTGAAGAGGCGGTTACGCCAATGTGCGTGGTTGCGCCTACGGCTTTCGCCGCTTCCACAAGCGCAGTGGTACACGTAAAGTCCGCGACCGCCGGGTATTCCATCGGCGCGAAATGCAGACTTGCGCCGTCAAGGCGGACAGAGGCGGTAGTAACCAGTACGTCGCCAACATTAATATGCGGCTGGATAGCGCCAGTGGTGCCTACGCGCAGAAACGTGCGGATACCAAGCTGGGCCAGCTCTTCAACGGCAATAGAGGTAGAGGGGCCGCCGATACCGGTCGAGCAAACGATGACCGGTTTGCCATCCAGTTCAGCGCGCCAGGAAGTGAATTCACGATGCGATGCCAGCTTAACCGGCTTATCCATCAGCGCGGCGATCTTTTCCACTCGTTCCGGGTCGCCAGGTACGATGGCAAGCGTTGCACCCTGCAGGTCACTTTTTTTAAGGCCGAGGTGAAAAACATCAGACGTAGACATAAATGACTCCTCTTTGGGTCGGTTTGTCAGAAGCTGCTAAAAGGGTACTTTACAGAACCTGCCAGACGAATTTCGTGACTCATTTCACTTGTAATGAATTCGCTTGCACTGAATTTCCATAAAATAGTGATCAGTCTCACACAAACGCATCCCGGTGACGATGGCAGGAGCAGGTTTTGCGAGTACGAATTTTCATCATGCAGACTATAGTTAGGGTTGCGCTAAAAAATGGTTACGGAGCCTGGCCATGACAAAACAAAATACAACAGACAACCCTGCAGGATTTGCTTACGCCGTTTCACCTGTCGCTTCAACGGTAGTACATACCTCTGAAGATGCCATTCACTGTGGCGAAACAACCATTCCCACACAGGGCGAAAACATGCCCGCCTGGTATGCCCGTCCTGAGCAGACAGATCAACCTCTCCCGGTCGTTATTGTGGTGCAGGAAATTTTCGGCGTTCATGAACATATTCGCGATATCTGCCGCCGTCTGGCGCATGAGGGCTATCTCGCCGTCGCGCCTGAACTCTATTTCCGCCAGGTCAATCCTGAAGATTATGATGATATTTCCTCACTCTTCAGCGGCCTTGTTAGCAAAGTCCCCGACGCCCAGGTGCTGGCGGATCTCGATCATGTTGCCAACTGGGCAGCCCGTCAGGGCGGTGACCCACATCGTTTGATGATGACCGGCTTTTGCTGGGGTGGACGCATTACATGGCTGTACGCTGCGCATAACCCGCAACTGAAAGCCGCCGTGGCGTGGTACGGAAAATTACAGGGCGATAAATCGTTAAATTCGCCAAAACACCCGGTGGATATTGCAATTGATCTGAATGCGCCGGTTTTAGGTTTGTATGGCGCGCAAGATACGAGTATTCCACTGGAAAGCGTGGAAACTATGCGCCAGGCGCTACGCGCTGCGAATGCGCAAGCTGAGATCGTCGTCTATCCCGATGCAGGACACGCTTTTAACGCTGATTATCGACCAAGCTATCATGCTGATTCGGCAAAAGAGGGTTGGCAACGCATGCTGAAGTGGTTTGAAACCTACGGAGCCGGTAAGTAAAAACTATTCGGGCAGCGTAGCTGCCCTTATTACTTTCACCATGCAAATCAAATGGCCCCAGTAAAGATAATAAGCCTTTACTGATAAATATTATGGAATGAAATTGAGCATATTATTAATTATATGAATTAATCATGAAAAACCCTCTCTCTTAAACGTATTTACTTTCCGTATTCCCCCTCACTAATTACATTCACACAAACAATACATTACCTATATAAAATTCATTCAAATGATAATTTATTGTTTACATACAATTAGTTACATAAAAATAAGCATTCAAGGCAAGTAAAAGCCTGCTGAGCGGAATATATTTGGCGCGTAATTATCGACCTGACTGGCAGGATAAGGATTTTGCTTATCTGCAACGGGCGATATCTTTTATTATTCCGCGTTGAGAAATCATTATTTTTTATTCGCGGACGTAATTGTTTTTGATCTACAAGGAATGAAACCAATGACAACCCGTTCACAGGCTCTCAGCGTTGTGATTTCAGCACTGCTGTTTTCAACGGCAGCCATGGCGTCAGAGACCTCATTAGGGCTGGGAGCCGCATTTAATGATTTCGGGTATCGGGATGCCGGAAACAAAACCCTACCGGTCCCCCTCATTAATTATGAAAACGGCGACTTTTATCTGCATTCACTGACGGCAGGTTATTACCTGTTCCGTGATGGTAACGATAGCCTTGCGGTGGATGTTCGCTGGTCGCCGCTGAGCTTTGATCCCGATGATAGCGACCATCGCGCATTTCAAAGTCTGGATAAACGACGTAGCACCGCAATGGCAGGCCTGGTGTGGACGCATCACAGCCAGTGGGGCAACATTCGTGCATCGCTCGATGGCGATATTATGGATGAAAGTAACGGCGTAGTGGGCGATCTGGCGTACCTCTACCCTATCCACTCAGGCAACTGGACCGTTGTGCCTGGTTTTGGTGTGATGTGGAACAGCAGCCAGCAGAATAAATATTATTACGGTATTAGCGGGCAAGAAGCTGCACGCAGCGGTTTAAACGCCTATACGCCAGACGACAGCTGGAACCCGTATATGGAAGTGTCCGTGAATTATAATTTTAACGAGCAGTGGTATGCGATGGCCTCTTTAAGGGCCGCCAGCCTTAGCAATGAAATTAGCCGCAGCGACATGGTTGATAACGACATGTCCTCACAAATCGTGGCGGGCATTGGCTATCGTTTTTAATGGTTTGACTGCGTAACCGAAATGACCGCACGCCCTCTCAACGCAGGGCGTGCGGTAGTATCAGGCAAAATGAATGCTCATCCACGAAGGCGTCGCTAACGTAATGCGCGAATCGCGATAAGCATCCCTAAAGAACGACCAACTTAGCGCTGACGCAGATTTTGCGCAGCCTTCACCATATTGGCCAGCGCCTGACGGGTTTCCGGCCAGCCACGGGTTTTCAGGCCGCAGTCCGGATTAACCCATAAACGCTGCGCCGGAATGCGCTGCGCCGCTTTTTGCAGTAGCGCCTCAATCGAGGCCACTTCAGGCACATTCGGCGAGTGAATGTCATAAACGCCTGGGCCGATTTCGTTCGGGTATTCGAATTCTTCAAACGATTCCAGGAGTTCCATGTCTGAACGCGAAGTTTCGATGGTGATAACGTCCGCATCCAGCGCCGCGATAGAATCCATGATGTCGTTGAATTCGCAGTAACACATATGCGTGTGGATCTGCGTATCGTCACGCACTACAGCGGCGTTAAGACGGAAGGCTTCCACACCCCACGCCAGATACGCCTGCCAGTCAGCACGACGCAACGGCAACCCTTCACGCAATGCCGGTTCATCAATCTGGATAATGCCAATACCCGCGGCTTCCAGATCGGCCACTTCATCACGCAGCGCCAACGCAATTTGTTTGGCGATGGTTTCACGGCTCACATCTTCACGCGGAAATGACCAGCAGAGAATGGTCACCGGACCGGTCAACATGCCTTTAACGGGTTTGTCGGTCAGGGACTGCGCGTATTTCGCCCACTCCACGGTAATGGGGTGTGGACGGCTGATATCGCCAATCACCACCGGCGGCTTCACGCAGCGTGAACCGTAGCTCTGCACCCAGCCGTTTTGGGTAAACACAAAACCATCAAGATGCTCGCCAAAGTACTCCACCATGTCGTTACGCTCGGCTTCACCGTGTACCAGCACATCGAGGCCAAGGCGTTCCTGCTCATGGATCGCCTGCTTAATATGCCCGGCAATGCCGGTGCGGTAGTGATTCGCATCCAGCGTCCCTTTTTTGAAATCCAGACGCAGACTGCGGATCTCAGTGGTTTGCGGGAAAGAACCAATCGTCGTCGTTGGCCACGCCGGAAGATTGAAACGGGCACGCTGTGCCTCGGCACGTACCGGATAGGCGCTGACGCGCTGGCTGTCCTGTACCGTAATTGTCGCCAGGCGCTCCCCTACCGCCGGGTTATGCACGCGCGCCGAGTGGCGACGCGCCTGAATCGGGGCGCTCCACGCGTCAATGCCGCTGGTGTCGCTACTGTTCAGCGCATCGCGCAGCAGCGCCAGCTCTTCACATTTTTGTAGCGCGAAGGCGAACCAACTTTTTACTTCCGCATCAAGACGAGTTTCCACACTCAAATCGATTGGGCTGTGTAACAGAGAACAGGATGAACCTACCCAAACCGCACGCTTACCAATAAGCTCCTTCGCCTGCGCATATTTTTGCGTCAGATCGGCACGCCAGACGTTACGACCATTGATAACCCCCAGAGACAGCAGCCACTCGGCAGGCAAACGCTGATGGAGTTCCGCCACGTTATCCTTCCCGTGAACCACATCAACGTGCAGCCCCTGAACCGGCAGCGCAGTGATGGTATCGAGATTAGGCGTCACCCCTTCAAAGTAGGTGGTCAGGAGCAGCTTAACATTGCCTTGCAGAGCATCGTAGGCAGGCTTGTAAGCATCCAGCCACGCCTGCGGCAGTTCCAGCACCAGCGCGGGCTCATCAATTTGCACCCACTCCACACCGCGTTTTGCGAGCTCCGCCAACACCTGTTGATAAACCGGCAGGATATCCTTTAACAGCGACAGCCGATCAAACGCCTCGCCTTTCACTTTCCCAAGCCACAGGTACGTTAACGGGCCAAGCAGAACAGGTTTAATGTGATGATCCAGCGCCAGCGCTTCGTCGACTTCATCCAGCAGTTGGGTCCAGGTCAGTTTGAATTGTTGGCCTTTTACAAATTCCGGGACCATGTAGTGATAGTTGGTATTAAACCATTTCGTCATTTCCGCCGCGGCAGCCGGTTCGCCGCTGGGGGCGCGACCACGACCAATGCGAAACAGGGTGTCGATATCCACCGAGCCGTCTTTATTCTGGTGGCGCGCCGGAACATTGCCCAGCAGCAGGCTGGTGGTCAGAACGTGATCGTACCAGGCGAAATCACCCACTGGCAGCAAATCTACGCCCGCCGCTTTTTGTTGATCCCAGTGGCGGGCACGCAGCTCGCGCCCCACCGCCAGTAATTCTTCGCGGGTACTATTGCCCGCCCAATAGCTTTCTTGCGCTTTTTTCAATTCGCGACGCAGGCCAACGCGAGGGAAACCAAGGGTGTGATTGTAGACTGTCATTGTTCTGCCTCTAATTAGTAGGGTCATCCGAAGGATTTCGGATTCAGGGAAGGCGGCAACTCGTCAATCCCAGGAAGATGACTGTCGTCAGTGACCGGGGTGCATGAGTGCGCCATCGCACCACAAATTCGAAATACACTGGATTTGGACGTCCAGATGTTTACACCGCTATAATTCGCGGTTACTGTATATTCCTCAAGCGCAAATTGCTCATGCCGGAGTGAAGGACTTTCATGATCGAAATAAAACATCTTAAGACCCTGTTAGCCCTGCAGAATTGTGGTTCGCTCGCTGCCGCCGCCGCTACCTTGCATCAAACGCAGTCTGCCCTTTCTCATCAGTTCAGCGATCTGGAGCAGCGTCTCGGGTTTAAATTATTCGTTCGTAAAAGCCAGCCGCTGCGCTTTACCCCGCAGGGCGAGATCCTGTTGCAACTGGCGACTCAGGTGCTGCCGCAAATTAATCGGGCGCTACAGGAGTGCAATGAGCCACAGCAATCCCAACTTCGCATTGCCATTGAGTGCCATAGCTGTATTCAGTGGCTGGCTCCGGCGCTGGAAAATTTTCGCAAGCAGTGGCCGCAGGTTGAGATGGATTTCAAATCAGGCGTGACATTCGATCCGCAACCGGCGCTTCAGCAGAGCGAACTGGACGTGGTGCTGACGTCAGACATCCTGCCGCGCAGCGGGCTGCATTATTCGCCAATGTTTGATTTTGAAGTACGGCTGGTGCTGGCGACAGATCATCCCCTGGCCCGTAAACCGCGCATCACACCAGAGGATTTCGCAGGTGAAACGCTGTTGATTTACCCGGTGCAGCGCCAACGTCTGGATGTTTGGCGCCATTTTCTGGAGCCTGCCGGTGTCAGCCCACTGTTGAAAAGCGTGGATAATACCTTGTTGCTCATTCAGATGGTGTCGGCACGGATGGGGATCGCGGCCTTGCCGCATTGGGTCGTGGAGAACGTTGAACGCCAGGGTCTGGTCGTGACCAAAACCCTGGGTGACGGCTTGTGGAGCAGGCTTTACGCCGCCGTGCGCGACGGCGAGCAGCGCCAGCCGGTGATTGATGCGTTTATTCGCTCTGCGCGGAACCACGCATGCGATCATCTGCCGTTTGTGAAAAGCGCGGCGCGACCCAACGTCGATGGACCCACAGCGAAGCCATTATCACCGCCCCGCCAGTAATAAAACTCGGCCAGTGGGGTTGCTCTTGCCAGATGGCGAGGTTAACCAGCAGCCCCGCCGGGACATGCACGTTATTCATAATGCCGAGCGTACCGGCATCCACCTGCGTCGCCCCATAGTTCCACATAAAGTAACCGAGCCCAGAGGCCACCACGCCCAGCCAGACCAGTACGCTCCATTGCAAGGTAGTCGTCGGTAATTTATTTGGATTGCCTAATACCAGCCAGGCTACGGCCGCCACTACAAACGCGCCGAGATAAAACCACGAAAATGCATTGTGTTGCGGCATCGGATGCACTTCCATCAACCGCTTATAGCCCACCATGCCGATAGCGAAACTGATATTCGCCAGTTGTACTAACAGCAGCCCGAACCAGAAATGTTCACTGAGTTTATCGTAGCGAATAATCGCCGCGCCCATTACCGCAAGAAAAGCGCTGAACGCATAACCCCAGCGCAGCGGGCGGCGGCTAAGTAAATCGTATATCAGGGTGATATAAAGCGGCGTCAGCACCGTAAACAGCAAAAACTCAGAGACCGTCAGATACAGATAAGCGCGGAAGCTGAACAGATACATCACGCCTAACTGTAGCGCCCCCACCAGCATATACAGCGCGATGACTTTAGGCTTCAGCCCCTTAAAACGCAGGAAAGGTAAAAATACCAGCGCCGCCAGGCCAACGCGCATCAGCACGGAAAAGTAGCTGTCGACATGCCCGGCTAAATATTCGCCAATCAGGCTGAAAGAAAATGCCCACAGAATGGTGGTGATTATGAGTAGCGGCACAATACCCGTCTCCAGGATTAAAACCGCATTGTAGCGAGACTGAACCGCCTCAGCTGAGTTATTTAGTTGACGAGTGATTATTTAATAACCACTCATCCTGGTGAGCGTCAGGCTTCGTTGAGGAATAAGTGACGCAGGTAATGCGGCACAGCGTTATCAGCGTTAGTGCCAATGACTTCAAGCCCTGGCAACAGGTCTTTCAGACGCTGATGCGCGTTCGCCATAATGCAGCCTTTACCCGCCATTGATAGCATTTCAGCATCGTTCATGCCGTCACCGAAGGCGATGCAATCTCTCAGGGTATAACCCATCGCTTTTGCCACTGCTTCCAGCGCATGGCCTTTGGATACGCCGCCCGCCATCACTTCCAGACAGGTCAGTGTAGAAAAGCTGACGTTGACTCTGTCACCCCAACGGGCATTGATGGCCTGCTCCAGCGGCAGCAGTTTTTCATGATCGTCACAGGTGAAAAATACTTTGCTGATGCCTTCCGGCTCAAGCATGCCTGGCTCAAATAAGGTGTATTTAAACACGGCTTCGCGGAAGTATTTCATTTCGTCCGGACGGTGACGGTTCATAAACCAGTCATCGTTGCGATAAACGTTGGTGACGATGTCGGGATTAGCATGCACCACACCAAACAACTCGGCCGCAATGTCGCGATCCAGGTTATGGCTAAAGACCAGGTTGCCATCCGTATCATGCACCCGCGCGCCGTTGGAGGTGATCATGTACGCCTTAATTTCAAGGTTATCGCGGATTTGGCCCACGTCGACGTGATGACGTCCGGTCGCAAACACAAAATTAATACCATGAGCCGTCAGCAGTTTCAGCGTCTCTTTGGCGAAAGGCGACAGGGTATGGTCAGGGGACAAAAGGGTACCGTCTAAATCAGACGCAACGACCTGATACATAAAAAAATTAACCTCTGGTTAGTAACAGGCGGTCGAACCGCCAGTAATTAATGATGCGCATCGAAAAACGCAACGATGGCATTAAGCGCCTCAGCGCGCATAGCGTCCTTTTCAAACAGGATCTCATGGTACGCGCCGTTAATGACGAAAGGTTTTCCCCCCCAACAAGGGTGGCCCGCCGCGGCTCGAATGTCACAGAAGCGATCGTGCATGCGGTTATCTACCACCCGCTCCTCTTCTGCCTGGAGTAACAACGTCGGCGTGGTCATCGCAGTGGCCCCTGCTAAGACCTGTTCTCCGGCAAGTATGCCTTCTCTGACCCAATGATAGGTCGGCCCGCCTACGCGCAATGTCGGTTCATCTGCATAAATTCGCAGGTTGCGACGATAGCGCTGGCGGCTGTGGGTTAACACGTTAATAGCAAAGGGTAACGCGCGCCAGCGCCCGGTGCCAATCGCATAGCCTTCACGGATACGCTGATGCCCTTCTGCCCAGTCGAGGATTTGACGTACCATCCAGTCTGGCAACCGCAGCGCAATCCCAAACATCGGGGCGCAAAAGGCGATGGCGTCGAACGCTTCCGGGCGGCGTTCAAGAAACAGGGCTGAAATCGCGCCGCCCATAGAATGGGCGAGCCCGTAGCGTTTACGCCAGGGACCGTTTTTGATTTCTTGCTCCCAGAACAGCTCAAGATCATCCACATAATCACTAAAACGCGCCACATGCCCGCGATGGGTATCGGATAATAACCGCCCCGAACGCCCCTGGCCGCGATGATCGATGATCAGTACGTCATAGCCGCAATGAAACAGATCCCACGCAAGCTCGGCGTACTTCACATAACTCTCAATACGCCCCGGACAGATGACCACCACCCTGTCGTGACTGGCGGCGCGAAAGCGGACAAAACGCACCGCTACGCCATCCACACCGGTAAATTCTTTTTCTTCGCGCTGCTGCCAAAAAGCCGTGAGCGGCCCCATTGAAAAAGCGGCAAACGCTTTTTCCCGGGAATACCATCCATTTTTATGCTCACTCATGGGATACCCTGCCCTGATATTTATTACCGCTTTTTAGGTTTGATGCGTGCGTTAAAATGCGGCGTTTTACGTTGCCCGCAACAACAGTCAGTCGATGACTTGAAAGATAGAAGGTATAGCGTATTGTGACATAAAAGCGCTTATTCAGGGAGTTTCCCATGTCATTCGAATGGTGGTGTACCTATCTGCTCACCACAATCATCCTTAGCCTTTCTCCCGGATCCGGGGCGATTAATACGATGAGTACGGCAATGCGTCACGGCTATCGCGGGGCCGCCGCGTCGATAAGCGGATTACAGCTTGGCCTGGCCATTCATATTGTGCTGGTTGGCATCGGTCTCGGCGCCCTGTTCTCGCGCTCACTCATGGCTTTTGAAATTTTGAAATGGGCTGGCGCCGCCTACTTAATCTGGCTGGGTATTCAACAGTGGCGGGCCGCGGGCGCGATTGATTTACAAACACTGGCGCAAAGCCAGCCGCGCCGTAAATTATTTCAGCGGGCGGTTTTTGTGAATTTAACCAACCCGAAAAGTATCGTCTTTCTCGCCGCGCTGTTTCCGCAATTTATTGTGCCGCATCAGCCACAGGCTGCCCAATACGCGATTCTCGGCGTGACGACGATAGTCGTGGATGTGATTGTCATGATTGGTTATGCCGCCCTCGCCACCCGCATAGCGCTGTGGATCAAAGGACCAAAACAGATGAAAGCGTTGAACCGGCTATTTGGTTCGCTGTTTATGCTGGTGGGCGCGCTACTGGCCAGTGCGCGCCCAAGTTAATTAGCGCGACACAATCAAATGAATGCCGAAGCCGGCAAACAGTGTGCCGGCTACGCCATCTATCCATTTAGCCATTTTCTGGTAGCCGCGTCGCATAGTCGGCAGTGCGAAAAGACTGGCAACGAGGGTAAACCACGCGAAGGTTTCCAGCGCAATAAGCAGAAAAATCCCCCAACGCTCGCCGCTGCCAACGTTGTCGCCGACAAAGAGCGAGAATACGCTGCCGAAATAGACAATCGCTTTGGGGTTCGCCAGATTCGTCAGCAGGCCTTTTAAGAAACTGCGTCCGCCGTGCGCCAGTTCGATCTGCGGTTCATGGGCAGGCGCCGGGTTTTTCTTCAGCGCGCCACGCAACATCTGATAGCCCATCCAGCACAGATACAGCCCGCCGCCTACCATAATGATGTTATGAAGCCAGGCCATTTTTTCGAGAATGATGTGCAAACCCAGCAGCGCTACGCCGGACCAGACCATAACGCCTGCGGTAATCCCTAATACGCCAAGCATCGCTTCTTTGCGGGAACGGCTGACGGCTGTCTGGGATACAAAGAAAAAATCAGGGCCAGGGCTGATTAACGCCAGGAGGTGAACTGCCGCCACGGTCAGAAAAAGCATTAACATAGGAAATTACTCGCACAGTAATCATTTGATGAACGAATACTGTGCCATGTTATGGCGAGGCTGGCTACTCTTCGTCATCCCCATCCACATGGCTGCGGATCAACGACATAAATTCGCGGCCAAAACGCTCAAGCTTGCGCGTCCCCACGCCATTCACGCCCAGCATTTCACCCGGTGAAAGCGGCATTTGCTCCGCCATTTCAATAAGCGTGGCATCGTTAAAGACCACATAAGGCGGAATATTCTCTTCATCGGCAATGGCTTTACGCAGCTTGCGCAGTTTGGCGAACAGTTTGCGATCGTAATTGCCACCGTACGATTTCTGGGCCACGCGCGGTTTCAACGCCACCACGCGCGGCACGGCAAGCTTCAATTCAACCTCACCGCGCAACACAGGGCGCGCCGCTTCGGTAAGCTGAAGCGCGGAATGTTGAGCGATGTTTTGAGTGGCAAATCCCATGTGGATGAGCTGGCGAATAATGCTCACCCAATGTTCGTGGCTCTGGTCCTTACCGATGCCGTAAACGGGCAATTTGTCATGGCCCATATCGCGAATACGCTGATTATTTGCGCCGCGCAGCACTTCCACCACATAGCCCATCCCGAACCGCTGGTTGACGCGTCCAATGGTCGACAGCGCTTTGCGCGCATCCAGCAAACCATCGTACTGTTTCGGCGGATCAAGACAGATGTCGCAATTGCCGCACGGCGCCTGTCGCCCTTCGCCAAAATAATTCAGTAACACCAGACGACGGCAGGTTTGCGCCTCGGCAAACGCGCCCATGGCATTGAGTTTATGACGCTCGATATCCTGAAGCTGCCCCTGCGGTTTTTCCTCAAGGCAACGCCGCAGCCAGGCCATATCCGCCGGATCGTAAAACAGCATCGCTTCGGCAGGCAGGCCGTCGCGGCCGGCACGGCCCGTTTCCTGGTAATAGGATTCGATATTGCGCGGGATGTCGAAATGCACCACAAAGCGCACGTTCGGTTTATTAATGCCCATACCGAAAGCGACGGTCGCCACCACAATTTGTAGATCGTCGCGCTGGAATTTTTCCTGCACATCGGCGCGTACATCATTTTCCAGCCCGGCATGATAAGCCGCAGCGCTGATACCCCGGCTTTGCAAACGCGCAGCGGTATCTTCTACTTTGGCGCGGCTGTTGCAGTAAATGATGCCCGATTTGCCGCGTTGTTCCTGCACGTAGCGCATCAGTTGATCGAGCGGTTTGAACTTCTCCATCAACATGTAGCGAATATTAGGGCGGTCAAAACTGCTGATTTGAATAAGCGGGTCGTGCAGGCCTAGCAGATTGACGATGTCGCGACGCGTGGCTTCATCCGCCGTTGCGGTCAGCGCCATAAACGGTACATTCGGGAAGCGATCGCGCAACTGGCCCAACAGAGCATATTCCCGGCGGAAATCATGCCCCCACTGCGAAATGCAGTGGGCCTCATCCACCGCCAGCATCACCGGGTTCCAGTGACTAAGCTGGTCGAGAAAGTTATCCAGCATCAGGCGTTCAGGCGCGATATACAGCAGACGAATTTGCCCGGTACGGCAACCTGCCATCACGGCGTGCTGTTCTTCACGGGTTTGCGTGGAGTTAAGGCAGGCTGCGGCCACGCCGTTTGCCAGCAGTTGGTCGACCTGATCTTTCATCAATGAAATGAGTGGCGAAACCACTACCGTCAGGCCGTTTTTCACCAGCGCCGGAATTTGATAGCACAGCGACTTACCACCGCCGGTAGGCATGACCACCAGGCAATCGCGCCCGTCCAGCACGGTATTAATGATGGTTTCCTGACCCAGGCGGAACTGCTGGTAGCCGAAGGTTTCCTGTAAAACCTGTTTCGCCAGCGACTCCTGATTCATTACTTCTGCCTGCGCCACATTCACTCCACCGCCAGAAAAAACTAAGAACGAGCAAAATTCAGCCCGAGGGGGTGAATGATAAACGCTAGTGGGAAGAAATTCGACTCAGTTTTGTGATTAACCGAAAATTGCGAGACCGGTTACGGTAATCAAACCCATTGATGGTCGCAAACATACCTGGTCGAATAAAGCATGAAAAAAACAATGCAAATCATTTATTTATAAATCAAACCTATAGCGCATATTGGCTAACGGGTAAGCCAGGCGTGGAGTTTATTAATCGCTGCTGAATGATTTTGAAAAGAATGTTATATGCGTTGGGATCCTATCGCAGCGTCAAACTACGCCAGGCAGCATGCATTATCCTCCTCGCATAACTTATGCGCCACCTGTGTTCGTTAGGCGCTACATGCTGCGGCGCAGACCATCAACTTATCCATTTAATAGCTTATATGCGCACAGAAGACGGGAAGTGGAAAATATACCGGGTCAGGAATGTTACAGATAATTTTGAGCAGCGAATATTTGATGACGCGGCTATTGAGAAAGCCAGGGCTTACGCCAGGGAGTTACCGAACATATAACTTCCTGGCGTAAATTTCACATCAGATAACGCATTTGTTTCACATCAGCATTGCCCACAAACTTTATTTCGGCGCTTGTGGGAGAAACCACCATGCCCTTAGAACAGATCGTTAAGCATGACGCCTACGCCGAAGCGGGTTTGGTTAAAGTTATAATCGATTAGCGATTCGCCATAACCGCTATACAACTGAGTATAGAACCGGGCATGCTTCGTAATAGGGTAACTGAAGCCAATCTCCCCGCCGCCGTAACCGGTATTCCAGTTGTATTGCCCACGCGCGCTCAGAATGGCGTCACCCAGTTGATAGCCAATTTTCAACTGGTAATAGCCCATGTATTTGGTGATATCCGCATTATCATCGGTGTTACCAACCACATACCAGGGCTTCACTTCGACCAGCCAGTTGCCATTCTGCGCCATCAGGCGGGTATAAAGACGGTTCCAGCTGCGGGATGTCGGGTCGGAACGACCATTTGACTGGTGATTATAACCAACCTCAACGTCACGCAGCGTCCAGCCGGCGAGCTGATAATCGGTCGCGAAGCCTAAGAAGGCTTGGGGTTCATAGTTCGTTTCACGAAACGGCGACGACTCTTCGCTGTTAGAAAGCTGCCACCAGGAGCGCTGGGTATAAGACGCTCCGAGCACCGAGTTTGGCCCGAGGATGCCGCGCCAGAGCGGAAACGCCAGGCTTAACTGGAATTTCACTTCGTCTTTGCGAGCGTTATCAGACCAGTTATACGTATTGATGGCTTCCTTATTCAGGTCATCCGTTACCGTATAAAGCAGGTAATTCGACTCATAAGGATAGAGCGTAAACGGATTATCATGATCCTGAAGCATATTCGCGATGATGCTTCCTCGCACGGCAGGCGCATCGTGGACTTCCTGAACGACCGCTTCCTGTGCAAATACCGCGCACGGCAATAAACCTGCACATCCTACCCAACCCAGAAATTTGCCCATGTGGCTTGTTCTCCTGAACAAATCAATATAATTGCTGAATTATTATCCGCCCGACATTCTACATTTTTATTTGTCGAGTGCTTAGTCCTGGTTTCTGATTATGGCAAACAACAAATAAGAAGCATAAAATCAACAACGATTTAACAACCGTTTTCTTTTAGGTAGGAACCATGTCCCCCACGATGTTAACTAACGACGCAGCCCTCAAGCTGGTCGGCGAGATCTTTGTTTACCATATGCCGTTTAACCGCACGCTCGGTTTAGAGCTCATGCGTTATGAAAAAGATTATGCAGAACTTTGCTTTAATAACCAGCCGACGATGGTAGGAAACTGGGCGCAAAGTATTTTGCATGGCGGCGTCATCGCATCGGCGCTGGATGTGGCGGCCGGGCTGGTATGCGTGGGCAGCACCCTGACCCGCCATGAAACCATTACCGAAGAAGAATTACGCCAGCGTTTATCCCGTATGGGCACCATTGATTTACGCGTCGACTATTTGCGCCCTGGCCGCGGCAACCGTTTTACCGCCACCAGCAGTCTGTTGCGCGCGGGTAACAAAGTCGCCGTGGCGCGGGTGGAACTACATAATGAAGATCAAGTGTATATCGCCAGCGCCACGGCGACCTACATGGTTGGTTAAATATGATTTACTGTTAAAATGCATTCACTTTTTGATAACGAGCGTTGCTAATGGATGCAAAACAGACGCGGCAAGGGGTGTTTTTCGCCCTTGCCGCTTATTTTATTTGGGGGATTGCCCCGGCTTATTTCAAGCTTATCGATTTTGTTCCAGCGGATGAAATTTTGACCCACCGCGTCATTTGGTCGTTCTTCTTTATGATTGCTCTGATAACGGTTAGCCGTCAGTGGAGCGGTCTGAAACGCCTGTTCGAGACACCCAAGAAAGTGTTTGCTCTGGCGTTGAGCGCGGTGCTGATTGGCGGCAACTGGCTGCTATTTATCTGGGCGGTGAATAACCACCATTTACTGGAAGCGAGTCTGGGTTACTTTATCAACCCGCTGGTGAATATTGTGCTGGGGATGATTTTCCTGGGCGAGCGTTTCCGGCGGATGCAATGGGTGGCAGTTGGCCTCGCCACCTGCGGTGTGTTAGTACAATTATGGACCTTTGGTTCGCTGCCGATTATTGCGCTGGCGCTGGCGTTCAGCTTTGCGTTTTATGGACTGTTGCGCAAAAAGATCCGGGTGGATGCCCAGACCGGGATGCTTATCGAAACGCTATGGCTGCTGCCGGTTGCCGGGATTTACCTGTTCGTTATTGCCGACAGCCCAACCAGCCATATGGACGCCAACTCCCTGACGCTGAATCTTGAGCTGATGGCGGCAGGTGTGGTGACCACCATTCCGTTATTGTGCTTTACCGCCGCCGCCACGCGTCTGCGACTGTCTACGCTGGGCTTTTTCCAGTACATCGGCCCAACGTTGATGTTTATCCTGGCGGTAGTGTTTTACGACGAAATCCCGGGTACAGACAAAATGGTGACCTTCGCGTTTATCTGGGTCGCGCTGGCGATTTTCGTGATGGATGCGGTGTATACGCAGCGCAGAACGCACAGCGGTAATTAAGCTCTTCTTTCACAAGAAGAGCCCCATCATTACAGCCAGTTGCGGCGTTTAAAGTACAGATATGGCGCAAGCCCTGCGAGCATCATTGCGATGATCGCCGCAGGGTAGCCAAAGCTCCAGTGTAACTCCGGCATAAATTCAAAGTTCATCCCGTAGCTTGACGCCACAAGCGTCGGCGGCAGGAATACCACGGATACCACCGAGAAGATTTTAATAATGCGGTTCTGCTCGATGTTGATAAAACCCATCGCCGCCTGCATTAAAAAGTTCACCTTCTGGAACAGCGATTCGTTATGCGGCAGCAGGGATTCGATATCTCGCAGGATTTCGCGCGCCTGTTCGAGCTGCCCGCCCGGCAAACGGGTTTTACGCACCAGGAAATTGAGCGCGCGCTGGGTATCCATCAGACACAGACGCACTTTCCAGCCCACGTCTTCCAGTTCCGCCAGCGTTGACAGCGCTTCATCGTACTCATCGCCCTGATGGCCTTCCATAATCACGCGGCTGAGCTTTTCCAGATCGCTGTAGATGTTCTCAATTTCATCCGCCAGCTGTTCGATTTTGGTTTCAAACAGATCGAGCAGCAGCTCATAGGCGTTACCGTCGGTCATTAACTGGGCGCGGGCGCGCATACGGTAGAGACGAAACGCAGGCAGTTCGCGCTCACGCAGCGTGAACAGACGGCCATCGCGAATGGTGAACGCCACGGTGGAGTTACCGGCGTGATCGTCGGCATCTTCAAAGAAAAAGAAGGAGTGAATATGGAGACCGTCTTCGTCTTCAAAAAAACGCGCCGACGCTTCGATGTCTTCCAGTTCTGGGCGTGTCGCCAGGCTTTGTCCCAGCTCAGATTGCACCCGGAGACGTTCTTCGTCATCCGGTTCGACCAAATCCACCCACACTGAGTCTGTTAAGGTTTGCGCCTCGTCGAGTTCCAGACGAGACAGTCGATTGTTTTCCAGTTGAAATGCGCTCAGCATGACCGGGACTCCCAATACAAAAAATCCTGGACAGTTCGGTTGGCACACAGAAACAAATTGGGTTTCAGACCATTAAACAGCCTGACTCAGCGCGACGGGGGAATTGCAGTCGCTGACAACCGCTAAGGCTATCAGCATACGAGGATAGCCTTAGGAGTTGTTCCTGGTGAACAGGACGGTGAGCCAGCATCTACTGGGTGTGTCCAAGGCGAATGTCCTCTTAGCATAATCGTGGGCGCATGTTACGCCAGCAAAAATTTAGCGTCAACACGCAACGGTGCGCCCGCGAAGAATAAACGCCTCTTATTCTTAAAGGTTAGTTAAGAATGAAAAAATTGGGCGATTTATCTATAAGTTACACCGTTTCAAGCTTGGCATAAGCGGCCACCAGCCACTTAATTCCCTGGCCCTGAAACGCGACCTGCAAACGGCTGTGCTCGCCGCTGCCTTCCAGATTTACGATGGTGCCCTCGCCGAATTTTGCGTGCCGAACGCGCTGGCCCAACTTATAGCCGGAATCATTTTCCGACACGGGCGTGCCCATCCGTTGATGGCTTACCGGACGGCTGATGCTGGCGCGCAGACGTACTTCTTCAATACAGGCTTCCGGCAACTCGCCAATAAAACGCGACGGCCGATGATAGGTTTCTTTACCGTACAGACGACGCGATTCGGCATAAGTAATGGTGAGTTTTTGCATCGCGCGGGTGACGCCCACATAGGCAAGACGGCGTTCCTCTTCCAGACGCCCTCCTTCATCAAGCGACATCTGGCTTGGGAACATGCCCTCTTCCATTCCAACGATAAATACCTGCGGAAACTCAAGCCCTTTTGCGGAGTGAAGGGTCATTAACTGCACCGCATCCTGCCATGCGTCAGCCTGCCCTTCGCCCGCTTCCAGCGCCGCGTGGGACAAAAACGCCTGTAGCGGCATTAAGTCTTCGTCTTCTTCGTTGTAGCTGAACTGGCGCGTCGCCGTCACCAGTTCCTCAAGGTTTTCGATACGGGTCTGGCCCTTTTCACCTTTTTCCTGTTCATACATCATCCACAGGCCGGAATCTTTAATGACCCGGTCGGTTTGCACATGAAGCGGCATATCGGCGGTTTCATGGGCCAGCGCGTCGATCAGTTCATGGAAACGCTGCAATGCGCTTGCGGCGCGACCGGCCAACGCTTTTTCCTGTAACAACTGGCGGCTGGCCTGCCATAACGTGAGTTGGTTATCACGGGAAGCCTGGCGCACCACGTCAAGCGTGCGATCGCCAATACCGCGCGTAGGCGTATTGACGACGCGTTCAAACGCGGCGTCGTCATTGCGATTGGCGATAAGACGTAAATAGGAGAGTGCGTCTTTGATTTCCTGACGCTCGAAGAACCGCATGCCGCCATAAATACGGTACGGCATATTCGCCTGCAGTAGCGCCTCTTCCAGCACGCGCGATTGGGCGTTGCTGCGATAGAGGATGGCGCATTTTTCCAGCGCGCCGCCGCTTTCCTGCCAGGTTTTAATGCGATTCACCACGAAGCGCGCTTCATCTAGTTCATTGAACGCGCAGTAAAGGGAAATCGGCTCGCCATCGCTGCCGTCTGTCCATAAGTTCTTGCCCAGACGACCGGCGTTATTCGAGATAAGCGCGTTGGCGGCGTTAAGGATGTTGTTGGTAGAGCGGTAGTTCTGCTCAAGGCGAATAGTCTGCGCGCCGGGGAAATCATTCAGGAAACGCTGGATGTTCTCAACCTGCGCGCCGCGCCAGCCATAGATTGACTGGTCATCATCGCCCACGATCATCACTTTGCCGGTATCGCCCGCCAGAAGGCGGATCCAGGCGTACTGAATATTGTTGGTATCCTGGAATTCATCCACCAGAATATTCGTGAAGCGCTCACGGTAATGATTAAGGATGTGGGGCTTATTAAGCCACAGTTCATGTGCCCGCAGCAGTAACTCGGCAAAATCCACCAGGCCTGCGCGGTCACACGCTTCCTGATAAGCCTGGTATACCTTTTGCCAGGTTTGCTCCACCGGATTTCCGTAGCTTTGAATATGATGCGGGCGCAGCCCTTCATCTTTTTTGCCGTTGATAAACCACATCGCCTGGCGCGGCGGCCACTGCTTTTCGTCCAGATTCATTGCTTTGATCAGACGTTTTAACAGACGCAACTGGTCTTCGCTGTCGAGGATCTGGAAATCCTGCGGCAAACCGGCATCCATATGGTGAGCGCGCAATAAACGGTGCGCCAGACCATGGAACGTACCGACCCACATTCCGCCCTGGCTTGAGCCCATGATTTGCCCGATACGGTGGCGCATTTCCGCCGCGGCTTTGTTGGTGAAGGTCACCGCCATAATGGAATAAGGCGATGTATTTTCCACCATCATCAGCCAGGCGATACGGTGAACCAGTACACGCGTCTTACCGCTGCCCGCGCCCGCCAGCACCAGCATATTGCTGCGCGGCGCCGCGACGGCGTCGCGTTGTTTGTCATTGAGGCCATCAAGCAGGTAAGAAACGTCCATTGGTACCGCCGGAAAAGAGGGGTGATGCCACCCCTGTGAATTTATACAGAGTGGATGAAATTATAACAGTGCCGTTAAGGATGCCAACCGCGAAATTTCCATGTGGGGCAATAAGCGGCTGTCCGTTGCGCGCATCAGGTTGGTGTCGCGCAAATTAATCCAGCATGCCTGTACGCCGCTGCGGATAGCGCCCGCTACGTCGGTGGTGAGGTCGTCACCCACATGAAGGATCTCGGCCGGGCTGATATGAAGCTTCTTCGCCGCCAGGTGATACATATCGCTAAACGGCTTGGAGCGGCCATGCGGACCGGCGCGCAGTACAAACTGGAAATACTGATCAAGGCCAAACAGATGCGGTTCAGCGTTACCGTTTGTGATAGCCACCAGCGGCCATCTTTTGGCCAAGACTTTCAGAGTGTCGTGCGTTTCCTGAGGCACCTCGATACGGCTGCGCCAGGAGGCGAAATGCACCATTGCCGCATCCGCGCCCGCCCGGGCTTCTTCTTCACTTAACCCCGCATCAAGCATGGCCCGTTCAACGGCCCGGCGACGCCATTCGGTCACATCGTGATAAATATCCGGCTCGGCATGACGCAACGCCTGGCGCACACGATGAAACGCATCCACTTCCAGCGCGTTAAGCGACGGGTGGAAATTGCGAACGAATTCAAACGCCTCTTTTTCAGTACGCGTAATGACCGGGACGTTGTCATACAGCGTGTCATCCAGATCAAACGTGAGTGCGGAAATGTTGCCCAGCGGACGATAAAAATGCATTACGTTTTCCCTCGTTTTGCGCGTGGGTGCGCGGCATCATAAACCGACGCCAGATGCTGGAAATCAAGATGGGTGTAGATTTGCGTGGTGGAGAGATTAGCATGTCCTAACAGCTCCTGTACCCCGCGTAAATCGCCACTGGATTCCAGCATATGCGTGGCGAAGGAGTGGCGCAATTTATGGGGATGAACATGGCTGTTAAGCCCCTGCTTAATGCCCCATTCGGCGAAGCGTTTCTGGACATTGCGCGCGGAAATACGTTTACCGGTTTTCGCTAAAAACAGCGCATCGTCATCCGGGCCAAACAAGCCACGTAAATCCAGCCAGTGTTCAGTCCACGCCTGCGCGCTTTTCCCTATGGGCAGGCGCCGCTCTTTACTGCCTTTGCCGACAACCCACACTTCGCCCGTTGATAAATCCAGGTGGCGGCAATCAAGGTTTACCAGTTCAGACAAACGCAAACCCGCACCGTACATCACTTCAAGCATGGCGCGATCTCGAACGGCAAGCGGATCGTTAAGATCAATATCCAGCAATTGGTTAACATCGTCGACGTCGATGTTTTTCGGCAGATGGCGTGGCGGTTTCGGGGCGGAGATCCCTTTTGCCGGATTAGCGTTAAGCTCGCCCTGGTTCACCATCCAGTTAAAGAAACTGCGTAACGCGGAAAGACGCAGCGCCAGGCTTGCGGCCTGTAAACCCTCACGACGGCTACGCACTACAATACTGCGAACATGCGCGGCGTCGCACTCGCGCCAGCGCGTTAACTTCATAACGTCGGCTAACGCAATAATGGCGCTCAGCTGGCGTTCATAGTTCAGCACCGTCAGCGGGCTGAGCTGCCGCTCGACTTTAAGATATCGCAGAAATTGACTGGCGTGTTCCTGTAACGGTGACGGCGTCATACGCGTTCAATCCAGCGCTCCAACAGTTCCGGCAACATCAGTGAGAGCTCATGGAGCAATTGAGTGCCCTGGCCGGATTGATAATGCTGCGGATCGCGGCTGGTGAATATCACCACGCCCAGCGCGTCTTCGCTGCCCATTAACGACATCGCCACGGAGCCAATCGCTTTCGCATCCGGCAAAATAACCAATAATTCCGGTCCGTTTAATGGCCCCAGATAATGGTTTTCGTGGCCCAGACGCTGGATGCGCAACGGTTCAAACGCCTGACGCGATAACGCCAGATGCGTGAAATCTGACGGTGCGCCCACGCGCCAGCGGTCGGCAAACAGACGGATAGACGCGCCCGCAAGCCCCATGTCCCTGGCCCAGCGATGCAGGCGGTTAAGCATTTCCTGAAGACTTGGCGCCGACGCAAGTCGCCCCTGAAGTTTTAGCAGCCGATAAAATAATCCTTCATTGGCGCTCGCCAGTTCCATCAGCAGCGTCATATTTTCTTCCAACTGATTGATATGGTTTCTGGCGCGCGCCATATGCCATTCAACCAGCGAAACCGTGCCGCGTACCGGATGCGGAACCCGCATTTGCTCAGCAAGCGCGGCGTTACGGATAAAGAAATCAGGGTTGCGCAGCAGATATTCGCAGACTGCGCTGTCGTCAATCTCAGTAAGGAGCGCTTGCGGTTCCCCGACTTTACTCATAAATGTATAAATCCATCGTAGACATGAGTGGCTGGGCCCGTCATATAGAGCGGATGCCCGGGCCCCTTCCAGGCGATATCCAACAGACCGCCAGGCAACTCAACGCGTACCTGTTCGGCCAGTAATCCCTGGGAAATCCCAACGGCGACTGCCGCGCATGCGCCGCTGCCGCAGGCCTGCGTTTCCCCGGCGCCACGTTCGAAAACGCGCAACCGGATGCGATCGGTCGTGACCACCTGCATAAAGCCAATATTTGCCCGTTCAGGAAAACGCTCATGATTTTCCAGAACCGGCCCCAGGACTTCCACCTCGGCGGTATCAACGTTGTCGACCTGCAATACGCAGTGCGGGTTCCCCATGGAAACCACGCCGCACATTATGGTTTGCTCGGCGGCGCGCATGATATAGGTCTTTTCCGCCTTATTCGCGCGAAACGGCACCTGGCCTGGCTCAAAATTCGGCTCGCCCATATTAACCCGCACCAGATCGTCTTCATTCACGGTCAGCACCATGCGACCGTTAGCCGTGCTGACGCGAATGTCGCGTCTATTGGTGAGACCTTTCAGTCGAACAAACCGCGCGAAGCAGCGCGCGCCGTTACCACACTGAGAAACTTCGCTGCCGTCGGCGTTAAATATGCGGTAATGGAAATCCAGGTCAGGATCGTACGGCGGCTCCACGACCAGCAGTTGGTCAAAGCCGACGCCCAGGTGGCGATCCGCCAGACGGCGGATCAACTCAGGCGAAAAAAAGACGTTTTGTGTGACCGCGTCGACGACCATAAAGTCATTACCAAGGCCATGCATTTTGGAAAACTGCATTTTTCACTCCGTATACGCGGTGACGAATCGTTGTTTAGTAAATCACCTGAGTCGGCTGATCGTTCTGGCCGCGATCGTTACGGTCGGGCGTAGTGGCCTGGGTATTATCCTGTACCGGGCGCGTCGGCGGTGGGGCTTTTTTATCCGCAGGCGGGAAGTAGAGAGGCCCTTTCAGACCGCATCCCGTAAGGCTTGCAAACGCCAGCACAACGGCCAGTGAGCAAAAAATGTTCTTCATGGTGAATGCCTGTAGTTAATCCTTTGCTTTCTATCATCGCAGGAGAAGGCGCAAAAGCAAGAGTTTGCCGTTCTCAATATCGCCTTACTGACGAAACGCGCCTTGCGCTAAGGTTTCTATTCGGATCCAGAGCTTTTATACTTTCGCCACAACTCATAACAGGAAGCAGACATGAACGACAGTGAATTTCATCGCCTTGCCGATGGTCTGTGGCAGACCATTGAAGAACGTATCGACAACCACGACGGTGAAACAGATATCGACTGTGAAATTAACGGCGGCGTGCTGACGTTGAGTTTTGAAAACGGTAGCAAAATCATTATCAACCGTCAGGAACCGCTGCATCAGGTATGGCTTGCGACGAAGAAAGGCGGCTACCATTTTGAATTACGCAACGATGAGTGGGTGTGCGATCGTAGCGGTGAGCGTTTCTGGACGCTGCTGGAAACCGCCTGCACGGAGCAAGCGGGAGAAGAAGTCAGCTTTCGCTAATTACGACTGATATTGCTGCATCATCGGCGAGGCGTTGTCCTGACGGGGCGACGCCACGTTCGTGATCGCCTGACTGCGGTACGGGATCACTTGGTTGCGGCCATCGACATTCACAATCTGGTAGAACTGCGGCAAGTTAAAGTTGATAAAGCTTGAGCCGTAAGTGAACCGGTCATGGGACGACGAGTAGAAGCGGCTAACGTCGCGGACCAGTTCTTCAATACTGCCTTCGCAGTGATGATAGACCTCAGCGCGGTTGCTTTCGTCGAGAATGTAAATATTAAAGCCGCGATCGTCGTTCGTATTCTCAAAGAAGAATTGAATAATCCCTTCGCTGGCGAATCCATCCACCACTGACGGCAATTTCACCTGGTTAGTTTCAACCTGCACTGACAGGCCATGCAACTTGTTGTGGGAAATCGCGCCATAAAATTCAATGGCATTTTCCAGTTTCTGTACCGACACGTTCACCCGTTCAAAGAACAGGCCCCAGGTCTGGCCCGCTACACGCAAGGCTTTAAAGCGCCCAGGCTCCAGACGGGTGCTGGATAAGCGGAACTCAATACATTCTGAGACGAGCTGCTGAACGCGGGTACGAATAAGGCCGCGCAAATGCTGGCTATAACAGAAGACTTCAACGCTATCCGGCGGCGCAGCGTCCTGATGCATTTTACCGAGGATAGTTTTAAGCGCCTCGATCATCGCCTGCTCGCCGTTGAAATGCAGGGTACGCACCTCATTCCACGAGTTGCGATAAAGCAGGTCGATACTGCCAATCAGGCATTTTTGCTCTTCGCCGAAACTCAGGACATCCAGCTTTCTGAAATCGAAATGGACAACCTGATTGCGGAACGCAGCCGTCGGATCATATTCAAGGTTGACGATAATCGCCAGGTGGCGAATTTCGCACGGGCTGTAGAGCGCTTTCGGCGTTGGCGCAGGCAACCGCAGCGGGAAGTGATGCGACACGTCCGCCACCATTTCCTGCAGTTTCGCCAGATCGCAAATCCCGTTGCCCTTAATAAACAGGCGGGTACGCGAGGTGAGCAGGCCGTTAAACCAGGCCCAGGCCACCAGCTTATTAAGATAACGGTTATATTCCAGCGGCTGATGGCTGATGATCGATTCCATGTTCGGGGCGCGGTTGTATAAATACCAGCCGCTACGGTTGGCGCGGCCCTGCGGCACATGGATAAAGGTTAACGTCGGCTCTGAGAGATCCGGGGAAATCTGCGGGTTCACCAGAGTCACTTTGCCGGGCAGCGCTTCGAATGCCGCATACAGTTTACGGGTCAGAACGCCAATATCCTGCGGGCTTGCCGAAACGCTCAAATTATTACGGCGCGCAAAGCGAATCAGATTTCGATAGCTTTGCATCATGGCGTCGAGCAGTTCGTTATGCGCTTCGCGCACCTGGTCGATTTTCCAGTTAGCGCGATTATCGAGCATGGTTAAACGCGCCTCGTCCCAACCCCAGGCTTTTACCATCTGGCTTATCACTTCGCGGCGCCAGCCCACGCAAGCGCGCTCGCGAGAAAGTTTTTCGCATACTTTCAGGTAGAAACAGCGGCGAACTAAATCCAGACGCGCAGTATCTTCAATCTGCTCCAGATATTCTGTGACGCGCTCAAGCATCATGCAGTACGAATCAAGCCCGTAAGAGACGATTTCGCCATCGTGCAGACGCTGTTTAATGTCTTTAGCCAGCAGGCGCTGATTCGGGTACTCCCAGGAGTACGCTTCCAGCAGCAGCGTTTTTAACACTGCTTTATAAGGCGAGTCGATACTTTTATAGAGCTGCCACAGGCTCGCGCCGAAGTACTCTTCCGCCGAGAGCGAACTTAAGCCGCCCAAATCGAGCCATTCGTTAGGCGTCAACACGCCTTGCGCGTACAACGTCATCACGTAATCGTCGTAGTGCTCTTCTTCTTCACACGGCACCATATTCCAGAGAATACGTTTACCGGCCAGACGCACGGCGGTGCGGTAGAACTCGTCCAGCAACAAAATATGTTGGGTCGAACCGCAGTCTTCGCCGCCAAGGCTGCCGCTTTCATTATGACGGAAGCGGTTTTCGTCGATCAGGAAGAAGCTGACTTCAACGCCCAGCGAGGCGGCCCAGCTTTCCAGCAGGCTGCATTTACGCTGTAACAATTGACGCTCATCATTATCAAGCCAGGATTGATGGCAAACCCAGATATCCAAATCGGAAGAACAGCTTTGCCCCACGGATGAGGTGCTGCCCATGGTGTAAAGACCGGTAATAGGTAACTCGCCCTGCGGTGTTTCCCGTGGGATAGGCCCGCGGTTCAGCTCAAGCTCGTTCAGGTAGTGGCGTTGGGTTTCATCAGGCGTGTAAAGGCAGATGCCACAGGGAACGTTACCATCAAGGTAACCCGGCATCAGCGGGTGGTGATAATGTAGCAGTGTCGGCAGCAGACTGTAGACCTGTTGGAATGCAGGCCCCATAGCAGCAAGAGCGCGATCTACACGCAATTGATTTATGGCATCCAGTCTCTGTTTTAAGGTCTCAATATAGAGGTACAAGACATATCGCCTGATGATTGCACTATTTCGAAAAACCGCCGCGTTTATCGCCGTTTGGGTTTTTGCCCGTACAGGCTAACAATCGGCTTAAAACGTGATCAATTTAACACCTTGCGGGTTGACCGTAAAGGAAGTTGCGCTACTTATCCATTGTAGCATCGAAAGCCTGCACTAAAGTACGAGAACACGACGGATATCCCCCTTTCCTGCTAAAACCCGTTAAAACTGACACTGTTCTGGTTACAATGTTAGGATGGTAAATGGACGAATTAACGGTAACAAGCATGTTAGACAATGTACTAAGAATTGCCACTCGCCAAAGCCCGCTCGCGCTCTGGCAAGCACATTACGTCAAGGACCGTCTGGAAGCGTTTCATCCAGGATTGACGGTAGAACTGGTGCCGATGGTAACGAAAGGCGACATTATCCTCGATACCCCGCTTGCGAAAGTGGGCGGCAAAGGTCTGTTCGTTAAAGAACTTGAGCTGGCATTGCTTGAAGGCCGTGCAGATATCGCTGTGCACTCCATGAAAGATGTACCAGTAGAATTCCCTGAAGGCCTGGGTCTGGCGACGATTTGCGAGCGCGAAGATCCGCGCGACGCCTTTGTCTCTAATCGATTCGCTACCCTGGATGATATGCCTGCCGGCAGTATCGTCGGCACATCCAGCCTGCGTCGTCAGTGCCAGATCGCTGAACGCCGCCCTGATTTAATCATCCGCTCGCTACGCGGCAATGTCGGTACGCGTCTGAGTAAGCTTGATAACGGCGAGTATGACGCGATTATCCTCGCCGTCGCCGGGCTGAAGCGCCTGGACCTGCAAGCGCGTATCGGTTATGCCCTCCCTGCTGAGGTTTCGCTTCCTGCCGTGGGCCAGGGGGCAGTCGGTATTGAATGTCGTCTTAATGACGCGCGCACCCGCGAACTGCTGGCCCCACTGAATCACGCTGAAACGGCTCTTCGCGTCAGCGCCGAGCGCGCCATGAATACCCGTCTTGAGGGCGGCTGCCAGGTGCCTATCGGCAGCTATGCGGAAATCCACAAGGGTGAAATCTGGCTGCGTGCGCTGGTCGGCGCGCCGGATGGATCGAGAGTCGTGCGTGGTGAGCGCCGCGGCGCACCAGAGGATGCTGAAAAGCTCGGCGTCTCGCTGGCGGAGGAACTGCTGGAAAACGGCGCGCGCGCCATTCTGGCTGAAGTTTATAACGGAGACGCCCCTGCATGAATATCCTGGTGACCCGCCCCTCCCCCGCAGGAGAAGAACTGGTAAGCCGCTTGCGCGCGCAGGGAAAGGTCGCCTGGAGTTTACCGCTCATTGAATTCTCTCCTGGTCGGGAGCTTTCAATGTTGCCGGATCTACTGGCTTCATTATCTCAGGACGATCTTCTGTTCGCGCTTTCTCAGCACGCCGTATGGCACGCGGCGGCGGCACTGCGCCAGCATCATATCGCCTGGCCACGCGTTCAGGCCTTCGCAATTGGACGCACCACCGCGCTTGCGCTGCATACCGCCAGCGGACTATCGGTTAATTATCCGCGTGACCGGGAAATCAGCGAAGTGTTGCTACAATTACCAGAATTACAAAACGTTGCAGGTAAGCGCGCCGTACTGTTACGCGGCAACGGCGGACGCGAACTTATTGGCGAAACGCTGGCGAAGCGTGGCGCTAAAGTAACGTTTTGTGAATGTTATCAACGTATTGACAAATATTACGACGGGAAGGAAGAAGCGTATCGCTGGCATCAGCGCGGCGTGGATACGTTGGTTGTCACCAGCGGCGAAATGCTAAAGCGCCTGTTTACGCTCATCCCTCCATGGTATCAAACAAACTGGTTACTTCACTGCCGACTCATTGTCGTCAGTGAACGTTTGGCGACCCTCGCCCGGGAATTGGGTTGGCAGGACATTACCGTCGCCGATAATGCAGACAACGATGCGCTACTGCGCGTGTTGCAATAACTCTCATAATGGGAAGCCATAATGACGGAACAACAGAACACCTCTACTGCGCCTGAAGAAAACAGGGATTCGGTGGAAATCACCTCTCCGCCACAAAAGCCTGTGAAACACGATCGTAAAATCAATACCGCTTTGGCGCTAAGCGCTGTGGCTATCGCCATTGCGCTGGCCGCCGGCATTGGGCTTTATAATTGGTCTAAACATCAGTCCGCTGTGCAAAGCGCCACAATCGAGGCGCTTGAAGGACAGGTGACGGCGCTGCAACAGCAGCAGGAAAACCAAAAATCCGCGTTAGAAAATACCCTCAAACAGCAGGCCGGCGCGCTCGATGCGGCAAAGCATGAGCAGGAAAACCTGACGCGCCAACTGGATGAAATGCAGCAAAAAGTCGCGACCATTTCCGGAACCGATGCCAAAACCTGGCTGCTGGCACAGGCTGATTTTCTGGTGAAACTGGCAGGTCGCAAGCTTTGGAGCGATCAGGATGTGACGACTGCCGCCGCGCTGCTTAAAAGCGCTGACGCAAGCCTTGCGGATATGAATGACCCGAGTCTGATCACCGCGCGCCGCGCCATTACTGAAGATATCGCCACCCTGTCGGCGGTGTCCCAGGTTGATTACGACGGTATTATTCTCAAGCTGAATCAACTGGCAAGCCAGGTGGATAACTTGCGTCTGGCAGATAATGACAACGACTCCGCCCCTATGGACAGCGATGGTACCGAGCTTTCCAGCACCGTCACTGAATGGCGGCAAAACCTGGTAAAAAGCTGGCACAACTTTATGGACAGCTTTATTACCATTCGCCGCCGTGATGATACCGCCGTCCCGCTGCTGGCCCCGAATCAGGACGTGTACCTGCGCGAAAATATCCGCTCTCGGTTGTTAGTCGCAGCCCAAGCGGTGCCGCGTCATCAGAATGAAACTTACAAACAGTCACTGGATAACGTTTCCACATGGGTGCGCGCCTATTACGACACGGATGACGCCACTACCAAGAGCTTCCTTGATACCCTGGATGCGTTAAGTCAGCAAAACATCGATATGGACGTGCCTGAAACCTTACAGAGCCAGCCAATCCTTGAAAAACTGATGCAAACGCGGGTGCGTAACCTCCTCGCGCAGCCAGCCGTCACCTCGGCTGAGACGGCGGCACCTGCTGAGGCGGCACCCGCGCCAGCCGAAGCGCCTGCGGCCTCTGAACCGGCTCAGGGAGAACAGTAATGGTTAAAGTCCTGTTGCTATTCCTGCTGTTAATGGCGGGGATCGTCGTCGGCCCGATGATCGCCGGTCATCAGGGTTATGTATTGATCCAGACTGATAACTGGAATATTGAAACCAGCGTCACTGGCTTAACGATCATCTTGATCCTTTCGTTAGTGGTGTTGTTTGCGATCGAGTGGATCCTGCGTCGTCTGTTTCGTACCGGCGCCCGCACGCGCGGTTGGTTTATGGGCCGCAAACGCAATCGCGCTCGTAAACAAACCAGCCTGGCGCTGTTGAAACTGGCGGAAGGCGACTATCAGCAAGTAGAAAAACTGATGTCGAAAAATGCCGATCACGCCGAACAGCCGGTGGTTAACTATTTACTGGCGGCGGAAGCGGCGCAGCAGCGCGGCGATGAGATGCGCGCGAATCAACATCTGGAGCGTGCGGCTGAACTGGCTGATGGCGATCAGATCCCGGTGGAAATCACCCGGGTACGGCTGCAACTGGCGCGTAACGAAAACCATGCGGCGCGTCACGGCGTCGACAGGTTGCTGGAAGTCACGCCGCGTCATCCGGAAGTGCTGCGCCTGGCGGAACAAGCGTACATCCGTACCGGGGCCTGGAATTCGCTGTTAGATATTCTTCCGTCTATGAAGAAAGCGCAGGTCGGAGACGACGCACACCGCGATGCGCTGCAACAGCAAGCCTGGATTGGGCTAATGGATCAAGCTCGCGCCGAACAAGGCAGCGACGGCCTGAAAGCCTGGTGGCAAAAT
The DNA here is from genome assembly GCF_011077955.1 of Citrobacter freundii. Taxonomy (GTDB): domain Bacteria; phylum Pseudomonadota; class Gammaproteobacteria; order Enterobacterales; family Enterobacteriaceae; genus Atlantibacter. The sequence goes on from NZ_JAALBX010000017.1 coordinate 48,314, forward strand.
CAAAGCCGGAAAACGCGTCAACAAACCACGCTTCAGGTCGCTATGGCTGAGCATCTTATTGAATGCGACGATCATGACACCGCCCAGAGCATCATTCTGGATGGGCTGAAGCGCCAGTATGATGAGCGTCTGGTTATGCTGATGCCGCGTTTAAAAACCGGCAATCCGGAACAGCTTGAAAAAGCGTTGCGTCAGCAGATAAAAAGCCAGGGCGATCGCCCCATATTGTGGAGTACGCTGGGGCAGTTGTTAATGAAGCACGGCGAATGGCAGGAAGCGAGTATCGCGTTCCGCGCGGCGTTAAAACAGCGTCCGGATGCCTTTGATTACGCCTGGCTTGCTGATGTGCTGGACAGAATGCATCAACCTGAAGAGGCGGCGACAATGCGTCGTGATGGTCTGCTGCTGACCCTGCAAAATAATTCTCTGCAAAATAACCCGCCGCAATAACCTCTTTATCGCCTTCTCACTCGGGAAGGCGATCGCTTTTCTGTACTGTCACACCTTTAAAACGCCCATAAAAAAACACCTGCCAGATGGCAGGTGTTAAAAAGGTCTTTGACAACAAATAGGTGCTTCACTCAACGTTATGTCCATGGTGTTTGATGAGGCGTTAGCGACATCTCTCGGTGGACGATAAGCACCGTTAAACGGCTCTGCGTCATTCCTGAGTTTATGAAGCCTGAGGCGAACATAAGAGATGGAATGAGCATCTACATATTAATTATTGCACAAACCATGCCAGAAACGCATGGTTAAATTATCTGAAAACACTCATTACGATTCAGCACGTTAGCGATGCCATTAAACGGGCAACCATAAGAATGTGATCTGAATAAGGTTTAACTGTCGCTCCCAGCAGACAAAGATAAGCTAAAATTATTTTCTGCAAGTAATTCAATCAGTTATACGTCTCAAATCGACGACACTATTTGCGGTTAACGTTGCCATTTTGCGACAGAAGTCTCATAAAGATAAGAAAAGCAGAGAGTAAGGAATGGGGAAAGGTAGAAAAGAAAAAACCCCGCCGAAGCGGGGTTCTAAATTGGTCGGCGAGAGAGGATTCGAACCTCCGACCCACTGGTCCCAAACCAGTTGCGCTACCAAGCTGCGCTACTCGCCGAAATACTGCTTTTTTGAATTATTAGTTCAATTTAGTTGTGGTGCGAAGAGAGGGACTTGAACCCTCACGTCCGTTAAGACACTAACACCTGAAGCTAGCGCGTCTACCAATTCCGCCACCTTCGCATCGCCACGAAATAATGGGGTGGCTAATGGGACTCGAACCCACGACAACTGGAATCACAATCCAGGGCTCTACCAACTGAGCTATAGCCACCACTGCAAATCTTTTACTCGCTTGTTCTACTTCACCGCTCAAGCGCCTCATTAAAATGGCGCGCCCGACAGGATTCGAACCTGAGACCTCTGCCTCCGGAGGGCAGCGCTCTATCCAGCTGAGCTACGGGCGCGTAGCGCCGTTGCGGAGGGGGATACTACGGACTTCGCGCCCTGCTGTCTAGTGCTTTTTTTAAGAAAATGCGCGTTTGGTTATGCTTTGCGCACTTTGTCGCTTATCTCTCCACTTCCGGCAGTGAATAGTGTCGATTAAGACCAAAAAGCCTGTAGACCACTGTTACCAGCGCCAGAAATAGCGCGCCGACAATCAGCGACATACGCGTTTCTTCATTAAATCCCATCCCGAAAAGCACGCAAAGCAGAAATCCCATGGTCAAATAGTTCGCCCACGGGAAAAACAGAGAGCGGAACGGGTGGCTGGCGATGGCCTGACGGTGCGCTTTACGAAACCGTAGCTGGCTAATCAGGATCACAAACCACGGCACCATACCCGGTAATACGCTGGCGCTATAGACGTAGACAAAAACGCGCTGCGGATTGGGAATGAGGTAATTCAGACAGGAACCTATCAGCAGGATCACAATCGATATCGCCACGCCTGCCACCGGTACGCCGTTTTTCGATACTTTCCCAACCGCTGCCGGCAGCTGCCGATTTTTCGACAAGGCGTAAAGCATGCGCCCGCAGCTATACATCCCGCTGTTGCATCCAGACAACGCCGCCGTCAGCACCACGAAGTTAATAATACCGGCCGCGGCAGTGATACCGATTTTAGCGAAGGTGAGAACAAACGGACTCCCGCTGGTGCCGATGTTATCCCACGGGAAAAGCGTCACAATAACGAAGATTGCGCCCACGTAAAAAATGAGGATGCGCCATAACACCTTGCTCACCGCGCTACGTAGCGTCACCTGCGGGTTTTTCGCCTCTCCGGCAGTTATGCCTATCAGCTCCACGCCCTGATAGGACGCCACCACGATGCACAACGCGGTCAAAAAGCCTTTCCAGCCGCCAGCGAAGAAACCGCCGTGCGCGGTCAGGTTAGCGAATCCAACCGCCTGCCCGCCGTTGCCGAAACCAAAGAAAATCACGCCAAGGCCGATGACGATCATCACAATAATGGTGGTGACTTTGATCATTGCGAACCAGAATTCAATTTCGCCATACAACCGTACTGCCGCCAGGTTCGCCAGCGCCACTAACCCCACGGCAATAAGCGCAGGTATCCACTGCGCCATTTCCGGGAACCAGTACTGTACGTAAACGCCAATGGCGGTAATTTCCGATATCCCTACCGCCATCCACATAAACCAGTAGGACCATGCCGTCAGATACCCGAAAAACGGGCTCATATAACGATGTGCGTAAATGGCGAATGAACCGGCTACCGGTTCAAGAAAAAGCATTTCACCCATGGAGCGCATGATAAAGAAAACAAACAGGCCTGCGAATATGTATGCCAGCAATACGGAAGGCCCCGCCCATTTAAGGGTGCTCGCCGCCCCCATAAATAGCCCAACGCCAATGGTGCCCCCAAGGGCGATAAGTTCGATGTGTCGAGACTCCAGCCCACGCTGAAGCTCAGAATTATTCTCTGCCATATATCCTCAATGTTGTGTTGTCGTTGCTCCGGCTTTACCGGTTATTGTTATCGTCAGCGCCATAGGGTCCGCGTGGCTTATCCTGTCCATCGGTAACGATGAGCTGAATCATCCACGGCACTGCACTGAACCCGCGCATGGTTTCCTAAATTTTCCGAAATGGCAAATAACGAAATGAAAAATGTCAAAAGACGAGGATAAATAGCGAGGAGAATGCGTAACGGCGGAACAGGGCTCCGCCGTCAGATAATTACAGTTTGCCGGTATAGTGCCAGGCGAGGTAACGCAGTAAGCGAAGCTGTCGCGTAATGCGGCTTGGCTGGCTCAACAGGCGATAGAGCCATTCGAGTCCCAGGCGTTGCCACACTTGAGGCGCGCGCTTAACGTGGCCGGTAAACACATCATAGGTACCGCCGACGCCCATATACAGCGCGTCCGGATACACCATACGGCAGTCACGCATGAAGACTTCCTGACGTGGAGAGCCCATCGCTACGGTGACTATTTTGGCGCCGCTGTCGCGAATTCGCTCGAATAACGCCTGGCGAGACTCGGGGGTAAAATAACCATCCTGCTCGCCCACGAGGTTGACCTGCCACTGCTGGCGAAGTTTAGCGACCGTTTCATTCAGCACCTGCGGTTTGCCCCCGACTAAAAACACCGGGGTGCCTTCCTGACCTGCGCGCGCCATCAGCGCTTCCCAAAGGTCGGCGCCCGCGACCCGGGAAATCTGCGCCTGTGGGTATTTCTTGCGCACGGAACGCACCACGCTGATGCCATCGGCATATTTAAATTCCGCCGCCTCAATCAACGCTCTGATTTGAGGATCATCATTAAGCGTCAACATTTTCTCCGCGTTAATGGCCACCAGCGTTCCGTGTTTCAGATGTCCATCAGCAAAGAGGTAGTTGAGAGCATGTTGCTTATCACGCCATCCCAGCAAGCTCAGCCCACGTAAGGCGTAACGCGGCGCGTTAATATCGTCAGTCATCTGCATCCTTATCCGAGATTGTGACCGGGCGGGAAGCGCCCTGATAGTGGGCGGACTCTGCCACGAATCAAACCGGCACTCTCCAACATCCAGTACAATAATTTGGCGATAAATAAACACGCGCCGAAAATCACCATGAAAAACACCACGCGCGAGACAAAGGCATCAAGGCCTTCCCGGGCCAGCACGATCATATTAAAGATGGCGCCGAAACAGAAACTCTGCAAAATCGCCGCTTTATAACGATTGGTTCCGTTGATGCCATGCTGATAAATCCAGTCAAACCACTTAATTATCAGCCCAACGACAACCGCACCCAGCGGAATAAACCACACGCCCCCCATTACCACCAGCGAGCCGATAAGCGTTGGGGAGATGGCAAGCCCGGAATGGTTGTTCAGTACTTCCCAGGTAAAATAGTTCGCCGAGTTCAGTACAATGCCCGGACGATCCGGCCAAAGCCAGGTAGGAATAAATACGTAAAAGTCGCGGGCAATCGGTGCCAGCCCCTGGAAATCGATGTTGTCGTAGTTTTGCAACAACAGCGCCAGATTTTCCCATGGCGAGAAGGTGTCGCGAGTCAAATACAGGAATGTGTAAAACGCTTCATCGCCCCGCACATCCAGACCGTAACGTTTCAGGGCCAGCCAGAACATCCCGACAATCCCCATTGCGCCTGCTGCAACCAGCATCCACAGCGAAATCCAGCCGCGAATAATGCCAATAAACAAAAAGATGGCGAAAGCGATAATGATATTGGCCCGCGTACCGCCGACAATCACATAGGTCAGTAATCCAAACCCTACGGTGGCTATCAGGAAAAACAGCCAGGCCTGGACGCTCTGGCGCAGAAAATAGATGACCAGCATGGCGGGTATAAAGAAGTAGAAGAAGCGCTTAAGCGCTACGCCCGAGACTTCGCTTGAGAAAATCTGGCTATAGGAGTGCAGGCGAAACAGCAGAAAGCCGTTGTGCATAAAGAAAATGCCTACGCTTACCAGCGCCAGGGCCATCAGCAGCATCCACGTTAAGCGCGCTTCGACGCGATTGACCGAAAACATCTCGCGCCCGGCGCCACTCGTACGCGATCGCAGACGGGTTTTGTAGGTCACATAATAAATGCCATAAAAGCAGGCGGCGGCCAGTTGTGCCTGAAGCAACACGTCTGCCGGCACAACGGCGACATCAAAGCGGAACACCAGTAGCGCCGTAAACGGGAAGCCAAAAAAGAAAGTCAGCAGAAACAGCAGCGAGAAGAAAATATTAAAATTAAACCGCACCCGGCGAAATTCAAACCAGGTGGTGGTGGTAATAAACAGCGTAGCCAGCAACCAGACGATAAACAGGCCGCTAAACTGCAACAAACTCATGGTCTTTCTCCTGCCGCCACGCGTAACGCCTGGTGCCATCCGGTGATATAGCCGGGACGGAAAAAGGCGATTGTCGATTTATCCACCAACGTCAGTTGACGCTGTGCTTCGCGAACAACCGTTTCGTTAAGTATATCGTCGGTAAACAGGACCGGCAGGTGCTGTTCGGTCATATCCTGCCAGAACGGATTTTCACGGCTGAGCACACAAGGAATACCGGACTGAATTAACAAACAAAGCGTACCGATCCCCTGCTGGCGGGCAAAAATAAAATACCCCAGATCGCAGCGTCGGAGCAGCGCAAGGTAGTCATCAAACGCCATTTGCTCACGCAAGACCTGCAAATTATCGGCGCTGAACAACGCACGCCCCGCCTGTTCTACTTCCTCAATATAACCCTGATTGTTAGCGGGATAGCCCATCGGCACAATCACATGCACATTATCGCCAAACTGGGCGTGAACCGCCCGCAAGGCCGCAATATGCTCATTGCTACGATCGCCTGAATTACCGACCAGAATCGTGAGCTTGCCGCTCGTGGGCGTCTTTTCAAGCGCGTTTAATGCGGTATCCATACGGGTAGGAAAATAGAGCAACGACCCCGGTACGCCAGGGTTGCGCTGATGGAAATAATTCAGATCGCCGCGCGTCGCAAAGACGTGCCCAACGCGCTTTTGCGCCAGGCGACGCAAGAAATAAAACAGCCGAAACTTAATACTGCGCGACGCTTCATACAGATCTGCGCCCCAGATGTGCCAGCTCACTTGAGAAGATTTTAACCCACCGGTCAACATCGCTATCCACAGCGGCGCGTTAAACTGCCCGTGGAAGAAGAAATGTCGGTCGCGGTCTTCACGCGCAAGCGCAATAACCGCGTCGGCTAGCGCTTTCTTATTGGGATAACAGGTCACTTCCAGCGCCGGAAATGCGCTTTGCAGTGACGCATCCTGCGAGACCACCATAAAGCGTCGGGCATTCTCCCCAAGCGCTGATAGCTCATCATTGAAATAACGCAGGACAGTTTGATTATGGTGGGGAATATCAGACCCCAGAATATGAATTAACGCGTTCATGCTTTCCTGCGCCAAAGTAAAAATACACCGCAACATAAGGTGAAATAGACAATATAGGTCGCCATGTAGGCCTGAGCGGCGCCCAGCGCGCCATGCGCCGGAATGAGCCAGCGCGAGAATCCGGTAAGCAGCGCGAACTGACTGATTTCCGCCAGCACATAGAGGCGCAGCGACGCTTTCGCGATCACCAGATAGCCAAATACGTAAGCGCCTACTTTCAACACATCGCCTACCAACTGCCACGCGAACAGGCCGCGCATGGCGATAAATTTATGTGAAAACAACAGCCAGACGGCAACGTCACGTAACAGCCAGACCGTCACACTCGCTGCCGCAACGGCGGGAAGCACAAATTTCAGCGAACGTACCACTTCGCGGGTTATGGCGTCTTTCTCGGTTAATCGCGACAGGGTTGGCAACAACCACACGCTGAATGTTGCGGTAATAAATTGCAGGTAGGCGTCAGAAATCGTGCTTACCGCTTGCCAGATGCCCACTTCATCCCAGCTATAATGCGCGGCCATCAGGTTTCGCATCATCACATAGGCGACGGGAAGCGTGACCGACGTCATCAGCGCCATCAGGGTAAATTTTGAAAGTTGCCTCGCGAAGTCGCTATCCCAGCGTGGCTTAAGGTAGCTAAGCGGCACATGCTCGCGCTTTTTCAGCATCCACATTGCCGGGAATACCACCAGCGCAGGCACTAATGCCAGCCCCAGTAACGCGCCTTCATAGCCGCCAAGGCGATAACACAGATACCAGGCGGCGACACCAATAATGCTGCCGATAATCAGTGAAAGCGCGTTGCCACGGGCGTCGCGAAAGCCTTTTAAAATCGCAAGCGTCAGGTTGGCCCAGGCAATGCCCATCTGAATAAAGGCCACCAGCCGCACCACGTTCTGGTAACGATCGTGACCGAAAAGACCAATGCTGACAGGCTGCGCTGCCAGTAAAAAAATAACGGCTAAAAGCGTGGAAAACCCCAACACCATCGCGGATGACGTGCCGGTTACCTGTTTTAATTTGTCTTCATTGTCATGATGTTGGGCAACGAGCTTGGTCACGCCATTAAAAATGCCCGCGCCTGCCAGTACGCCTAATACGGTAATGAGCTGACGAAAGTTCCCGGCCTGGCCGACCCCTTCAGGGCCGAATGCCACCGCCAGTAATTTTATGACCAGCAGACCGGCAACAATCTTGATAAGTGTGGACGCTGCCGTCCACACTGAGGCTTTTGCAAGAGACATATCAGGAGAAATAGCTTAACAGCGAATTGATAACGGTACGCTGATTGAAAGGGGCGAGATTATAGAACAGGGGAAGACGCAGCAGACGTTCGCTTTCACGGGTTGTGAAGCGGTCTTCGCCAAAGAATTCGCCGAATTTCTCACCTGCCGGGCAGCTATGCAGCGGGATATAGTGGAACACAGCCAAAATCTCAGCCTCTTTCAACCAGGCGATAAGATTGCTTCGATCGTCGATATCGCGCAGTTTGATATAAAACATATGCGCGTTATGCCCGCAGTTGTCTGGCACGGTCGGCAGTTCGATACGGCCCGCGCGAGCCAGCGGCTCAAGCGCATCATAATACGTTTTCCACAGTGCCAGACGATGTTGATTAATGCGATCCGCCGCTTCCAGTTGTGCCCACAGATAAGCCGCCTGCAAGTCCGACATCAAATAACTGGAACCGATATCCCGCCAGGTGTATTTATCTACCTGACCACGGAAGAATTGACTCCGGTTGGTGCCTTTTTCACGAATGATTTCAGCGCGCTCAATCAGTTTCGGATCGTTAATAAGCGTCGCGCCGCCCTCACCGCCTGCCGTGTAATTCTTGGTTTCATGAAAGCTAAAGCAACCGATATGGCCAATCGAACCCAGCGCGCGCCCTTTATAGGTAGACATCACGCCCTGCGCCGCATCTTCCACCACAAACAGATTATGCTTTTTGGCAATGGCCATAATGGCGTCCATTTCGCACGCCACGCCCGCGTAATGCACCGGAACAATCGCACGCGTTTTCTCGGTTATTGCCGCCTCGATAAGCGTTTCATCAATGTTCATGGTGTCAGGACGCAGGTCGACAAACACAATTTTTGCGCCGCGCAGGACAAACGCATTGGCCGTGGAGACAAAGGTGTAGCTCGGCATGATGACTTCATCGCCTGGCTTAATATTGAGCAGCAGCGCCGCCATCTCAAGGGAAGCGGTGCAGGACGGCGTCAACAGAACTTTAGCGCTGCCGAAGCGATGCTCAAACCATTGCTGGCAGCGGCGGGTAAAGCCGCCATCACCACAAAGTTTGCCGCTGCCCATGGCAGATTGCATATAGTCAATTTCCGTTCCAACTACCGGCGGAGCATTAAAAGGGATCATCTGTTCACCTGTATAACCAATAAGCGGCGCTTTCCAGAGTGGCACCGCTTTGAATGTAGCGACGAATGGCGGCGCGGTTACCCATCTGGGTAGCCACGCGCAGCACCGTTGATTGGCGGACTTCACACCAGCGGCGCGCAGCATCCATCAGAATGCCTCCCACGCCGTAGCCGCCCAGTAACCCGATACGCGTTTCACTGGCGTTCAACTGGCGTAATGTCACAAAACCTTGCAGCGTGCCATCGGCTTCCCGCAGCACCAGGCAGGTGTGGTCAAAGCTGCCGTTTACCGCATTTTCTACCCACTGCGCGTAAAAACGACCGCTGGCGTCAGGGGAATACCAGGGCGTGCGAAAGCGGCTGGAGGCAAACAGGGAATTCGCCATAGCGCGAAGCGCCGGAATCTCCTCCGCTAACGCCGGCTTAAGCCCGACATCGACATTATCGACGCCGACCTCCAGTACAAAATCCACTTCGCCTTCGACGAGCTGGAACTGTAACTGTTGCAGGCTGTCCAGCCAGTCTGTGCGTTGCGCCGGGACTTTCGCCTGTAAACGCGTCCAGCCGGTTAACTGCGACGCATCCAGCAATGGCGCATTATCCGCCAACCGCAGGATGGCGGTATCAACGCCAAAAAAACGGCTCTCCCAATCAAGGGGATCAATACTGGCGCGGACGGGCACGAAGCAGCTCCAGTAAATATCGACCATAGCCTGTTTTTGACAGGCGCTCGGCGGCGCGTTTTAAACTTTCATCATCCAGCCAACCGTTACGCCATGCGATTTCTTCAAGACACGCGATTTTAAACCCTTGCCGCTTTTCAACGGTTTGCACAAAGGTGCTTGCCTCAATAAGGCTGTCATGCGTACCGGTATCAAGCCAGGCAAACCCGCGACCTAAAAGCTCAACCGATAATGAACCTTGCTCAAGATACATTTGATTGATAGAGGTAATTTCCAGTTCACCGCGCTCGGAAGGTTGGACCTTTTTTGCGTACTCAACGACTTTTTCATCATAGAAATAGAGGCCGGTCACCGCCCAGTTTGATTTCGGCTGTTGCGGTTTTTCTTCGATAGACAGCGCCCGGAAATTGTCATCAAATTCCACAACGCCGAAACGCTCGGGATCCATGACCTGATAACCGAAAACAGTAGCCCCTGTGCCACGCGCTGCTACCTGACGTAGTTTTGGACTAAATCCCTGCCCAAAAAAGATATTGTCACCCAGAACCAGACAAGAAGACTGGCCGTCCAGGAAGGTTTCACCAATGATAAAAGCCTGAGCAAGCCCGTCGGGACTTGGCTGCTCTGCATACTGTAGATCGATGCCAAAATCTGACCCATCGCCCAGTAACCGCTGATAATTGATTAAATCGTCGGGGGTGGTAATGAGCAAAATTTCCCGGATCCCCGCCAGCATAAGGACAGAGAGAGGGTAATAAATCATTGGCTTATCATAAATCGGCAGTAGCTGTTTAGAGACGCCACGCGTGATGGGATGCAGGCGCGTACCTGAACCACCAGCCAGAATGATCCCCTTCATATATATTTCCCCTGATGATTAACGTTGTAGGCCCAGACGCTCGCCCTGATAGCTTCCGTCCAATACGCGTTGCCACCAGGTTGGGTTGTCCAAATACCAGCGGACTGTTTTACGAATACCACTTTCGAACGTTTCTTGCGGGCGCCAGCCCAGCTCACGCTCTATCTTTGAGGCATCAATGGCATAACGCATGTCATGGCCGGGGCGATCGGCGACCCAGGTAATCAAATCGCGATAATAAGCAACGCCTTCAGGTTTATGGGGGACCATCTCTTCGAGCAGATCGCAAATCGTTGTCACGACATCGATATTTTTACGCTCGTTATGGCCTCCGATATTCCAGGTTTCGCCAATAGCGCCTTCAGTGGCGACCAAATAGAGCGCCCGAGCATGATCTTCAACGTATAACCAATCGCGAATTTGCTGACCATTGCCGTAAACCGGTAACGGCTTTCCAGCAAGCCCATTCAGGATCATGAGTGGGATGAGCTTCTCCGGGAAATGATACGGGCCATAGTTGTTTGAACAATTGGTGACCAACGTGGGGAGTCCGTATGTGCGATGCCAGGCACGCACTAAATGATCGCTACCTGCTTTTGATGCGGAATAAGGACTGCTGGGTGCATAGGCTGTGCTTTCGGTAAAGAAATCATCCGCATTGTGCAAATCGCCATACACTTCATCAGTAGAGATATGATGGAAACGAAAATGTGCTTTTTTAGCGCTATCCAGTGCGTTCCACCAGTGACGAGCGGCTTCCAGCAACGTGTATGTACCAACGATATTGGTTTCGATAAACGCAGCAGGGCCGTCAATTGAACGATCAACATGACTTTCTGCCGCCAGATGCATGACGACGTCAGGCTGATAGTGCGTAAACACACGATCCAATTCAGCCCTGTCGACAATATCGACGTGTTCGAAAGCAAAACGCGCACTGCTGGAGACCGGCTCAAGCGACGCAAGGTTACCGGCGTAAGTCAGCTTGTCCACCACCACAACGCTATCTGCGGTTTCATTAATAATATGTCTAACGACTGCTGAACCAATAAAGCCAGCACCACCCGTTACCAGAATACGTCTCATCGCCAGACCCCTTTGGTATCGACGACCCATGGCTGTTGTACGGCATTAGCGTCAATGGCTTTAAAAGGCGCGTGATCGACCAGCATCACCAGCACATCGGCCTGCGCCAGCGCGTCGGGAAGCGAGACCAGGGAACAATCCGCCGCGAGGCTGTCGGGTAATTGATGGATATTCGGCTCGACCACCAGCGTTACACCGCTGTGCCACTGCGCGATGTGGCGGGCGATATCCATGGCCGGGCTTTCGCGTAAATCATCAATGTCTGGTTTGAATGCCAGGCCAAAGCAGGCAATTTTCAGTTCGCTCGCGCGCTTGCCGCTGGCGTTAAGGCAATCCGCAACGGTAGCTTTAACCCGATCAAAAACCCACTGAGGTTTGTGGTCGTTCACTTCGCGGGCGGTGCGGATTAAACGCGCCTGTTCAGGATTCTGGGCCACGATAAACCACGGGTCGACCGCAATGCAGTGCCCGCCAACGCCAGGGCCTGGCTGCAATATATTGACGCGTGGATGACGATTTGCCAGACGAATCAATTCCCATACGTTGATATCCTGCTCAGCGCAAATTAGCGAAAGTTCGTTGGCGAAAGCGATATTCACGTCGCGAAAGCTATTTTCCGTGAGTTTGCACATCTCTGCGGTACGTGCGTTAGTGACCACACACTCACCTTTAAGGAAGATGTAATAAAGCTCGCAGGCCCGCGCCGAGCACACGTCAGTCATACCGCCCACGACGCGGTCATTTTTAATCAACTCGACCATAACCTGGCCGGGCAACACACGTTCCGGGCAGTAGGCGATATTAATATCGGCGTCATCACCCACCTGTTGCGGAAAGCTAAGATCGGGACGTAATGCGGCCAACCACTGTGCCATTTGCTCAGTGGAACCTACGGGCGATGTGGATTCCAGAATAACCAGGTTGCCTTTACGCAATACTGGCGCGATGGACTCCGCCGCCGCCTGGACAAATTTCATGTCGGGTTCATGCTCGCCTTTAAACGGCGTGGGTACGGCGATAAGGAACGCGTCAGCTTCAACCGGCTGGGTTGTGGCGCGCAGAAAGCCGTTCTCGACAGCAGTCTTCACCACGTTGCCAAGTTCGGGTTCAACAATATGAATTTCACCCCGGTTAATGGTATCCACTGCTCGGGAATTAATGTCGACGCCCACGACCTGTTTTTGGTGAGAGGCGAAGGCTGCGGCAGTTGGTAAACCAATGTATCCCAGTCCAATTACTGAAATAGTAGAAAAACTCATAGTGTTACCCGATTGTGTTTAAGTGCGTGCAAAATTCGTGCACAGGCTTTTCCATCGCCATATGGATTATGAGCCCGACTCATGGCTTGATATTCCGTATCGTCATGAAGCAAATGCGTAACCGCAGCGACAATATGCTCGCTGTCGGTCCCGACCAGGCGTACGGTTCCGGCTTTAATCGCTTCCGGGCGCTCGGTGGTTTCACGCATCACCAGCACTGGTTTTCCAAGTGACGGCGCTTCTTCCTGAATACCGCCCGAATCGGTCAGGATCAGCCAGGCGCGGTTCATTAACCAAACAAAGGGCAAATAGTCCTGCGGTTCAATCAGCGTAATATTATCCACATGCCCCAGAATACGATTCACTGGCTCGCTGACGTTAGGGTTCAAATGTACCGGATAGACAATCTGGACATCCTCATTCGCGCGCGCGATCTCCGCTAACGCCTCGCAGATATGCTCAAACCCCTGACCAAAACTTTCGCGGCGGTGCCCTGTCACCAGAATCAGCTTCTTATCATCACGCAAGAAAGGATAACGAGACGCCAGTTCATGCTGTAGAGCGACATCAGCAAGGATGTTGTCTCTTACAGTTATCAACGCGTCTATCACCGTATTGCCGGTGACGAAAATACGTTTATCCGCCACATTTTCACGCAGCAGATTGGCGCGTGAGTTTTCCGTCGGCGCAAAGTGATACAGCGCCAGATGGCCCGTTAATGTGCGGTTCGCCTCTTCCGGCCACGGCGACGATAAATCGCCGGTACGCAACCCTGCCTCCACATGCCCGACGGGAATGTGTTGATAAAACGCCGCCAGACTCGTCGCCACGGTTGTAGTGGTATCGCCATGAACTAACACGACGTCTGGCTGAAACTCTTCGAGAACCGGTTTTACGCCCTCCAGTATCCGACAGGTTATTTCCGTTAACCCCTGTCCCGGTTTCATAATGTTGAGATCGTAATCGGGTACGATAGAAAATAAATGCAGTACCTGATCGAGCATCTCCCGGTGCTGTGCAGTCACACAAACCCTGGCATCGAAATACGGGTCTTTTGCCAGCGCGTGTACCAGAGGCGCCATTTTGATAGCCTCCGGACGCGTGCCAAAAACGGTTAATACTTTCACTACGCTTCTCTTCCGTTAAATCCTGCGTGCAGGAGTCTGCGCGCAATAAAAATGCTTATGCCGGGCGGCGGCGAGCTAACGCAACGCCCGCGCCGATAAGTGCGCCAACCGCGCCCCACATGATCATCAGGAACGCTCTGCGCGGGCTATCGCGTTTTACGGGTTCCTCGGGCGTTCTCAGATAACGATAGGTCTGGAAACGTGGGTCCAGAGAAGGGCCGACAGTTAGCGTTGTGAGCATCGCCCGATTTTGATCGTAGCTGATATCAAAAGAAGGACCGATGGCCTGAAGATTTTCCAGGCGGGCCTGTAGTAGTGGGCGTCCCAGCATAAACAGTTCAGAATCAGGTAACTCTTCAGCTGGCACCTGCGTTTCGCTGGTGGAAATGTTGTGCTGTTGAGCGATTTTCAGCGCTTCCTGAACACTCTGCATTTTGCGGTTATAGATAGACTTCGCGACCGCTTCCTGACGTTTAACCTGCGCCTTCATTTGAATGGTGCGAGCAGCCCAGGCGCCTTTTAACTCATCATTAAGATGGCTTGCGGCACGTTCGCTGGCAAAAGCCACATATTGACGCAACAGGTTGTTGGCATCCGGCGCGGTTTCGGCAATGAGCTTCACGCTGTCATTAATATTGCGGGTGAAATCGCCTGCGGTGAACTGGATATTGCCGATAAGCTCATCAAGCAGCGCGGCATCGACTTTGCTGTTTCCGGCCTTACGCTGCTGGTAATAATCCGTCTGCAACCAAAAGTCACGGCGGGTATCCCAGGCTGAGAGCTGCATGATGAATTCTTTATACGCATCATCCATCACCGATGGCTGATCTGCGCCGTTAGGATTGGTTCTGTCATCCAGATTGCGCAGGAACTGTTGCTGGGAATAGAAGCTGCCCAACATATTCACCGTCGGTCTGTCGGTGATTGCCGTGGCGCTCCATTCCTGGCGCGCGAAGATGGTATAAACCAGCGCGCCAATGATAAATAGCGCAGCAAATCCAACGATCCAGATTTTACCTGCCCAAAACGTGCGGAACAGACCGCGCACGTCTAACTCATTTTCAACCATCCCATGTTGTGCGCCTGGCAATTGCTCTTTCATCACTTCCCCAGCTTCATTTGGTTAATGTCGGGTTGTTATCGTTATGTCTACGCATACGTCGTTTGATGCGTTTAATAAGCCGCGCCACTTTCCACGCGCGCTTAATGCAATACCCGTACAGGAAAAATGCTAGCAAAAATAATGCCAACATTACCCACTCAGGAATGAAATGTGCGTATTCTGATGCGACGCCAATGCCTGCGAGAAGCGCGGCCGCGAGGGTAATCAGAACGAAAGCCTGTCGGGAAGTGAAACCCGCGCGCATAATAAGATGATGGATGTGCTGACGATCCGGGGAGAAAGGGCTCATACCGCGCCGCAGTCGGCGGTACATAATGGCAACCATGTCCATTAATGGGATCGCGATAATCCACAGCGCCGTGACCGGGCTAATCGGATGGGTCACGCCCTGAGTGGTTTCCAGCAGGATCCAGATGACGGTAAAACCAATGAGCGTACTGCCCGCATCGCCCATAAAGACTTTATAGCGGCGGCCCAGAGCACCGAGATTCAGAAGGATATAGGGCAAGATAGCGGCTATCATCGCGAAACACCACATGGCGAGGCTAAGCTGGCCGTCAAACCATAAAATCAAGCCCATGGCGGCAAACGAGACGCAGGACAGACCGCCCAACAGCCCATCAATACCGTCGACCATATTGAACGCGTTTATCGCCGCCCACACCGCAAATAACGTCAAAAAGTAACCGAACGGGCCTAGTACCATTTCCCAGGAGCCAAAAATATAACCCAGGCTGCTCATGTAGAGCCCGCCGAGCCACATCATGACGATGGCAATAACGGCCTGTATCAGGGCGCGAATTTTAACGCTGATGTCATAGCGATCGTCCAGCGCGCCGACCAACACCAGGACGCCTGCGCACGACAGATAAAGCCTGGCATGAGGGATATAGTAATCAGCAATCGCGAAAGTGAAGCAAATGCCCGCAAAAACAGAAATACCGCCCACCAAAGGAATAAGCCCCTGATGGCGTTTGCGGAAATTGGGCTTATCCACGAGTCCAATTTTTTTAGCCACTTTCCTGGCAAAAAAAAGAAAAATGGTTGTGAATAAAAAAATACCGATTAACTCGGCACCCGAGGTGATTAAATTCACAGTGTGCGCTCTCTGCAAAAGATAAGTCCGTTGGAATTATAACCGCGAAGCATAGGCTTCAGAAGTGCAGTTACGCGTCATCCTTGAAAGGGACTATTTATTATTCAGCAAGATAAAGATAGCCAACCCACAGACGTCACGCGACCTTGGCAGGTAAAAATTCCTGCAACAAGAGGAAAATTCCGTATCCCAAAAAATATAAAGAAAAACGCCACGACAAAGCGTGGCGTTCCCCGAGTTTTTACGACTTAAGAGCGTTTCATCATGTCGAAGAAATCATCATTTGTCTTCGTCATGGCAAGCTTATTAATGAGGAATTCCATCGCGTCGATTTCGCCCATTGGGTGAATAATTTTACGCAGGATCCACATTTTTTGTAGCTCTTCCTGAGTCGTAAGCAGCTCTTCTTTACGGGTACCAGAGCGATTGTAATCAATTGCCGGGAACACGCGTTTTTCTGCAATCTTACGAGACAGGTGCAGTTCCATGTTGCCTGTACCTTTAAATTCTTCGTAGATAACTTCATCCATTTTAGAACCGGTATCGATAAGCGCGGTAGCGATGATAGTCAAGCTGCCACCCTCTTCCACGTTACGCGCGGCACCGAAGAAACGCTTCGGACGATGCAGGGCGTTGGCATCCACACCACCAGTCAACACTTTACCGGAAGCCGGTACAACGGTGTTGTAGGCACGCGCCAGACGAGTAATGGAGTCAAGCAGGATGATAACGTCTTTCTTATGCTCGACCAGACGCTTCGCCTTCTCAATCACCATTTCGGCAACCTGAACGTGGCGGGAAGCCGGTTCGTCAAAGGTCGACGCGACCACTTCGCCTTTCACCAGACGCTGCATCTCGGTCACTTCTTCGGGACGTTCGTCGATAAGCAGTACCATCAACACACAGTCAGGATGGTTGTAAGCGATGCTCTGGGCGATGTTCTGCAGCAGCATGGTTTTACCCGCTTTCGGCGGCGCCACAATAAGACCACGTTGACCACGGCCAATCGGCGAAGCCAAATCCAGTACGCGAGCGGTTAAATCCTCAGTCGAACCGTTGCCACGCTCCATACGCAAACGTGAGTTCGCATGCAGCGGGGTAAGGTTTTCGAACAGGATTTTGTTACGGGCGTTTTCTGGTTTGTCGTAGTTAACTTCGTTAACTTTCAGCAGCGCAAAGTAACGCTCACCTTCTTTCGGCGGACGAATCTTACCGGAGATGGTATCCCCTGTGCGGAGGTTGAAACGGCGGATTTGGCTGGGAGAAACGTAGATATCATCGGGACCGGCGAGGTAGGAGCTGTCTGCGGAGCGGAGGAAACCAAATCCGTCCTGCAATATCTCTAAGACACCGTCGCCAAAGATGTCTTCACCACTCTTAGCGTGTTGCTTCAGGATGGCGAAAATAATGTCCTGTTTGCGCATACGGGCCAGGTTTTCCAGCCCCATATTTTCGCCGAGAGTAATCAGCTCAGAAACCGGCGTATTCTTTAATTCGGTAAGATTCATAATGGTGGGTTCTTAAACTCGGGGTAAATCTCGAACGTCATGTTGTGAATGGTATGGCAGGTACATCCATGCCAGTTAACGGCCTTCATCTCATGTCTGTTCGTGGCCTGGTTGCAGGAAAGAACGCAGAACTGAAACGACAAGACGGAATGAATGATGAGCCCGGATAAAAATCACTTCACACATACCTGAGGTAGACTGGCTTTCAGTGTCGGGAAGTGTTGGGTATTACAAGATTTAAACTCTAAGGCAAGTTCAAACAGCAGTTGATAAACAACTTAGCACGACTATCGCCGGGCGTCCAGCGGTCCGATAATTTTCCAGACCCTGTACGCACCGGCTAAGAAGCAATTACGCCAGGTTAGCGTCCAGGAACTCTTTCAGCTGACCTTTAGACAACGCACCGACTTTGGTCGCTGCCACTTCGCCGTTTTTAAACAGCAGCAGTGTCGGGATACCACGGATACCGTATTTCGGCGCGGTACCGGGGTTTTGGTCGATGTTCAGCTTGGCAATAGTCAATTTGCCCTGATACTCATCAGCGATTTCATCCAGAATCGGCGCAATCATTTTACAAGGGCCGCACCACTCTGCCCAGAAATCAACAAGAATTAACCCGTCCGCTTTTAGTACATCCGTGTCAAAACTGTCATCGGTCAGGTGAATAATTTTATCGCTCATGTTTTACTCCACAAGATTAAGTCTGGCATGTTGGTGTAGCATTAACCAACTTAGGTTGACTTTATTTTACCCGGTTTATTTGAACGGATGTGCTTTCGTAAAGCAATAGTAAACTGATATTCTACCACACTATGAGCAAAACACATTTAACAGAACAGAAGTTTGCCGACTTCGCCCTGCACCCTGCAGTGATTGAAGCCCTTGAAAAGAAAGGCTTTCATTATTGCACCCCTATTCAGGCACTCGCACTTCCCCTGGCGTTAGCGGGACGTGATGTTGCAGGACAGGCGCAAACCGGTACCGGTAAAACGATGGCGTTCTTAACGTCAACGTTTCATTATCTCCTTTCTAACCCGGCGATCGAAAATCGCCAGGTGAATCAGCCACGCGCCATTATTATGGCGCCGACGCGCGAACTCGCCGTCCAGATTCACTCTGATGCAGAACCGCTCGCGCAGTCTACCGGCCTGAAAATCGGCCTGGCGTATGGCGGCGACGGCTACGACAAACAGCTTAAAGTGCTGGAAAGCGGCGTCGATATTCTGATTGGCACCACCGGTCGTTTAATCGACTACGCCAAACAGAACCACATTAATCTGGGCGCAATCCAGGTTGTTGTGCTTGATGAAGCGGATCGTATGTACGATCTCGGCTTTATTAAAGATATCCGTTGGCTGTTCCGCCGCATGCCGCCGGTTACCCAGCGTCTGAATATGCTGTTTTCCGCCACCCTTTCTTACCGCGTACGTGAACTTGCTTTTGAGCAGATGAACAATGCGGAATATGTGGAAGTCGAACCGGAACAGAAAACTGGCCACCGCATAAAAGAAGAACTTTTCTATCCGTCAAACGAAGAAAAGATGCGTTTGCTGCAAACCCTTATTGAAGAAGAGTGGCCGGATCGCGCCATCATTTTCGCCAATACCAAACATCGCTGTGAAGATATTTGGGGTCATCTTGCCGCTGACGGGCATCGCGTAGGCTTATTAACTGGCGATGTGGCGCAGAAAAAACGTCTGCGTATTCTTGATGAATTTACCCGCGGCGATTTGGATATTCTGGTTGCGACCGACGTTGCAGCGCGTGGTTTACACATTCCTGCCGTAACGCATGTCTTTAACTACGATCTGCCGGATGATTGTGAAGATTATGTTCACCGCATCGGGCGTACCGGACGTGCAGGCGCAAGCGGGCATTCTATCAGCCTTGCATGCGAAGAATATGCATTGAACCTTCCGGCTATCGAAACTTATATCAACCATTCGATCCCGGTGAGTAAATATAACCCTGAAGCGTTGCTAAGCCAGTTACCGCCGCCGAAGCGCCTGACGCGCGTTCGTTCCGGCAATGGCCCGCGCCGCACCGGTGCCCCAAGAAACCGTCGCCGCACAGGGTAAAAGTGACATGCGTTACACAAAATCATTCATGAGGCATCGAGGCGGCAAGCCTGAGAATATCCAGGCCCTTACCGCAGTAAGTGACTGGAGTGAGCAGACGAAGCCAACGAAAATGCCGCATGAAGGATGAAGTGAATGAACGCTACCTCGCTGTACGCAGCTATTGATCTCGGTTCGAACAGTTTTCATATGCTGGTGGTGCGTGAGGTGGCGGGCAGTATCCAGACCCTCTCACGCATTAAGCGTAAAGTCCGCCTCGCAGCGGGCTTAAACAGCGATAACACCCTTTCACAAGACGCCATGGAACGTGGCTGGCAATGCCTGCGACTTTTCGCTGAGCGCTTGCAGGATATCCCCTCTATTCAGGTGCGCGCTGTCGCCACCGCCACGCTCAGACTGGCCGTCAATTCCGCTGAATTTATCGAAAAAGCCCAGCACATTTTAGGTTGCCCTATTCAGGTTATCAGCGGCGAAGAAGAAGCGCGTTTGATTTATCAAGGCGTTGCCCACACCACGGGCGGCGCGGATCGTCGTCTGGTGGTCGATATCGGCGGAGCCAGCACTGAACTGGTTACCGGCACTGGCGCGCAGGCAACATCGCTGTTCAGCCTGTCGATGGGTTGCGTAACCTGGCTTCAGCGCTTCTTCACCGACCGCAGCCTGACGAAAGAAAATTTTGACGCTGCCGAACAGGCCGCCTGCGGCGTGTTGCAACCGGTAATCGGCGAGCTACAAAAGCATGGCTGGCAAGCCTGCGTGGGCGCATCCGGCACCGTTCAGGCGTTGCAGGAAATTATGATGGCGCAGGGTATGGACGAGCGCATCACGCTTCCCAAACTCGAACAGCTTAAGCAGAAAGCCATCCATTGCGGGCGCCTTGAAGAGCTGGAAATTGAAGGGTTAACGCTTGAGCGCGCGCTGGTATTTCCAAGCGGTCTTGCCATCCTTATCGCCATTTTTAAAGAACTCAAGATTGAGTGCATGACGCTGGCAGGCGGCGCGCTACGCGAAGGCCTGGTTTACGGCATGCTGCATCTTTCGGTCGATCAGGATATTCGTAGCCGCACGCTGCGCAATATTCAGCGCCGTTTTCAGGTTGATACGGAACAAGCGCAGCGCGTGTACCATCTGGCAGAAAAATTTATCGCGCAGACGTCAGATACCTGGCAGCTTGATGAATTGAGCAAGTCCATGCTGTATGCCGCCGCGCAGCTGCATGAAATTGGCTTAAGCGTCGATTTCAAGCAAGCGCCGCTCCATGCCGCATGGTTAATGAGTAATCTTGATTTGCCCGGTTTCACGCCCGCGCAGAAAAAGCTGCTTTCCACGCTGTTACTGAATCAAACCAGTCCGGTGGATCTGTCATCTCTACACCAGCAAAATGCCCTGCCGCCGCGCGTAGCGGAGCGGGTATGCCGTCTGCTGCGCCTCTCGATAATTTTTGCCAGCCGCCGTCGTGACGACACGCTACCCGCCGTCGATCTGGGCGCCCAGGGTGACACACTCACTCTGTCGTTGCCGGAAAACTGGTTAGCCAGCCATCCGCTTGCGGCTGAATCGCTGGAACAGGAAAAGCTCTGGCAGAGCTATGTCCACTGGCCGCTTGAGGTCAAATAAGCGTAGCGCTCGTCAGTTCAGGGCGGTTATACGCTTTTATCGCCCCGCGCTTTTGCCAACATCGCCTTGATATTCGCCACATTCGCCTGGCCTTTGTTCATGCGTTCTTGCGCCGTCACCACTTTTCGTTCCTGCTCCCACAGCACATCGTCCTGCGGCAATTCCAGCAGAAAACGGCTCGGCTCGGGGCGGATTAATTCACCATACTGGCGGCGCTCTTTACACAGCGTAAAGGTCAGCTCTTTCTGAGCGCGAGTAATGCCGACATAAGCAAGACGGCGTTCCTCATCGACATTATCTTCATCAATGCTGCTTTGGTGCGGCAATAGCCCCTCTTCCATTCCCACTAAAAAGACATACGGGAACTCAAGGCCTTTTGAGGCATGGAGCGTCATAAGCTGAACCTGATCGGAATCATCTTCGCTTTCGCCGCGCTCCATCATATCGCGCAGCGTGAAACGCGTGACGACCTGGATGAGGGTCATTGGCTCCTCAAGCTCAGAACCTTCGAGCATTTCGGTCATCCAGTTGAACAGTTGGTTGACGTTTTTCATGCGCATTTCGGCGGCTTTCTGGCTGGGAGAGGTCTCATAAAGCCAGGACTCATAATCAATGCCGTGGATAAGATCGCGCACCGCCGCCACTGGCTCACGTTCCGCCAGGCGAGCAACCTCTCCAAGCCAATGAGTGAAGCGGGTCAACGATTCATAGCCACGGCCGGTAAGCGTCTGGCTAAGCCCCATGTCGAAGCTTGCGGTAAACAGGCTTTTATTACGCTGGTTGGCCCACTCGCCCAGCTTTTGCAGGGTGGCGGGGCCAATCTCCCGGCGCGGCGTATTAACGATGCGCATAAATGCGCTGTCGTCATCCGGATTGGTCAGTACCCGCAAATAAGCCAGCAAATCCTTAATCTCCGGGCGCGAGAAAAACGATGTTCCGCCGGAAATCCGGTAAGGAATGCGGTTTTGCATCAACAGTTTTTCAAAGACTCGCGACTGGTGATTGCCGCGATAAAGGATCGCATAATCCTTGTACTGGGTTTTATTAATAAAGTGATGGGCTATCAACTCACCCGCTACCCGCTCCGCTTCATGTTCTTCATGATTTGCAGACACCACTTTTAATTCCGGTCCATAACCCAGTTCAGAAAATAATTTCTTTTCAAAAACGTGCGGGTTATTGGCGATAAGGATATTCGCCGCTTTCAGGATGCGCCCCGATGAGCGGTAGTTTTGCTCAAGCTTAATCACCTGCAACGCCGGGAAATCTTTACTGAGTAAAACCAGGTTCTGAGGACGCGCCCCACGCCAGGAGTAAATTGACTGATCGTCATCGCCCACCACGGTAAAGCGCGCCCGCGCACCTACCAGCAGTTTGACCATTTCATACTGACTGGTGTTGGTGTCCTGATATTCATCCACCAGCAAATAGCGGATGCGGTTCTGCCAGCGTTCGCGCACCTCTTCATTGCGTTGCAATAACAGCGTCGGCAGCAGAATAAGATCGTCGAAATCCAGTACGTTGCAGGCTTTCAGATGCGCGTCGTACAAACTATAACAATGGGCGAAGATGCGGTCGCGCTCGCCTTTTGCCTGCGCCGCCGCCTGGGCTGGGTTCAGTAAATCGTTCTTCCAGTTCGAAATCGTGGACAGCAGTTGCTGGTAGAGCGATTTGTCGTTCTCCACCAGACCGTCGGTGAGCTCTTTGATAAGCGCCAACTGATCGGTGTCGTCAAACAGCGAAAAATTGGCCTTCATGCCTAAGGCTTTGTATTCGCGTTTAATGATCTCAAGCCCCAGCGTATGGAAAGTCGAAATCATCAGACCGCGCGCTTCTTTACGCCCGAGGGTTTGCGCGACACGCTCTTTCATCTCGCGCGCCGCTTTATTGGTAAACGTCACCGCCGCGATGTGTTTCGCCTGGTATCCGCAACCACGGATCAAGTGGGCGATTTTATTGGTGATCACACGTGTCTTACCGGAGCCCGCGCCCGCCAGCACCAGACAGGGGCCAGTGACGAATTCGACAGCATGTTGTTGACCGGGATTTAGACGCATGGTGATTGCTCAATCTTTCTTCGAACGGGGGGCGATTGTAGCAAAAGCGGAACGAGGAATTAACGGTAATCCAGTCTGGGAATGGTAAAGTACAGGCAAGCGAATGACTTCCCGGAGATTAATAATGGCAAGAACTGCCGCAGCCCTGCATATTCTGGTCAAAACCGAAAAACTGGCGCTGGAGATAATGCAAAAACTCGAGCGCGGCGTCAGTTTCGATACGCTGGCGAAACGTTATTCGAGCTGTCCTTCTGGGCGCAACGGCGGCAACCTTGGCGAATTCAACAAAGGGGCGATGGTGGGGCCTTTTGACCAGGCGGTATTCAGTTGCCCATTATTGAAACCTGTCGGGCCGGTGAAAACAAAATTTGGCTATCACATCATTAAGGTGTTGTATCGCCATTAAGGATCATTACTATAGCCGCCGTTATCTCTATTACCCCAAGGCAAACACATGGCTAAAACAGCGGCAGCTCTGCACATTCTGGTTAAAGAAGAAAAACTGGCTCTGGATCTTCTGGAGCAGATCAAAAACGGCGGCGATTTCGAGAAGCTGGCGAAAAAGCACTCTATTTGTCCGTCAGGCAAAAAAGGCGGTCACTTAGGCGAATTCCGCCAGGGCCAGATGGTCCCGGCGTTTGATAAAGTGGTGTTCTCCTGCCCGGTACTGGAACCTACGGGTCCGCTACACACCCAGTTCGGCTACCACATCATTAAGGTGCTGTACC
This sequence comes from Citrobacter freundii, assembly GCF_011077955.1. Classification (GTDB taxonomy): domain Bacteria; phylum Pseudomonadota; class Gammaproteobacteria; order Enterobacterales; family Enterobacteriaceae; genus Atlantibacter. The sequence goes on from NZ_JAALBX010000017.1 coordinate 72,307, forward strand.
GCAACTAAAAGAAAAGCTCGGTGCGTTAACCGAGCTTTTTTTATGGATGGATTCTGCTGTCGATTTGGACTTGCCGTCAGGCGGTAAGGGAGTACATCCCCACGAGCATAGATAACGCTATGACTGGGGTGTACGCGCGCCGCCAACGCATCGGCAAGTTGCAGAAGAATTATCCGGCGACGGCGATACGTTTCATATCCGTCATATAACCGCGCAGCTTCTGGCCTACCGCTTCAATCGCATGGCTGCGGATCGCATCGTTCACATCACGCAATTGCGCGTTATCCACCACGCTGCCTTCCACCGCTTTACCCAGGTCGCCCGGCTGCAGCGTGGTCATAAATTCTTTCAGCAACGGCACACAGGCATAAGAGAACAGATAGTTGCCGTATTCTGCGGTGTCGGAGATAACCACGTTCATTTCATACAGACGCTTACGAGCGATGGTGTTGGCAATCAGCGGCAGTTCGTGCAGTGATTCATAGTAGGCCGACTCTTCGATGATGCCGGAATCCACCATGGTTTCGAATGCCAGCTCAACGCCCGCTTTTACCATCGCGATCATCAGTACGCCTTTATCGAAGTACTCCTGCTCGCTGATTTTGCCTTCATACTGCGGCGCGGTTTCGAACGCGGTTTTACCGGTCTCTTCACGCCAGGTCAGCAGATTCTTATCATCATTGGCCCAGTCCGCCATCATGCCGGAAGAGAATTCGCCGGAGATAATGTCGTCCATATGTTTCTGGAACAGCGGCGCCATGATTTCTTTCAACTGTTCAGACAATGCGTAAGCGCGCAGTTTCGCCGGATTGGACAGACGGTCCATCATCAGGGTGATGCCACCCTGCTTCAGCGCTTCGGTGATGGTTTCCCAGCCGAACTGAATCAGTTTTTCTGCGTATGCCGGGTCAGTCCCCTCTTCCACCAGCTTGTCGAAGCACAGCAGAGAACCGGCCTGCAACATGCCACACAGAATAGTTTGTTCGCCCATCAGGTCAGATTTCACTTCCGCGACGAAGGAAGATTCCAGAACGCCGGCACGGTGGCCGCCCGTGGCCGCAGCCCAGGCCTTAGCGATCGCCATGCCTTCGCCTTTCGGATCGTTTTCCGGGTGAACCGCAATCAGGGTCGGCACGCCGAAACCGCGTTTGTACTCTTCACGCACTTCGGTGCCCGGGCATTTTGGCGCCACCATCACAACGGTGATGTCTTTACGGATCTGCTCGCCAACTTCAACAATGTTAAAACCGTGCGAGTAGCCCAGCGCCGCGCCGTCTTTCATCAGCGGCTGCACGGAGCGCACTACGTCGGAGTGCTGTTTGTCCGGCGTCAGGTTAACCACCAGATCCGCCTGCGGGATCAGCTCTTCGTAGGTACCCACTTTGAAGCCATTTTCGGTCGCTTTACGCCAGGAAGCACGCTTCTCAGCAATCGCTTCTTTACGCAGCGCGTAGGAAATATCCAGACCGGAGTCACGCATATTCAGGCCCTGGTTCAGGCCCTGGGCGCCACAACCGACGATGACCACTTTTTTACCCTGAAGGTAGCTTGCGCCATCGGCAAATTCATCGCGACCCATAAAGCGACATTTACCCAGTTGTGCCAACTGCTGACGCAGATTCAGTGTATTAAAGTAGTTAGCCATGATGGTGTACTCCGTGATGTTGTGTGTCTTATTGTTCGGTTCGCGTTTCAGCGAGAATGTACCCACATTACAACAGGAAATTTATTGCGGAAATTGATATATTCACAACGTCACATTGCAATTTCTGCAACGTCGAATGGGGAGTGCCGCTTGTGGACTTACGCGATCTGAAAACCTTCCTGCATCTGGCGGAAAGCCGCCATTTTGGGCGCAGCGCACGCGCCATGCATGTCAGCCCTTCCACACTTTCCCGGCAAATTCAGCGGCTGGAAGAAGATCTCGGTCAGGCGCTGTTTGTACGCGACAACCGTACCGTAACGCTGACCGAAGCGGGCGAGTCGCTGCGCCTGTTCGCACAGCAAACACTGTTGCAGTATCAACAACTGCGCCACACGATCGACCAACAAGGGCCATCGCTGTCAGGCGAGTTACATATATTTTGTTCCGTCACCGCCGCTTACAGTCATCTGCCTCCCATCCTTGATCGCTTTCGCGCGGAGCATCCTTCGGTAGAAATTAAGCTTACAACCGGCGATGCTGCTGATGCGATGGAAAAAGTGGTGACCGGCGAAGCAGACCTGGCGATTGCCGGCAAACCTGAAACGCTGCCCGGCGCGGTTGCCTTTTCTATGCTGGAAAATTTGGCGGTCGTGTTGATTGCGCCAGCCCTGCCGTGCCCGGTACGCAATCAGGTATCAGAAGAGCATCCCGACTGGTCGACAGTACCGTTTATCATGGCCGATCAAGGCCCGGTGCGCCGTCGTATCGAATTGTGGTTCCGTCGACAGAAAATCAGTAACCCCATGATTTACGCCACGGTAGGCGGTCACGAAGCGATGGTGTCGATGGTGGCGCTCGGTTGCGGCGTCGCGTTGCTGCCGGAAGTGGTACTGGAAAACAGCCCGGAACCGGTGCGAAATCGCGTTATGATTTTAGAACGCAGTGATGAGAAAACGCCGTTTGAACTGGGCGTCTGTGCACAAAAAAAGCGGCTGCAAGAGCCGCTTATTGATGCCTTCTGGACGTTACTGCCGAACCATTAACCCGCGAGGAAAAAGCGAAACGCCGGATTGTTTGACTCATCATGGCAGTCATAACCCAGCTCATTGAGTCGGGTTTCGAAATCCGGCTCATGATCGCCCAATTCAAACGCGGCCAATACGCGACCATAATCCGTGCCATGGCTGCGGTAGTGGAACAGCGAAATATTCCAGTGGGTGCCGAGGGTGTGTAAAAATTTCAGCAGCGCGCCGGGCGATTCGGGGAATTCGAAGCTGTAGAGCCGCTCGTGCAGCGGGCGCGAAGGCCGTCCTCCCACCATATAACGTACGTGCAGCTTCGCCATTTCATCGTCAGAAAGATCGACCACGTCATAACCGCCTTCGGTCAGCATGGAGAGGATCTCTTTACGCTCATCAAGCCCACGGCTCAGACGAACGCCCACAAAAATACAGGCATCTTTGGCATCGGCGAAGCGGTAGTTAAATTCCGTCACCGAACGACCACCCAGCAACTGGCAAAATTTCAGGAAGCTGCCTTTCTCTTCCGGGATGGTGACCGCCAGCAGCGCTTCGCGCTGTTCGCCAAGTTCACAGCGCTCTGACACATAACGCAGCCCGTGGAAATTGACGTTCGCCCCGGACAGCACATGCGCCAGACGCTCGCCGTGAATGTTGTGCTGCTGGATGTATTTCTTCATGCCCGCCAGCGCCAGCGCGCCAGACGGCTCCGCCACGGCACGCACATCTTCAAACAAGTCCTTCATGGCCGCGCAGATAGCGTCGCTGTCTACCGTGACGATGTCATCCAGATATTCCTTGCAGACCCGGAACGTCTCGTCGCCGATGCGTTTTACCGCCACGCCTTCCGCGAACAGCCCAACGCGCGGCAAATCGACTGGTTTACCCGCCTCCAGCGCCGCTTTCAGGCATGCGGAATCTTCAGCTTCCACCGCGATCACTTTGATCTGCGGCATTAACTGCTTGATCAAGACCGCAACGCCTGCCGCCAACCCACCGCCGCCGACCGGCACAAACACCCGATCGATATGGGCATCCTGCTGAAGCAGTTCCAGCGCCATGGTGCCTTGTCCGGCGATAACAGCCGGATGATCAAACGGCGGCACATAGGTGAAACCCTGTTGGGTGGATAACTCAATCGCTTTGGCTTTGGCTTCATCGAAATTGGCGCCGTGCAGCAGCACTTCGCCGCCGAAACCGCGCACTGCATCCACTTTGATATCCGCAGTACTGACCGGCATGACGATTAACGCTTTTACGCCCAGCCGGGATGACGAAAGTGCGACGCCCTGCGCATGGTTGCCCGCTGAGGCCGTCACGACGCCATGAGATTTCTGCTCGTCGTTAAGGCCTGCCATCATGGCGTACGCGCCGCGTAGCTTAAAGCTGTGTACCGGCTGGCGGTCTTCGCGCTTGACCAGGATCACATTGCCAAGGCGCGAGGAAAGCTTCTCCATTTTCTGCAACGGCGTGACCTGCGCCACTTCATAAACGGGCGCACGCAATACCGCACGAAGATACTCCGCCCCGCAGGGGGCGGCTGAAAGGGGCTCCACGTCGGCCATGATCAGCCCCCTAATTTCGATTTATCGCGCACCGCGCCTTTATCTGCGCTGGTGGCGAGGCTTGCATAAGCGCGCAGGGCGAAAGAGACCTGACGTTCACGATTACGCGGCGTCCAGGCCTGGTCGCCCCGGGCTTCCTGCGCTTCACGACGAGCCGCCAGATCGCGGTCGCTGACCTGCAACTGGATGTCACGGTTTGGAATGTCGATAGCAATCAGATCGCCGTCTTCAATCAGGCCGATGGTGCCGCCGCTGGCCGCTTCCGGGGAAACGTGACCAATTGAGAGGCCAGAGGTGCCGCCGGAAAAACGTCCATCGGTGATAAGCGCACAGGCTTTACCAAGCCCCATGGATTTCAAGAAAGTCGTCGGATAGAGCATCTCCTGCATCCCCGGCCCACCTTTCGGCCCTTCGTAACGGATAACCACAACATCGCCCGCCACGACTTTGCCGCCGAGAATGGCTTCTACGGCATCGTCCTGGCTTTCATAGACTTTCGCAGGGCCGGTGAATTTAAGAATGCTGTCGTCTACGCCCGCCGTTTTCACGATACATCCGTTTTCCGCGAAATTGCCGTAAAGTACCGCCAGCCCGCCATCCTGACTATAGGCATGCTCCAGCGAACGGATGCAGCCATTCTGGCGGTCATCATCCAGTGAATCCCAACGGCAGGACTGCGAAAACGCCTGCGTGGTGCGAATACCCGCCGGACCTGCGGAGAACATGCTTTTCACTGCGTCATCTTTGGTGAGCATAATGTCGTAGCGATCGAGCGTTTCCGGCAGCGTCAGCCCCAGCACGTTATAGACATCGCGGTTTAACAGCCCCGCGCGATCGAGTTCGCCCAGAATGCCCAGTACGCCGCCTGCGCGGTGCACATCTTCCATATGGTATTTCTGAGTGCTTGGCGCAACCTTACACAGTTGCGGTACGTTGCGAGAAAGCTTGTCGATGTCGCTCATGGTGAAGTCGATTTCTGCTTCCTGCGCCGCCGCCAACAGGTGCAGCACGGTATTGGTCGAGCCGCCCATGGCGATATCCAGCGTCATGGCATTTTCAAACGCCGCCTTACTGGCGATGTTGCGCGGCAGGGCGCGCTCGTCGTCCTGCTCGTAATAACGCTTGGTTAATTCAACGATGCGTTTACCTGCGCTCAGGAACAGCTCTTTGCGATCGGAGTGGGTCGCCAACAGCGAGCCGTTGCCCGGCTGCGACAGCCCCAACGCTTCGGTCAGGCAGTTCATGGAGTTTGCAGTGAACATGCCAGAGCAGGAGCCGCAGGTCGGGCAAGCGGAACGTTCAACCTGATCGCTTTGCTCGTTGCTGACTTTCGGGTCCGCCCCCTGGATCATGGCGTCGACCAGATCGAGTTTGATGATTTTGTCGGAGAGCTTGGTTTTACCCGCTTCCATCGGCCCGCCGGAGACGAAGATCACCGGAATATTCAGGCGCAGCGAGGCCATTAACATCCCGGGTGTGATTTTATCGCAGTTGGAAATGCACACCATCGCATCGGCGCAGTGCGCGTTAACCATATACTCAACGGAGTCGGCAATCAGCTCACGGGACGGCAGTGAATAAAGCATGCCGCCGTGGCCCATGGCGATGCCATCATCCACGGCAATGGTGTTGAACTCTTTTGCCACGCCGCCTGCGGCTTCGATTTGCTCGGCAACAAGCTTGCCTAAATCACGCAAATGCACGTGACCCGGTACGAACTGGGTGAAAGAGTTTACCACCGCGATAATCGGCTTGCCGAAGTCGGCGTCGGTCATGCCGGTGGCGCGCCATAATGCGCGGGCACCCGCCATATTGCGGCCATGGGTGGTGGTGGCTGAACGGTACTTAGGCATGCTTGATTTACTCCCGTCTGTCTGCTTTCCCTTCATACTTCACGCCACAGGTGCGTTGGCGGCCTTGCTCATTCCAGGCACTTACTTAAGTAAGATCCGGAGGATTCGCTGCGTTGCCGACTGCCTGTGACGCGAATTATTTTGGGAAAAATTTTTTATGAATTTACTTGATCCAACCAGCCCCATTTATCTTCCGTTTCACCGGTGAAGAGGCCAAAGAATGCTTGCTGAATACGTTTGGTGACCGGGCCGCAACGGCCTTCGCCTACCTGGATGCCGTCAACGCTGCGCACCGGAGTGATTTCTGCCGCAGTGCCAGACATAAATACTTCGTCGGCCAGATACAGAGATTCACGTGACAACACCTGCTCACGCACTTCGATACCCAAATCTTTGGCAAGCTTAATAATGGCGTCACGGGTAATGCCCGGCAGCGCAGATGAGGTGAACGGCGGGGTAAACAGAATGCCGTCTTTCACTTCAAACAGGTTTTCGCCCGCACCTTCAGAAATGTAGCCATTCACGTCCAGTGCGATGCCTTCCTGATAACCGTGGCGGCGCGCTTCGCTGCCAACCAGTAAAGAAGAAAGGTAGTTACCGCCCGCTTTAGCGGCCGTCGGAATGGTGTTCGGCGCGACGCGGTTCCAGGAAGAAACCATGGCGTCAATGCCCTGCTCCAGCGCTTCGGCGCCTAAGTAAGCGCCCCACGGGAACGCGGCGATAATCACATCGGTGGTGTATCCCGCCGGCGGGTTCACGCCCATACCGACATCGCCTACAAAGACCAGCGGGCGAATGTAGGCGCTCACCAGATTGTTTTTACGGATCACCTGACGGCACGCTTCCATCAGCTCATCAACGCTTTGCGTCACCGGGAAACGATAGATTTTTGCGGAATCACGCAGGCGCTGCATATGCTCGCGATGACGAAAAACTACCGGTCCTTTATGAGAGTCATAGCAACGGATCCCTTCAAAGACTGACGTACCGTAGTGCAGCGCATGAGACATCACGTGAACCTTCGCTTCGCCCCATGGAACCATCTCACCGTTGAACCAGATATAATCAGCTTTTTTCGTCGTCATTTTTCTTCCTTTGCGCTTATGCGCGGATTTGTTGTGATAATGAGTGTTGTCTTTCCTGCTGGATTTCGACATAAGCGACATCGACCAGCTTACTCAGTTGACTAAACAGTAATTCGACAGGGCGAAGACTGGCAACGGTCAATTCAATATTTATATTTTCTGCGTTGCCGGTTGTTGCCATATTCATCGAGCAGATCTCAAAACCGCGATGGCGAACCACACGCAGAACGCGCTCCAGCGTCTCAGGACGAAAACGCGCCTGTACGGCCAGTTGATGTTGCATCATGATAATTTCTCCAGCATTTGAGAGTTACTGGCACCCGGCGGTACCAGCGGCCAGACGTTTTCCAGTTCATCGATTGAGACATGAAGCAGATAAGGCCCTTCGCTTGCCAACATGGCGTCTAACGCGGGTTCTACTTGTTCTTTGCGGGTGATGTGTTGGCCTGGGATACCGAAAGCGCGGGCCAACATTAAAAAATCGGGGTTATCGGTCAGGGTGGTTTCGCTGTAACGCTCGGCAAAAAATAATTGCTGCCACTGGCGAACCATGCCTAAACGCTGGTTATCCAGTAAGACAATTTTCACCGGCAACTGCTTTCGCTTCACCGTGCCCAGTTCCTGAACATTCATCATGAATGACCCATCACCGGAGATGCAGATAACCGTATCGTCAGGACGGGCCACTTGTGCGCCAACCGCAGCCGGCAATCCAAAGCCCATGGTACCGAGCCCGCTTGAAGTGATGAAATTCTCAGGACGGCTGAAGCGCATATGCTGGGCGGCCCACATCTGATGCTGCCCGACGTCTGTCGTCACCACGCAGTCGTGTGGTTTTCGTTCGGAGAGTTGTTTTAACAGCAGCGGCGCATAGATCGCCTCACCGGGATGATCGTAACGCCAGACATGATCGGCTTGCAGCGCACTGACTTCTTCACGCCATGCCTCGATAGCCAGCGGCTTTTGTAAAGCAGGCAACAAATGATTCAGTGAGCCTTGCAGCGCAACATGCGCCTGGCGCAGTTTGTTCATTTCCGCCGGGTCGATATCCATATGGATAACTTTGGCATGCGGCGCGAACGTATTGAGTTTGCCGGTTACGCGATCATCGAAACGCGCGCCTACCGCGATCAGCAGATCGCATGCCTGCACGGCCAGGTTAGCCGCTTTCGTACCGTGCATGCCCAGCATGCCTACGTAGCCGGGATAATCAGCTGGAACGGCGCCCAATCCTTTTAACGTCACAGTGGCAGGCATGGCGGTCACCCCTAAAAACTCGCGCAACGCGGGAACCGCTTGCGCCATACCGACGCCGCCCCCCACGTAAACCATCGGTTTCTTCGCCTGGCTCAACATAGCGCGAGCCTGTTCCAGCTCGGCATGAGGCAACTCAACGGCGTCTTCCACTGTGGCCAGACAAGGTTCCAGATCGCCGCTGGCAATTTGGATATCTTTAGGGATATCAACCAAAACGGGCCCCGGACGCCCGGAGCTGGCGATTTCAAACGCTTGTGCGATAACGCGAGGCAATTCTTCTAAGGATTCAACAAGGAAGCTGTGCTTGGTGCATGCCAGTGAAAGACCCAGCACATCCACCTCCTGAAACGCGTCGGTACCGATCAACGCCGAACCAACCTGCCCGGTGATGGCAACGACGGGAACGGAATCCAGTAATGCATCGGCTAAACCAGTGATGAGGTTGGTCGCACCTGGCCCCGAGGTTGCGATACACACGCCTGTTTTACCGGTTGAACGCGCATAACCGATGGCAGCCATCGCGGCGCCCTGCTCGTGGCGACACAGTAGATGCTCGACGCCGCCATCATATAACGCATCGTATACGGGCATTATCGCCCCGCCGGGATAGCCGAAAACCGTGTCTACCCCCTGAGCTCGCAAAGCATGTACCACCCACTGCGCACCATTCATAGTTAATTTTCCGTTACAGAATGAGGCAAACAGGATTTTATGCTACCAGGCATCATTTACCCCTAATCACCATTCATTAGCTAATAAAAAACCCCCGGACCTTTCGGTGCGGGGGTTCTCGTTGATTCAGGCTTGATTTTTAAGCCTTTCTTTCTCCAAGTGCAGCCCCGCACGGTGGGATAATAATCACCACCACGCTAATCACGACCAGGCTAATCACTCGTAGAAGGGCTGTCATTTTGGCTATTTCTTACATCGTAATCGAAGGAATACCTAAAGGGGTACCATAGAGCAGGCTCAACATACAACAAATTTTTACAGTTATCGGTTCATGCAAGTTGCCATAAATCCAAAAACTCACTGTTTTTTATAAAGTAAATGGTAAGTGAATTTTTTTCAGGAAAAACGTTTTCCTTGCTGATTTTGAACTCGAGACGCTTTTACGAGTGTGGTTCCAGTCTGCCTGTCAAAAATGAAATTCTTATTACTTCCCCTGGAAGCGCGCACGTAAATTCGTTATCCCGCAATGTTACTGAGGGGATTCAAAGGGCACACTCTTCGCACTGGAGGAGTTATGTCACTATCGGTTATCTATACACGCGCAGCATTAGGCGTCAGCGCCCCACTGGTTACGGTTGAAGTACATATCAGCCAGGGGCTGCCGGGGCTGACTATCGTTGGGCTACCCGAAACAACCGTCAAAGAAGCCCGCGATCGGGTGCGAAGCGCCCTGATCAACAGCGGCTACACCTTCCCGGCCCGTAAAATCACTATCAATCTTGCCCCTGCTGATTTACCGAAAGAGGGGGGACGATACGATTTACCTATCGCTATTGCGCTCCTGGCGGCGTCTGAGCAGCTTAATGCCACGAATCTACGTGATTATGAGTTTGTGGGTGAACTGGCGCTTACAGGTGCTCTCAGAGGTGTTCCCGGCGCAATATGCGCAGCGATGGAAGCATTGCGCGCAGACAGGAAGATTATTGTCTCACAGGATAATTCGCGGGAAGTAGGCCTGATACAGGAGCAAGGATGTTTAATCGCTCCGCACCTTCAGCACGTTTGCGCCTTTCTTGAAGGCAAAGGGGAGCTGGATTCCCCCTGCGTTGAACAACCACTCTCACCCGTGCTGACCGGCGATCTCAACGAAGTTGTGGGTCAACAACAGGGGAAGCGCGCGCTGGAGATAACCGCTTCGGGCGGCCATAACCTATTGTTTATCGGGCCACCGGGCACGGGTAAAACGATGCTCGCCAGTCGACTTAACGGTCTGTTGCCAATATTAAGCGATCAGGAGGCGCTGGAAAGCGCTGCCATACAAAGCCTGGTCAATCCGCACATGCTTCATCAACAATGGCGTCAGCGTCCGTTCCGGGCGCCTCATCACAGCGCATCCTTATCTGCAATGGTAGGCGGCGGTGCGATCCCCGCACCTGGCGAAATTTCATTGGCGCACAATGGGGTACTTTTCCTGGACGAACTTCCGGAATTTGAACGACGTGTGCTGGATGCACTCCGGGAGCCTATAGAGTCCGGCACAATCCATATATCCAGAACGCGTGCAAAAGTGAGCTATCCGGCACGGTTTCAATTGATTGCCGCTATGAATCCCAGCCCAACAGGGCATTACCAGGGAAAGCATAATCGCTGCAGCCCGGAGCAAACACTGCGTTATCTGGGACGGCTCTCCGGCCCGTTCCTGGACAGGTTCGATATTTCACTTGAAATCCCGCTTCCCCCTCCCGGCATGTTAAGCCAGCGAAATGCCGAGAGCGAAAGTAGTACGCTTATACGCGCCAGGGTTCAGCAGGTGCAAAACAGGCAATTTGAACGGCAGGGGAAATTGAATGCCATGCTGGATAACCATGACATCAAGGCTTTTTGTGAACTTGAAAATGAAGATGCTTTATGGATGGAAGAAACGCTGGTAGCGCTTGGCTTATCGACTCGCGCCTGGTTTAGATTATTACGTGTTGCAAGAACAATTGCGGACATGGCGGGGTCAGACCGTATAACGCGCCCCCATATCCTTGAGGCGCTATCCTATCGCGCCATCGACAGGATGCTGGTTCATCTGCAAAAAATGCTGGCATAAAAAAGGGGCTTATCGCCCCTTTTTTTTAATCATCGCTCTCGGTGTAGTCTTCTATGCCTTCCATCTGCGGCTTGCCGCCAGACAGAGTATGGAAACGTTTTGGACGTTTGATACGCGCCATATACTTAATCCACACACGCTCAGCTTCAGTTGCCGGCTCACGCTCACCACGACACACCGATACAAACTGCTTTTCTTCATCAGTGGAAGGTTCGCGCTTACCTAAATCCAGCTCATTGAACGCATAGCCACAACGTTCCAGTAACTGTGCTTCTTTGATCGTGAAATCACCATGGCGAGAGAACCCGCGCGGATAATATTTATTGTCGAAAAATCGATTAGTCGTCGTAAAGCTTTCCGCCATCCTACACGCTCCTAATTCTCTTGGCCGAGCTATTTATGGCGCGGAGTATTAGTTACGCTTGACAGAGCGTCAAACAAAACATTTAAATCATCACGAGAAAAAAATTTGCGGAGAGAGATGTGGATACTGACTTACTAAAAACCTTCCTTGAAGTCAGCAGAACCCGGCATTTTGGTCGCGCTGCAGAAGCACTTTACCTGACGCAATCAGCAGTGAGCTTTCGAATCCGTCAGTTAGAGAACCAGTTAGGGGTTAATCTTTTTACGCGCCATCGTAATAACATCAGGCTGACAGCAGCAGGTGAGAAATTACTGCCCTATGCTGAAAATCTTATGAGTACCTGGCAGGCGGCAAAAAAAGATGTCGCGCACACCACCCGACATAATGAACTCTCCATTGGTGCCAGCGCATCGTTATGGGAGTGTATGCTGACAACCTGGCTTGGCAGCTTATATGGAACTTATAGCAACCTCCAGTTCGAGGCCCGAATAGCACAGCGTCAGTCGCTGGTTAAACAATTGCATGAACGCCAGTTGGATCTGCTTATCACCACAGAAGCGCCCAAGATGGATGAATTTTCCAGCCAGTTGCTGGGGCATTTCACCTTAGCGCTTTTTGCTTCGACACCGGATAAAAGTAAATCTGAGTTGAGTTATTTACGGCTCGATTGGGGCCCTGATTTTCAGCAACATGAGTCTGGCCTTATCGCTCAGGACGATATTCCTTTTCTGACAACAAGTTCTGCAGAAATCATCAGGAAAATTCTTCCACAGCTTAATGGTTGCACCTGGTTGCCTACAGTCTGGGCTGAGCAGAAAGCCGATCTTTTCATGGTCACTGATTCCACCACGCTTTCTCGGCCGCTCTATGCCATTTGGCTGCAAAACAGTGATAAACAACAATGGATTAAAGAGTTACTTAAGACGCCGCTTGTCGCGTAATAGGGTGAAAATAAAAAAGAATGGAGTTAGAGGGGTAAACGAAAAGCAAAAAAAAATCCTTAGCCGAAGCTAAGGATTATTTCTGGCAGGGGCGGAGGGACTCGAACCCCCAACACCCGGTTTTGGAGACCGGTGCTCTACCAATTGAACTACGCCCCTAAATAGGGTGGCGGAACGGACGGGACTCGAACCCGCGACCCCCTGCGTGACAGGCAGGTATTCTAACCGACTGAACTACCGCTCCACCGAATTTTTCTACAACCACCGGTTTGTTGCCCCGGTTTACTGCTTAATTTGATGCCTGGCAGTTGATGGATCACTTTGTGATCCACCCTCCGGGCCGTTGCTGCGCAACGTTCAAAAGCATTCGCTTTTGTCCTACTCTCTTTCGAGTAGTGAACTGCCCAGGAGATCCGCACAGTTACTTCAATTTGATGCCTGGCAGTTCCCTACTCTCGCATGGGGAGACCCCACACTACCATCGGCGCTACGGCGTTTCACTTCTGAGTTCGGCATGGGGTCAGGTGGGACCACCGCGCTCTTGCCGCCAGGCAAATTCTGTTCCACCTGCCGCGTGCTCGCGCAGCGCCACAGATGTTTATCCGGTCAGGCTGAAAATCTTCTCTCAAATCACAACACCAAAACCACTCTGGTGTTGTAAGGTTAAGCCTCACGGCTCATTAGTACCGGTTAGCTCAACGCATCGCTGCGCTTACACACCCGGCCTATC
>NZ_JAALBX010000018.1 GCF_011077955.1 Citrobacter freundii
AGGATGCCGTATCCCGGCAGACCTGAAGCGAGGAAATGGAGGCGAGGGCACCGCGCAGCGGCGAGGTTGTTGGCCGGGAGCGGGGATTGCAAAGGGGGGGAGCGATACCCCCCTTTGCACGTTCGCGGGCACCAGTGCCGCATTGAGGCACGGCCACCTGGCGAACGTAACCCTTCCACAGTTCCGAACGTAACTCTACCTACTATCGCATCGCGCTAAGATCGCCTGCCGAGCGGGACCACCAGCGGCGTGCCCGCCACCGGGTCCTCTATTATCACGCAGCGCATCCCGTAGATGCGCTCAATCAACTCGGCGGTCACTATCTCCCGCGGGTCGCCTTCGGCAATAATCTTGCCTTCACGTAACGCGATAATATGATTCGCATAGCGGCAGGCCTGATTAAGATCGTGGAGCACCGCCGCCATTGTGAAGCCCTGCTCTTTATTAAGCGCGCTCAACAACTCCAGTAAATCGATTTGATGGCTGATATCAAGCCAGGTGGTGGGCTCATCGAGCAGCAAAATAGAGGTCTCCTGGGCCAGGACCATGGCAATCCAGGCGCGCTGACGCTGTCCGCCGGAGAGCGTATCCACGCTCTGGCTTGCGAGCGCCTCAATACCGGTCGCTTTCATGGCCCGGCTCACTGCTTGTTCATCCTCATCGCGCCAGCGGGTAAACAGCGGTTGATGCGGGTAACGCCCACGACACACCAGTTCTCGCACGGAAATATCGCCAGGGGCGCTGGCGTTCTGCGGCAGTAAACCAATCCGGCGCGCCACTTCTTTGGTGGCGAAACGCTCAATGTGTTCGCCGTCGAGCCAAACCTGGCCGTTTATCGGTTTCATCAGGCGGCTTAACGTGCGCAGCAGCGTGGATTTGCCGCAGCCATTTGGGCCAATAATGGCGGTGAATTTTCCGTTTGGAATCGAGACATTAAGCGACTCAGCAATGATTTTTTTGCCATAGCCAAGCGTAAGCGTTGCGCCATGCAGACGTGAAGCGGTCATCTCTTGCGGGACTCCTGAATCAACAGGGCGATGAGGTAAATGCCGCCGATACTGACGGTCACCACGCCCACCGGAAGTTGGTATGGGGTAAACAACCGCTGGGCGCACAAATCAGCGGCGAGCAGTAACGTCGCGCCGCACAGCGCTGATTGCAGCAGGCCGTAGCGCGAGGTGCGGCTTAAACGCCGCGCGATATGCGGCGCAACCAGCGCAATAAAAGAAATGGGTCCGGCAAGGGCGGTGGCAGCAGCGGTTAGCGTGACGGCGGTGAGCATCAGCAACAGTCGTGAACGCTCAACCGCAACCCCTAACGCACAGGCGCTGTCGTCGCCCATTTCAAGTAGCCGCATCCGGCGCACCAGCGCCGCCGCCATACACAGCGCAAAGAGGATAAGCGGCACCGCCGGGATAGTTTTCGCCCAGGTGAGGCCGTTTAGCGAACCGGCATTCCACATTTCGGCGGAAAGCGCCGTTTCTAATGAGGCCTGTAACAGCAGCCAGGTGTTAAACGCCACCAGCATAGCGCGCATTCCAATACCGATAATAATCAGCCGGAAAGTGTCGATGCCGTTGCGCCAGGCGAGCGCCCACACCAGCAACGATGTCACGATGCCGCCGCCAATGGCGGCAAGGGTGATAGCCGCTAAATTCTGGCTGAACAGCACCATGGCAATCAGGACGCCACTCCAGGCGCCCATGTTAAAGCCCATCACATCCGGGCTCCCCAGCGGATTTCGCATCAGCGACTGAAAAATCGCGCCGCTCACGCCAAGCGCTGCGCCTATTATCAGCGCCAGGACTACCCGCGGCAGGCGCCACTCCACGACGACCAGCGAGACGGCGCGCGGGCCTTCGCCCAGTAAGGCGTGAAGTACTTGCGAGGCGCTAAGGGGCAGCGCGCCGCTTGATAAACTCCAGACAGACATACAGGCCGCCACCAGACCAAACAGCGCCAGTACCCATAACAGACGAGGAGAAAGGCTCACAGCGTCACTCCATTACGCCTGCGGCGAACCAGATAAATCAACACCGGCGCGCCGATAAACGCGCTCACGACCGACACGCGCAGCTCGCCTGGCACAATCAGGCGGCCAATGATATCGGCAAACAGCAATAAAAGCGGCGTTGCCAGCAGCGTGGCGGGGAGGGTCCAACGGTGATCCTGGCCCACCAGCCAGCGAGAGAGATGCGGCATCATCAGGCCGATAAAAGCAATCGGACCGACCAGCGCCGTCGCACTGCCGCACAGTAAGGTAATGGCCACCAGGCCAAAAATTTGCGTACGGGCGACGCGGCTGCCAAGCGCGGTGGCGGTATCACTGCCCATACTAAGACTGTTTAACGAGCGCGCCAGCAACAGCGCGATAGCAAGACCCGCCAGTACCGGGAGCAGAACGACGTTAAGGGTTGAGAGCGTGCGGATATCCAGCGAGCCGGACTGCCAGAAGCGCAACTGGTCATAAACCACCGGATTAAGCAGCGAAATCCCGCTGGAAAGCCCTTCCAGCACGGCAGCAAGCGCAACACCCGCAAGTGTCAGGCGTACCGGACTGAGCTGCCCGCCGCCCGCGCTGCCGGTAAAGGCAACCACCAGGGATGCCGCCATTGCGCCGCCAAAAGCGAGGGTCAATAACAGCATCGGCGAGGTTGCGCCTGACAGCGCAGTACCCACCACGATGGCAAAACTTGCGCCCGCATTGACGCCTAAAAGGCCCGGGTCTGCCAGGGGATTGCGGCTAAGCGTTTGCATCAGCGCGCCGGATACGCCCAGCGCGCCGCCCGCCAGTAATCCTGCAAGTGTGCGTGGTACGCGAACATCGCGGATGATGGTGCAATCGGGGCTCTGGCACTGGCCGGTTAACGCGTCCAGCACCACTGAGAGTGCGACGGGTTTCGCGCCAATGGCCAGGCTTAATGCCATCATCAGCAGCAACAATATGAACAGCCCCACCAGCGCAGCCGTGCGCCCGGGTAACCGAAAAAGCGACATCTCTGAACGTCCACAATTGGTAATGATAGTTATTATCACTCTTATTAGGCTATGTTAGCATGACGTCTACGTAATTCGATAAGAAAAAAATTCCGCGCTAAGGCCATGTAATGAACCAACATTCGCTCCTGCTTAACCTTTCTTTGCTCAAAACCAATGCCGCGTTTCGGGCGGTTTTCCTTGCCCGCTTTATTTCCATTGTTTCTCTGGGGCTTCTGGGCGTGGCCGTGCCGGTGCAAATTCAAACGATGACGGGTTCGCCATGGTTGGTGGGCCTTGCGGTCACGCTAACCGGCAGCGCGATGTTTATCGGACTGATTGCGGGCGGGGTGCTTGCGGATCGCCACGAACGTAAACGGCTGATCCTGTTGGCCCGCTCCACTTGCGGCCTGGGGTTTATTGGGCTGTTTATCAATGCGCTGTTGCTGGAACCGTCTTTAACGGCAATTTATTTGCTGGGGTTGTGGGACGGCTTTTTCGGGGCGCTTGGCGTCACCGCGTTGCTTGCCGCGACGCCGGGACTGGTGGGGCGGGAAAATGTGATGCAGGCCGGTGCTATCACGATGCTGACGGTGCGCCTCGGCTCGGTCATCGCCCCTATGTGCGGGGGATTACTGCTGGCAAGCGGGGGCGTGGCGTGGAATTTCGGTCTGGCGGCGTTGGGGACGTTTATCACGCTTATTCCGTTGTTGAGCCTGCCGCGGATGCCCGCGCCGCAGATGCAGCGTGAACACCCGTTACGCGCGCTGCTTGGGGCGTTTCGGTTCTTGTTGGCGAATCCACTGATAGGCGGCGTGGCGCTGGTGGGGGCGCTTTTAACTATGGCAAGCGCGGTGCGGGTACTGTATCCGTCGCTTGCGAATCACTGGCAGATGTCGGCAAGCCAGATTGGTTTTTTGTTTGCCGCCGTCCCGCTCGGTGCGGCGCTGGGGGCGCTTACCAGCGGGCGTATCGCCCATACCACGATGCCTGGCCGGGTTATGTTGCTCTCAACCATCGCTGCGTTTATCGCCATAGGCGGGGTGGGCATTATGCCGTTCTGGGCCGCAGGCGCGGTATGTCTTGCGCTTTTTGGTTATCTCAGCGCCATAAGCTCGCTGTTGCAGTACACGCTGATTCAAACCCAGACGCCGGACGACATGCTTGGGCGCATCAACGGCTTATGGACGGCGCAGAATGTGACGGGGGATGCCATTGGCGCCGCGCTGTTAGGGGCGATGGGCACGTTGCTCACCCCGGCTGCTTCAACAAGCGTAAGCGGCGTGGGGCTTGCGGTGATGGGCGTACTGCTGGCGCTGCTGCTCAGTGAGTTGCGCCGCTTTCGTCAACCCGCGGCGCAGACGGCGTCATGATGAAGGTGTAAACAGTTGCGTCAGCCGGGTTAGCAGTTGGCTGGCGCTGTAATAATCAAGTCGGAATGTTTCCGTGCCAAGCGGATAAACGCGCTGTTGTTGTACCGCGGGCAGATGTTTTAACAGCGGATTTTCTGCGAGCATTGCGGCGTCCTGTTCGTCCCCGGCGAACAAAAACAGCGTCTCGCCATTAAGCCCCGCCGCCAGATTTTCACCGCCGACCTGGATGATGTCGCGGCGTTTGCCCTGGGTCTGGCTGGTTTGCAGATTGGCAGGTAACGCGGCCTGGGTGAACCCGAGTTCTGCCAGCAATTTCCCCTGCGCTGACGCTGGCGTCCAGATATTCGCCCCGTGCGCCGCCGGGTTATAGACCAGGGCCGTTACCGGTTGCGGCGGCAGCGCGATTTTCGCTTTTGCGAGCGCAAGCTGGTTATCAAAATGCGCAATGCGCTCCGCGGCCTGTTTTTCATGACCGGTAATCTCGCCCAGTTGCGTTAACAACTGCTGCCAGCTTTTATCGTCGTAATTAATAATCAGCGTCGGCGCGATGGCGGAGAGTTGATCGTAAAGCGTAATGGCCGAATCGCCGCCGGTGGCGCTAATCAAAATCAAATCCGGCATCTGCGCGGCGACGGCTTCGGCGTTAGCTTCGCCGATATACAGCCTTTGCACCTGGCGCTGTTTCGCCACATCGCCCCATTGCTTAAGAAAACCCTGTGAATCCGCGACCCGGTTGCCAGGCGAGGTTGCGCCGCTGGCCACCACTGGCGCGTCGATGGCCAGCAGCGAACCCGTTAGCGTCACGCTGGTGGACACAATGCGTTGCGGCGGTTTTTCCAGCGTATGCGTGCCCCGGCTGTCCTGAATCTGGCGCGGCCAGTCGGCGGCCTGGCTCAATGAAGAAAATCCGAAAACGATAAGGGAGAGTAGCAGCCCAAAGGTGAAGCGTGATTTCACGGCGCAGCGTCCTGAAGTAGGGTTAGTAATGCGTCTCATTTTCAACATTGACGGGGTGGGTTGCAAGCGCTGATCATCATATTTACCGCTCGCAGCCCGTGAATTTGTTCGCGTTCCATTGACAACATCGCGCTTTCACCTTAGGTTACGCATCCAAATGCAAATGATAATAATTATTAATCACCTTATCATTTTATGGAGGAGCGTATGGAAGCGTCTTTGGCTGAGGAAACCCAACAGCACGCTGTCACCCTTTCACCTGACAGCTTTTTCTTTATGTCGCCGCATCGCAATCTGGTGACATCCGGCTGCGTGGCGAGGCTTACCACACCGGCCGCCGATGGCGAAGACATCCATGGCGTGTTTCAACAACATCTGCGTGATACGTTTGCGACAGCCCGTGAACGTGGTTGTTCGCGCCCGATAGTCGTCGGCGCCATCCCGTTCGATACCCGTCAACCTTCAGCGCTGTTTGTACCGCGTGACTATCAGCCTTTTTCACATCGCGCCATGCTTGCCACCGCTCGCACCGCAACGCCGCCCTCGTTACAGCTTATCGCGGAGCAAGCACTTCCTGAGAAACCGGAGTTCCTGGACATGGTGGCGCGCGCCGCAGCGCTGACCGCGACGCCTGCGGTGAGTAAGGTGGTGCTGTCGCGCCTGATTGATATCTCCACGGCAAACGCGCTTGATAGCACGCAGCTGCTTAACCGGCTGGTGGCGCTTAATCCCGGAAGTTACAACTTCCACGTTCCGCTGGCGGATGGCGGGGCATTACTCGGCGCCAGCCCTGAACTGTTGCTGCGTAAAACGAACCGCCAGTTTTATTCGCAGCCGCTGGCAGGTTCGGCGCGTCGTCACCCGAACGCCACCGAAGATAAACTCATCGGCGAGCGTTTACTGAATTCTTCAAAAGATCGTCATGAACACCAACTGGTAACGCAGGCGATGCGCCAGATCCTCGCTATGCGCAGCCAGCAGCTACGCGTCCCCGACATTCCAGAACTGATAACGACCCCGACGCTGTGGCACCTGGCGACGGCTATCACCGGCGATACCTGCTCTGAGCATGAAAACGCGCTGGCGCTTGCCTGCTTACTGCACCCTACGCCGGCGTTAAGCGGCTTTCCGCATACCGTTGCCCGGCAGATTATCGCCGAGCTTGAACCGTTTGATCGCGAACTGTTCGGCGGGATCGTTGGCTGGTGTGACGATCAGGGCAACGGTGAATGGGTGGTAGCAATTCGCTGCGCGCGGGTTCACGACAAGCAAATCCGCTGTTTTGCGGGCGCGGGCATTGTCCCGGCCTCGGTGCCGGAGTCGGAATGGCATGAAACGGGCGTCAAGCTTTCCACCATGCTCAACGTATTTGGCCTTAACGACAGGAGCCTGTGATGATTATTCCTTATACCCGCTGGCCGGATGATTTTGCTGCCCGCTATCGTGAAAAGGGCTACTGGCTTGA
Source organism: Citrobacter freundii (assembly GCF_011077955.1). Lineage (GTDB taxonomy): Bacteria > Pseudomonadota > Gammaproteobacteria > Enterobacterales > Enterobacteriaceae > Atlantibacter. Next base: position 6,772 of record NZ_JAALBX010000018.1, read on the forward strand.
TGCGCCACTGAGTGAGATTTTGCAGCAGCACGCGCAAAACGACAGTGTGGCGTTAATTGATGGCGAGCGCACGTTGACGTACCGCGAACTTGAACTTGCCGCCAACCGACTGGCGGCGGCGCTTTCACGGCGCGGCCTGCGCCGTGGCGAAACCGCACTGGTGCAATTGGGCAACGTGGCGGAGTTTTACATCGTCTTCTTTGCGCTGCTGAAAATCGGTGTTGCCCCGGTGAATGCGTTGTTTAGCCATCAGCGCACCGAGCTTGAGGCCTATGCCCGTCAGATCAAACCGGCCGTCTTTATTGCCGACCGTGCCCATGGGCTTTTCGCAAATGATGAGTATCTGGCGCAGTTGCGCGAGGTTGCGCCTTCGCTACGTCATCTGTTGCTAAACCGCGATGGTGGGGAGCACTGCCTTGCGCGGTTAATCGATGAACCGGCGCAGGCGTTTATCGCCACGCCGACCCCGGCGGATGAAGTGGCTTTCTTTCAGCTTTCAGGCGGCAGTACCGGTACGCCAAAACTGATCCCGCGCACGCACAATGATTACTACTACAGCATTCGGCGCAGTAATGAGATTTGCCGGTTTGATGCGGCTACCCGCTATTTATGCGCGCTGCCTGCGGCGCACAACTATCCGATGAGTTCGCCAGGGGCGCTGGGCGTGTTTCTGGCAGGCGGCACCGTGGTGCTGGCACAGGATCCCAGCGCCAGTCACTGCTTTGGGCTTATCGCAGCTCATCAGATTAACGTCACCGCACTGGTGCCGCCGGCGGTCAGCCTGTGGTTACAGGCATTACGCGACGGAGAAGATAAAGCGCAACTGGCGTCGCTTCGGCTGTTGCAGGTCGGCGGCGCGCGCTTATCGAATTCGCTGGCAGCACGTATTCCTGCCGAGATGGGCTGCCAGTTGCAGCAGGTGTTTGGTATGGCGGAAGGGCTGGTGAATTACACGCGCCTGGACGACAGCGACGCGCGCATTTTCCACACCCAGGGGCGTCCGATGTGCCCGGACGACGAAGTCTGGGTGGCGGATGAAAACGGCAATCCGCTCCCCGCAGGGCGCGTAGGGCGGCTGATGACCCGCGGTCCTTATACCTTTCGCGGCTATTACCAAAGCCCCGAGCATAACGCAGAGGCTTTCGATGCCAATGGGTTTTACTGCTCGGGCGATCTGATTTCCATGGATGAAGAGGGCTACATCACGGTGCAGGGCCGCGAAAAAGATCAGATAAACCGGGGTGGAGAAAAGATAGCGGCCGAAGAGATAGAAAACCTGCTGCTGCGCCATGAGGCGATTGTGCAGGCGGCGCTGGTCTCCATGGAAGACAGTCTGATGGGCGAGAAAAGCTGTGCGTTTCTGGTAACCCGTCGGGCGATAAAAGCGGTGGAGATCCGCCGTTATCTGCGCGAACTCGGCGTGGCGGATTTCAAATTGCCGGACCGGGTAGAGCGCGTGAGCGAACTGCCGCTTACACCGGTAGGTAAAGTCGATAAAAAACAGTTGCGTCAACGGCTGGCCGAGCGCCAGTCGGCATCCTGAAGGAGAATACGAAAGTGGCGATCCCTAAACTTCACGCATATAACCTGCCGGGCGCGGCAGATATTCCTGACAATAAAGTGCAGTGGGCCTTTGAGCCAGCGCGTGCGGCGCTGCTGATCCACGATATGCAGGATTATTTCGTCAATTTCTGGGGAGAAAATTGCCCGATGATGGCGCAGGTTATCGCCAATATCGTCGCGCTGCGTCGCTACTGTAAACAGCAGGGCATTCCGGTTTATTACACCGCGCAGCCCCAGGATCAGAGCCCGGAAGACCGCGCATTGTTAAACGATATGTGGGGTCCGGGGCTTAACCATCATCCCCAACAGCAGAAGGTAGTGGCGCAACTGACGCCCGAGCAGGACGACACGGTGCTGGTGAAATGGCGCTACAGCGCCTTTCATCGCTCGCCCCTGGAGCAGGCGTTAAAAACATCAGGCCGCGATCAGTTACTGATTTGCGGCGTTTACGCTCACATTGGCTGCATGACCACCGCAACCGACGCCTTTATGCGCGATATAAAGCCCTTTATGGTGGCGGACGCGCTGGCGGATTTCAGCCGGGAAGAGCATGTGATGGCGCTGAAATATGTGGCGGGTCGCGCCGGACGCGTGGTGATGACGGCAGATTTACTGCCAACGCCGCAGACCAAAGCACAACTGCGCGCAGTCGTGCAGCCGTTGCTCGATGACGCCGACGAACCGGAAGATGATGAAAACCTCATCGATTATGGACTGGATTCGGTGCGGATGATGGCGCTGGCGTCGCGCTGGCGGCAGGTGTACCCGGACATTGATTTCGTTATGCTCGCCAAAAAACCGACCATTGACGCGTGGTGGGCGCTGCTCAGCCGGGACGTTTGCTAATGGCGGGCTTGTTCGACGGAAAAAACGTTTGGGTGACCGGGGCCGGAAAAGGCATCGGTTATGCCACGGCGCTGGCGTTTCATCAGCAGGGCGCGACGGTGACGGGGCTTGATCTGACGTTTGACGGCGCGTATCCCTTTGCCACTGAACGCGTGGATATTGCCGATGCCGGTCAGGTGGCAGCGGTATGCGCGACGCTTACCGCCCGGTCGCGCCTCGACGTGCTGGTCAACGCGGCGGGAATTTTACGCATGGGGGCGACGGATGAACTTTCGCAAGCCGACTGGCAGCAGACATTCGCCGTCAACGTGGGCGGCGCATTTAATGTTTACCAACACGTAATGCCTTTATTTCGCGCGCAACAGAGCGGGGCTATCGTGACGGTGGCATCCGACGCGGCCCATACGCCGCGTATGGGCATGTCCGCCTACGGCGCGTCGAAAGCCGCGCTGAAAAGCCTGACGCTGACTGTGGGGCTCGAGCTTGCGCCGTTTGGCGTACGGGTGAATCTGGTGTCACCAGGCTCTACCGACACCGATATGCAGCGCACCCTGTGGGTAACAGAGGACGCCGAACAGCGCCGCATCGCGGGTTTTGCCGAACAGTTTAAACTTGGTATTCCGCTTGGAAAAATTGCTAAACCTTATGAGATTGCGAACACCATTCTCTTTCTTGCGTCCGATCAGGCCAGTCATATCACTTTGCAGGATATTGTGATTGATGGCGGTTCAACGCTGGGGGCATAGATGATCTGGAAACGAGAGATTTCCCTGGAAGAATTAAACGCGATGGGTGAGGGCACGCTGGTGTCCCATTTGGGCATTGTATTTACGGAGATAGGCGTGGATTCGCTGGTAGCAGAGATGCCAGTGGACAGCCGTACGCGCCAGCCGTTTGGCCTGCTGCATGGCGGCGCCTCGGCAACCCTTGCGGAAACCCTGGGTTCCATGGCGGGGTATCTCACCACTAAAACCGGCCAGAGCGTCGTGGGCACTGAGCTTAACGCTACGCATCACCGACCGGTATTTGAAGGCAAAGTGCGCGGGGTGTGTCGGGCTATTCATCCGGGTCGCCAAAGCCAGTGCTGGGAAATCATCATCTATGACGCCGATGGACGCCGAAGCTGTACCAGTCGGTTAAGCGTGATGATAATGGGCGAAGCCGTCAACACATAACATTTCATTTAGCCGTCTGAACGTCTTGATTGCCGCATCAGAGCGCTGTGCTATAGTGATAGCATGTTTTTGCGCAGGGTACGGCATGATGATAAATAACCCCTTGATTCCTGAGAGTAAACTTCCTTCACTGGGCACGACAATTTTTACCCAAATGAGCGCGCTGGCCCAGCAGTATCAGGCCATTAACCTCTCCCAGGGATTCCCGGATTTCGACGGGCCGCGCTTTTTGCAGGAGCGTCTGGCGTTTCATGTCGCGGCGGGCGCGAATCAGTATGCCCCGATGATCGGCGCGCAGCCGTTACGTGAGGCGATTGCCGATAAGACCGCGGCTCTGTATGGTCATCGCCCGGATGCGGAACGCGATATCACCATCACGGCGGGCGCCACCGAAGCGCTTTATGCCGCCATTACCGCGCTGGTGCGTCCCGGTGATGAAGTTATCTGTTTCGACCCAAGCTATGACAGCTATGTGCCCGCCGTGACCTTAAGCGGGGGCATAGCCAAACGTCTGGCGCTGTCGCCGCCGCATTTTCAGGTCGACTGGCACCAGTTTGCCCAGGCGCTGTCGCCTCGTACCCGGTTGGTTATCCTTAATACACCGCATAATCCTACGGCGACCACCTGGCGGAAAAGCGATTTTGAAGCGCTGTGGCAGGCGATTGCGGAGCGTGAAATTTACGTCATCAGCGATGAGGTTTATGAGCACATTTGTTTTGCCGCCGAAGGGCACGCCAGCGTGCTGGCCCATCCGCAACTGCGCGAGCGGGCGGTGGCGGTATCGTCGTTTGGCAAAACGTTGCATATGACTGGCTGGAAGGTGGGGTACAGCGTGGCGCCTGCGCCCATTAGCGCCGAGATCCGCAAAGTGCATCAATATTTGACGTTTTCAGTCAACACGCCAACGCAACTGGCATTAGCGGATATGCTGCGTGAAGACCCCGCCCACTACCAGACGCTGCCGGCGTTTTATCGCGCCAAACGCGACCGCTTTGTAAACGCGCTCGCCGCAAGCCGCTTTACCTTACTGCCGTGCGAAGGAACCTATTTTTTACTCGCGGATTATCGCGCCATTAGCGAACAGGATGACGTGAGTTTTTGCCAGTGGCTGACCAAAGAGGTTGGCGTCGCGGCTATCCCGCTTTCGGTTTTTTGCGCCGCCCCGTTTCCGCATACCCTCATCCGGCTCTGTTTTGCCAAACAGGATGCGACGCTTGATGCGGCTGCCGCGCGCCTGGTTGCGCTTTAACCTGTCGTGTTATATGACAGCGGCGAGCCGCTGGTTGATATTCTCCAGCAACAATTTGAATGCGCTGCCTTGCAGCGCAAAACGGTTATACATCAGATAAAATTCCAGCAAAGGCAGCTCGACCGGGATCGCAACGCGTTTAAGGTTAAAAATATCTTTAAAACGCTCATACCCTTTTTCACCAATAACGCCTAGCAGTTCACTTTGCCCAATCGCCGACATCACCGTGATGGGGGAGTCGCTCTGAAAAATAAAATCCCGCTCGGGCAACGCTTCGGTTGATTTTACATGGTACTGGCGTATGCCTTCTTCAAGCCCGGTAATCTTGGTGAACTTCTCCTGCTGTAATTGGCTTAGCGTCGCGCTATCGCCAATGCGGGGATGATCTTTACTGCATACCATCACCGGTGCGGCGTGAATAAACGGGGTACAAATAACGGAGTGATTAACAACGGGTGTATTACCGATAATCAGATCGGCCTTGCGATACGTCAGCAAATCCTCTGCTGAGCTGGATGTCACGGACATATCATAATGAACAAGCTCATAACCCTGCTGGCGACAAAACTTTTCCGCCAGCGGAGAGAGGAATTCAAAGCCCATAAAGGTTGAGCAATAAATAATAAAGTTTTTCCGTTGCGGCGCGCCCTGCACGACCCGAATGGTTTGTTCGAGCTGTTTTAGATTATCTTCAAGATAGATATGTAAATTATCGGCAACGGTCGTGGGCGTAATCCCTTTTCCTTCGCGTAAAAAAAGCGGGTCGTTAAGTTGGTTGCGAAGTCTTTGAATTGACTGACTAATTGCCGAAGGCGTAAGAAATAATGCTTCCGCGGCTTTACTCACGCTGCGATGTAAATAAACACATTCGAAAATAACCAACAGATTAAGATCGAATTTTTTCAGATCTTGTAGATTGGCCATCATTAACCCCGTCACCTGATAGGTAATAGTTATAATATTAAATAAATAATAGACGGGGCAAATAAAATAGCAGCCATTTTTTTATGACTGCATTTACATAAGTTAATAAAATGTTTTTAGTTTTGCTTCGGCGGTTCGCCCATCATAACGGCAAGTTTTTCCGCATCGGGTAATCCCACCACTTGCTGTAATTCATTCGTGTCGCTCATGTAATAAATGGCCGGGGTCGCATTAGCACCCAGTTCATCCATGAGTTTCTGATTAATATTTAATGTTTTTGCCTGCTCAGGCGGGATGGACGAAGGAACACCCAGCGCCATTTTGCCCCCGGACTTTTCAAAGTCATGCCAGGTTTTGGCGGGATCTTTAGCAGCTAAAATGGCGGCAGCCGTGGGGCGACTTTCAGGTTTTATCACCCCCACCATAAGGGTGCGGATCTGCACTTTGCCAGACTCGACCCAGGGGCGCGACTGCTCCCAGAATTTGTGGCAATACGGGCAGAAGGGATCGGCGAACACATACAGCGTGCGCGGCGCGCTCGTAAGGCCATCCTGGATCCAGGGCGCTTTTTCCATTTGTTTCCACAACTCGCGGCCAGCCGGGGCGTAGATTTCGCGGGCAATCAGTTTTTCGCTCAGGTTGTTGCCCTGCTCATCATACATATAGCCGGAAATCGCATGTTTGCCGTCAGGAGTGACGTAAATGGTCACGCCCATTTCCTGATACTTACCCAGGTAGCCTGTCATTCCGTCCGGGCCGGGAAACGACTTAATAATCGTGATGCCCTGCTTCTCAAGGGCTTTTACCGGGGCCGGAAGTTCGTTGGCGTGGAGCATAAAAGGCATCAGAGCCAGCAAAAGAAAGCGTTTAGTCATGTCTTGTCCTGAAGGGTCAATGGTTGATAAAACCTATCGCAATCATCGGTAGAAGGGTCGGTCGAGCGGATTGATGCAAACAGCGCGTAATGGTCTAATCAAGGTGCTGATACGACCTTTGTTAAGGTAAAGTAAAGCGCAACGCATTGCCAGTTTACTGGCGCTGACGTGTCTTCGGGCGCGTCAGATAAGGAGGCCACCCATAGGGTGGCTTTTTTATTGGGCGAGTTTTAAAGGCTTTCGCTGAGTCGGTCTACACTCATCCAGGCATGGTTGTTAGTTATCGCTTATTGATTTGATAAAGCAAACGCATTGGCCCTGGTGGGTTTAATTCGTTAACTTACACCTCAACGAAAACACGGAGGAAGTACAGATGTCCTTGATTAACACCAAAATCAAACCTTTCAAAAACATGGCGTTCAAAAACGGTGAATTCGTAGAAGTTACCGAGAAAGATACCGAAGGCCGCTGGAGCGTCTTCTTCTTCTATCCGGCTGACTTTACCTTCGTTTGCCCGACTGAACTGGGCGACGTTGCAGACCATTACGAAGAACTGCAGAAGCTGGGCGTAGACGTTTACTCTGTATCTACCGATACCCACTTCACGCACAAAGCATGGCACAGCAGCTCTGAAACCATCGCGAAAATCAAATACGCGATGATCGGTGACCCGACTGGCGCCCTGACCCGTAACTTCGAAAACATGCGTGAAGACGAAGGCCTGGCTGACCGTGGCACCTTTATCGTTGACCCGCAGGGTATCATTCAGGCGATTGAAGTTACCGCTGAAGGCATCGGCCGCGACGCTTCTGACCTGCTGCGCAAAATCAAAGCGGCTCAGTATGTTGCCTCTCACCCAGGTGAAGTTTGCCCGGCTAAATGGAAAGAAGGCGAAGCTACTCTGGCTCCGTCCCTCGACCTGGTTGGCAAAATCTAAATTCTCGTTGTCTTTCGCCATATAGCGGCGTTGGCTTCGCCTCTGCGCCCCGGTCGCTTACTTGTGTAAGCGGCCCGAGATTAAGAAGGTCGTCGCCTTGCCGGCAAGCGAAATACACAGAGAATGACGCTTTCCCGGGGGCGGTTTTCCCGCTCCCGTTTCTTCCAACACCATGATTCAAGTTGCATTCAGGCAGCCCCGCAAAGGCAGCTTGCATGATGATGTTTACAGTCATAAGGATTACTCATGCTCGACACTACAATGAAAACCCAGCTCAAAGCCTACCTTGAGCGACTGACAAAGCCTGTTGAGTTAGTGGCTACGCTTGATGACAGCGCGAAATCCCTGGAAATCAAACAGCTGCTGACGGAAATTGCTGAGCTGTCTGATAAAGTCTCCTTCCGGGAAGACAACAGCCTCGCTGCGCGCAAACCTTCTTTTCTGATTACTAACCCAGGTTCAACCCAGGGACCGCGTTTTGCAGGTTCGCCGCTGGGCCACGAATTTACTTCGCTGGTGCTGGCGCTGTTATGGACTGGCGGTCACCCGGCGAAAGAAGCGCAGGAACTGCTTGAGCAGATCCGCGATCTGGACGGTGATTTTGAGTTTGAAACTTACTATTCGCTCTCCTGCCATAACTGCCCGGACGTGGTGCAGGCGCTGAACCTGATGGCGGTGCTTAATCCGCGTATCAAACACACCGCGATAGACGGCGGCGCGTTTCAGAACGAAATCACTGAACGCGGCGTAATGGGCGTTCCGGCCGTATTCGTTAATGGTAAAGAGTTTGGCCAGGGCCGTATGACCCTTGCGGAAATCGTCGCTAAAGTCGACAGCGGTGCGGAAAAACGTGCGGCAGATGCGCTGAATAAGCGTGACGCCTATGACGTGCTGATTGTCGGCTCCGGCCCGGCGGGCGCGGCGGCAGCGGTCTACTCTGCTCGTAAAGGCATCCGTACCGGGCTTATGGGCGAGCGTTTCGGCGGCCAGGTGCTGGATACGGTTGATATTGAAAACTACATTTCAGTGCCGAAAACCGAAGGCCAGAAACTGGCGGGTGCTCTGAAAGCGCATGTCGACGATTACAACGTCGACGTGATTGACACCCAAAGCGCTACCCGGCTGACGCCTGCGTCCGTTGAAGGCGGCCTGCATCAGATTGAAACTGCCTCTGGCGCTGTATTGAAAGCACGCAGCATTATCATTGCCACCGGCGCGAAATGGCGCAATATGAACGTACCGGGCGAAGATCAATATCGCACTAAAGGCGTGACCTATTGCCCGCACTGCGACGGCCCGCTGTTTAAAGGCAAACGCGTGGCGGTGATCGGCGGCGGTAACTCCGGTGTGGAAGCGGCTATTGATTTGGCGGGTATAGTTGAGCATGTGACACTGCTGGAATTCGCCCCTGAGATGAAAGCCGACCAGGTTCTGCAGGATAAAGTGCGCAGCCTGAAAAATGTCGACATCATTCTGAATGCCCAGACCACCGAAGTGAAAGGCGATGGCACCAAGCTGACAGGTCTGGAATATCGCGATCGCATCAGCGGCGATGTGCATCATCTGGCGCTTGCCGGGATTTTCGTGCAGATTGGTTTGCTGCCGAACACCAACTGGCTGGAAGGCGCGCTTGAGCGCAACCGCATGGGTGAGATTATCATCGACGCTAAATGTGAAACCAGCGTGAAAGGCGTGTTCGCGGCAGGGGATTGCACCACCGTGCCGTATAAACAAATTATCATCGCGACCGGTGAAGGCGCGAAGGCCTCACTCAGTGCGTTCGATTACCTGATTCGCACCAAAACCGCATAAAAAAAGAAAGTAAGCAACCTGCAAAACCAAAGGCCACCGAAAGGTGGCCTTTTTTTATCGACACTCGACGCGTTAGCGAATAACGAACACCGGTATATGGGCGTGGCGGATAACGCTTGAGGCATTGGAGCCTAACAGATGGGTGGTAATAGAGGGATTACGTGAACCAATCACCACCACATCGGCATTAAGTTCTTCTGCCAGGGCATTTACGCAGTCACGCACGCTGCCGAACCGAACATGGGTTTTGATGCGATCAGGGGAAATTGTGAAATGCTCGGCCATGGTATTGAGGCGGGTTTGCGCTTCCTGAAACAGATGCTCTTCAAAACGGCGCACATCCATGGCGAAGCGGTGCATGGTCAGATTTCCTGACCGGGGTAATACATGCATCAAATGAATGATCCCCTCGCTCTGGGCCAGAAATTCGGCGTGGCGCACCGCTTTGTCACTCAGTTCCATTTCAAATACGTCAACCGGCATAATAATCGTGTTGTACATAACCACTCCTCCTTGGGGTTCTGAAGTCAACGTCATCTAAACACAAAATCCGCATAAATTATGGCACCTGGCTGGCAAATCAGACAACGGGTTTTGATGCGCACCGCCGCCGTCAGGAGGCGCTAAATCATTCCAGGAATGGTCTTAAAATACCCAGAAAAGGCGCGGGAAGCCGGGTGACGGCCTGGGGATTGCTACCCTTGGTTAAAGCGTCATTTTTGTGACGCTACTTTCATATCCCCTTCTGGAGGTCAGCATGAGAGCTTTGACATACCATGGCGCGCACTCCGTTAGCGTTGATAATGTTCCCGATCCTTCTATTGAACAAGCGGATGACATTATCCTGCGCGTAACCGCCACCGCCATTTGTGGCTCCGATCTGCATTTATATCGCGGCAAAATCCCCCAGGTGAAACATGGCGATATCTTTGGTCATGAATTTATGGGTGAAGTCGTAGAAGTCGGCGGCGGTGTAAAAGATATTCAGCGCGGCGACAGGGTTGTCATCCCCTTTGTTATCGCCTGTGGGGACTGTTTTTTCTGCAAATTGCATCAATATTCCGCCTGTGAAAACACCAACTCCGGTCCTGGCGCATCCCTGAATAAAAAACAGATCCCGCCACCGGCCGCGCTGTTCGGTTATAGCCACCTGTACGGCGGCGTGCCGGGCGGGCAGGCTGAATATGTGCGCGTACCAAAAGGCAACGTTGGCCCCTTTAAAGTGCCGCCGGTGCTTTCAGACGATAAGGCGCTGTTCCTCTCAGATATTCTGCCTACCGCCTGGCAGGCAGTGAAAAACGCCGACGTCAAAAAAGGCTCGAGCGTGGCGATTTACGGTGCCGGGCCGGTCGGTTTGTTGACTGCGGCCTGCGCGCGCTACCTCGGCGCGGAACAAATTTTCATCGTGGATCATCATCCCTATCGACTGGCATTCGCCGAGCAGCGCTACGGCGCGATCCCGATTAATTTCGATAAGGATGACGATCCGGCGGCGCTTATCATTGAGCAAACCGCGGGCAATCGCGGTGTTGACGCCGCGATCGACGCCATCGGCTTTGAGGCCAAAGGCAGTACGACAGAGACGGTGTTAACCACGCTTAAACTCGAAGGCAGCAGCGGCAAAGCCTTGCGTCAGTGTATTGCCGCGGTGCGTCGTGGCGGGATTGTCAGCGTGCCGGGGGTTTATGCCGGCTTTATTCACGCTTTCATGTTTGGCGATGCGTTCGATAAGGGGATTTCGTTCCGTATGGGGCAAACCCATGTCCACGCATGGTTGCCGGAACTGCTGCCGCTGATTGAGCAGGGGTTACTGCGCCCGGAAGAGATAGTGACCCATTATCTGCCGCTGGAAGATGCCGCGCGCGGTTACGAAGTGTTCGAGAAGCGTCAGGAAGATTGTCGCAAAATCATCCTGGTACCCGGTGCGGAAAGCCCGGAATCGGCACGAGTAAAAGCGACCAGTGTCGGGATTGTGAACGACGTGCTCATGCCATAACGCATGGCGTCAGAAACAAAAAGAGGGCGCTTTGCGCCCTCTGTCATTTTAGCGAAGGTATTCGCCCGCCGCTTCCGGCTGATACAACAGTTCCAGCACCTCAAGGTGCGTTTCATTGCCGTTTGGCAGCGTCCAGTGAATGGTATTTCCAACGCGTAAACCTAACAGCGCCGCGCCTACAGGCGCCATCACCGATAATTCTTCAGCGCTGTCGCGCATCTGGGATGGGTAAACCAGAGTGCGGGTATAGTCTTCACCGGTTGCCAGATCGCGAAAGCGTACTTTGCTGTTCATGGTAACAACATCGGCTGGCATATCTTCGGCGCTACACATCTGAGCGCGATCCAACTCTTCATTCAACGCGTCGGCCACGGGCAAACTGGCGAAGGCCGGTTGCTCGAGCAGGCGGTCGATGCGCTCAGCATCAAGTTCATTAATAATAATGGCAGGTCTGGACATCGTTTACTCCATGTCATTGGCGCGCCATATCGCGCGGCTCGAATTTTTCCAAAGAAAAACCCTCACCGTCAAAAGCGATGAGGGTTAACTAAGGGGATGATACTGACCCGGGCCGTGAGTTTGAAGTGATATTTGCCCGCCATCTTTTAAATTGCGGGTGCGTTGGCATTCTTCACTCACCCCGGTTACTTACCAGTATAAGCGCCCGGGGATTTGCTGCGTCGTCACCTGTTTGCAATCACATTTTTAGTTAAAAAATGCGTAAGAGTGGCTTACAGGATCAAACTGCCCACCAGCGCCAGCAGGAAGGCGATGGTACCTAACAGCGTTTCCATTACAGTCCAGGTTTTCAGCGTGGTTTTCTCATCCATTTCCAGGAAGCGACCCACCAGCCAGAAGCCGGAGTCGTTCACGTGGGACAGCACCGTTGCACCGCCTGCGATGGCGATGACGATAAAGCACAAATCGAACTGGCTCAGGCCCGGCGTGACATGCACCATCGGCGCAATCAGCGCAGCGGTGGTGGTCAGCGCAACGGTCGCAGAACCTTGCGCCACACGCAGTGCGGTTGAGATAACAAATGCCGCCACGATAATCGGTAAACCGGTATCGGCCAACACGCCTGCCAGCGCATCACCGATGCCGCTTGCACGCAATACGCCGCCGAACATACCGCCTGCGCCCGTCACCAGAATGATGCCGCAGATGGGGCCGAGTGCGCCTTCACAGACTTTTTCCAGATGTTGACGGGTATGGGTCTTGCTGAAAACAGCCAGTGCGAAGAAGACAGTGATAAGCAGCGCGACTGGCGTTTTACCGAGCATACGCAGGAAGTTCACCACACTATTGTCGCCACTGACCCAGCCCAGCACTTTCGCGGTGTTAAGACCGGTATCAAGGAAAATCAGCACCAGCGGCAGCAGCAGAATGGTCAGAACCATGCCGAATGAAGGCGGCTTATGGTTTGGATCCACTTCTACTTTGCCAAGGAACGAGGAAGGCAGTTTAACGTCGAATTTTTTACCGGCGTACAGGCCATACAGATAAGCACCCACATACCAGGTCGGGATAGCGATGATAAGACCCAGCAGCACCAGCAGGCCAATGTTCGCGCCAAGCAGCTCACTTGCGGCAACCGGGCCCGGATGCGGCGGTACCAGCGCGTGCATGACCGCAAAAGCGCCCGCCGCAGGCAGCGCATATTTAAGCGTCGAGCCGCCAAACTGTTTTGCCACGCTAAAAATAATCGGCAGCATCACCACAAGCCCGGCGTCGAAGAAGATGGGGAAGCCGAACAGCAAGGAGGCAACACCCAGCGCAAACGGCGCGCGGTGAGCGCCAAATTTGTTAATCAGCGTATCCGCCAGCACTTTCGCGCCGCCGGAAATTTCCAGCATACGGCCAATCATTGCGCCGAGACCGACCAGCAGGGCGACGCCCGCAAGGGTGCTACCGAAGCCGGTTAACAGCGTTGGAACAATTTTGTCGAACGGTACTTTAGTGATAAGCGCAACCACAATGCTCACCACCGTCAGGGCTAAAAAGGCATGCACCCGAAAGCGCATGATCAGCACCAGCAGTAGCGCAACGGCTCCTGCGGCAATACCCAGCAGCGTTCCCGCGCCGTATGCATATGTCATTTCAGTCATCATCAATTTCCTCTGCATTCAATTCAGGGAGAAGGCAGGATGAGCGCCGTGTTCCTCACTGATACCGGTAACATGATACTGGTAACATCGGTAGCGATGTAAATAACTCTCGCGAGTTTATTGAGATTTTGAGAGCGACATCAAACATCTGTAAGAAACGTTCTTCACGTATTACACCTGCATAAAAATGTTGTCGTGACGTAAATGTGCAACGTATTGATTCTAGACTGCCAGAGCAAACCTGGCGCAGCGGCGGATGAGAAAAGCCCCCGATGCGGCTTCGTTTTGTTCCGGGATAGCTATCCTTAAGAAGTTTGTCCGGCCGGTATTCACCATCCTGAGGAGTGCTTATGAGTCATACTGATAAAATCACGCTACGCGACGGCAGCTATTTGTATTTTAAAGACTGGGGATCGGGACAGCCCGTTGTGTTTAGTCATGGCTGGCCGCTGACGGCAGACGCATTTGAGGATCAAATGCTCTATTTAGGCCAGCAAGGCTATCGGGTAATCGCCCATGACAGGCGCGGCCACGGACGTTCTTCACAGCCCTGGGACGGGCATAATATGGATCAATATGCTGACGATCTGGCGCAACTGACCGCACATCTGGATCTCAAAGACGCTATTCATGTCGGACACTCCACAGGCGGTGGCGAAGTGGCGCGCTATATCGGGCGTCACGGGACGTCGCGCGTCGCGAAAGCGGTGTTAATCGGCGCGGTGACGCCGATTATGATCCAAACTGATTTTAATCCTGACGGCGTACCGGGATCGGTGTTTGAGGGGATTCGTGAAGGCGTGATTAACGATCGCGCCGCGTTTTTCAAAGAACTCACCATGGCATTTTACGGTTATAACCGCGACGGCGCGCACCTCTCAGAAGAGACGCGCAATAACTTTGTCCGCCAGGGAATGCAGGGATCTATTAAAGCGCTTTATGACTGCATTAAAGCGTTTTCAGAAACGGATTTGCGGGAAGACTTGCGTAAAATGACGGTGCCGACGCTCGTCATTCATGGTGATGACGATCAGATTGTCCCGTTTGAAACCTGCGGCAAAGTGGCCGCAGAAATGCTGCCTGACGCCACGCTTAAAGTGTATGAAGGCGGCTCCCACGGTATCTGCACTACCCACAAGCAGCAGATTAATCAGGATTTGCTGGAATTTATTAAACGTTAATCCTGCGCGGGTTGCCGCTGGCAACCCGCTTACCAGTAACCGACGTCATCGAGTCGAAATTGCTTGCCGCAGTTGCCTGGATGAGGCTGGGGCGCAAACGACGCGGCGTTAAGCGGTGCGTTAATGGTGGCGGCATTGAGCGAGATTTGCATCTCGGTGAGATAAGCGGGATTGCCGCTGCATATCAATGTAAACGCCTGAATATTCTGTTTGCCAAACGCTTTCGCCACCGCGTTATCAAAGGCTTTGCGCGACACGTCTTTGCCATAATTCGCCGCGATAAATTCACCCAACGGACTCTGTTTCACTTCGGTATTCATGCGCACCATGGTGGTGAAATAGGCATCCGGATCAAACCCAAAACAGACGCCATGCTTGGCAAATTCATAACGCTCAAGACACGAAGTGCCGCCTGCGGCGGGCATCACGCTGCTGAGTCTGGCGGCGGCTTCAAGCGACAGGCCGGTTTGCGCGGCATCGCATTTTTTCCCGACACGGGCTTCCGGCATATTCGGCACAGGACGCGTCGCACAGCCATAACGCATCCAGCGTTTTTCATCCACGCCGCGCGCGGCAATGGACTTCGGCAGGCCGGGCCAAAGTCCGTGTACTGTCAGGAACGCGCGCTTATCATCCTGCTCTTTTTGCAGGCGGCATTCATCCGTTTCCTGGCGGTTGTGATCGTGCTGCTCCTGACAAAAACCGGTCTGCCAGGAAAGCGCCAGCACGTAGCGGTCAAAATCGCCGTAGCGCTGTGGAACCAGCGGTGTAGGTGCGCCATGCGCAAAAGGGATCGCCAGTACGCCGCCGAGCAGGGCGGCCGCGACATGATTTATCATTTTTGACATTCATGTGTTCTTAAATTTCATTTAGTCACCGTATTAAAGCATAAAAAAAGCGCCGGACCGGCGCTTTTCTTTACCTATAGATGCGAATGCGATTATGGCGCGATCATCGCGGACGGCACCAGAATTTCGGTGGCGACGATAACGACAATCAGACCAACAAGCACCGGCACCGAAGTGCGTTTCACGACTTCAAAAGGAGAAATTTTCGCCATCCCGGCAACGGCAACCACAACGCCGGAAACCGGGGAAATGGTACGGCCGAGGTTGGATGCCTGAAGCATCGGTATGGTGAGGTAAGCCGGGTTAATGCCGGAGCTGTGCGCCAGTTTCGGGATCATCTCAACGAACGCATAAAACGGCGCGTTGCCGGAACCGGTGGTCATGGCGGCAAGCATGGTCAGGACAACCAATACCAGCATCAGAATAATGCTGGCCGAACCAAACGATGTGGCGATAGAAATTAAGCCCTGGATAAAGCCGATAGTGCTCAGCCCCTGGGCGAATACCCCGGCGGCGACCAGCAGCATAACCACGTTGGCAAACGCATCCGCCATACCGCGATAAGCCACTTCCAGACCGGAATAGACTTTCTGGGTATTGAAGCCGCGCACGAATTCAATCACCGCCGCCAGCGCAATACAGATAACCAGGATCGTGATGATGTGCAGTTGCGGGCCCCATTTACCGTCGAAAATCAGCACGCCGATAATCGGAGTAAAAGGCAAAATGGCATAAAACGACGGTGCGGTGGTCTGGATTTCACTTACATCAAGCATCTCGTGTTTGACGTGCTCTTTGTTATCCAGATAGCGCTGCCAGAAGAAGTGCGCGATTGCCATGGCGATAATCGCGGCAATGGAAATCGGCAGCGTTGTTTTGAAGGCAAAATCAATAAGCGGCATTTCTGCGGCCTTCGCGGCCAGTACGACGTCGCCCGAGGTTGGCGAGAGGATAATCGCTGCCGGAGAGGCGCAAATCGCCGCCGCCGCGCCGCGACTAATACCGACGTTGACCATAACCGGGAACAGGGTCGCCATTAAGAGAACGCCAAGACCGGTGGCGGATGACACCGCAAGCGACATCAGGCATGCCACAAAATAGGCAGCAATCATCAGAATATACGGCGAGTTGATGTAGCGCAGCGGTTTGGATGCCAGCTTAACGACCATATCATTAGCGCCGATATGGGTCATATAGGCGGCGAAACCGCACAACATCATAATCATCATGCCAAGATCGCCACCGCGGCTCATCAGCAGGATTTTGATGTATTCAAAAATATCGGTAGCCGTATATCCGGTTGACGTGGCGTTGGCAGGCAGCACCTGGTGGCCCATCAGCGCACTGACAATTAACAGCGCCAGGCCGCCGACAAACAGCACGCCGGTTGCCGAATAGCCTTTGATGATATAGCGCGCGACGCCAATAATGACGACCAGCCCAATCAGGAGTTCTAAAAAGGTCAGCATAATGCCCTCATATTTCGACAGTGAATGATGTCTGGTCGAATAAAATAAAAAGAAGTGAAATAGTTTCTGGGATTAACGATAGGGATTGTGCGGATACGCTATAAATGTGTTCTGATAAATATCAAGAAACAAATAATTAGTAACACTTTATGCACGGTAATGCGGTGAATCGCTATTTTTTATCCTGCCAAAATAAAATGCAGTGATGAATTATGTGGTTATTGTTTCTTGTCTTTTGCATATCCGTTGGTATTTAAGGCAAATTAACGCAGTCATTTCTTTATTTGATAACACAATTACAAATTAAATTAACTTTTAATTTACAAATAACATTGCCAAATGTAAAGCATTAAAAATCCGCTTTATTTATTTTTTTATCGCTGCTTATACTCGGCGCACCCCAGGCTTAATAACGATATTTATGAATCGCCGCTCCCTGATGAAAACCTTGCGCGTTTTACGCCAGCATCTCTGGATGCTGACGATGGCGTTGGGCTTTTTGTTGGTCGCGGGGCAAACGGCGCAGGCGTCCCACGGTTGCCCGCTGGATGTCGAAGGTCAGGTGGTTAGCGTTCAGCACCAGGTTCACATGATGGCAGACGACGCTTCGTCGTCTCACGCGGCTGCGTCACCGCTATGTGAAAAGCATTGCGTCCCGGATGTGATGCAAAAAGAGAGTCCGCAAATTCAACTGCTGGCTCTCCCGGTTGCGGATACGCTGGCGGTTATTGAGCCGCAATGCGTTTATCAAACGCAATCTTATTGGTCATTAACCCCTCCCGCAGCGGGGCCGCCGGCGACCATACGGTTCTGCCGGTTCAGAGAATAACTTCTTCAACGTCGACCTTTTTACGCGTTTTTATTCATCGACTTTGTTGGAGTTCATCACATGTTTATTTTTTCCCGACTGCTGCCTGTCGCGGCACTGCTGTTCACCGTTTCTGCTTTTTCCGCAGAGGGCGTTTCTACCCATCATCACGCTATGGCGATGCCTGTCTCTGCCGAACAACCCGTCTGGCAAAGTGAAGGCGTGGTCAAAAAAATCACCGATCGCCAGATTACTATTTCCCACCACGCCATTGAGGCGCTCAACTGGCCAGCCATGACCATGGCATTTGAGCGTTCAGCCAGCGCGCAGACGCCGGTTTCGGTGGGCGAAAAGGTGGCATTTACCTTTAGCCAGACCGAGAGCGGTTACCAGCTCGTTCATATCACGCCTTTGCAATAACCGGAGGCGTTATGAAGCAAAAGACCCTGAGCCTCTGGCTCGGCGGGGCTTTGCTCGTTTTGACCTGCGCCTCCGCCCAGGCGGCGGCGCTGAGTCTTGAGCAAACCCTCGCGCTTGCTGAGCAGTATTCCGCAACGCTTTCTGCGAACCGTAACCAGGTCCGCGCCATCGGCGCCATGGCGGACTCGGCACGCGAACTGCCCGATCCGGAACTGAAATTCGGCATCGAAAACCTGCCGGTGCAGGGCAGTAATGCCCGTCGCTTTACACGCGAAGGCATGACGATGCAGCGCATCGGCGTGATGCAAAAGTATGTGAGCGCCGACAAACGTGAGCGAAAAGCCGAGACGCTGCTGGCACAGTCCGCCAGCGCCAGCGCAGAAGCGCAGGTGATCCGCGCACAGTTGCAACGCGATACTGCCCAGGCCTGGTTTAATCTGGCGTTATCCGAAAAAGCCGTGCAGGCCGCGCGGCAACTTCTCAACGAAACGGAAAAGCAAATCCCGGTACAACGCAGCGGCGTAGCCAGCGGTTCGACGACCGCCTCCGGCGTGCTGGGGCTGCAAAATACCCTGTTTGCGATGCGCGATAACCTGACGCTTGCGGAGCACGACGTCAGCCTGGCGCAAACCCGCTTATACCAGTTGACCGGCGAAACAATTGATAGCGTCGGCGGTGTCGTGCCGCGCTATCAGCGGCTGCCCGCTGAACCGCAACGCCTTGAAGAAGGCGTGTCTGCGCATCCTGAGGTGGTGCTGGCGGCGCGGGAAGCCGATGTGGCAAAGGCGCGTTCGGCGCAGTCTGCGGTTGCCTCAAAGCCTGATGTGGGCGTGGAGGTCTATTACGCTCGTCGTGCCGAAGAGTACGGCGATTTGGCCGGGGTGATGTTTACCGTCGATATGCCGCTATTTCAGTCTCATCGGCAAGACAAAGACTATGCCGCCGAGATATCTCGCTCCATGGAAGCGAATGATCAGCTTGCGCAAATTACCCGCGATCGGGTGGCGCTGGTTCGCAATCTGGTGGCTGAATACCAGGCCGCGCAAACCCTGTGGAGCCGTAAACAGCAGGAAATTGTGCCGCTTAATGCGCAGCGCCTGAAGGTGATTAATGCCGAATACCGCTCCGGGCAGGCATCGCTTGATGCCGTGCTGGAAGCGCGCCGCAGCCTGCTTGATGCACAACTGAGCGCAATTAACGCTGAAAAAGAGATGGCGCTGCGTTGGGCCGCCGTCCGTTATCTGACGGTGCAAGGAGCCGCGCATGAATAAGAAAACCGTTTCTCTGTTGGCGCTGGTGGTTGGCGCGGCGCTCGCTGGCGGCTACTGGCTTGGGCAACAGCAGCATGTGCCCGCCACGGCGTCGGCTGAGCCGGAGCGTAAAGTGCTCTACTGGTACGATCCGATGGTGCCAGGCCAGCGCTTCGACAAACCGGGTAAATCGCCGTTTATGGATATGGATCTTCAACCGCGCTATGCCGATGAGGTGACCCCTGATGCGGGTGTGACAATAAGCGCCCGGCAGCAGCAAAATCTCGGCATCCGCACTGCCCGCGTGGAGCGCCGAGTGCTGGCAACGTCTTTTTCGGCCTATGCCACGGTGCAAAATGATGAGCGCAGCAGTGAAATTATTCCCGCTCCGGCCTCGGGAGTGGTGGAGAAATTGTTTGTGCGCGCGCCGTTGCAGGCCGTAAAACAGGGCGAACCGCTGGCGCAGCTCTGGATACCGGCGTGGACCACCGCCCAGCAGGAGTACCTTGCCGTGCGTTTACTGGGGGACCCGGCATTAACCGCGGCGGCGCGCGAGCGGCTGGCGTTACAGTTTATGCCGCAGGAAGTGATTCGCCGCGTTGAGCGCAGCGGTCAACCACAAACCCGTCTGGTGCTGCGCGCCGGTCGTGACGGCTATGTGGCGAAGCTTGATACCCGCGTGGGGGCGCAAGTCACGGCGACCGCGCCGCTGTTTGAGCTGGCAAGCCTCGACCCGGTTTGGGTGGTGGTGGATTATCCGCCGTCTCAGGCGCAGGTGTTAAGCGTGGGGGCGGCGGTATCGGCGACGAGCGAAAGCTATCCAGGCGAAGTATTCAACGGTCATGTGAGCGAGCTGTTACCGGCGCTTGAGAGCACCACCCGCACTCTTCAGGCGCGCATCGTCATTGCGAATCCTCGCCAGAAGCTGAGGCCGGGCATGTATCTGGCGATTAACCGCGACGCGCAAAACAGCGATTCGCCACGCCTGGCGGTGCCCGAAGAGTCGCTGATTGAAACCGGCAGCGCCAATCGCGTGCTGGTTGCAAAGGACGATGGCTTTTTCCAGGCGGTCAATGTCAAAACCGGGATCCGCGGCGAGGGCTGGGTGGAAATTACCTCGGGCCTTCGTGAAGGCATGAGCGTGGTCACGTCCGGGCAATTCCTGATTGATTCAGAAGCCAGTCTGCGCAGCGCATTGCCCGGTGAGGAGAAGAAAGCGGAGTATCAGGGCACGGGCGTGGTGGAGGCGCTGGACGACACCAGCGTCACGCTTTCTCATGGCCCCATTCCGGCGCTGAAATGGGGGGCGATGACGATGGATTTCACCCTCAGTTCGCCGCAACCAGCCATCAAGCCGGGTCAGAAAGTGCACTTTACGTTCACCATGGAAGATGAGGGCGCGGTGATTACCCAACTCGTCCCGGTTAAGGACGGTGAGCAATGATCGCGGCCATTATTCGAGGTTCTTTAAAAAACCGTTTTCTGGTGCTGATTGCGGCGCTGATGATGGCGGCGTGGGGGATCTGGGCGCTGATGCGCACACCGGTGGATGCCTTGCCGGATCTGTCGGACGTGCAAGTGATCGTCCGTGTCGCCTGGCCTGGTAAAGCGCCACAGGTGGTGGAAAATCAAGTGACCTATCCGCTTACCACTACCATGCTGTCGGTGCCCGGGGCAAAAACCGTGCGTGGGTTTTCCATGTTCGGCGAAACTTACGTTTATATCTTGTTTGAGGATGGCACCGATCCGTACTGGGCGCGATCCAGGGTGCAGGAGTATTTAAGCCAGGTGCAGTCACAACTGCCGGAGCAAGCTAAGACCTCGCTCGGCCCGGATGCCACCGGCGTTGGCTGGGTCTATGAATATGCGCTTATCGATAGGTCAGGAAAACGCAGCCTTGCGGATCTACGCGCCTTGCAGGACTGGACGCTGAAATTTGAGCTTAAAACAGTGCCTAACGTGGCGGAAGTGGCGAGCGTCGGCGGTATGGTGCGCCAGTATCAAATTGTGCTGCAACCTGAACGGCTGCGGGCGTTGAATATCACCCATCAACAGGTGGTGGATGCCGTCGGGCAGGCGAATCAAGAGAGCGGCGGTTCACTGCTGGAGCTGGGGGAGGCGGAATACATGGTGCGCACCACCGGCTATCTCGCGAACCTGGATGATTTTCGTAATATCGTCATTGTTAGCCGAAACGGCGTGCCGGTGCTGCTTTCTGATGTGGCGACAGTGCGCCTCGGCCCTGAAATCCGTCGCGGCGTGGCGGAATATAACGGAGAAGGAGAGGTGGCTGGCGGGATCATTGTCATGCGTTATGGCAAGAACGCGCTGGAAACCATTAACGCCGTTAAAGCTAAACTCACCGAATTACAACGCGCGTTGCCGGCTGGGGTTGAAATTGTGCCGGTGTATGACCGGTCAAACCTGATTGAACACGCCATTGAAAATCTTACTCACAAATTGATCGAGGAATTTGTGGTAGTGGCGCTGGTCTGCGTGCTGTTTCTGTTTCACTTTCGATCGGCGCTGGTGGCGATTATTTCCCTGCCGCTTGGGATCCTGGGCGCGTTTATCATCATGTATTACCAGGGGATCAACGCCAATATTATGTCGCTCGGCGGGATCGCCATCGCCATCGGCGCGATGGTGGATGCGGCGATCGTCATGATCGAAAATATGCATAAAGTGCTCGAACAGTGGCGGCACGATCATGACGGCAAAACGCCAGACGGCGAGCAATACTGGAAAATTGCCGAGCAGGCGGCGGTGGAAGTGGGGCCTGCGCTGTTTTGCAGTCTGCTTATTATTACGCTTTCTTTCATTCCCGTGTTTGCGCTGGAAGCGCAAGAAGGACGCATGTTTTCCCCGCTGGCATTCACTAAAACCTGGGCGATGGCGGTATCTGCGGGCCTTGGCATTACGCTTATCCCGGTGTTGATGGGGGCGTTTATTCGCGGGCGAATCCCAGCCGAACAGGATAACCCTCTTAACCGCTGGCTTATTCACGCTTACGAGCCGTTGCTTGAGAAGGTGCTGGGCTGGCCGAAAACCACGGTGGCGCTTGCGCTTATTCTGCTGGTGGCGACGCTGTGGCCGCTTAGTCGCTTAGGAAGTGAATTTATGCCGCCGCTCGATGAGGGCGACTTGCTGTATATGCCCTCAACACTTCCAGGCATTTCAGCGCGTGAGGCGGCGAGGTTGTTGCAGCAAACCGACCGGTTAATCAAAACCGTGCCGGAGGTAGAAAGCGTATTTGGAAAGGCCGGGCGAGCTGAAACCGCCACGGATCCGGCGCCGTTGACCATGCTGGAAACGACCATTCGTTTTAAACCGCGCGACCAGTGGCGTGAAGGGATGACCATGGACAAGCTGGTGGAAGAACTGGACGCGCGGGTGAAAGTGCCCGGCATTGCCAACGTCTGGGTTCCACCCATCCGCAACCGGCTCGATATGCTCGCCACGGGTATCAAAAGCCCGGTGGGAATAAAGGTGAACGGCAGTCATATTGAAGATATTGAACGGGTCGCCAGCGAAATCGAGCAACGGGTGAAATCGGTGCCGGGTGTGACCTCAGTACTGGCGGAGCGACTGGCGGGCGGGCGCTATATCGATATCGCGATTAACCGGCGCAACGCGGCGCGATACGGCGTTTCCGTGAGCGAATTGCAGTCGATGGTGGCAACGCTGGTTGGTGGGCAAAATATTGGTGAAACCCTTGAAGGACGCGAGCGTTACCCGATAAACGTGCGTTATCCGCGGGAGTGGCGCGACAATATTCAAAAACTGCGCGCCTTGCCGGTGGTCACCGCTAACGGCAGCCAGGTGACGCTGTCGGAACTTGCCGATATCACCATCACCGACGGGCCGCCGATGCTGAAGAGCGAAAATGCGCGCTTATCAAACTGGATCTATGTTGACCTGCGTGGGCGTGATTTGAAATCAGCGGTGAAGGAGATGCAGAGCATTGTGGCGGCTAACGTTACGTTACCGCAGGGGGTGACGCTGTCTTGGTCCGGGCAGTTTGAATATCTGGAACGCGCCACGGCGACCCTGAAAATCGTGCTGCCGTTTACGCTGTTGATTATTTTTATTCTGCTGTATATCACCTTCAAGCGTTTTAGCGATGCGTTGCTCATCATGGGGACATTGCCGTTTGCGTTAATTGGTGGGGTCTGGCTGCTGTGGTTGCTGGATTACCGGCTTTCCGTCGCGGGAGCGGTGGGATTTATTGCGCTTGCGGGCGTGGCGGCGGAATTCGGCGTTATCATGGTACTTTATTTAAATCAGGCGTGGCGGCGAAAACAGCAAACGCCTGAAGGCGATCCAACGGCGCAACTCATGCAGGCAATCCATGAAGGCGCGGTGCTGCGGGTGCGTCCGAAAGTGATGACAGTGGCGACCATTATGGCGGGTTTGATGCCGATAATGTGGGGTAGCGGTAGTGGTTCAGAGGTGATGAGCCGCATTGCCGCGCCGATGATAGGCGGCATGATTACCGCGCCGCTGTTGTCGATGCTGGTGATCCCGGCGCTCTATTTGCTTATCAAAAAACCGCGAAAAAGCGCGTCTGAACGACGTCCTGGCTAAGATGCGGTACGTACCGGGTAAATCTGGCGCAAGTGAGATTTTCCCGGGGGTAAAGCCAGGCGTAACAGGTCGTACGCAGCGCCGCACTCGTTGACATAATTCATTCTTTTATGAAGATCTTTTAATGGGTAACCGGAATGCCGGTGGGGGGGGCAGGCAAGGTGGCTGGCATGCTTTCCGGCAATCGGTGCGCCTGGCAGACGCTGCCTACGTGACTGTGTGTTTTACCTGGTGGAACGTTAACGTTTTTAGGTCTGAAAAAAGAGCATGATGCGTTATTGCCCATTCTCCTTGAAAAATAAGCACTAAAAGTCACAACTACCTATTTTTTAGGAAAACTTCGAGACTTTTATCACTTTTTCACAAAGTTCGACTGGACAAATGTCACCACAATTGTTGTACTGATGCTCGACACAGCATTTGTGTCGTTTTTTCATGTAAAGGTAATTTTGATGTCTAAGATTAAAGGTAACGTTAAGTGGTTTAATGAATCCAAAGGATTCGGTTTCATTACTCCGGAAGATGGCAGCAAAGACGTGTTCGTACACTTCTCTGCGATCCAGAGCAATGGTTTCAAAACTCTGGCTGAAGGTCAGCGTGTAGAGTTCGAAATCACTAACGGTGCCAAAGGCCCTTCTGCTGCTAACGTAATCGCTATCTGATTCGTAGTAAAGCAAGCATTCAAAACCCGCTCAAGAGCGGGTTTTTTTTGCGTCCAATTTGATGAAGCAGGAAACCAGAACGGTATTGGGAAGGCTTAGTAAAACAGAAAAGTTTTAAGAAAGCAGGCGATCACCAAAGCGGTAAACATCAGTGCGCTTGTACTTTGAGCAAATTCTTTCATCATCATTCTCTTTAACGGATAACAGACTATCCCGTCATCGTTGCAAAGAAAGATTAAGCCAAGATTAACACCGCCCTGTTTATCGGCCGCTGAGTTGGGAAAATAACCAAAATGCGAGCGCGGTCATTAAAAATGACCCTAACACGTTTATCACGACATTGAGCATTGCCCAGCCGAATCGCCCGTCCTGAAGCAAAAACACCACCTCCGCTGAAAAGGTCGAAAAAGTGGTGAGCCCGCCGCAAAAACCGGTTGTGATAAGCAGTTTCCACATGGGATCGATATGGCTCAGACGCGTAAACCACGCGAGACCTGCGCCAATAATAAACGCGCCGATAAGGTTTGCCGTCAGCGTCCCGATGGGAATGGCATGATGCACCGGATTGAGCCGTAAACTTAATAACCACCGGGCAATGCTGCCTAAACCGCCGCCCAAAAATACCGCCAACGCAATATTAATCACACAAATTCCTTTCTGGATCGTAATCAATGCATTTAGTGTACCGCTCAGGCCATACTCATGGCTATGATTGAGAAAGCGATCACGGTAAACCTTCAGGAGCGCGCGATGAAAGTAGCAGCGGGGCAGTTTGCAGTGACCTCTGATTGTGAAAAGAACATTCAGTTGTGCATTCACTACATGCGCGCGGCGCACGCGGCCGGGGTTGATTTGCTGGTTTTGCCGGAAGCTTTATTGGCGCGGGATGATAACGATCCAGACCTGTCGGTAAAATCCGCCCAGCCACTGGAAGGGCCCTTTGTTAGTGCGCTCTGCAAGGCGAGCGCGGGCAATGACATGACCACTTTCCTCACCATCCATGTGCCGACCACGCCTGGACGCGCCGCGAATACGCAAATCGCCTTGCGAAATGGGGAGATAGTCGCGGTTTATCAAAAGATTCATCTGTATGATGCCTTCTCCATGCAAGAATCACGTCTGGTTGACGCCGGCGCGACGGTGGCGCCCATGTTGAATGTGGCGGGCATGAATGTCGGCATGATGACTTGTTATGATTTGCGCTTCCCGGAAATGGCGCTGAGCCTGGCGCTCGCGGGAGCTGATATCATCGTGCTTCCTGCCGCCTGGGTGCGGGGAGCGTTAAAAGAGCATCACTGGGCAACGCTACTGGCGGCGCGCGCGCTGGATAGCACCTGTTATGTCATTGCCGCAGGCGAGTGCGGCAACAAGAATATTGGTCAAAGCCGGGTTATCGATCCGCTTGGCGTGACTATCGCCGCCGCGGCGGAAAGCCCGGCGTTAATTGTGACGGAAGTGACAGCCGAGCGGGTAAACGCGGCACGGGAAAAGCTACCGGTCCTGGCGCATCGACGTTTTGCGCCGCCCGCTTTATTGTGATGTTTTTTTAAGCAGTGCTTGATTCACATTGTTACAGATTGCTATTGTACGTCCGGCTCAAATAACCGTTAATTGAGTCTGGCTTTTCGGCTGCCATTTCGGCGCCTGTTTATTAAGAAGGTAAGTATGGGTGAGATTAGTATTACCAAACTGCTGGTAGTTGCCGCGCTGGTGGTTTTGCTGTTTGGAACCAAAAAGTTGCGTACCCTGGGCGGTGATTTGGGTGCAGCCATCAAAGGCTTCAAAAAAGCCATGAATGATGATGAAAATGCGGCGAAAGCCACGGCTGCCAACGATGCAACCGGCGAACGCATTACTCATAAAGAGTAACCGTAACCGCCAGGCGTTAAGGTAGAAAAAAACCGGCTCATAAAGGCCGGTTTTTTATTGTCTGTCGAAGAATACGTTACAAACTATTACTTCACTTCTTCGCCTTTTGCCTGCATATCGGCATGATAGGACGACCGCACAAATGGCCCGCAAGCGGCATGGGTAAAGCCCATTGCCATCGCTTCAGCTTTCATCTCATCAAACTCATCAGGACTTACATAGCGCTGTACGGCTAAGTGATGGCGGCTCGGCTGCAAATATTGGCCAAGGGTCAACATGGTTACACCGTGACGACGCAGGTCGCGCATGACTTCAATGATTTCAGCGTTGGTTTCGCCAAGCCCTACCATCAGGCCTGATTTGGTCGGGATATCCGGGTGCGCTTCTTTAAAGCGCTCTAAAAGCTTCAGCGACCAGTTATAGTCCGCGCCAGGGCGTACCTGACGGTATAAGCGCGGTACGTTCTCAAGGTTATGGTTGAAAACATCCGGCGGTGTCGCGGTAAGAATATCGAGCGCCTTATCCATGCGGCCACGGAAATCGGGTACCAGCGTTTCAATTTTGATGCTTGGGCTTTTCTCGCGAATGGCGGAAATGCAATCGGCAAAATGCTGGGCGCCGCCGTCACGCAAATCATCGCGGTCAACGGAGGTGATAACCACGTAACGCAACGCCATGTCGGCGATGGTCTGTGCCAGCTTTTGCGGTTCGTTAGCGTCTGGCGCCACCGGGCGACCATGGGCTACGTCGCAGAACGGGCAGCGACGGGTACAAATTGCGCCCAGGATCATAAAGGTCGCGGTGCCGTGGTTGAAACATTCCGCCAGGTTAGGGCAGGAGGCTTCTTCACAGACGGAGTGCAGACCGTTTTTACGCATGGCTGCTTTGATGCCCTGAATGCGTGTCGAGTCGGCTGGAAGTTTGATTTTCATCCACTCCGGCTTTCTTAACAGCGCTTCTCGCTCTGTCGCCACGTTTTTAACCGGGATTAAGGCCATTTTGTCGGCGTCGCGGTATTTAACGCCGCGTTCCATCACGATGGGTTTACTCATAGCATGCGTGTTCCAGTTGCGGATAACGAAGGAAAGCGTCTCAATTCAAGTAAGTATTGTATTTATCAACTATTTTTGAATTTGCGCGACGCAGTATACCATTACTCTCTGCGGGAAAGCAGCCTCGCCACAGGTAAAAAGGGAACAGAATTGTAAAATGATTGTTATTTTGTGCTCTTGCACAGGTTACAACCCTGTTTCCCTAAACGGTTGCCTGGACGGGCGTTTCAACGACCTGCACGGGCGGGTTGCCCAATAACGCCAGCGTGTGTTTCAACAGCAGCGGATTCACAGTTTCAAGGGTGCTGGCGGCATGGTAAGCGCTTACCTGAGTCATTTCCATCCCGGCGTAACCGCACGGGTTGATGCGCAGGAACGGCGATAAATCCATATTGATATTCAGCGCCAGACCATGGAAAGAGCAGCCTTTACGAATACGTAGCCCGAGCGAGCAGATTTTTTTCTCACCGACATAGACGCCTGGCGCATCGGCGCGGGGATGCGCGTCGATTTCAAGCTCGGCAAGGGTGTTTACCACCGTTTGCTCAAGCAGGGTCACCAAGTCACGTACCCCAAGCTTACGGCGCTTTAAATTGAGCATGACGTACATTACCTGTTGCCCGGGCCCATGATAGGTTACCTGGCCGCCGCGATCGCTTTGAACCACCGGGATGTCTCCTGGCATCAACACATGTTCTGCTTTACCGGCTTGCCCTTGTGTGAAGACAGGAAGATGCTCAACCAGCCAGATTTCATCCGGGGTATCGGCGTCACGTTTATCAGTAAACTCATGCATGGCCTGCGAAACCGGATCATAAGGTTGCAAACCGAGCTGGCGAATAAGAATGGTGTCCTGAAACAAAACAGCGTCTCCGGAGGGGAAAAGGTGGCGGGGAGTATAACACAGGCGCGCATCGCAGCGCCGCACGAGACGTGGAGAGAATACCCGGCCTGAGCCGGGTAAGGGATCACAACACCATACGGACGATGTCGATATTGCCTAATTCTTCATACAGCGTTTCGACTTGCTCAATGTGCGTGGCGTTGATAGTGATTGAAACGGAGTGGTAGTTCCCTTTGCTGCTTGGTTTCACCTGCGGCGTGTAATCACCAGGCGCATGGCGCTGAACTACCTCAACGACCATATCAACCAACTCCGGTTTCGCCAGGCCCATTACTTTGTAAGTGAAGGACGTCGGGAACTCTAACAGTTCGTTAAGTTTGGTTTTCATGTCAGCTCCAGCATTGCGTGAAAAATAATAACTCCCGCCTGAGCGGGAGTTGTTTTGATGCTTAGTATATGGGGACGTAAATCACACTTTCAAGTGTTCATTTTTCAACCAAACCAGTGGTGGAACATCAGTTTGATGTAATCAATGATTTTGCCGAAGAAATTACCTTCTTCTATCTGCTCAAGCACCACCAGCGGGCGTTGCTCTATGGTTTTGCCGTCCAACTGGAAGTTGATCGTGCCGACAACCTGGTTTTTCGCAAGCGGGGCATGCAGTTCGCTGGTGTTCAGCACATAACTGGCTTTAAGGTCTTTCATGCGTCCGCGCGGGATAGTCAGGTAAACGTCTTTATCTACCCCAAGGGTAGCGCGGTCATTATCACCAAACCAGGCAGGCTCAGAGGCGAACTCTTTACCGGCTTTAATCGGGTTTACGGTTTCAAAGAAACGAAAGCCCCAGGTCAGCAGTTTTTTACTTTCCGCTTCACGGCCTTTAAAGGTGCGCCCGCCCATGACGGCAGAGATAAGGCGCATTTGGCCTTCAGTCGCTGACGCGACAAGGTTGTAGCCCGCTTTATCGGTATGACCGGTCTTAATGCCATCAACATTCAGGCTGTTGTCCCAAAGAAGACCGTTGCGGTTCGTCTGGCGAATGCCGTTAAAGGTAAATTCTTTTTCTTTGTAGATGGTGTATTCGTTCGGTACATCGCGAATCAATGCCTGGCCTATCAGCGCCATGTCGCGTGCGGAGCTGTACTGCCCGTCCGCATCCAGCCCGTGAACGGTCTGGAAGTGAGAATTTTTTAATCCCAGCGCGTTAACGTAGTTATTCATCAGGCCGACGAAAGCATCCTGGCTGCCCGCCACATAATCCGCCATCGCAACGCAAGCGTCATTACCGGATTGCAGGTTGATACCACGGATTAACTGGGAAACCGGCACCTGCATGCCAGGTTTCAGGAACATCAGCGAGGAGCCTTTAAACACCGGGTTGCCGGTGGCCCAGGCGTCGTTACCGATAGTGACCAGGTCGGTTTCTTTAAATTTCCCCGCTTTCATAGCCTGGCCGATAACGTAGCTGGTCATCATTTTGGTCAGGCTTGCAGGATCGCGACGCGCATCCGCATTCTGCTCAGCCAGCACTTTGCCAGAGTTGTAATCGATAAGAATGTAAGCTTCTGCATCGATTTGAGGGACGCCTGGGATCATTGTTTTGATATTCAGGTCGTCGGCATGTGCGGTTGAGAGTGCTGCCACAGTGAGCGCGGTGGTGAGCGCGATGCGCTTTGCGAAACGTACGGAGAGAGTGGTCTTCATGGTAAAACAACGACATCCGTGATGAAGTGAAAAAAAGTGCCTTACTATAGCAAATGGCAGTAGGGCTGGCATCCAACTTTGCGAGCGAGTTTGTTAGCGTTTCTTAATGCGCTAACCACGCCGCAGCCAGCCCTGCGCGTTACTGCGCGCCGCCGTTTGTTATGAATGACTGTAATTGCGCCTCACTGTTCAGACGTTGCTGAAGCGAGGCGGCCTGGGTTTTACTGCTAAACGGGCCTAACTGTACGCGATAGACTGCGCCATTGGGCGTTACGCGACCCGGTACGCCAAACTGCTGGCTTAGCTTCTTCTGCCATTGCGAAGCGCGGGCGCTGTCGCTGACTGCGCCAACCTGGACTACATAACTGCCGCTCGCCGCAGCGCCGACAGGGGCTGCACTGACGCCGCCTTGTACGGAACCAGGCGCGGTTACCGGCGCAGGGGCAGACGCAGGCGCGCTCACTGGCGCAGCCGCGGGTTGCGGCGCTGCGGCAGGCGTTGAAACCGGAGCCGCGACAGGTTCAGGGGTATCGCTTTCAATCACGCCGCTGTGAAGAGGCGTCGGCGCGCCTAAAAAGCCGCCGCTGCGAACCGGTGCGCCGGTCGAGTCTTCACTTTGCAGCGTATCGTTGCTGATAGGGCGCACATCGCCCGCAGGCTCAGACGGAGCAACCGACGAAGCGCTGCCCATGCCGGAATTGAGATCGGGGCGAGCCGGCAACGCGTAGGTCTGCTTCGCGACAGTCGTACATGCCATACCCGGCCCGGACAACGAACCGTCCTGCGCGACAATAATGGGGTCAACACGGACTTTAGTATTGTTAGAGGTGTTCAGACGATCGGCTGAAGCGCGTGATAGCGAGATAATTCGGTCATTGCCATACGGGCCGCGATCGTTAATTTTCACCACAATCATGCGGCCGTTCGCAAGGTTAGTGACGCGCGCATAACTCGGTACAGGCAGCGTCGGGTGAGCGGCGGTGAGTTGCATCGGGTCGAAGGTTTCGCCCGACGCGGTCAGGTTACTGCCCGGCTCGGCATCGTAAATCGCGGCAAGCCCGGTTTGACTAAAACGTGACGGATCCTGGACGATTTTGTAACTTTTGCCGTCGCGCTCATAGTCCTGATTGACCGAAGGGTTTAGCGATTCAAATTGTGGATCAGCACCGCTGATTTCCACGACTGGCCCATTACATACGGCAGGCTTTGGCGCCGCCACCGTTTGTTGCTGCCCGTCATCATTAGAACTACATGCCGCCAGCAATCCTGCCGCGACGCATACTCCAATCCACTGCTTACGCATTGCGTTCCCCTTATACGCTTTTAGACAGCATTTTTCGGTGGGTATGTATCGACATTATGATACCAAACCCGGCCATCAGTACGATCAGGGCCGAGCCCCCATAACTCACCAGAGGAAGCGGCACCCCCACAACGGGCAAAATACCACTTACCATACCAATATTCACAAAGACATAGACAAATAAAATCAGTATCAAACCGCCCGCCATAACCCGGCCAAAGGTGGTTTGCGCCCGCGCCGCTATCCAAAGCCCGCGAATGATCAGCAGAATATAAAGCCCGAGCAGGATCAATACGCCGATTAAGCCTAGCTCTTCGGCAAGCACGGCGAAGATAAAGTCGGTGTGGCGTTCAGGCAGAAACTCCAGTTGAGACTGCGTACCATGCAGCCAGCCTTTACCGCGCAAGCCGCCTGAGCCGATGGCAATTTTAGACTGAATAATATGATAGCCCGCGCCGAGCGGATCGGATTCCGGATCGAGCAACATCATGACACGTTGACGTTGGTACTCGTGCATCAGGAAGAACCACATGATCGGGATAAACGCCGCCACCAGCAGAACCGCTATCAGAATAAGCCGCCAGCTTAGGCCCGATAAAAACAGGACGAACAAGCCAGAAAGCGCCACCAGAATCGAGGTGCCGAGGTCAGGCTGAGCCGCGACTAACAGTGTAGGCATAAAGATGAGTACCAGCGCGATACCGGTATTCTTCAGGCTGGGCGGGCAGACGTCGCGGTTAATGAAGCGCGCGACCATGAGCGGCACCGCGATTTTGGCGATTTCCGAGGGCTGGAAACGCACTACTCCCAAATCCAGCCAGCGCTGCGCCCCTTTGGAAATCGCGCCGAAGGCATCCACCGCCACCAGCAAAATAATACACACGATATAAAGATAGGGCGCCCATCCTTCGTAAACCCGCGGCGGGATTTGCGCCATGACAATCATTACCACCAGTCCCATCAGGATCTGACCGATTTTACGTTCGGTCATATCGAGGTCCTGGCCGCTGGCGCTCCAGATAACCAGCGCGCTGTAAGTTAACAACGCCAGAATGATCAACATAAACGTTGGGTCGAGATGGATTTTATCCCATATCGTTTTTTTATTCGGATTATCAGTCATTAGTCCTCCGCGGCGGCGGCGGCCGGATTTTCAGCGGGCAGCTCGGTGTTATTATCGCCAAGCATAATATGGTCAAGTATCTGGCGCATGATGGTGCCAACGGCCGGACCAGCGCCGCCGTTTTCCAGAATCATCGCAACCGCGACCTGCGGATTGTCATAAGGGGCAAACGCGGTCATCAGTTTATGGTCGCGCAGGCGTTCAGCAATGCGGTGCGCGTTATAGGTTTCATTCGCTTTAAGACCAAAGACCTGCGCGGTACCGGATTTGGCAGCGATTTTATACGGCGCGCCAGCAAAGTATTTATGCCCGGTGCCGTTTGCGCGGTTGGCAACGCCATACATCCCGTCTTTGGCGATTTCCCAGTAACCGGAGTGAATGTCGCCAACAGGCGGTTGTTCCGGCTGAACCCAGGGCTGCTGTTTACCGTTAATGGTGGTGCTCATCAACAGATGCGGCACTTTGACGATGCCGTCGTTAATGAGGATCATCATCGCTTTGTTCATTTGCATCGGCGTAGAGGTCCAGTAACCCTGCCCAATCCCGACCGGGATGGTGTCCCCCTGATACCAGGGTTTCTTAAAGCGTTTCAGCTTCCATTCGCGGGTCGGCATGTTGCCGGAGCGCTCTTCAGCAAGGTCGATGCCGGTATAGTGACCATAACCGAATTTGCCCATCCATTCGGCGAGTCGGTCAATGCCCATGTCATAAGCAACCTGATAGAAGAAGGTATCTGCGGATTCTTCCAGCGATTTGGTGATATTCAGGCGACCGTGGCCCCACTTTTTCCAGTCGCGATAGCGTTTTTCAGAGCCGGGTAATTGCCACCAGCCGGGGTCAAACAGGGTGGTATTACGGGTTATCACGCCGGAACTGAGCGCCGAGACGGCCACATACGGTTTGACCGTGGATGCAGGCGGGTAAATCCCCTGGGTCGCGCGGTTGACGAGTGGCGTATTAGGGTCATTAAGCAGCGCTGCGTAATCTTTGCTGGAGATGCCATCAACAAACAAGTTAGGGTTATAACTCGGCATGGAAACCATCGCCAGCACGCCGCCGGTGCGCGGGTCGGTGACCACAACGGCGGCACGGCTACCCTGGAGCAGGGTTTCAATATACCCCTGTAATTGCAAATCAATAGTCAGATGGATATCGTGCCCGGCCTGTGGCGGCACTTCTTTTAACTGGCGGATAACCCGGCCACGGTTGTTCACTTCGACTTCTTCATAGCCAGTCTGACCATGCAGCACGTCTTCGTAGAAGCGCTCGATACCCAGTTTGCCGATATCGTGAGTCGCAGCGTAATTGGCGAGTTTGCCGTCTTTATCGAGCCGCTCAACGTCTTTATCGTTAATTTTCGACACGTAGCCAATGACGTGGGTCAGGGCCGAACCATAAGGGTAGAAGCGGCGCTTATAGCCTTTTACTTCCACGCCAGGAAAACGGTACTGGTTAACCGCGAAACGCGCCACTTGCACTTCGGTAAGATTGGTTTTAACCGGAATCGAGGTAAAGCGATGGGAGCGAGAGCGCTCTTTTTTAAATCCCGCAATGTCATCATCGGTCAAATCGACCACCGAACGCAGCGCTTCGAGCGTTTGCTGAACGTCATCGACTTTCTCCGGCATCATTTCAATCTGATAGATGGTACGGTTAAGCGCCAGGGGAATGCCGTTGCGATCGTAAATAATGCCGCGGCTCGGCGGGATGGGCACAAGCTTAATGCGGTTTTCGTTGGAACGCGTCTGATAGTCAGTGAAACGCAGGATCTGTAAATTATAGAGATTCGCAATCAGTATGCCGGTCAGCAATACGATCACTAAAAAAGCGACCAGTGCCCGACGCACAAAAAGGGCGGACTCAGCCGTATAGTCGCGAAAAGAATTCTGTAATTTCATCCGCTGCTTATTCTACCTGGTAGCGCTTATTCACGATGGTAAGGGTGGTTGGTGGTAATGCTCCACGCCCGATAAAGGCTTTCTGCGACGAGGACGCGTACCAGCGGGTGCGGTAGGGTCAGCGCAGAGAGCGACCAGCTTTGCTCGGCAGCGGCTTTGCAGGCGGGCGATAACCCTTCCGGACCACCAATCAACAGGCTGACATCGCGGCCATCAAGCTTCCAGCGTTCAAGCTCGCCGGCAAGCTGCGGGGTATCCCACGGGCGGCCTGGGATATCAAGCGTAACAATACGATTCTTACCTGCTGCGGCCAGCATCAATTCACCTTCTTTATCAAGGATACGTTTGATGTCGGCGTTTTTGCCCCGCTTCCCGGCCGGGATCTCGATTAACTCGAACGGCATATCTTTTGGAAAGCGGCGCAGATACTCGGTAAACCCGGTTTGCACCCAGTCAGGCATTTTGGTGCCAACGGCGACCAGTTGCAGTTTCACGCCTTAGCTCCAGAGTTTTTCGAGTTCGTACAGACGACGGCTCTCTTCCTGCATGACATGTACAATCACATCACCCAGATCGACAACAATCCAGTCCGCCGCGCTCTGGCCTTCTACGCCGAGCGGCATTAAGCCTGCGTGGCGAGATTCGCTCAGTACATGGTCGGCAATGGACATCACGTGGCGAGTTGAGGTGCCGGTGCAAATGATCATGCAATCTGTGATGCTGGATTTGCCTTGAACATCAATGGCGACAATATCCTGACCTTTCAGATCGTCGATTTTATCGATAACGAAATCCTGGAGTGCTTTACCCTGCAAGTGTTCCCCCTGGGAATGTGAATACTGTTGATGCCGCCGCGCGTGCATCAAACTCAATGAAGATAACAGCGGCGGAATGCATTTTCCGGGCCTGCTGTATAAAGTGGGCTATCATCCCACCGCTGGCATGAGTTTGCATCGCCATTTTTGTAAAACAATTTTTGAAAATGACCGACGGCGGGAGAAAGTCTGGCAGCGGAGGATATCAGCCTTATAAGTAGTGTCAATAACTGCTACACCCTTAATGTGCCGCCAGAATCAAATCAAAGAACTTCACCCGGTGACCAAACCGCCGGCGCGCGATTGTTGAGCGTGCGCAGCGTAACGAAATTGTGCTGTAGTTCGACCATACTCCAGCTGCCTTGTTCAATCATAAAATGCCACAACGACGGCGGCGGCATTCCCATTAATGTAGCGATGAGCAGGCTTAACACCCCCTGGTGGCTGACAATCAAAATGTTTTCCTGCTCCATAGCGCGTAAGTGTTCCGCAAGCGACAGCACGCGTTGCGAAAAGCGCTGAAACCCCTCGCCGTTGGTCGGCACGGTATTCTGCCAGTCCTGACACCAGGCCTGATAGGTTTCGGCGTCTTCACGCTGGAGATCGCGATGATGACGCATCTCCCAGTCGCCAAAATGCATTTCATTGAGCAGCGGATTGATTTCTATATCCAGGTTCCGGCCTTCAAGCAGTAAATGCGCGGTGTGCTGGGCACGACCAAGTGCGCTGCACAGGGCGCGATCGAATGGCACGGCCTGCAACAATTGGCCGACTTGAGAAGCCTGAATGATGCCTTGCCCGGTAAGGGCGGTTTCGCTGTGTCCGCTGTATAGCCCGGCGACGTTCGCTTCGGTTTGACCATGTCTTACCAGCCAGAGTTTCATGCTTTTCTCCTTCCGTCACAGGGTAGTGAGTTTATCATCTGTCGCCGTCGGGTGCAGGGTTTGGGGTAAGATGATCTTTTACATTGACGGAGGTGACATGTTTACCAGCCACCATGGCGGCAATATTCGTGAAGCGGCAGCGCTTGCGGGGGTTAACCCGGAACAACTGATTGATTTTAGTGCCAACATCAATCCGCTGGGTATGCCTGCCACGCTTCGGCGTGCGATCAACGATAATCTTGATGTCGCAGAACGTTATCCGGATCCTGATTATCTGGCGCTGCATCAGGCGCTGGCGAAGCATCATCGTCTGCCTCAGGCGTGGATGATGGCGGGTAATGGCGAAACGGAACTTATCTTCCAGTTACTGATGGCCCTCGCGCCGCGACGGACGCTGTTATTAACCCCTGGATTCGCCGAATATCGCCGTGCCCTAACGCGCGTGGGCAGCCAGATAACTGAGTTTGCATTAACGCAAGCGAACGGATGGCAGCCAGATGAGCGCTTGCTTACGGCGCTGACGCCCGATCTCGATTGCCTGATCCTCTGCACGCCGAATAATCCCACCGGATTAATGCCGGATCATCAACTGTTGCAGGCGATTATCTCCCGCTGCGGCGAGCATAATATTACGCTTGTGCTTGATGAGGCATTTATTGATTTTCTGCCGGATTCAACCGGGTGCACGGACGCCCTTGCCGCTAATCCGCATGTGTGGATTTTACGTTCCCTCACCAAGTTTTATGCCATTCCCGGTCTGCGTCTGGGATACGTAATCAGTAGCGATACTGAACGTGTGGCGCTGTTACGCGCCCGGCGCGAACCCTGGACGATAAACACATTTGCCGCTCTGGCCGGGGAAATCATTCTTGAGGATAAAGCGTATCAGGAAGCGACGCACCAGTGGCTCCAGCGTGAGCGACCAGCTTTGTTCCAGGCGCTTAACGCGTTTTCAACGATAACTGTCTGGGACGGTCAGGCAAATTATCTGTTTTTCCGGTATGACGGTGGCGAGGATCTACAGGCGCGTTTGCTGGAACAGCACATTTTGATTCGTTCTTGCGCCAACTATCCGGGGCTTGATAAGCGTTATTTTCGTGTGGCGGTAAAAAGTAAAGCAGATAACGAGGCGCTTATCAGCGCATTGAACAGCATCAGCGACGGTACAAGCCGTGGCGGATGATGTAATCCATCACTGGCGCAGGCAGCAGATCGTCGCAGGGTTGCCCCTGATGCAGGCGCTGGCGGATAGCGGTTGCGGAGACAGGCAGCAGCGGCGTATCGGCGAGGAATATCTTCCCGGCGGGCAGGGTGTGTAGTTCGGCGATATCGGTTGCCAAATGCTGTTCCAGCCAGCGTTGCTGTTGGGTGTCGGGCATGGTTAATGAATAGCCCGGGCGACGCGTCACCAACAAATGACAGCAGGTCAGAATGTCGGCATAGCGATGCCAGCTTTGAAAGGACAACAACGAATCCTGGCCGATAATAAACCCGAGCGGCTGCGCGCCACCCTGTTCCTTACGCAGCGCCTCGACGGTGTCTACCGTAAAGGAAGGTTTTGCGCGTTGCAGCTCCCGGTCATCAAGCTCGAAAAGGGGATTCCCCTGAATCGCCGCTTCTATCATTGCCTTGCGTTGGGAACTGCTGGCTTCGGGCTGCGGCCTGTGCGGCGGAACATTATTAGGCATGATCACGACTTTCGTCAGCCCGATCTGCTGCGCTATTGCTTCCACCGGTTTGATATGCCCATAGTGAATGGGATCGAAAGTTCCCCCATACCAGGCCTTCAGGGTCTTAGCCATGGATGAATACATCCGGTAAGGCTTTATGGCACAACAGCAGCGATAAGCCTTCCAGCTCCTGCCATATCGACTGGCCATAATCCTGCTTGAGGGTTAATTCTATCTGGCTTAACAGGCTAACGGCCTGACGCAGTTGATCTTCGCTAAGCCGATTGAGCGCATCGGTCAGCAACGTCCGGCGGTTTTGCCAGACGCGGTGTTGATCAAACAAGGTGCGCAGCGGCGTGTGGCTGGACTGGCGTTTCAGTGTCACCATTAACAGCAACTCTCGCTGAACGGTCCGCAGCAGGATAACCGGTTCGCTGCCTTCAAGGCGCAGCTGTTGCAGAATATGCAGCGCCCGTTTGCTTTTGCCGGCAAGCAGAGTATCTACCCAATGGAACGGGGTGAAATGCGCCGCATCGTTGACCGCTTGCTCGACGCGAGGAAGCGTCAGTTTGCCGTCAGGCCACAACAATGCCAGCCGATCCAGCGCCTGCGCCAGTGCGAGCAGGTTGCCTTCATAGCAATAACACAGCAGTTGGCAGGCGGCGTCATCAAGCGTGAGTTGACGGTTTTTCGCGCGATTCATCACCCAGCGGGGCAGTTGGGCTTGCTCCGGCGTCTGGCAATTAACCATCACGGCACGGCTAGACAGTGACGTACACCAGGCGGCGTTTTCCTGAGCTTTAGTCAGTTTTACCGCCCGCACGACCAGCATTAAATCATCGTGCAATAGAGCCACCAGTTCAGACAATTTGTCATTCATTGCGGCGTTGGGACCATTCTCAGGGAGAATGAGCAGCAGCGTCTGGCGGCTTGCGAACAGGCTTAATGCACGGGTTATCGAGAAGAGCTCTTCCCAGTCGGTTTGCGCATCAATCTGGCGGGTATGATGTTCGTCGAAACCCTGTTCTTGCGCTGCCTGACGAATAGCGTCCTGGCTTTCTTGCAATAACAGCGGATCGTTTCCGGTAAGCAGATACGCCGCGCGCAGCCCTTCTTTGAGCTGCGCGCGGAGTTGTTCAGGCCAAACTCTGACCATTACGGAGCGGAGAGCGTTGTGGAAACACGGCCCGACGACGGAGTCGTGCTGCTTTGCGACGTGGCTGAGGATTCAGTTTTGCTCGCTTCTAAATCTTTCACCTGCACTGACAGCAACTTACGGATCAGTTGCTCCGCCGCGCGGTCATACATTTCCTGGATAATGATGTCCTGCTCGGCATCTTTCGCCAGCGCCGTCAGCGGGTTATCAAAGAAGGAACGGAACACCTTGGTGCTGATTGGGTAAATATCGTGGCCCGGGATCAGTACTGTGGCATTAACCGTCATGATCAATTGATATTCCGCCGTACGACCATCCTGGAACACTGACGCCGTATCCTGGGTGATAGCCACAGTGCCAAGTCGCAAGGAAGGAATATCTTTGCGTACTTTGCTCGGTTCAACAATCTCCACGCCGTTAAGGCGCAACTGTTTGCGAACGGCACGGCTTAATGGTCCGTACGGGTCACCTGAATCCAGGATCAGCGTCTGCATTTGTTGCGGCACTTGCGTGGTACTGCGTAAGTGCCAGCCACATCCGGCGGTAACCAGTACCGCCAGGCTCACTATCAGAGTGACAAAATATCGCACGCTTCCTCCTGTGCTTAGCCAACAACCAGGTTAAGCAATTTACCCGGTACGTAGATCACTTTACGTACAGTGACGCCTTCGAGGTACTTAGCGACCAGATGTTCCTGAGCCGCACGCTCACGCACTTGCTCTTCCGTGGCGTTCACCGGCACGGTAATTTTGCCGCGCACTTTACCGTTAACCTGAACGACCACCAGAAGAGAGTCTTCCACCATGGCGTTTTCATCTGCCTGCGGCCACGGCGCGTTATCAATATCGCCTTCACCGCTAATTTCCTGCCACAGTTTGAAGCTCACGTGCGGTGTGAACGGGTAGAGCATACGCACCACAGCCAGTAAGGCTTCACGCATTAATGCGCGATCCTGGTCGGTGTCCTGCGCCGCTTTCACCAGTTTGTTCATCAATTCCATGATGGCGGCGATAGCGGTGTTGAACGTCTGGCGGCGACCAATATCATCGGTCACTTTCGCGATGGTTTTGTGAATATCGCGACGCAGCGCTTTTTGATCGTCGGTCAGCGCACTGACGTTCAGTTCTGGAGCCGCGCCATGAGCGGTGTGCTCATAAACCAGTCGCCAG
The DNA here is from genome assembly GCF_011077955.1 of Citrobacter freundii. Classification (GTDB taxonomy): domain Bacteria; phylum Pseudomonadota; class Gammaproteobacteria; order Enterobacterales; family Enterobacteriaceae; genus Atlantibacter. The sequence goes on from NZ_JAALBX010000018.1 coordinate 46,969, forward strand.
ACGCGTTTGAGGAAGCGGTTAGCTCCTTCAACGCCGGATTCCTGCCATTCAAGCGTCATATCTGCCGGTGAGGCGAACATCATAAACAGACGTACAGTATCCGCGCCGTAACGCTCCACCATCACCTGCGGGTCGATGCCGTTATTTTTCGACTTCGACATTTTGCTCATGCCAGCATAGACCAGTTCGTGGCCCGCTGCGTCAGTCGCTTTAACAATACGACCTTTATCGTCGCGCTCAACAATCGCATCCACCGGAGATACCCAGTTACGCTCGCCGTTGACGCCGACATAATAGAACGCATCCGCCAGCACCATCCCCTGACACAGCAGTTGTTTCGCTGGTTCATTGGAGTTCACCATACCTGCGTCGCGCATCAACTTGTGGAAGAAGCGGAAGTAGAGCAGGTGCATAATGGCGTGTTCGATACCGCCGATATAGATATCCACCGGCAGCCAGTAGTTAGCGGCTTTGGAATCCAGCATCCCTTCGCTGTACTGCGGACAGGTGTAACGCGCGTAGTACCAGGACGATTCCATAAAGGTGTCGAACGTATCGGTTTCACGAAGCGCCGGCATTCCGTTAACGGTGGTTTTCGCCCACTCTGGATCGGCTTTAATCGGGCTGGTGATGCCGTCCATGACCACGTCTTCCGGCAAAATGACCGGCAGTTGATCTTCAGGCGTTGGCATCACGGTACCGTCTTCCAGCGTGACCATCGGAATAGGCGCGCCCCAGTAGCGTTGACGGGACACACCCCAGTCACGCAGACGGTAATTAATTTTGCGCTCACCCACGCCTTTTGCAGCAAGCTTATCGGCAATGGCGTTAAACGCTTGGTCAAACGGCAGGCCGTCGAACTCGCCGGAGTTGAACAACACGCCTTTTTCGGTCAGCGCCTGCTCAGAGAGATCCGGCTCACTGCCGTCCTGCGCCAGGATGACGGGTTTTATAGCCAGACCGTATTTAGTGGCAAATTCCCAGTCGCGCTGATCGTGACCCGGAACGGCCATTACCGCGCCCGTGCCGTATTCCATCAAGACAAAGTTCGCGACCCAAACAGGTACGGTTTCGCCGGTCAGCGGGTGGATGGCGTTAAAGCCGGTCGCCATGCCTTTTTTCTCCATCGTCGCCATATCTGCTTCGGCAACTTTGGTGTTACGGCATTCCGCGATGAAATCACCCAATGCTGGGTTAGTCGCCGCAGCGGCTTGCGCCAGCGGGTGACCCGCGGCAACGGCCAGATAGGTCACACCCATAAAGGTATCCGGGCGAGTGGTGTAAACCGTCAGTTTGTCGGCGCGGTTTTCCACGTCGAACGTGATTTCCACACCTTCTGAGCGGCCAATCCAGTTACGCTGCATGGTTTTGACGGTGTCTGGCCATTGATCCAGCTTATCCAGATCATTCAGCAGTTCGTCAGCGTAGGCAGTAATTTTGATAAACCACTGCGGGATTTCTTTACGCTCGACTTTGGTGTCGCAGCGCCAGCAGCAGCCGTCGATAACCTGTTCGTTAGCCAGCACGGTCTGGTCATTCGGACACCAGTTCACCGCAGACGTTTTTTTGTAGACCAGCCCTTTTTTATAAAGCTCGGTGAAGAACTTCTGCTCCCAGCGGTAATATTCCGGGGTGCAGGTCGCAAGCTCACGGCTCCAGTCATAACCAAAGCCCAGCATTTTGAGCTGGTTCTTCATGTAATTAATGTTGTCGTAAGTCCACGGTGCCGGCGCGGTATTGTTTTTTACCGCAGCGCCTTCCGCTGGCAGACCAAACGCATCCCAGCCGATAGGCTGAAGCACGTTTTTACCAAGCATACGTTGATAGCGGGCAATCACATCGCCGATGGTGTAGTTACGGACGTGACCCATGTGTAGTCGACCAGAAGGATAGGGAAGCATCGACAGGCAGTAATACTTCTCTTTGCTCTCGTCTTCAGTCACTTCAAATGTGCGCTTCTCTTCCCAGTGATGCTGTACGTGGGATTCAATCTCTTCCGGGCGATATTGCTCTTGCATGGCAGCCAGTGGTCCTGTTTTCATTGCCGCTACGTGTGTAGCATTTACGAGTGTGATTAAGATCCGCATAGCATAGCCGATTCGACAGTTGCAAAACAGCCTTTGATTGGTTTCCCTCTCCGGCGCAACCTTTGCATTCCTTTACCTGTGATGTGCGTCCGCTAACAAAGCCTTTTCGAATTAACGTCTATTATTAGAGTACGTTACCTGACCAGGAGAAGTGCTGAAATGAACAAGGTTGCTCAATTTTATCGTGAACTGGTGGCGACATTAACCGAACGTTTACGCAACGGTGAGCGGGACATTGACGCGCTGGTGGCCAGCGCACGCCAACAAATGGCGCAAACGGGCGAGCTCACCCGCACAGAGGCCGAAGAGGTAACGCGCGCGGTACGGCGTGATTTAGAAGAATTCGCCCGCAGTTATGGTGAAAGTCAGGAAGAGTTCACCGACAGTGTGTTTATGCGGGTTATCAAAGAGAGTATCTGGCAAGAGCTTGCGGATATTACTGATAAAACCCAACTGGAATGGCGTGAAGTGTTTCAGGATTTAAACCATCACGGGGTTTATCACAGCGGAGAAGTCGTAGGGCTTGGTAATCTGGTGTGTGAAAAATGCCATCACCATCTGGCGTTTTATACGCCTGAAGCGCTGCCGCTGTGCCCGAAATGCGGCCATGATCAGTTCCAGCGCCGGCCATTTGAGCCTTAACAGGGTAATACATGCATCATTAAAAAAGGAGCGACCAGAGTCGCTCCTTTTTTCTGACGGGCGTCAGGCGATTAATGCAGGATTTTCGCCAGGAAATCTTTTGCACGTTCTGATTGGGGATTGGCGAAGAAATCTTCCTTCGGCGAATCCTCAACGATTTTGCCTTCATCCATAAAGATTACCCGGTGGGCTACTTTACGGGCGAAGCCCATTTCGTGCGTTACCACCATCATCGTCATCCCTTCGTTGGCCAGTTCAACCATGACGTCGAGAACTTCGTTGATCATCTCAGGATCAAGCGCGGAGGTGGGTTCATCAAATAACATCGCTACCGGGTCCATACACAGCGCGCGGGCAATGGCCACACGTTGCTGCTGCCCGCCGGAAAGCTGAGCCGGGTACTTGTCTGCATGGGCAGATAATCCGACACGTTCAAGCAGTTTTAATGCTTTCTGGCGCGACGCCGCTTTATCGCGCTTAAGGACTTTTACCTGCGCCAGCGTCAGGTTTTCGATAATCGATAAGTGTGGAAACAATTCAAAGTGTTGAAACACCATACCCACATGAGAGCGCAGCTCAGCAAGGTTGGTTTTTCTGTCATTCACTCGGGTGCCATTAACGACAATTTCGCCTTTCTGTACCGGCTCAAGGCCATTAACGGTTTTGATCAGTGTTGATTTGCCAGAGCCAGACGGCCCGCACACCACCACTACTTCGCCTTTGGTCACTTCCGTTGAACAGTCGGTCAATACCTGAAACTGACCATACCATTTAGAAACATTTTTCAGGGAAATCATTATACCGTCCTTTTCTTCAGCCAACTGACCAGCAGCGACGCACTTAAACTAATGATGAAATATACGCCACCTGCAAACAGGATCATCTCGACCTGAGTACCGTCACGCTCGCCAATGGTGGAGGCGGTACGGAAGAAGTCTGCAAGACTTAATACATAAACCAGCGAGGTGTCCTGGAACAACACGATCCCCTGGGTCAACAGCAATGGCACCATGGCGCGAAACGCCTGCGGCAGAATAATCAGCTTCATGGATTGCCAGTGGGTCATGCCGAGTGCCAGCGCGGCATTGGATTGACCACGGGAAATGCTCTGGATCCCGGCGCGGATAATCTCCGAATAGTAGGCGGCTTCAAACATTGAGAACGCCACCATGGCCGAAATCAGGCGAATATCGGTTTTAGGCGATAAGCCCAACACGTTTTGCAGAAAACCCGGCACAATCAGATAAAACCACAGCAGCACCATCACCAGCGGAATGGAACGGAATACGTTCACATAGCTGGTAGCAAACCAGGCGACAGGCTTGAATGCGGACAGGCGCATCACCGCCAGAATGGTTCCCCACACAATCCCCACAAAGATTGCCGTCAACGTTATTTTGAGCGTGATGACAAGGCCGTCCAGCAAATAAGGGAAGGCGGGAACAATCGAGCTCCAGTCAAATTCGTACATTATTTGCTCCCCAGATTGCCGGGCAGGCGGATTTTGCGCTCTACCACATTCATAACCAGCATAATCAGGGTGTTAATCAACACGTATGCTAACGTAATCGCCGTGAAAGATTCCCAGGCATGCGCCGAGTAATCGAGCAGTTTTCCCGCCTGCGCCGCCATATCCACCAGCCCAATCGTCGACGCGATAGCCGAGTTTTTCACCAGGTTCATCATTTCTGACGTCATTGGCGGCACGATAACCCGATAAGCGTTCGGCAACAGCACATAGCGATAAGCCTGTGGCAGTGTCAGTCCCATTGCCAGGGCCGCATTTTTCTGTCCGCGCGGCAGTGACTGGATCGCGGCACGCACCTGTTCGCAAACGCGCGCGGCGGTAAACAGGCCAAGACAGATCATGGAAGAGAGGAAGAACTGCACGTTCGGATCAAGCTCAGCTTTGAACCACATGCCGAGATCTTCAGGCAGCAGTTCCGGTACCACCAGATACCAGGTAAAAAACTGAACGATCAGCGGAACGTTACGGAATAGCTCGACGTAGCACGTCCCAAGCCCGGAAAGAAAACGGTTAGGAACTGTACGCAGGATGCCAAACAGGGAGCCGACAAGGAAGGCAATAATCCAGGCCGTAATCGACAGCGCGACCGTAACCTGAAAACCACTCCATAGCCAGCCCAGATAGGTAGTGTTGCCGAACGGGGCGGGCTGTAAAAAAATACCCCAGTTCCAGTCTATAGACATACGTTACTCCAAAAAAAATAAGGGTAGCCTGGCTACCCTCGAAGATTGTTACGAAGCCTTCTTCGCTGTTTCCTTATAGTGGGGGTGGAAACGAGCGGAGTATTCACGCCGGACGGGGAACGACCGTCCGACGCTGAGTCTGTCCGGGCTATCGAAGCAATCGAGAGGGCAGGATGTCCCGCCCCTTAATGGTTGTAATTAGTTCAGTGCTTTATCGTTAGGCTCTTTGAACAGCGCTTTCATCTCATTAGAGAGTTCGAAGTTCAGGTTCAGGTTTTTCGGTGGGATCGGATTCTTAAACCATTTGTCGAACCATTTTTCTGCTTCGCCAGAGGTCTGGGCTTTAGCAATGGTTTCATCCATCAGTTTTTTGAATTCCGGATCGTCTTTACGCAGCATGCAGCCGTAAGCTTCCTGAGACTGCGGCGTGCCGACGATTTCCCACTGATCCGCTTTCTTCGCTTTCGCGCGTTCACCGGCGAGCAGGGCATCATCCATCATAAACGCCACCGCGCGACCGCTTTCCAGGGTGCGGAACGAGTCACCATGGTCTTTGGCGCTGATGATACGCATATCCATTTTCTTCTCGTCGTTAAGCTTATGCAGCAAAACTTCAGAAGTGGTACCGGAGGTGACGACAACCGCTTTGCCTTTCAGATCCGGGAAGTCTTTAATATCGCCGCCTTTTTTGACGAGCAAACGGGTACCGACCACAAAAATGGTGTCAGAGAATGCCGCTTGTTTCTGACGCTCCAGGTTGTTGGTGGTGGAGCCGCACTCAAAATCAAAGGTGCCGTTTTGCAGCAATGGGATACGGTTTTGGGAGGTGATTGGAATCAGTTTGACTTGTAGATCCGGTTTATTCAGTTTTTTCTTCACGGCCTCAACAATGGCGTTGGAGTAATCCTGAGAATAACCGACAACTTTTTGCTGATTATCGTAATAAGAAAACGGTACGGAAGATTCACGATGCCCAACGACTATCACGCCATTCTTCGCAACTTTTTCCAACGTACCTTGCTGTGCGGCAGCGTCAGCGGGCTTTGCCTCTTCGGCATGGGCTAAACCTGCGCCCAACCCCATGACTAACATTGCTGCGGCCAGTTTACGTAATTGCATATCCAACTCCTTATCGTAGCGCCATGGGCGCCAGTGATAACCCATTGTGAATGTTTGTGTTGTTTTTATTGTTGCGATACTGCGCAACATTGTGCCTGCTTGTTAACATTTAGCCTGGCTTAATGTAAAGGTTTTGCTATTTATTTGTTTATTTTTGCGAAGTACGCCGCACCATTTGAAGGCATTTCTACTCGTTTGCACTGATATAGTGCGATGCGTGTTTTGCCATGGTGCAACGGCATTTTCGTGCGCGTCTTCATTAAAGGAAATTCGCAAAGTACCTGATTATATTAAGCAAGTGCCGTGCCAATAATAAAAAAACCACCTTCGGGAAGGTGGTTCAGCTAGTGTCATAAAAAAGGCCAGCAAAGCTGGCCTTATAAGGAGAGAGGGAGCATTAACGCATGCGGCGACGCAGGGCCACGATAAGCGCCATAAAACTCATCACACCGCTTAACAGCCACAACGGCCAGTTACCGAAGCGGGCATACGGCGTAATGCCACGTGTCGGCGTCACTTTTGCGGTCAATACGTCGCGGGTAAACTGCGGGATAATCGACTGCACCGTGCCATCAGGGTTAATCACTGCCGTTACGCCATTGTTAGTACTACGTAACAATGGGCGAGCAAGCTCCAGCGCACGCATGCGCGCCATCTGGAAGTGTTGCCACGGACCAATGGAGCGACCGAACCAGGCGTCGTTTGAAATCGTCAGCAGGAAGTCGGTGTCGGGGCGGAAATTATCACGCACCTGCTCGCCGAGAATGATTTCATAACAAATCGCTGCCGTCAGTTTATAGCCGTGCGCTAACAACTGTGGCTGTTGATACGGGCCACGACTAAACGACGACATGGGTAAATCGAAGAACGGTGCCAGCGGGCGCAGAATCGATTCCAGCGGCACGAATTCGCCAAACGGGACCAGGTGATTCTTGTTATAGCGGTTCGTGGAGTTGTAGCTGTACGGATTATCCGCGCCGAGCGTGATTATCGTATTGTAAGTGTTGTAACGATTTTGCTGGTTAAGACGCGCATCGACCAGGCCGGTAATCAGACTGGTGTTGTGTTCGCGCAGCATACCGTCAAGCTCGGTTAAAAAGCGTTGCTGATTGATTTCGAGATCGGGGATGGCTGACTCGGGCCAGATGATTAACTGCGACTGGCCCATTTTCGGCTCTGACGCCTGAAGATAGATGCGCAGTGTATTCAGCAGTTCATTTTCATCCCACTTCATTGACTGGGGAATATTTCCCTGTACCAGCGAAACCGTCAACTGGCGTTCAGGCAGTAGCTGATACCACTGGATATAACGCAGCGGCAATGGCAGCGCGAACAACACTACGGCAATAATCGCAGGCATAATTTGCCGACGTGCGAGCGCCAGGATAATCAGGCCGCTGACAATCATCAGCAGGAAGGTGATGCTCTCCACGCCGGCTATCGGCGCTAAACCTTTAAGCGGGCCGTCCACCTGACTGTAGCCGAACTGCAACCACGGGAAACCGGTTAGCACCCAACCGCGCAAAAACTCGGTGACCTGCCAGACGACTGGGGCGGCAACGGCTAAACGCCATACGTTGGTTTTCGGCCACAGTTTACTGAGTACGCCGGCAAACAAACCGGTATACAGCGACAGATAAGCCGCAAGCAGCACGACCAAAAAGACGTTAACTGGCCCAGGCATACCACCGAACTGGGCAATACTGACGTAAACCCAGTTAATACCGGTGCCAAAAAGACCCAGTCCCCAGAAAAAACCGATCCAGGCGCTTTGCAGCGGGCGGCGATTGAGCGTCAAACCCTGTAAACCGAGCAGGGAAATCAGCGCGGCAGGCCAGAAGTCATAAGGAGAAAAAGCCAGCGTTCCGCTGGCTCCGGTCAATAGCGCCAGCAGCAATCGCACGCGCTGGCGTTCAAATAAGGTAGAAAAGCGCATTCCATTACTCTTCAGGTTTTGGGGTAGGCGAGTCGTCCGGAATCTTGACATGAACCTGGATGATACGTCGACTGTCCGACATCGCGACCTTGAACTGATAACCGTCAATGTCGATGGTTTCGCCGCGTGCCGGTAAATGGCCGAACGCTTGCATGACCAGCCCGCCGATGGTGTCGACTTCTTCATCGCTAAACTGGGTGCCGAAGGTCTCATTGAAATCTTCGATAGGCGCCAGCGCGCGAACGGTCCAGGTATGGCGACTCAATTGACGAAAATCGAGATCCTCTTCTTCGTCATATTCGTCTTCAATTTCACCCACAATGAGTTCCAGAATGTCTTCGATGGTGACAAGGCCTGAGACCCCGCCAAACTCATCAATAACAATCGCCATGTGGTAACGCTGAGAACGGAACTCTTTAAGCATGCGGTCAACGCGCTTGCTTTCCGGCACAACAACCGCCGGACGTAACACTTTTTCCATACTGAACGGCTCGGCATCGCTGCGCATAAACGGCAGCAGATCTTTCGCCATCAGAATCCCTTCAATGTGATCTTTATCTTCGCTGATAACCGGGAAACGCGAGTGGGCGGATTCGATGATGACATCGAGGCATTCGTCCAGGTTCTGGTTGCGTTTAACGGTGACCATTTGAGAGCGGGGGATCATGATGTCGCGGACTCGTTGGTCAGCGATATCCATTACCCCTTCAAGCATATCGCGCGTATCCAGGTCGATAAGCTCGTTTTGCTCGGAATCACGGATCAGTGCCAATAATTCTTCACGGTTTTTTGGTTCGCCGTGGAAAAGTTGGCTCAGTAAAAGGGAAAAGAATCCCTTCTTGCTGTTAAGCGTGTCACTACTGTGTGAATTATCGTCGCTCATGGCGTCTGGTACAGGACCTCATGTTGGTTACTAAGACGCCATCGCCGGAAAGTGCACGACGATGGCATGATTCAGGCTGCAACAATTTTGCGCAGCTTATTCTTTCTCGGAAATGTACGGATCGCTAAAGCCCAGAGCAAGCATTATCTCTGTTTCCAGCCCTTCCATTTCTTCGGCTTCGTCATCGTCGATATGGTCATAGCCTAATAAATGCAGGCTGCCGTGGATAACCATGTGCGCCCAATGCGCCTCCAGCGGCTTCTCTTGCTCAGCAGCTTCGCGCTCTACAACCTGACGGCAGATTATCAAATCGCCCAACAGCGGCAGCTCAATGCCCGGCGGCGCCTCAAAAGGAAATGAGAGCACATTGGTGGATTTGTCTTTACCGCGGTAGGTGAGATTAAGATCGTGGCTCTCCGCTTCGTCTACCAGACGAATCGTCACTTCCGACTCTTCCTGAAATTGCGGAATGACCGCATCAAGCCACCCCTGGAATTGCGCTTCATCCGGCAAACCGGTGGCGTCTTCACAGGCGATTTGTAAATCAAGGATCACCTGGCTCATGGCTGCTCCTGCTGCCCGGATGCCTGCGCTTGTGCTTCACGCTTGCGTTCCAGCGCCTGTTCCGCTTTGCGTTTTTGATCCGCTTCTTCCCAGGCTTCATAGGCATTCACAATCCGGGCAACGACCGGGTGGCGCACCACGTCTTCACTGTGGAAGAAGTTAAAGCTTATCTCTTCCACGCCGTTCAGCACTTCGATGGCATGGCGCAAACCAGACTTCATATTGCGCGGTAAGTCGATTTGCGTCACGTCGCCGGTAATCACCGCTTTCGAGTTAAAGCCGATACGCGTCAGGAACATCTTCATCTGCTCGATGGTGGTGTTCTGGCTTTCATCAAGGATGATAAACGCATCGTTAAGCGTCCGCCCGCGCATATAGGCCAGCGGTGCCACTTCAATCACGTTGCGCTCCATGAGCTTCTCAACGCGCTCAAAGCCAAGCATTTCGAACAGCGCATCGTAGAGCGGGCGCAGATAGGGGTCGACTTTCTGGCTGAGATCGCCTGGCAGGAAGCCCAGTTTCTCACCGGCTTCCACCGCCGGGCGCGTCAGCAGAATACGACGAATTTCCTGGCGCTCCAGCGCATCAACCGCGGCGGCAACCGCGAGGTAGGTTTTACCGGTACCCGCCGGGCCGACGCCGAAAGTAATATCGTGGTCGAGAATATTAGCGATGTACTGCGCCTGGTTAGGCGTACGCGGTTTAATCACGCCGCGCTTGGTCTGGATGTTTACCGCTTTGCCATAATCCGGCACGCTTTCCGCATTCTGCTCAAGGACGCGAAACTCTTTAATAGCGAGATGGATGTGCTCGGGTTCAATGTCCTTAATCTTGCCGCGCATCGGCGCCGTATCCACATACAAATGGCGAATAATATCCGCCGCCGCGCTAACGGTCAGGCTACGGCCGGTAAGTTTGAAGTGGTTGTCACGACGATTAATTTCGATGCCGAGGCGCCGTTCAAGCTGTTTGATATTGTCGTCAAACGGGCCGCAAAGGCTAAGCAGACGTTCATTATCTGCAGGTTCCAGGGTGAATTCACGTGTTTCGATATTCAAACTTATCCTCTTGGTCACACAGGGCCAGTTAGGTGAACAGTAACGCCCGCTGATTTTCTCAGGCTTACAGAAAGTATTCACGGCGTGGGAAAAAGGCGCAAGCTTCTGGCGTGATATTTGGGTAACAGTGAGCAAATACAAGGGCAGGGGAGTGCAAAAGCAACGATATGCTGCGCCAGGCACAGCATATCGTTGGTCGTCGTTACGGCTGGTAAGTACCGACGCCTAGCTCGTTCTCTTTACGGGTACGGGCAATCACCGACTCGGGAGTTTGTGCAACGCGCAAACCCATCTCTTCTTCGGTACGCACGACCGTGCCGCGAAGGGAGTTCGGGAACACTTCGGTGATTTCAACATCAACGAATTTACCGACCATATCGGGTGAGCCTTCAAAGTTCACCACGCGGTTATTTTCGGTACGGCCCGACAGTTCCATGACGCTCTTGCGCGACGTGCCTTCCACCAGGATGCGCTGAACGCTGCCCAGCATACGGCGGCTCCATGCCATGGCCTGCTGGTTGATGCGCTCCTGAAGAATATACAGACGCTGCTTTTTCTCTTCTTCCGGCACATCGTCAACCATATCGGCGGCAGGCGTACCTGGACGTGCGGAGAAAATAAAGCTGTAGCTCATGTCGAAATTCACATCAGCGATAAGCTTCATGGTCTGCTCGAAATCCTGCTGGCTTTCGCCCGGGAAGCCGACAATGAAATCAGAGCTAATCTGGATATCCGGGCGCGCGGCGCGCAGCTTTCGGATGATCGCTTTGTATTCAAGGGCAGTATGGGTGCGCCCCATCAGGTTCAAAACGCGATCTGAGCCGCTTTGCACTGGCAGGTGCAGGAAGCTCACCAGCTCCGGGGTATCGCGATAAACTTCCACGATGTCATCGGTAAACTCAATCGGATGGCTGGTGGTGAAGCGGATACGATCGATGCCGTCAATGGCCGCCACCAAACGCAGCAGGTCGGCAAAGCTGCCTTTGGTGCCGTCGTAGTTTTCACCGCGCCAGGCGTTAACGTTTTGCCCCAGCAGGTTGACTTCACGTACGCCCTGCGCCGCCAGTTGAGCAATCTCAAACAGGATGTCATCGCAAGGGCGGCTGACTTCTTCGCCACGGGTATAAGGCACCACGCAATAGGTGCAGTATTTGTTGCAGCCTTCCATGATTGATACAAATGCCGTCGGGCCATCGGCGCGCGGTTCTGGAAGACGATCGAATTTTTCGATTTCCGGGAAGCTGATATCCACAACCGGGCTACGATCGCCGCGAACGCTGTTAATCATCTCCGGTAAACGGTGCAGGGTTTGCGGTCCGAAAATAATATCCACGTAGTGGGCGCGCTGGCGAATATGATCGCCTTCCTGTGACGCCACGCAGCCGCCAACACCGATAATCAGATCCGGATTCTTTTCCTTAAGCGCTCTCCAGCGTCCCAGCTGATGGAAAACTTTTTCCTGGGCTTTTTCACGGATTGAGCAGGTGTTGAGCAACAACACATCCGCTTCTTCCGCCACGTCGGTCAGTTGATAGCCGTGGGTGGCATCCAGCAGATCGGCCATCTTCGATGAATCGTATTCGTTCATCTGACAGCCCCAGGTTTTGATATGGAGTTTTTTTGTCATCGACATGCTCATTGCTTAAGTTAACCGCCGTAATGCAGGGCGCGTATTGTAATGCTTTGACGCTGCCGTGACCAGTATCGTGGATTGCGACGTCAAGGACCTGAAAATCCGGTAAACTGAATTAACTGCATTTAAGGATAAATGACCATGGCAAATCAACCAACTGAAGTCGCCGTTATCGGCGCAGGCATGGTGGGCGCCGCGATTGCACTGGGGCTCGCTCAAAACGGTTTTCAAGTCAGCGTGATTGAACATGCGCCACCACCGGCGTTCGATCCGGCGTCGCCGCCTGATGTGCGAATTTCAGCGATTAGCTGTGCGTCGGTGGCACTGTTAAAGCAACTGGGCGTCTGGGACGCTATCGTCGGCATGCGCGCCCATCCATGGCGCCGTCTGGAAACCTGGGAGTGGGAAGCGTCGCATGTGACGTTTGACGCCGCAGAGCTTAAGCTGCCCGAGCTTGGCTATATGGTGGAAAACCAGGTGCTGCAGCGCGCATTGTGGGAGGCGCTGGAAAATCATTCCTCCGTGACGCTCCACTGTCCCGCAGCGCTTTCTTCTATGCAACGCCGCAATGATATCCATGAACTGACCTTTGAGGACGGCAGCGTACTTGACGCCAAACTGGTCATTGGCGCTGATGGCGCAAATTCACGGGTACGTGACTGGGCTGGTATTGGTATTCACGCGTGGAATTATCACCAGTCCTGTTTGCTGATCACCGTGCGCTGTGCGAACACGCCCGGCGACAGCACCTGGCAGCAGTTTACGCCGAATGGTCCACGCGCGTTTCTGCCCCTGTTTGATAACTGGGCATCGCTGGTGTGGTACGACAAACCCGCACGCATTCGCGAGCTTCAGGGTATGTCGATGGAACAGCTTGGCCGCGAAATCAATCTTCACTTTCCGCCGCGCGTCGGCAATGTTATTGCGCATGCGTGTGGCGCATTCCCCCTGACGCGGCGCCATGCCTTGCGCTATGCCCAGACGGGCCTTGCGCTGGTTGGCGATGCCGCGCATACCATTCATCCGCTGGCGGGACAGGGCGTTAATCTTGGGTATCGCGATGTCGATGCGTTGCTGGATGTCCTGGTACGCGCACGCAGCCATGGCGAGCAATGGGTGAGCTACGATGTTTTACGTCGTTATCAGATGCGGCGACAGGCGGATAATTTCCTGATGCAAAGCGGTATGGATCTTTTTTACGCGGGCTTTAGCAACGATCTGCCGCCGGTAAAAATGCTGCGCAATATTGGGCTGATGGCAGCCGAGCGTGCGGGCATTCTGAAACGCCAGGCACTGAAGTATGCATTAGGTTTATGACCTACGGGATGACATCTTTCTTACTGCGGGCCAGGCTCGCAGTGAGCAGGCGTCGTAGAAAAGCAAAAAGCTCGCCGAAGCGAGCTTTTCTAAAGTGGCTGGGGTACGAGGATTCGAACCTCGGGATGGTGGAATCAGAATCCACTGCCTTACCGCTTGGCGATACCCCAACAGGGTGCGGTTGCTGATGCAATCCGTCTTTTAAAATTGGCTGGGGTACGAGGATTCGAACCTCGGAATGGTGGAATCAGAATCCACTGCCTTACCGCTTGGCGATACCCCAAAAGATGGTGGCTACGACGGGAATCGAACCTGTGACCCCAGCATTATGAGTGCTGTGCTCTAACCAGCTGAGCTACGTAGCCAAATTTTATTTCTTCCAGTCAATTCTGACTGGCTGGGGTACCTGGATTCGAACCAGGGAATGCCGGTATCAAAAACCGGTGCCTTACCGCTTGGCGATACCCCAATGACACTATGCATACGCATAATCGTCAGAAAAGGTGGCTGGGGTACCTGGATTCGAACCAGGGAATGCCGGTATCAAAAACCGGTGCCTTACCGCTTGGCGATACCCCATCCGTGCAACGTGAAGATAATGGTGCGGGAGGCGAGACTTGAACTCGCACACCTTGCGGCGCCAGAACCTAAATCTGGTGCGTCTACCAATTTCGCCACTCCCGCAAAAAAAGATGGTGGCTACGACGGGAATCGAACCTGTGACCCCATCATTATGAGTGATGTGCTCTAACCAGCTGAGCTACGTAGCCATCTTTTTTTTGCGTTACCTTATCGGCGTTGCGGGGCGCATTATGCGTATTGGGCTTTGCAGCGTCAACACATTTTTTGCTGAAAAGCGCCAGCGGATAGTTGTTTGACTAGCTTGCGAACAGCTTGACGAAATATTCAGCAATTATTGGTGATTTCTCACTTTTCGCGCTGATAATTAACGCGTTGAACCGCATTGAATGCCCATAAAAAAGGAGCCTTTCGGCTCCTTTTTAAGTGATGCTACCGATTATTTGTAGGCAGACTGATGCACGCCCACCGCACGGCCTGATGGATCGTTCATGGTTTTAAACGCCTCATCCCATTCAATCGCTTTTGCAGAGGAGCACGCGACAGACGGACCGCCTGGCACACATTCTGCCGCGCTCGGCACCGGGAACAGCTCTTCAAAAATTTCGCGGTACAAATAGGCTTCTTTCGACGACGGAGTGTTGTACGGGAAGCGGAAACGCGCCGTTTCGAGCTGCTGGTCGGTAACCTGCGCTGCCGCGACTTCTTTTAAGGTATCGATCCAGCTATAACCTACGCCATCGGAGAACTGCTCTTTTTGACGCCACGCCACGCTTGCCGGCAAGTAGGATTCAAAGCACTCACGCAGCACGTGTTTTTCCATTTTGCCGTTGCCGCACATTTTATCCTGCGGGTTGATACGCATTGCCACATCGAGGAATTTTTTATCCAGGAACGGAACGCGAGCTTCCACACCCCATGCCGACATCGCTTTGTTGGCGCGCGCGCAGTCAAACATGTGCAATGCCTGCAGTTTACGCACGGTTTCTTCATGCAATTCTTTGGCGTTCGGGGCTTTATGGAAATAGAGATAGCCGCCGAATACTTCATCAGATCCTTCGCCAGACAGCACCATTTTAATGCCCATCGCTTTGATTTTACGAGACATTAAATACATCGGCGTTGAGGCGCGAATCGTGGTGACATCATACGTTTCGATGTGATAAATCACATCACGGATGGCATCCAGACCTTCCTGCACGGTGAAATAAATTTCATGGTGCACGGTGCCCAGGTGGTTTGCCACTTCCTGCGCGGCTTTCAGATCCGGCGCGCCTTTAAGGCCAACGGCGAAGGAGTGTAACTGCGGCCACCATGCTTCGCTGCGTTCTTCATCTTCCACGCGGCGGGCCGCGAATTTTTTGGTGATAGCCGAGATAACAGATGAATCCAGGCCGCCAGACAACAATACGCCGTAAGGCACATCAGACATTAAATGGCTTTTCACCGAGTCTTCCAGCGCCTGGCGCAGGGCATTTTTGTCCGTGACGTTATCTTTTACGGCGTCATAGTCAAACCAGTCACGCTGATAGTAAGAACGGATTTCACCGTCTTTACTCCACAGATAGCTACCCGCCGGGAATTCTTTAATGGTGCGGCACACCGGCACCAGCGCTTTCATTTCGGAGGCGACATAAAAGTTGCCGTGTTCATCGTGGCCCATATACAGCGGGATAATACCAATATGATCGCGACCAATCAGGTAAGCGTCTTTTTCGCTGTCGTAGAGGACAAACGCAAACATACCCTGCAAATCGTCGAGGAATTCCGGGCCTTTTTCCTGATACAGCGCCAGGATGACTTCACAGTCGGAACCGGTCTGGAAGTGGTAGCGTTCACCGTATTCAGCGCGCAGTGCCTGATGGTTGTAAATTTCACCGTTGACCGCCAGGGCGTGAGTTTTGGCTTCGTTATATAAAGGCTGGGCGCCGGCGTTGACATCAACAATCGACAGGCGCTCATGCGCGAGGATGGCTTTATCGCTGGCATACACGCCAGACCAGTCCGGGCCGCGGTGGCGCATCAGGCGAGACAGTTCCAGCGCTTTTTTACGCAGCTCGCCCGCGTCAGTTTTAATATCCAGCACACCAAAAATCGAACACATAGACTTCTCCATTAACCTGGCGGTGAGGTTGTTTGTTGGCTTACGGCATTTATTGTGGCCGTTTGCATTTGCATGCCTTTGAAAATGCCGCAAACCCCACAGTGTGGCAAGGATTTTTCGCGCGCTTTAATGAAAAGTTCAACAGGCGTTGCGGATTACTAAAAATAGGAGATGTTTTTAAGCTATTTATTGATGGATCTTCAATAAAGAGGCTATTTCATTAAATGAAGTATTTTGATTAACCGCTAAAAACAACAAAGCCACGATAAACGTGGCTTTGGTTTAGATAACGTCGATTTCCGCGACGGAGGGGTAAATCCACGATGGCCGGAACGGCATCGCGTCAATATCATTGAGGGTAGACACGCCGGACAGGACCAGAATGGTTTCCAGACCCGCCTGGAAACCTGCCAGAATATCGGTGCGCAGATTATCGCCGACAATCACGGTATGCTCGGAATGCGCCTGCATCTTATTTAGTGCTGCGCGAATAATCCACGGGCTTGGTTTGCCCACATAAAAGGGTTTACGACCGGAAATTTTTTCAATACCCGCGCACAGCGCGCCGCAGGCAGGATAATAACCGCGTCCGTGGGTGTCGGGGTTGGTGGCGATAAAACGCGCGCCGTTCGCGACGAAGAAAGCAGCTTTATGCATCATCTCCCAGTTATAAGACCGGGTTTCGCCAACAATCACGAAATCAGGATTGATATCGGTGATAGTGAAGCCGGCTTTATATAACTCATGGATCAACGCGCCTTCGCCAACGACATACGCCTTCTTCCCTTCCTGACGACGCAGAAAATCGGCGGTCGCCATGGCGGAGGTGTAGAACACGCTGTCAGGCACGTTAACGCCCGCTGAGGCAAAGCGGTTGGCAAGATCCTGCCCCGTCTGGGAAGGGTAATTGGTTAATAACACCAGCGGCAATCCTTTCTCAAGAATACGCGTAAGAAACTCACTCGCTCCCGGAACGGCCACGTTGTCGTGCATCAGCACGCCGTCGATATCACAAATTACATTCTGAATGGTCATGGACTACTCTGGTCTGCCTGAAGATAAGGAATAACTATAACGGAAATGGCCGTAACGATTTTAACTTTCCAGCAGACGCTGAAGCAGTATGCCATTCAACATCGCGCGTTTTACCAGGGCGAATGCGCCAATAGCGGAACGGTCATTAAGCGAGGAGCGTAGCACTGGCAGGTTTTTACGGAACGCTTTCAGTACCTGGGTATTAATGCAGGCTTCGATAGCAGGCAGTAATACCTTTTCAGCGTTTATGATTTCGCCTGCAATCACCACTTTTTGTGGATTGAACAAATTAATAGCGATGGCGATAGCTTTGCCCAGATGGCGGCCCACATACTCTATGACTTCGCAAGACAGCGGATCGCCTTTGTTTGCGGCTTTGCAGATGGCGTCGATGTTACAATCATCAAGCGTTAAACGGCTTTGGTAGCCACGCTCCAGTAAATGACGCACTCGCGCTTCAATCGCCGCGTTAGCCGCAATGGTTTCAAGGCAGCCAAAATTACCGCAATGGCAGCGTTCGCCTAATGGATCGACCTGGATATGGCCGATTTCCCCTACGTTGCCGTTGCGGCCAATGAAAATACGGCCATTCGAGATTATCCCTGCGCCGGTACCGCGATGCACGCGCACCAGTATAGAGTCGTCGCAGTCGCGGGTTGCACCGAAGTAGTGCTCCGCCAGCGCCAGGCTGCGGATATCGTGTCCGACAAAGCAGGGGAGGGCAAAGCGCTTTTCAAGGGTTTCGACCAGCGGCCAGTTTTCCACATCAATATGCGGCATATAGCGCACAACCCCGGTATCGGGTTCGACCAGCCCCGGCAGGATAACCGACAGGGCGATAAGCTCGCGGATTTTGCGCTGATTGTTTTCCCAAAATTGGGCGATAGCGTTGAGCAACGCCTCTTCCAGCGTTTGCTGAGTTCGTTCGGGTAATGAAAAATGCTCTTCAGCGAGGGTTTTACTGCTGAGATCAAAGAGCGTGAGCGTAGCGTCGTGGCGGCCAAGCCGTACGCCAATCGCCTGGAAATTGCGGGTTTCAGTAATAATCGAGATAGCGCGGCGGCCTCCGGTAGAGGCCTGTTGATCCACTTCTTTAATCAACCCGCGCTCGATAAGCTGGCGAGTAATTTTGGTCACGCTGGCGGGCGCAAGCTGGCTTTGTTCAGCAATCTGAATGCGCGAAATTGGTCCATGTTGATCGATCAGGCGATAAACCGCCGCGCTGTTAAGCTGTTTTACCAGATCAACATTACCAATTTGAGCCTGTCCGCCAGTTGTCATGCCTTCTCTTACTCTGTGACGACCTCGTTGCCATTAACGATGGTCTTAATGATTTTATAATCGCGGGTAAAGGCGGTCAGGTTAGCCACTTTTCCGGCTTCAATTGTTCCGAGTTCTTTATCCACGCCCATTGCGCGAGCCGGGTAGAGCGTCGCCATGCGCAGCGTTTCATCAAGCGCGATGCCGACATGCTCGACAAGATTGCGTACGCCTTCAATCATGGTTAACGCGGAACCACTGAGCGTACCGTTTTCATCAACACACAGCCCGTCACGGTAGTATATTGTTTTACCGGCAAAAATGAACTGATCGATGTTAGCACCGGCTGGCGCTGTAGCATCGGTAACCAGACAAAGTTTATCGCCCTTCATTTTCTTGGCAATACGGATATTCGCGTAGTCAACGTGCAACCCGTCGCCAATAATGCCGCAATACAACTCCGGCTCATCAAAAATCGCGCCCACAAGACCAGGTTCACGACCCGTTACATATGGCATCGCGTTAAACAGATGCGTTGCGAAGCGAATCCCGGCGCGAAAGCCGATTTTGGCTTCTTTATAGGTGGCGTTGGAATGGCCGGCTGACACCACAATGCCCGCCTCAACCAATTGACGGATAAAGTGCGGGTCAACTTGCTCAGGAGCCAGCGTGATTTTAGTAATCACATCCGCATTTTGACACAAGAAATCAATCAGTTGCTCATCAGGCTTGCGAACAAATGCCGGATTATGGGTGCCTTTTTTCACCAGATTCAGCCACGGGCCTTCAAGATGCAAACCCAGCGCCTGGTTAGGATGTTTCGCAAGGTATTCACGCATCACGCGAATGCCCTGTTTCATTAAGTCGTCGCTGCAGGTAATGAGCGTTGGCAGATAGCTGGTACAGCCAGATTTTTCATTCGCCGCCTGCATAATTTCCAGCGTTTCTACCGTTACAGCGTCGGCGGTGTCGTTAAACTGCACGCCGCCGCAGCCGTTGAGCTGTACGTCTATAAAACCGGGGGCAAGAATGGCACCGCCAAGGTCGCGTTGCTCAATACCACCCGGTAAATCGGCGAGCGGACACACGCGTTCAATCAGGCCATCTGCGATCACAACAGCGTGATCGTCTAAAACGTCATGGCCGGTATAAACCCGGCCGTGGGTAAGTGCGTACATAAAAACCCCCGGTTAAAACTGACTTAAAGACCTTTAATATTTTCTGCTTCGAGTTCAGTGAAGTAACGTAATGTCTTCACTTTGAGCTCCATAGTAGACGGCTCATCGCACACAATCACCGCTTTTGGATGAAGTTGCAGGCAGCTAATGGTCCACATATGATTCACATTGCCTTCAACCGCTGCCTGTAGTGCCTGGGCTTTAACATGGCCGAGAACCAGAATCATTACTTCTTCTGCATCAAGCAGCGTACCGACGCCCACGGTCAGGGCATATTTCGGCACCTGATTCACATCGCCATCGAAAAAGCGGGAATTTGCCACACGTGTGTCATGCGTCAGAGTTTTGATGCGGGTACGGGATGCAAGCGAAGAGGCGGGTTCGTTAAACGCAATGTGACCATCATTGCCTACGCCGCCCATAAATAGATGAATTTTTCCGTAAGAACGAATTTTTTCTTCATATTGACGGCATTCGGCGTCAATATCCGGGGCGTTACCATTTAGCAAATTAATGTTTTCTGCCGGGATATCAACATGGTCGAAAAAGTTACGGTGCATAAAGCTGTAATAGCTTTCCGGATGCTCTTTCGGCAAACCGACATATTCATCCATGTTAAAGGTGACAACATGTTTAAAGCTGACCTGGCCCGCTTTGTGCATCTCCACCAGCGCCTTATAGGCTTCGAGTGGCGTGCCGCCAGTAGGCAGACCCAGCACGAAAGGACGATCCGCAGTAGGCTTGAACGCATTAATGCGATTCACGATATGGCGTGCAGCCCATTTTCCTACTTGCTGCGCCGTTGCCAGGGGAATCAGTCTCATTATTCACCTCAGTTAGTTAATTGAAACATGATGGTCGGAACATAGTGTGAGTTTAAATCGGATCTCTATGCACTGCTTGCTGAAAGCGTTCCGCCTTGATTTTTTGAATCATAAAATAAGTTTTGACTGTTAGCCAGTCATAAGGGGAGGGTATAGCGATATTTGGTGATAAAACTCACAAAAAATGCGCGTTTAATTTGCGATACGAATTAATTTTTCACACACTTCGAATGTGATGGGCAACGTCACCGCATTTTCAAGGTTGGTTACACAATAAAAAAACGGCTTTGAAAGAGCCTTTCAGGTCTCATAGGGGGATATAGTGAGTATTCTAGGTTATTTACAACGAATAGGCCGGGCGCTGATGGTGCCGGTTGCTACTCTGCCTGCAGCAGCAATTCTCATGGGGGTAGGTTACTGGATTGACCCGGTTGGCTGGGGTGGAGATAACGCGCTTGCGGCTTTCTTCATTAAATCTGGTTCTGCCATTATTGATAACATGTCCGTATTGTTCGCCATCGGTGTCGCATACGGCATGTCCAAAGATAAAGACGGTGCGGCGGCGCTTACCGGTTTTGTCGGTTTCTTAGTGTTAACGACACTCTGCTCGCCAGCAGCGGTCGCCATGATTCAAAAAATTCCTGCCGACCAGGTCCCGGCGGCGTTTGGTAAAATCAATAACCAATTCGTCGGTATCCTTGTAGGTATCATCTCCGCAGAACTTTACAACCGTTTCAGCGGTGTAGAGCTGCCAAAAGCGCTGTCGTTCTTCAGCGGTCGCCGTCTGGTGCCAATCCTCACATCGTTTGTGATGATCGTGGTGGCCTTTGTGCTGATGTACCTCTGGCCGATGATTTTCAACGGTCTGGTAAACTTCGGTGAGCACATTCAGAAACTGGGCTCAGTCGGTGCGGGCGTCTATGCCTTCTTCAACCGTCTGTTAATCCCGGTCGGTCTGCACCATGCGTTGAACTCCGTATTCTGGTTCGACGTGGCGGGCATCAACGATATTCCTAACTTCTTGGGCGGCGCGCAGTCCATCGAAACCGGCAAAGGTATCGTTGGGATCACGGGCCGTTATCAGGCGGGCTTCTTCCCCATCATGATGTTTGGTCTGCCTGGCGCGGCGCTGGCGATTTATCACTGCGCGCGTCCGGAAAACAAAGCCAAAGTATTGGGTCTGATGATGGCGGGCGCTTTCGCCGCCTTCTTTACAGGTATCACCGAACCGCTGGAATTCTCTTTCATGTTCGTGGCGCCGGTACTGTATGTTATCCATGCCGTATTAACCGGTATCTCTGTATTTATCGCCGCCAGCATGCACTGGATTGCCGGGTTTGGTTTCAGTGCCGGCCTTGTGGATATGGTGTTGTCATCGCGTAACCCGCTGGCGACCCAGTGGTACATGTTGATTGTCCAGGGTCTGGTGTTCTTCGTTATCTATTATGTCGTGTTCCGCCTGGTTATCACTAAGTTCAACCTGATGACCCCGGGCCGTGAGCTGGCTGTAGCGGGTAGCGAAGCCGATGGCATTGATGTGAATGTGAGCGGCACTAAAGAGCAGGATGTCGCGGGTCTTGCGCGTCAATACGTGGCGGCAGTCGGCGGTTCCGATAACCTGACCGGTATTGATGCGTGTATCACCCGTCTGCGTTTGTCCGTGAAAGACTCTTCACGCGTTAACGAAGCGTTGGCAAAACGTCTTGGCGCAACCGGCGTTATTCGTCTTAATAAAACTGGCGTACAGATTATCGTTGGCTTTATGGCGGAAAAAATTGCCGACGCGATGAAAACTGTCGGTAACGTTCCGGCCGCGGCCCCGGCCCCGGCTGCAAGTGAATCTGCGCCGGCGACGGCTGCGGTTCAAATGGCGAAGCCGCAAGCAACGCCTAATGTAACGACGGTCGTCACGCTCGTAGCACCGGTCACCGGAGAAGTGGTGGCGCTGGAAGCCGTACCTGATGAAGCGTTCGCCAGCAAAGCGGTTGGCGATGGCGTTGCCATTAAGCCGACGGAAAAAACCGTCGTTTCGCCAGCGGCAGGTACCATCGTTAAGATCTTCAACACCAATCACGCATTCTGCCTGGAAACTGAAAAAGGCGCTGAAATCGTGGTCCATATGGGTATCGATACGGTCGCGCTCAATGGTCAGGGCTTTAGCCGCCTGGTGGAAGAAGGTGCGGAGGTTGTGGCAGGCCAACCAATTCTGGAAATGGATTTGGACTTCCTGAATGCCAACGCGCGCTCAATGATTAGTCCTGTGGTTTGCAGCAATATCGATGACTTTAGCGGCCTGGTCGTTAAGGCGCAGGGCAAGGTGATTGCCGGTCAAACGCCGTTATATGAGATTAAAGGCAAGTAATCGTTCCTGAGTAAAATAATGCCTTAAGCGGCGGAAGAAAATTCCGCCGCTTTTTTTATGCCTGGCGGCCTGGCATTGTCGCTAAATGTCTTTTTGTGCAACTAATGGTTGTGTCCCGTCGTAGGTTATAAGATCATTCATCGTTATCTATTTTGCGAAGCTTTGAGGAATGCGCGATGAGTGAGGCTGAAGCCCGCCCGACTAACTTTATTCGCCAAATCATTGATGAAGATTTGGCTAGTGGAAAACACTCCACTGTCTGTACCCGTTTCCCGCCTGAGCCAAACGGTTATCTGCATATTGGTCATGCCAAATCCATTTGCCTGAACTTTGGCATTGCCAAAGATTATCAGGGCCAGTGCAATTTGCGTTTCGATGATACCAACCCGGTAAAAGAAGATATCGAATATGTCGATTCGATAAAAAATGATGTCCAGTGGTTAGGTTTCCAGTGGTCAGGGGATGTGCGTTACTCCTCTGACTATTTCGATGCGCTGCACCAGTATGCGATTGAGCTAATCAACAAAGGCCTGGCCTATGTGGATGAGCTGTCTCCTGAACAGATCCGTGAATATCGCGGTACGCTGACGCAGCCGGGTAAAAACAGCCCGTATCGCGATCGTAGCGTCGAAGAAAACCTGGCACTGTTTGAGAAAATGCGTGCTGGTGGGTTTGAAGAAGGTAAAGCGTGCCTGCGTGCCAAAATCGATATGGCTTCGCCGTTTATCGTTATGCGCGATCCGGTGCTGTATCGCATTAAATTTGCCGAACACCATCAGACGGGCAACAAATGGTGCATCTATCCGATGTACGATTTTACCCACTGCATTTCTGATGCGCTGGAAGGGATTACACACTCTCTTTGTACGCTGGAATTCCAGGATAACCGCCGCCTGTATGACTGGGTGCTGGATAACATCTCTATTCCGGTTCATCCGCGTCAATACGAGTTTTCACGCCTGAATCTTGAGTATGCGATCATGTCCAAGCGCAAACTCAACCTGCTGGTGACTGAGAAAATCGTAGAAGGCTGGGACGATCCGCGTATGCCGACTATTTCCGGCCTGCGTCGTCGCGGTTATACCGCCGCCTCTATTCGCGAGTTCTGCAAGCGTATTGGTGTGACCAAGCAGGATAACACCGTTGAAATGGCTGCGCTTGAAGCATGCATTCGCGAAGATCTCAACGAGAACGCGCCACGCGCCATGGCAGTTATCGATCCGGTTAAACTGGTCATCGAAAACTACCCACAGGGCGAAAGCGAACTGGTTGCTATGCCAAACCATCCGAATAAACCGGAAATGGGCAGCCGCGACGTGCCGTTCAGCGGCGAGGTGTGGATCGATCGCGCGGACTTCCGCGAAGAAGCGAATAAGCAATATAAACGTCTGGTGCTGGGTAAAGAAGTTCGCCTGCGCAACGCGTATGTGATTAAAGCTGAACGTGTTGAGAAAGACGAGCAAGGCAATATCACCACCATTTATTGCACCTATGACGCAGAAACGCTGAGTAAAGACCCTGCTGACGGTCGTAAAGTAAAAGGCGTTATTCATTGGGTGAGCGCAAGCCATGCGCTGCCGATTGAAATTCGTCTCTACGATCGCTTGTTTAGCGTGGCAAACCCGGGTGCGGCGGAAGACTTCCTGTCGACAATCAACCCGGAATCGCTGGTGATTAAGCAAGGTTTCGGTGAGCCAAGCCTGAAAGATGCACAGATGGGTAACGCGTTACAGTTTGAACGTGAAGGCTATTTCTGCCTCGACAGCCGTTATTCTTCGCAAGAAAATCTCGTTTTCAACCGTACCGTTGGATTACGTGATACCTGGGCGAAAATAGGGGAATAAGACATTTTCGTCTACAACGCCGCATTCACAATGCGGCGTTTTTTTATGTCTTTTTCGAGGGAATTACGCCTGAGAGCTTTTGAGCACTGAATACTGGAAAGGTGTTGCAAAGGCTGGTTCCGTCATTAGTAACTTCTGAGCGACGCTTTCTTAAAAGCCGTTAATTAAGCTTATCCGGTAGATGATGCACCGCTATTAATTTCCCTCTTTTTACTTCGACATGATTTTTGGCGCGCATAATGGAAAGCACTTTCATGACAATACTGCGAGAAAGATTGGTTCGTTTGACAATAAAATCAGCCACATTGATTTTCATGCGCATGAATTCATCTAATTCATTGAGATGAAGTATATTTCCTTTGATCATCTGATAACTGTTGCGACCCATCATCATTTCATCCCGATATAATAGATTTTCGATATGCCAGGACAATATTGATGAGATCAGCGGTAGCAGATTATTATCAATGAGCCGTTGCATGAATATATCCAATGGAACTAATTGATAATAGCACTGAGTATCGGCATAAACGCGGATGTAGCCCAGACTGCGCGCATTTCCGCTTAAGCCATATAATGCAGGTGCGGTTTGCTTTTCAATCAGTAAGCGGTCGCTGCTACGGATAAGTGAAAATTGACCACCGTGAATCAGCGTAACCATATTCGATTTAATGGGTATTAAAGTATAACGGTCAACGCGAGTTAGCTTGTTATAATCCGTGAATAAATCAGTTAATCGATATAATTCTGTTATAGGTTTGGGCGGTAATGTCATTGCGATTAACCTGATTTGGCTTTTCCGTGGTTTAATTGAACGGCATTTTAAGGGATATATTTTTTAATTCGCAATGTGAAAGGCAGGTTTACCGGGCAAGAATGCGGTATTTTTATTTATAAGTTCATGATAAGTAAAAGTATTGATGTAATCTTAAAATGTATTTTATTAAGAATTTGAGAATTACGCGTTTGAATTAGATGAACATTTATTTAGCGATAAATGCTGAATTTTTTATTTTTTGACAGAAATAAAAAAGCCGGTTTATACCGGCTTTTTGGAAAGCGCTATTTCTAAAAATAGTTACTTCGCTTGAATCTCATGTGCGGTTTCATCTTCGCGACAGTCGCCTTCAGCGCAGTGCCCATAAAGATAAAGACTGTGGTTGGTCAGGCGGATGCCATGACGAGAAGCGATCTCACGCTGACGCGCTTCGATGGAGTCGTCGCTAAACTCGATCACTTTGCCGCAGTCCAGGCAGATGAGGTGATCATGGTGATGCTGTTGCGTCAATTCGAAAACCGATTTACCGCCTTCAAAGTTATGACGCGTGACGATCCCGGCATCGTCAAACTGGTTAAGAACGCGGTAAACCGTGGCTAAACCAATTTCCTCGCCCATGTCGATCAGGCGTTTATATAAATCTTCCGCACTGACATGGTGATTGTCCGGTCCTTGCAACACTTCGAGGATTTTAAGTCTCGGAAGCGTGACTTTCAGGCCGGCTTTCTTCAATGCGGTGTTATTGTCAGTCATGCGGAATTTGTCCTGTAACGTAACGATTCGCTCTGAGGAGCGGAAGATCGAATGCAAGGCATTATAGGGTTCATTATAGAACTGCCATGCCTAAATGAAAACTGCAACTGCCTTGCTAAAAAATACCCAAAATCGTGGCACCGCCTGCATTTGTAGCAAAATCACCCGATGCGTTAGAGCCGTATTGTACAGGTCCAGGCGCAAAAGTTAAAAAATTGTATCAATTATTTTTATCGCTTTTGCCTATCAATGCAGAAAAAATGGCGCTAAGCATTTTAGCGCCATTGATTATCAGGCATTAATGATGTCTTGAAGGTGCAACTCGTCGGAAACCTGTTTCACCCATTTTTCAACGCGTTCTGCGGTGAGTTCAGGTTGACGGTCTTCATCGATAGCGAGGCCGAGGAAGTGGTCGTCGTCGGCAAGGCCTTTAGAGGCTTCGAAATGATAGCCTTCAGTTGGCCAGTGCCCGACGATAGTGGCGCCACGGGGTTCAATGATGTCGCGCATGGTGCCCAGCGCGTCACAGAAATATTCGGCGTAATCTTCCTGATCGCCACAGCCAAATAGCGCAACCAGTTTATTGTTGAAATCAATCTCTTCAAGAGTAGGGAAGAAGTCGTCCCAGTCGCATTGCGCTTCACCGTAGTACCAGGTTGGGATACCCAGCAGCAGAATATCGAAACTTTCGAGATCTTCTTTGCTGCTTTTAGCAATATCACGCACTTCAGCAACATCTTTACCAAGCTGTTTTTGAATCATTTTTGCGATATTTTCAGTATTGCCGGTATCGCTGCCGAAAAAAATGCCTACGATTGCCATGAGAAAAATAACCTCTTGAAACTTAATGAGATGATTGAGGCAAAAAGCCTACAGATAGGCCAATCATAGCAGAACAGAGAAGCAGGCGGAAATCTCTATCACGGCCATGTGCACACTCTGCTACATTGCGCCGTGTTTTCAGGTAAAACTTAGCGTTTCAGGGAGGCGAGCTGCGACAGTAAGATATCTTCTATCAGCTCGCTGCGGCTGATGTTACGTGCCTCCGCCAGCATATTCAGCGCATCGACCGCTTCCACGTTCAGTTTGAGCTCAACGCGCTTAAGTCCGCGCACTTTATCGCGCTTTAACTGGTTGCGCTTATTGATGCGCAGCTGTTCGTCGCGTGACAGCGGATTAGTTTTGGGTCTGCCCGGGCGGCGTTCGTCCGAGAACAGATCTAATGTCGTACGGTCCGTTTGTTCTTTGGCCATAATGCGCGTTTTGACAGGGAATACAGGATGCAGGAGCTGGGCTCGGGTGCAGTTAAGCGCGCCATCATACATGAGGGAATCGGGCGCGCCAACGCGTTAACGGCACTCAAACTTATCGGTCGCCTTTTTTTTATACAGAATGCCCCTCTGCATCGAGGTATCGCCGAATGGCGCGCACGACCGGCTGGGGTTTTTCGGCATGCACCCAATGGCCTGCGCCTGCGATAACATGCGCCCGCGCCTGTGGAAATTGCGCCAGCAAGGCATCTCGATGGGATTCATCAACATACGGCGAATTCCCGCCGCGAATAAACAGGGCAGGGTGGTCCCAGGCAGGCACCGTTTCCCACCCCACGATATGCGGGTACTGATCCCATAATGCCGGTACGTTGAAACGCCACTCGCCGCCGACAAAAGATTTCAGTAAAAATTGAATAACGCCTTCTTCCAGACCGTGTTGGCGCATGGTTGCCGCCGCATCCTGACGTGAGGTAATGCCAGCTTCGCTGACCGCATTGATGGCGGAGAAGATCTCATCATGGCGACGCACCTGATAATCCACCGGCGCGATATCGATAGCCACCAGTTTATCAATGCGCTGGGGCGCGATTTTCGTCGCCGCCATCACCGCTTTCCCGCCCATGGAATGACCAATCAGGGTTGCTTTATCAATGCCAAGCTCGTCCAGCGTATCCAGCAGATCGTGCGCCAACGCTGGATAATTCATGACGTCGCTACGCGGCGACAGCCCGTGGTTGCGCATATCAACCTGAACGATATCGAAATCCGCGACCAGCTCGCGCGCCAGTACGCCGAGATTATCCAGACTGCCGAACAGGCCGTGCACCAACACGACAGGTGAGGCGTTACGCGATTGTTGTGCAGTTTGCGTTCGAGTATGTAATTTCATGCCAAAGTTCTTTTTTTGCAGGTGTCAGGTTAGGGTATCATGTTGAACATTCTGCCGTCTGGCGGCAAGATCCAGTTAAATCTGACTTTTGCTGCCTTCCAGGCTTGACGCTATCCGCTGTTGGGGTTTGATCCTATACTCCCAACGATATGTATTCAGAAAGATACTGCACTGGATTAAAATGAAAACGATTGAAGTTGATGACGATCTTTACCGCTATATCGCGAGCCATACACAGCACATTGGTGAAAGCGCGTCCGACATTTTACGTCGCATGCTGAAATTCAACCCCGCTCAACCGCAAGCCGACAAACCGGCCAAAGAAGGCAGTGCGCCGATCGCCGTAACGGAAGAAAAGCCCGTTAACCTCGCTAAAGATCGTGTTCGCGCCGTTCGCGAGCTGCTGCTTTCTGACGAATACGCGGAACAAAAGCGTGCCGTTAATCGTTTTATGCTGGTGCTGTCTACACTCTATACACTGGATCCAAAAGCGTTCGCCGATGCGACCGAATCATTACACGGTCGTACGCGCGTCTATTTCGCAGGCGATCAACAAACGCTTTTGCAAAGTGGTAATCAAACCAAACCCAAACATGTGCCAGGTACGCCATACTGGGTGATTACCAACACTAACACCGGTCGTAAATGCGGCATGATTGAACACATCATGCAGTCAATGCAGTTCCCGGCGGAATTGATTGAAAAGGTTTGCGGCACGATTTAATTAATGCGTCAAAAGGAACAGGCCATGGCGATTCATAACCGTGCAGGGCAACCTGCGCAACAGCGTGATTTGATTAATGTTGCCCAACTTACCGCACAATATTATGTGCTTAAACCGCAGGTCGGAAATAGCGAACATGCGGTAAAATTCGGCACCTCAGGCCATCGCGGCAGCGCGGCACGCCACAGCTTTAACGAACCGCACATTCTGGCTATTGCTCAGGCGATTGCTGAAGAGCGCGCGAAAAATGGCGTTACCGGTCCCTGCTTCGTGGGCAAAGATACCCATGCGCTTTCAGAACCTGCGTTTATTTCCGTTCTGGAAGTGCTGGCGGCCAACGGCGTTGATGTGATTGTCCAGGAAGATAACGGCTATACGCCGACCCCGGCGGTGTCTAACGCCATTCTGGTGCATAACCGTCAGGGCGGAAAACTGGCGGATGGGATTGTGATTACGCCCTCCCACAACCCGCCGGAAGATGGCGGCATCAAATACAACCCGCCCAATGGCGGCCCGGCAGATACCAACGTCACGAAAGTGGTGGAAGACCGCGCGAACGCCCTGTTGGCTGACGGCCTGAAATCGGTAAAACGCCTGTCGCTGGATGAAGCGTGGGCAAGCGGTCATATCACCGCGAAAGATCTGGTGCAGCCGTTCGTTGAAGGGCTTGCCGATATCGTCGATATGGCAGCGATTCAGAAAGCGGGCTTGACGCTCGGCGTCGATCCGCTGGGAGGCTCCGGTATTGAATACTGGAAGCGCATCGCAGAGCACTACAAGCTGAACCTGACCATCGTTAACGATCATGTCGATCAGACCTTCCGCTTTATGCACCTTGATAAAGATGGCGCGATCCGTATGGACTGCTCATCTGAATGCGCCATGGCGGGGCTGCTGGCGCTGCGTGACAAGTTCGATCTGGCGTTTGCTAACGATCCGGATTACGACCGTCATGGCATTGTAACCCCAGCGGGTCTGATGAATCCGAACCACTATCTGGCGGTCGCTATCAACTATTTGTTCCAGCATCGTCCGCAATGGGGCAAAGAAGTAGCGGTAGGCAAAACGCTCGTCTCTTCCGCCATGATTGACCGCGTAGTGAACGATCTGGGCCGTAAACTGGTTGAAGTGCCGGTGGGCTTTAAGTGGTTTGTTGATGGTCTGTTCGACGGCAGCTTCGGCTTCGGCGGCGAAGAGAGCGCCGGGGCCTCATTCCTGCGCTTTGACGGCACCCCATGGTCTACGGATAAAGACGGCATCATCATGTGTCTGCTGGCGGCAGAAATTACCGCCGTCACCGGTAAAAACCCGCAACAGCATTATGACGAACTGGCTGCGCGTTTTGGCGCGCCGAGCTATAACCGTCTGCAGGCCTCTGCCACCTCCGCGCAGAAAGCCGCGTTGTCGAAACTTTCCCCGGAAATGGTCAGCGCCAGTACGCTGGCAGGCGATCCTATCACCGCGCGCTTAACCGCGGCGCCTGGCAATGGCGCATCGATTGGCGGTCTGAAAGTCATGACCGAAAACGGCTGGTTCGCGGCCCGTCCGTCAGGTACGGAAGACGCGTACAAAATCTACTGTGAAAGTTTCCTCGGCGCGGAGCATCGCGCGCAGATTGAAAAAGAAGCGGTTGAAATTGTCAGTGAAGTACTGAAAAACGCCTGATAGCGCTGACAAAGAAAAATGCTACGCAAAGAAAAAGGGAGCTGAAGCTCCCTTTTTTATCCCTGAATGAACACCACCTCCTATGGAGGTGGTCAGCAAAAAGTTGGCTCTGCCAGTAATGCTACTCATGGGAAAATCCGAATCTGTTATCCCCATAACTGATAAGGATTTAACCATGA
>NZ_JAALBX010000019.1 GCF_011077955.1 Citrobacter freundii
TTTTATTTATTCAGAACGCTGAATGAAGCACGGGAAATTACAGAGCGCTGGCTGGCTGAATATAACAGCGAACGGCCCCATGAATCCCTGAATAACCTGGCGCCGGAAGAGTACCGGCTGATGACTGAAACTCCGGAAATCTCAAAAAATGCGTGGAACTAAAACGGGTTTGCTTACACACCAGCGCGACGTCGCAGCACTGGATACCAAATACACACAGGAATTAGCCGATGCGAAAAAGCAGCTTGATGATTTGCAGCGTTGCGTTCGTGATGGTAAGTGCGGGTTGCGCATCAACGCCAGGTGTCCCGCGAGCGGAGCGACCAGCACCGGCGGCATGGGCGATGCTTCCTACCCCCGACTTAATGACTCCGCTGAACGGGATTATTTCACCCTCA
The DNA here is from genome assembly GCF_011077955.1 of Citrobacter freundii. Taxonomy (GTDB): domain Bacteria; phylum Pseudomonadota; class Gammaproteobacteria; order Enterobacterales; family Enterobacteriaceae; genus Atlantibacter. The sequence continues at coordinate 399 of NZ_JAALBX010000019.1, forward strand.
GAGAGCGAATCGAAATTGTGACAAAGCAGGTGGACTATTTGCAGGGTTACATTAATAAGCAGTGCATTAAATAGCGTATCTGCTTTGGCAGACATTATCTTTAAAATTTAAAATATATTGGAATATTATTCTTTATTTAATGCTTTAAAAGGCTTAATCAAAACAATAACCATTTATTTCGTAAAACAGACTTATCATGGTGAAGGCAAGCCGGTAACATATATATTTGTTATTTTGTGCTTTCACGAGGTTCATCATGTCTATAAAAAATAATGAAGATGGGACTTTCAGTAGTACGCAAGTAAATCAGCGTGATTACTCTAATCGGAAGTTTTCTTAGCGAGAAGAAGCTAACATAGCTGATCTAAATGCAATGTTTGATAATGATAAAGCAAGTCGTACTTCTGAAGGGGATGGCGGCTTAGAATCAGGACTAATGCTTTTTACGCAAGTTTTTGGCGGATGGGCGATATTGTACTATTGCTTGGTATCTCCGGGACTCAGAGCAGCCTTCATCCTTTCCTTTACAGATGGCGTGTTTGGAGGGGCTGGGAGTATTCTTACATTAATAATAGCGATGCTATTATGCGATCTTGTTTTTTTCCCATTTTATGTTTGGGTATCCGCTATCATGGACGCCGTATATTGCTCAGACAGTGATAATAATTTTAGTTACATATTATATTCATTCAAAGTGGAGTCGATTAAAAAAGAAAGTTTTATTATTTTTGGCATCTTTATGTGCATTTTCATTTCTTTCGATTGGCCTTTTAGCAATGAACCCTTCACTGTGGAATAAATTTGAGTTTTTCATTACTCCACTAGGGTTATAAAACATTCTTTCCCGGTCTCTTATGAACGTGACCACTGATAAAATTTGTCAAGCATTATAGCAGGCATTCACTGAGTGCCTGTGATAATGCTTTATTGGGCTAAATCTTAAGTGTAAGGTGCAATCTCTAAACAATTAAAAGGAGGTTGTAATGTTAGAAGGTTATTTCAACGACACATCAAAGACTTCTGAAGAAGCAATTGCTAAAAATCAAAGACTTTTAGCTGTTCAGGCCGCTTTAGAAATCATTAAAGTCTCAGTCTCTGCTCCCTCGTCATACGCAGGGCGAGATAAGCTAGGTAAAGATATTGATATTGCCAAAGAAAAAGTTGATGCGTTAGCTGATGCAATACAAGGCGCATTAGATAAAGAAAGCATAACATCATAAAAAATAGCTACCTCAGGTCGTTTTTAATTACCCCCACACTCCAAGCCACTTGCATCCGTTGGTGGCTTTTTTATGCGCATTATGCATCATCGACTACCAGGTAATCTTATGAGCGAAGCAAAACCGAAGGACGGCAGCTCCGTTAAGCGGCTGCAAATCTCCGCCAGATGTCCAGCAAACGGAGCGGCCAGCACCCCCGGCATGGATGATGGCACCGGCCCCAGACTTACTGACCCCGCTGAACGGGATTATTTCACCCTCAGAGAGCGAATCGAAATAGTGACAAAGCAGATTGGTTATTTGCAGGACTACATCAACACGCACTGCAAGTAACTACCTAAAGTATTTATCCATTGAGTCGTAATGCTGGTATTTCCTGTAAAAAAAGAGCCAGTAGACAAATCCTGTGGCAGCACCTAGTCCTGACATCATGAGAAAAAGCCCTTCGCGATGATTAAGCAGGTCAGAAAAGGAATATGAACCTTTCCATATATCAATAAGGCTACCCCCAATCAACAGATCTAAAACCAGGGCAACCAGTGGAAGGGCGACAGCATTTGCTACCATAAGGTAGAGCAGAATTCCAAGCCTGTACTTGGTATTTATACGCATGGTCAGCCTCCTTACTAATTATCTTGAAGCATAACATAGCTACGCAAATAAGCGTTGTAACGCTGGCCCTTCTAAACACAGGTAAAACAATGAGCGAAGCAAAACCGCAGGACGGCAGCACCGTTAAAGGCTACCGCACACTATCGCCAGGCGATATTGAAGTTATGAACTGGCTAAAAGGCGTGAGCCGACATTTCATCAGTCTGCTTGATACCGCCAAAGAGACTGGCGCAGATCCCCGCTGGGTCGCAATGGCAAAGACCGAAATGCAGAAAGCCTGCATGTCCGCGTGTCGTTCTGTGGCAAAGCCAGACGACGATTGCTGATTGCTTTACAAGGTGCTTTTACGAAAGCGCCTGAAAATGGCATGTAAATTTTTTTATGTTTTGGCCGATTAATTTCTCAATGTATTGTCAATTTGCATGAGAGGTTAAATCGGCTATGAATGAAGTAATAGTAACGACTAAAAGTGAGCTAGAGGTTGCAAGAAAAAACAAAGCTTCAGTAATCATAATTGAGGGTGAGTTAGCAGGTAAGGTTAAAAAAAGTAAAAAAATTGCATATGCTAGCGGTGGAACAATTACGCTAATAGGCGCAGCTGTTGTTGCCGCGCCTGTTACTGGGGGATTGTCGATGTTTGCTGCCGCTCCAGTTGCGGCTTTAACTGGGTTTGAAATTGCTGCAATTATTGCAGTTTGCTTTGTAGGCGTGGGCCTGCTTGTTGCACTGTTCAAGGATTACGAAGAGGTAGAGTTTGATGGGAGCCGGTCGAGATTAGTGCTCAAGAGAAAACAAAGTTAACCTGATTTGAAAAAACATAACCGCCTAAGGGCGGTTTTTATTGCCACGCTTCGTGCTAGGAGCAGACGTCAAGCACGTCTAAGAATGTTAATAGATGGCGAACATATCATCTTTCAAAGATTGAATGGATCAATTTTCCTGATACTACATGAAATTGTTAGGGCCGCTATAATAGCCCTATTTTATAAGTAGAAATAGACAAGATCCAAAATATCCTAATCGGCATGGATCTAGTCAATGCTAAGATTTACTGTAAAAAATCGCGCAAATTCAGTGAAGGGAATATTTTTGCCAGCATTTTGATGGCTATTACTTGGCCCGGTGTAGTGAGAGTGAGTTGGTGCAAGTCTTTTTGATCGTAGAAATTTAAAGCTTGATACATTCTCGGATATTTCGATTCTGCATCAATCCCTTGTAAGTAATTATTTTTTTCCTTCATACCTTCAAAGGTATTGCTTCCCATAATGTTGACGTAACTTCCCACACCAATAGAGGCCATTGTCTTGAGTTTCGAACGTGACATATCCTCACCTCGCAACAAAAAATGGTCATAGATTAAGCCATAAACATTATCAACTTCAGCAGGGTTACTCAAAGTAAGTGATTGAATAAAATGCAATGCTGGCAAGATTGCTAGCATATCACTAGTTAATTTTGGTACCATCTCCACTGCCGCTTCAATGCAATTATCTATATAGTCAGTACTGTCTTTTTCGATTCTGGACTCCAATAATTGGGCCAATAAATCGATATCTATTTTTTTACCTTTTCTTGCAACACCTTGAACTGCGTTGTTAAACGTACTTTGTACATCGGGCTGAGCAAGTTTTTCCACACTGATTTGATCAATCTTTGAATCAATTTTTTCGAATGTCGCCTTGACTAATGCGTCAACATTTTCCTTGGCTGTTGAGGCAGCAATAGCTTCGAGTCTTGGGAAGTTTTCTGTTAGTAATAAATTAAATAATCGTTCACACTCAGCAAAGCTGATTCCTTGAGTTAAGTTTCCCGCAATCTGTATTACAGTCGAATTTTCATTTGCTTGAGCTTTTTGATTCATTATCCTTTCCTCCTTGAAAATCACCTCCAATCTGAATAACTATGCCTGCGTTGACTTTTGCTTTTTGGGAAATCGACTTATTTTTTAGTACTTTGTTCCCTCCCCAAATTAATGACAGGATCGCCAGAAGTACTCCGAGGTATGTAGCCCAATCAGTACCTATGTGGTTATTTAACCATTCAAGCATACCGATACTCCTTTTTTATTTAAAAAATCAATATATTACTCGCATTTGGCATTGAAGTTAGCAAAAACACTAAGTATTTGAAAGTATTTTGGAACCTTAATTTTTATATTAAACTATTCATTGACAAAGAGTAAAAATCCCTACTACTAGATAAAATCTTGGCTTTGAAAGTCTAAATGTGTACTACGGTTTACGTGCTTTTTAAGCTACTGCAACCTACCACTGGCGAGGTCCGCTTTTCGCTGTCAGTGAAACCGTCAGATTAAGTCTAAGCTAATACAGTTCAGATCTGAGTTGATACACGTTATGGGTAGAAGTTGATATTATCCAACAAGTTGCAATTTACTGGAGCATATTTCAACCATGCTTCCACCATCAGCAGCTTTCACAAAATCAGCCCACCATTGCATCATGGGGCGACGTTGTTCAAGATAGTCGCTGCGGTTGTAAGCGCGACGTACCTCATTTTTGTCCACATGAGCCAGTGCAGCCTCAATGACATCAGGCGGAAAGCCTTGTTCATTAAGGGCTGTACTGGCGATAGATCGCAGGCCATGTGAAACGAGCACCCCACCAAAACCTGCGCGTTTTAGCGATGCGTTTACGGTCTGACTGTTCATCGGCTGGTTTGGCTTGATGCGGCTAGGAAAGATAAATTCTCGATTTCCACTTAACGGCTTCATCATCTCCAGTATCGCAATTGCTTCATCTGACAATGGAACAGTATGGTCGCGGTTCATTTTCATGCGTGCTGCAGGAATCTTCCACTCTCGCGCTTCAATGTCTACCTCTTCCCAGAGAGCTTCAGCCGCTTCGGCAGGGCGGGTAATAGTAAGAAGCTGCCACATGAACAGGCAGCGTGTGGAAAGGCTAATGCTGGCTGTTCGCATTGTCTGCATCAGTTGAGGTAGCTGATCCGGTCGTATGCTGGGCATGTTCTTTTTCTGAGGCTTCTCGAAGGCTTTACCGATATTAACGCTGGGCACAGCATCAATCAGCCCTGTGTTTTGGGCGTAGATCATGACCTAATTAATGCGTTGGCACAGGCGACGAACGGTTTCCAGTGCTCCTCTGGCCTGAAATGGTTGGACGGCCTGAACCAGTGTGTGAGCTTTAATATCTGTAACGCTAAAGTCGCCAATTGCAGGAAAGACATCTCTTTCAAGAGAGCGCCAGATATCGTCGGCATAGTCCTCTGTCACGCTGGCTTTCTTCACATTCCACCATCGTTCAGCTACGAGTTGGAAAGTATTGGTTTTGGCTACCAGCGAACTGCGAAGTTGTTCTTGCTGATGTTCCTGAGGGTCGATTTGTTTCGCTAGAAGAGAACGAGACTCTGCGCGATAGTTTTTGGCATCGGCAAGCGTAACTGACGGGTAGGGGCCTATGCTCTTCTTCGCACGTTTCTTGGTGACAGGGCGAATGTAGCGAAACTGCCAGATTTTACTCCCGCTGGATTTGATCAGTAGCTCAAGGCCATCGCCATCATAGAGAACATAGTCCGTTTCTTTGGGTTTGGCTGATTCGATTTCCTTAACGGATAGAGGTTTGGTTTGTCTTGCCATTGCCGGGTTCCATAGTTTTAGGCACCTCAAAAACAATAAAGCTTTATGAGGTGCCTAACAAGGTGCCTAAAAGGTTCGGATTTAATTAGTTCTCTTCGGACTTCGCGGGACAAATTGAGGGCACAAAAAAGCCCGCAGGGCTTACGCCGTGCGGGCTTTCAGGACTTCATCGGATGACTCTGGTAATCACCGATGGAGAATTTTGGTGGGCTGGCGGGAGTTGAACCCGTGTCCGAAAAAATGTAACTAATTGATTAAAGTGGATTAATTTAATCTAAAAATTACTGCGGCTCCTTTACGGCTCCTTTCTTGTCCCGCCGCTGACCAGGAGTGGTCTTCGTTCGGTGTTTCCGTCGTACTCTTTCAGATAAGATCCGTAATGCCTGAAGAGCATCTCTGGCCCCTTGTGTCCCATTTGCCCAGCAAGCCAGAAAAGATTTGCGCCCAGGCTGATGTGGCGTGTCGCGAATGTATGCCGAGTCTGGTATGGGTTGCGGTATCTGATCCCTGCTTTGCGTAATGTTGGCACCCATGCTTTTTTACGGATCGCATCCGCGCTGGCCCACGGCATATTCGTTTTTGGATCCTCGAATATCGTTGCATCTTTCATGAAAGTGAAAGTTTTCTGATTCGCCAACACAGCCATTGCCACATCGTTAAGTTCTACTTTGCGTGTGCCCGCCTTTGTTTTCGTTCCCTTAATAACACCTACCACACTCGCGTTCTGTACGTGCGCCGTCTTCCCGATGAAGTCGATATCGCGCCAGCGCAACGCGCATAATTCGGAGCTACGCAACCCCGTCTGGATAGCGAACATAAACAAGTTTTCCCACTGCTTATTACCGGCAGAAGAGAGGAGAGCATCTACTTCTGCTGGTGAAAGTGGATCGACAATATAATCGCTGTCAGCAGCCGATTTGTCGCTTTGATACCTCGATGCCGTTACGAGAGATACCGGGTTAATTTGCAAAATCCCATCTGTGACAGCCTCATCAAGAGCTGATCGCATAAAAGACAACTGATTGCGGATCGTCTTTAATGTGGTGGTGCGGCTCTGTATCCATGCTTTCATTGCTGCAGGGGTTAGTTCGCTTGCCGGAAGTGAATGCAATGCGAACAGCGCGCTACGGCATTTTTTATAACCGCCAATAGTTGATGGGGAAAGTTTTCGCGTTTCGCAGATGTCGATATATTCATCCAGATACATTTTTATTGTTTTCCCGGCCGCAGCATTCCCAAATAATTTCAATCGAGCAGAGCGCGGGAAATATTCAGCATAAACGAATGTTCCGCGCTCAATTTTATTATGTATTTCGCCGAGGGTTCTCTCGGCGTATTTAATATTTTTACTGTTCACTTCAAGATTAGAGAGGGGTTCCCTGCATTTAACCCCTCTATAGGTGAAAGTGATATTGATAGTCTCGCCTTGGCTATGCTTTCTGATAGTCACGCCGCGCGGTAGTTTTGGCGACTCTGCCTTGCCCATTTAGCAACCTCACTAAGATCAATCCATCTTTCCTTAACGCCTTCCACCTTCAGCACCTGAACACCTTCAAACCAGACGCCGCGTTGCACCCGTTTATTAATGGCTTCAAGGGTCTCGCCGGTTTCTTTGCAATAAGTCGAGATAGGAACACAATCGAGGTTCAGCATAATTCCTCCACTTCACCGGCTGCACCCGGTCACTCTTTAAAGATACAGGTCCCGCAACCATTACGGGCCCAGTCAAAACAAATACCGCATGGATCTACTTTTTTACTTCCTGCGCCTCCTGCAGCCTTGTGGCAGTACGCATCGCCTCGTCAATGGCCTGCCGGACATTCATAACCGGGTAATTGCTGTCATTAAGCATCATGGCATTGCGCTGGAAATTCGCGTCAAATTTCCACCCGTATGCAGTACCGTAATATTCGTTAAGCCTTTTGTTCTGCGCATCAAGCCAGTCCAAGCGTTGTTTGTCATCCGGCAACGTGTAAGGCTGGCTTACAGGTTCGGCTTTACCCTGAAGCATGGCGGCGCGGCAGGCTAATGCTTCAGCACGGCTGTTAGCCTCCTGTGGCGTAGCGCCATAAACACGCGCCAATATCTCATCAGAATCCTCGCCTATGCGAAGCTGCACCCACCAATCACCCATGCCTGGGTAATCATCCTGATTCATGGTTGGCAACCTGCCGACGCGGATTTCACCGATATCCGGCACTACCGGCGCTGGCGGGACAGCATAAAGGGGATTGATTCCGTCCGGCAACAGCCCTAAATCGGGACGTTTCTTCCCTGTAATACGCCCGGCGTTTATGTCCTGGTCTCCTTCTATTTCAACAAAATAAACGGGCTCAGCCGTCAGCGCTACCAGTGCGATTTCAAACAGCGCCGAACATTGGTTTACATGGGTGCGGCCTTCGCCTGTTATCTTCGTGTGGCGGCAGAATTCAATCTGCTCTCGTGCCTTTGCAATTAACTGCTCTTTGGTGAATGTCATGGGTTAGTCCTTAAATTCAGCAATAACATCGCCATCATCTGGCAGGCATGGCCGCCACACAGCCATTCCACAGCGCCGGCATACAAGCCAGGCGCCATTACAGCGATTGAGTAGAGTTTCGAAATGGTGCCCGAGAAACAGGCACCTGAAGGTTGTCAGCGGAGAAAATTGCATCACTCCCCCTTCACTTCGCATTTGATGCCAGCTTCGCGCAGTAACGTAACCACAGCGCTGTGTTGAAGCGCCGGAAAGTCACGACCAAGCGCCACGGCTCTTATTGGCTCAGGAAGTGTGACCGTCCGCGCCTCCAGTTCAGCGATGCGCTTCTCTGCTGCTTTACGCTTTTTAAACTGTGCCATGCGGCTTGCCCTAAGGTTGTGCTTAGCAAGTTCAGCCATATGCAGTTGATGCTCTGCGTTAGCCAGGCGCTGGCGGACTTCGTCATTTTCCAGTTCAGCGATTTTCCGCTGCGCACTCTCCAGCGCCTCTACCAGAGCCAGAACGTTGACAGGATTGGCTGCCTGGACGAACTCACGGTTAGCTGCTGCATCTGGCCCTTCAAAGTGCGCAATGATGAATCCGCTGTTAGCCCGGTCGTTAGCGCTACACGCTGCCTCCCAGCCGTCGCCGGACTCTTTAACCCATTCGCCGTTACTCGCTTTTTCTGCCGCCAGTTTCAGCCTGGCGATTAGTTCGGTTGTGTTCATGCTGCGCGCTCCTGTAGTTTCAAAACCTTCTGGCGATGTTCTTCGCTTTGTGGAACGCCAGTAAAATTCACCGCCATGAAATACGCGAGTCGGTCCTTGTAAGTGGCGTCATCAAGCAAAATTGCCGGTAGTGGGCGGCGTCCAAATGCCAATTGCTCCGCGCGCGCCATATCTCGCCAGTAAAGCGGTCCGTCCGGCAACATGATTGGGATTTCGTTGGTGATCAGCTTTTTCAGAGTGGTGAGTCTTTGCTTGCCGTCCACAACCTCGATGTAAGGAGGTTCGCGGGTACACCAGTCAGGAGCCTTTGCCAGAGCGACAGTTCCGATACCCGTGGAAATCCACAGACCGGTACGCCAGCTACAGATTTGGATGATGATTATTTTGACGCCATACAAGAGGAACTGGTCGGAGTTATCGAGGCGTCCGGGGTGGCACCTGATAAAAATAAACGGAACCAACTGTTAGGCGCAATGAAGTTAATTCTTCTCAGCCGTGCCCATCCGTTTGCCGACATTAAAGCAGATGGTGCTGCCACTGTTTATGAGGCTCTTTCAAATCTGGGATTTACATTCGGCACAAACTGGATACGCTTTCCAAGCGGTCATATTTTGCAGTATGGATTTGCAGGCGGTTTTGATTCATATACCGTCGTTCTTCCTGTTCCTTATTCTACTAATAGCTACGCGGTGCTGGCGGGTGGCTCAGGGTCGTTATCGGGTGGAGATTCATCGCGTGTTTTTGTAGAAGCAGGCATTGTGGATAACGGGAGTTTTACAGCGGTCTGTATTAATGCAGCTGGGGTGCGTACCGCGCGTGGTATCAACTGGATAGCCTTTGGTAAATAATATGAATCAATTTAAATACAGTCCATCAACCAATTACAGATACTTCGTTGATTCTTTATCGTCATATGAAGAAAATGGAACATTGCCGGGTGATTTAATTGATATTGATGATGAGACCTCTAAAACCTACTTTGATTCATTTCCCCCGGAAGGGAAAATACGTATTGCAGGTAACGATGGTCTTCCGGCATGGGGCGATATTCCGCCACCATCAAAAGAATCACTGGTCATGACCGCTGATACTCAGAAATCAATGCTACGTCGTGTTGCGGACAGTGAAATCGCATGGCGACAGGACGCAGTAGATGCAGAGATTGCCACGGAGGAAGAAACAGCAAAACTGGCGGCGTGGAAGAAATATCGGGTTCTGCTTATGCGCGTGGATACCTCAACCGCCCCCGATATTGTATGGGCAACTATTCCTGAAAAATAAAAACCTTTCGTAGTTTAGAAAGGCTGTACTTCCCGGCACTCTGGTATAATCGTCGTTTCAAATTAAAGCGCTAACCTCGTTTTAAGACGCTTGCGTTTTTTAATCAATCAAGTTGTTTAAGATTCGCCGCCGGCTCTTCTCGAGACGGCGGAATAAATATTATATATAAATTTTGCTATGCTACAGTGTCATATTTTCCGCAGACTTTTTAGTGATATAATTTTCACAAATAATGATTTATTTAGCCTCATTCACATTGTTAATGACTAGCTTGCTCCAAAAAGCATTACTATTTAATAAAACCTCTTCAGACCATTGTCTAGTAACGTACTCATTTAAATGAGCGATATCTTTGTATCCTATAAGCCCATTGTAAATTGGCCATGATGCTTTATGATTAGTATTTAAATAATCCAATGGTGTAAATATTTGTGCAATACCATATAAATCATGATCTAATACTTTATTAACAGCATCTAACTCTTTTTGTTGAATGAAGTTAGAAGTGATATATTTACGGCCATGCAAATATTCCCTATTGAAAGTAGAGTATTCATTTGCGTGTAAGTATGGAATTTGGGACAAGACAATTACTCTCTTCCCTTTTGCCTTCATTTTCTTAATCTGGTCGACTAATATCTTTTCATTTCCATCATTTTTGATGATTGAGTCCTGATATTTTCCTGCAATAAAAACCACATCATATTTTTCAATTTCACTACTTATTTTTTTTGCAAAGTTCTGACATGTATTTGTAACGACTGGATCACTGAATACCAATCCAGGAACACCCCAGCATGCATCTTGAGAAAAAATTGCAATGGAAAAACCATATCTCTTTCCTGCCTCATCTAAAAACGGAGAGTAGTGCCCTGCATTTGAATCACCAATCATTATGATATGTGTTTTTTTTGTTCTGTCGCCAAAAGTGCAGCCACCATAAATCACATTATGACAGAAGTTACTGGCGGGATTTAAATAAGTTCGTTCTAAATTAAAAACCTCGATACGATCACTATAAATTAAATGTAATAAGTAATCTTTTTTGGCATGCATAGAAAGAATAATTATTAAAGGAATTGTATAGTATACTAGAAATGAACAAGCAAACCCTTTTTTTAATTTTCTACAAGGTGACTCAATTAAATAAAATGATGACAATGACAATAGAGATGTAATTAAAATTATATTTGTGCATTGAACTATGTTGAAATTTTCATATACATTATAATACTCACGAAAAAGAACTATCACAGGCCAATGCCATAAATATATAGAGTACGAAAGAGTTCCTATAAAAACAATCGGTTTTAATGATAATAGCTTACACACGTAAGTATTACGATCGTGAAAGTAAATTATTAATACTGCACCGATTGTTGGTATTAATGCAAAAAAACCAGGAAACAAGATTTCTTCTGACAAAAAGATAGCAGAAAATGCTATCATAATAAAACCAATAGTTGTAATGATGTTTTTATTATTAAATGATAGATTTTCCAATATATTATTTCGGTTAATTTGCTTGCTTACATCTCTCTGGTTATTAAATGCTGCTATCCCAGCAATGGAACCAATCATGAGTTCCCCAGCCCTCGAAGTAAGTAATGAGTAATAATTATATTTTGATAGTGCTGGAATCCATGGTGATATTTGAGACAATGCAAATGATGATATCGCGATTACTGAAAAAATGACCGGTATGGTATATTTATTATGTAATATGGTTTTTTTTATAAGCTTTAAATTTAGAATGAAAATAAGGAACAGCGGTAGAATGATATAAAACTGCTCTTCAACTGCTAAGCTCCATGTATGAAGTGTTGGAATTTGCGCAGCTGAAGTGTCCCAGTACCCACCAGTGTTATTGGCGAAAAATATATTTTGCCAGAAGTAAGTTGTAGCCTTTAGGCTATCAAGCGTTAGTACAAATTTATCAGGAGTAGAAATGTAAGCTACAACAGAAAGTGTTGAGAGCATAACAACAAAAAAAACTGGTAGAATGCGATTTATTCTACGAAGATAAAAAGATTTGAAACTAAAATGACCGTTTAATATTTCCTCAAAAATGATTTTTGTTATTAAAAAACCAGATATAACAAAGAAAATATCTACCCCAACAAAACCACCATGGAGCCAATGATTATTTAGGTGAAAAATAACAACAGATAAGACAGCCAAGGCTCGAAGGCCGTCAATGTCACTGCGATATTTTGTGCTCATTTATTCATCATTCCATTTTAAATTGCCACCAAACTAACCAAGGCATTAGGGCAGTCTCTGATCAAAAGAAATCTTTCAAATTGATTAACGACAAGCATTTTATGTAATTTTTGATAAAACGGAAGCTAAAATTCATTGACCACGCATAGATCCCGCGAGAGCTATTTTGAGCAGCATTTTTACCTATACCGCTTCAGAAAATTCTTCCTATCATCCCATAATCCAGCTTGTATATCAGTTTTATGCTCTGTTTGAGACTTGGTACAACTGTATCCCAATCCGTGCAATCCAAAGCAAGTACTACCTTTTCGCATCCAGCATGTCGCTATGGCGGCAGGTATCTCCATGTTCAACAACCAGAAACAGGCAGGGTTTCATATATTGGCTTTCCAGCGTGTGGTCGTTTAAAGATGATCGCAGCCCAAAACTGGCGATTACGTACTGGTTAGCTGGCTGGGCCATAACTATTTCGCCAGGCCTGCCGGTAAAGCGCTGATTACGGAAGATGGGGAAGCGATAGAAGGTGAAGCGCTGGACGATGTCGAGGTGATAGGCGTGGTGACATGGCTGGTCAACCGGGCGTTGGACGATGAAGCGCCCGTGATGTGATTTTATAGTGTAGCCAGGACAGGGGTTTTACCATCATTTTGCCATCTTTTTACCATCACTAAATCGCAGGCATAAAAAAACCAACCGCAGTGGGTTGGTTTTCTTAGGGAATTTTGGTCGGCACGAGAGGATTTGAACCTCCGACCCCTGACACCCCATGTTAGTCAGCGGAAGGACTGCCGAGGTAAGCCATATAAGCGTTGATCATCGCTTCAGCTTTATGATGGGTATTTCCCATAGCCATCAAAGCATCTAGAGGATGTGCTCCTTGACGCCTTGTTTTATTAATTGCCCATAACAAATAACCTAAAGTAACAGGTGATGAATCTTTTATGGCATTAAATGCATATGAATCATTAATGACTTTATATTGAGGGTTCATCTTATTATCTTCCTCCACCGCAGCGCGTAATTCTGCGGTCCAGTTAGATGCAAAAGAGCTGCTTTGATGCTGCTGCAACCTAGCTATCCCGGCAAGATGATCCCTTGCTGCTTCGAGCTCTGCGCGTAATGCTTCGATTTCTTGGTTTGATTCGTTAATTTTTTTATCGACAGGACCTAGCGCTTTTAAAAGTTCAAGTACTGAATTTTCGTATAAGTCCTCTGAAGTGAAATCACAATATCGTTTACCATAAAGAAAACCGGGAATTTCTACTTGCTGAAGCATTAGTGGTAAAAGTATTACCCTTTTCTCCGCAATTTCTCTGTTGGAGCTTATATCTAATTCTCGCTGAACCCACGTACTTGCTATAGAGTTCTGGGAAAGCACCACAGCAACAAAATCGACCTTGTCTAATCCGTCTCTGATTTTTTCAATCAGAGAGTCGCCGATATTGATTTCTGCTTCATCAAGCCAAACAACATGTCCATATGTTTGTAATGATGCAGAAAGGCGCCGTACGAAGGGTTTGTCGGTGGAATTGTGACTAAGAAACACGCTTGCCATGCTTAATCCCTCATGCTTAAACGAAACAAAAAAGCCCGCATATGCGGGCTTTAGTGTCACTTGGGAGCCGCGGCTCCTTTGCGTATCCTTTTTTGTCACGTTACTGTCTGGTCAGTGTCTTACCGTGACGGATAACTTCCTGTTTTCTAAGGTGCTGTCCATGCACTGTCCAATCATGATTGGTGGGCTGGCGGAGTCTGAATTGGTGCTGTAAGTAAATGAATTAACTAATATAAATTCTAATTCAACTTTGTGGTGGTGCCTAATGTGGTGCCTAAAAATATTTTTACCTTTTCTACCCAGTCATGAGATGGGTTGTGGGACGAAGACTGACATAGCTTAAGTACTCGTTTCCCTTATAGCTCGTCTGGCTTTTAAAATGTCCACCGCAGTAATAAAAGGCGATTTTTCTTGCCAGCTAAAACCCTTACGATCGATGCGAACCAGTTCGTACTTTTCCACCAGAAAATTCACGGCATCGACTAAAGAGATACTGGCATCGATATGTTCCTTAATAACAATTTCATCACTGAACGGCGTGTCGTTCAGTGTCAGGCCATAGTGCTGTTCCAGCAGGCGTGTCAGTAGCATTTGCCAGACAGCTACGGGCGATAGACAGGGCTTCGCCGCCCGCGGAATTGTAGCAGGTAGAGTTTTCATGCTTGCTCTCGTGAATTAGTTAGTGTTGAGTGGGATAAACTGCGATGTATACGTAGCCGCAACTACCAAGGGTATCGGCTTCGCAGGTGAAACCATTGTGGCACAGGGTGACACAGTGGGCATGGCGAGGGTTCATTTCACCAGTAGTCAGCATTGATTCCATCTGACTGATAAAATGCGGGAATGCGACATCCATTTTCAGGCATTCGGCATCACTAAACTTACCTGTGATACTTGCCCGGTCAGCCAGATAGTGCAGCCGGTTGCCCTCCTGCACCAGACGTGCTCCCAGGCGCGGCGTGATATCCCGCTGCAGGCCCCATGTGGTATTGCTCATTTATAACCTCTATATTGTCAGTTCAGGGTGATACTCATCGGGCAGGCATACGGTCCGCTGCGGTTCTGGCGGCGTTCGGCGTATACCGCCAGCACGCCGGGAATCTCAGAAACTACCTTACCGGTGTAATGACAGACACTGCCGTGCCACTGGTATCTGCCGGTGCAGTATCGAAAAATGCGTGAGGCAGGATACTGACGGTAAATCGTCATCGCCCGGCGTTTACTGATAATTTTCATGTCATACCTCACAGCAGACCGTGTTCAGCGAACGACAATATCTGCGTGCCACCGACAATGAGATGGTCAGGCACACGGATATCAACGAGCTGAAGCGCCTGCACCAGACGCTGCGTGATGGTCTTATCTGCCTGGCTGGGTATGATGTCACCGGAGGGATGGTTATGCGCCAGTATCACTGCTGCCGCATTGAAATACAGAGCGCGTTTGACCACCTCACGAGGATGCACCTCGGTGCTGCTAATGGAACCAGCAAACAAGGTTTCGTGGGCAATCAACTGGTTCTGCTGATTGAGATAAAGCACCATGAACTCTTCGCGTTCCAGCCCCGCCATTTTTAGCTTTAGCCAGTCACGGGCAGCTTGGGTGGAGGTGAATGCCACGCCTTTTTCTCGCAGGTGTCGGTCAAGTAGCGTTAACGCACGCTTTACTGTGCGTTGTGCGGTCAGTGGAAGTGCCGGAGCAGGTGGGATAATTGACTGTTCCATCATGAGTATCCTTCAATCAATAATGCGCAAAATGGCTGTGGATTCAGGGTGCTGCAGAGCGTAATCCCGCAGGCGGTAATAGTGCTCAGTCATGGCATCGCATTCGGTGCGGCAGGCGTGATGGCTGTATTCAATCAGGCAGACAGCAATACCTGCGGCTTCTGCGCTCATTTCCGCACCATTGCTATTCATACCGTTGAGCAAATGCCATTTATCATCACCGTCAGCATCAGGGGCCATAAATGCGCCGCCATTGCTGAGCGTGTAAAAGGACCAGAGACCACCGCTGTACTCATCACAGAAGCGGTCCATCCAGGCGAAAATACGGGGTTCCAGCGTTATCCACTGCGGGATAGCGCCAAAGTACAGCGGCCAGAAATCGAGGCGCTGTTCGTCAGGTACTGGTGTTGCAGTAAGGTCAAATTGAAGTTCAATAGAGGGCATCAGTTCGCATTGAGCTTGTGTCGTCATGGATATTCTCCGTCAATAAAAACGCCAGCGACGATGGCTGGCGTATGGGGTAATAAAGTGTGTTCGGGAAGGTGAAATGTTGCTGGTAAATTCGAAGTTAGCGGGTGAAAGTGTCAGTGCGGATGCCTGACCTGCGGATACAGCGGTTAAGACCTTCACCGGCATCCGGCTCAAAGTTCCATGCCCGCCAGACCATCCGGCCTTCAAGGTCGCGAACGACCAGACGGAAGTGACTGCCCTGGTCGTCTTCAAGGGTGATGTTGTGCTACCGGCGGTTAATTGCTTCTGCCTGTTGCCGGGTGAACGGTCCCGGTGGCAGTAAGTGAGATTCAGGCATGACGCGCTCCTTAAATGCAAAAAGCCCCTGCTGGCGGAGCAACAGGGGCTGTGAGGACTGCTGATGCCACTCTGGTCAGAGTGGCCGGATTATCAGAAGGCGACCTTCAGTGTGGCCTGACCGTTGTAACCGTCAGCACTGTTGCCGCTGACGCTGCGGGTATAACCGCCCTGTACACCCAGCGTCACGTTCTGGCGTACACGCGCTTCAATACCCGCCTGCAGGTTAAGCGAGGTACCAACCTGAGACGGGGTGAAGCTGACATTGCTGCCTGCAGTCGCAGTGCCCATGCTCATATCGCCGTCTGAACTAAAGGTGCGGATGACCGACGGACGCACCCACCAGTTCACCGGCAGTTCGCTTGCGCTGCGCTTCATGCTGTCAGCAAACCCTGCGACTGTAGAGGTACCCTGACCGAAGCCCATTTCAGACGAACTGCCGAAACGAATACCAGCGCGGACATGCTGCGCACTGCCGTCACCAAAGTTCACGTAACCGCCGTTGTCATGCCCGTTATCCAGAGACAGCCCCTGCCAGACGTACTGCAGCTGTGGCTCCAGCACCAGCCCCTGATTGATGTTAAACGGCAGACCGGTTTCCAGAGAGGCCAGCCAGCCGGTGCCGTCAGTATCAAAACGGTTATCTGCTGAGCTGGCCTTCAGGCTGTGACGGGAGCCCTGTGCCACCACATCGGCCCACAGTCCACTGGTGTCATGAACCGCCGTCAGATAACCGCCGAGGCTGTACACCGTGTCACGCACGCTGCCTGCCGCAGAGCGGTCATCGTTTTTCACATCCACCAGCGACTGGCCTGCCGCGCCATACAGGCCACTGGTCAGGGAAAGCGAGCCGGTATCACGCTTAAGCAGGTCGCCGCCGAGCTGGATGAAGCCATAGCTGCCGCTGCTTTCCGGCGTGTCGCCCTGTGCAAGGCCGCCATTACCGTCATGCCCGGTATGCCCGCCCTGAATACGGCCCCAGAGCCCCTGGTCGTTCACCGCGCTGCTGCGCTGACCGTATGTTCCGGCCAGCGCCCGGTCGTAATCCATGCTCTGCGCAAACAAAGAGGCGTACAGTGCCACTTCGGCACGGTAGCCCGCTTCACTGGAGAGATACCAGTTTTCATCGGCACTGCCGTGGCTCAGGGTGTAGTTGTACGCCCCGGCCTGCAGTTTGCGGCCCAGCGCAAAGGCTCCGGCTTCGGTGGTGGCCCCGTTAATCGCATCCACCACTTTGATGCCGTTGCCGGTTGTCGCCAGGCCCAGCCCAGCATCACCGGCATTGGTGAAGTTCAGCCAGGTTTTACCGGTTGCCTGCCCGCCGTCAATGACCAGCATATCGGTCGGGAAGGTCGGGTCATCAAGACGAATGGACAGGTTAATGGTGCCGTTGCGGCCCGTCAGATTCGTGACCGTCAGCATTTCAGGGACAAACGGACTGTTTGCCGGTGCGGGCGCAAAGCTGATGGTTCCGGCGTTATCCAGGTTGTCGAGTACCGATTTCACCGCCGCACCGCGCTGAATATTCCAGTTGGCACCGCTGTCGAGGGTGACGTCAGTCGGGTCAATCGCCCCGTTCATCACGGAGTTGCCGGTCAGGCGGACCTGTGTGCCGGATTGTGCGATGATATCGCTGTTGATGATGGCATTATTCAGCGCCAGCGCACCCTGATTCAGGTTCACCTGCGACTGGGACAACGTGCCGTTGCTGATCGTCAGGGTGCCGTCACCATCCTTGAGTAGCTGCCCGTCACCGCTTACAGAGCCGCTGATGGCCGCGTTCTGACCGTTACCCGTGCTGAAGTGCAGTTGTCCGTTGTTGGTGGCGCTTCCCGTCAGCGATGCACCGTCGCCAAATGAGGTGGTGCCGGTGAGTGTGCCCCCCTGCGCCACATTCAGCGTACTGCCTGCCCCCACGGTGGTGTTATCCGCACTGCCATTACCCAGTACCGTGAACTGACTGCCGTTATCAAGACGCAGGTTTCTGGCTTTGCCGGTTGCGCCGTCAATGCCGAATGCGCCGGAGGTGTTCGTACCGCTGACCGTTGCGCCGGTATCGGCAATCAGCACACCGCCGTCATGCATCACGATGTTCTGCGCCTTACCGCCGGTCGCCACTGCCAGAATACCGCCCTGATTAACCGTGGTGGTATCGGCGCTGCCATTACCCAGTACATCAAGACGCCCGCCGTTTTCCAGCAGGACGTTAGTGGCGCTGGCAGTCGCCGCATCAACACTGAAGTTACCCAGACTATTGGTCCCGGAGACAGTGGCACTGGTGTTCGTCACCAGCGCGCCCCCGGCATTCTGGGTAACGTTAGTGGCGTTGCCTCCGGCACTCACCTGCAGTTTGCCGTCCGCGTTGACCGTGGTGTTGTCGGCTGTCGCACCGCTTTTCACCACCTGCCAGCCACCCGCATTGATTATCGTGTCACTTACGGATGCACCGGTATGTACGTACTGATAACCACCATCCATGCGGGTAGTGTTTGCCGAACCGTGCACACTCTGGTCGCCGCCCGCTTTAATCACGGTGCCGGTGGCAAGCCCACCGACGGCAATAATCTGACGACCATTCGCATTAATGGTGGTATCCGTTGCCGTACCGGCGACAAACATTCCGTCACTGTTTTCCGCATCCGGGCCACCCAGTGCACCGGTGTTGACCACGGTACCGGTCGCCTGCGCCCCGGCTTTAACCAGCTGATATCCACCTGCATTAATGACGGTACCGGATACGCTACCGCCGCTTTGTATCCACTGCGCCCCGCCATTGAGTACCGTATCTGACGCCTGACCATGTACACTCTGACCGCCGCCGCTGTTGACGGTAGTGTTTGTGGCACTACTGCCTGTCAGTACTCCCTGCAGACCCTTACGGTTAATCGTGGTCTGATTAGCCACACCGCCCGACTGCACAAACTGACCGCCGGTATTCGCATCGTCGTCACCGTATTCCTGACCGGTATTTACGACGGTGCTGTTAGCCTCACCGAAAACCAGCTGAGTGTCGTGATTGCTGATGACGGTGCTGTTTGCCACTTCACCCGCTGCCACCGTAATGATATTTCCCGGGGCATCATCAGCCAGAACGGCAGGGCTTGCCACCAGTCCGGCGGCAGCCAGCGCCAGAACGGAACCGGTACGCTTTCCTTTTGCTTTTGCCAGCTCTGAGACGACGGTAAATGCGCCCAGAACTTCATTCCATACCAGCCGGTAGCTGGTGTTCAGATTTCGCTTCATTATTAGTACCTTGTTGTGTGTAAATTCCTTTTGCCGCAAAATTATCGGCGGGAGCCCCCACATTCTTTAGGAATATTTATCGAATGGAGGTAGTGCTGAATTAAACGAAAGTGCGGCAATGTTCTGATAAAACTTAAATCTTCTGTCAGCTGGTAAAGGTGTTCGTTACGCCGAAATGTTTCTGAAGAGGGCTGCACGAGGTGGATGTCACTGAGGATAAGCACCGCAGGATGAGCGCCGTGCTCGCCAACCAGATACCAAATGCCCTGCTGTGCAATCAACCGGTAAGGAGCAAGTCGTTCGCAGCGATCTCCGTCAGTAAGCAGCGTCACCCGCTGACAGGTGATGATGGCTTTTATCAGGCGATAAAAGGACAGTGAGGCCGAAGGGTTACTTATACTGAGCACATCCCCGGTCAGACAGGGTGCATCCTCACAGTTGAGCAACAGGTTGACGAGCCGACGATTAAACCCCGGGAACAGGCCAGCCAGACCGGTACGGTGGGCAAAGGTAAGAACGTCAAGCTCTCCCTGTGCACCGCTTGCCCCGGCACGTAAACGGCAATACCCACGCTGGTAGTCGAGATCCAGATACATCAGCCGCTCACGGAAATCCCGGCGCAGCGTTCTGACCGATACGCCAAATTCAGCCGCCAGCATACGCACGTACAGGGTTTCACCTGCAACAAGACGACTGATGATAAGCGACAGTCTGAAAGCCAGCCGGTCATGGCGGTGTTCTGCATGTGTCATGAGGTATTCCTCGCGGAAGTTAACTGACTGAAAATAATGTGATTACTTTAAAGAAGGGCGCGGTCAGGGTATGGACACCGCAGAAACTATTTTTATTTCTGCGAAAGCCAAATTTAACGGGGGTTACAGTCTATTACCGTGAAATTAAGGCACACGAGCATGTAGCAATTCGGACAGGTGGTGTCCGATATTAACAATGTGGCAACATGAAGCGTCTACTGCCGTTGCGTGAGCAATGTTTCTGCCAACACCCACAGCGCGCGGTTAAGCTTCACATCCCCGTCAATGCCACGCACGGCACGGGTATGCGTCCGTCCACCTTTGGCATTACGTCCGCTGAGCCCGCCCTTAATCAGGTTTTCCTGCACACGCTGATAAGTGGTCCACAGGTCATTGCTCTCATCCTGCCAGCGGCGCGGGGAGAGTATCTGCGATTCAGTAACCGGCTGGTGGTCTTCGCCAAAGCGATACGTAAGCGCGGCTTTTGCCAGTGCCTGCTGCACAGGTAGCGGTAACAGCAACGACTGCATGGCATCCCGCTTTTCCTCCACACGGTCAAAAATTCCCAGTACTTCATACGCCCCCTCAATCACCTGACTCACGACATCTCCTTTGTGCGGAACACGCACCTCGCCAAACGACTCACCGCAGACAAGCCCGTTCTGGCATACCGCGCGGAATAATCCCGGCAGCATCTGATACGAGCTGGTGCCATCATGGGAGTTGAGCAGGATAATTTCCGGCACCTGCTTACCAGTAATTTGCCCCTCCCGACGCAGGCGCAGCATGTGCTTCGTATGTTCACGACGCCCTGGGTCACGCACTCTGGTCTGGCAGGCAAAGAAGGGCTGAAAGCCTTCGCGCTGCAGGTTTTCAAGAACGGTAATGGTTGGTATCCAGGTATATCGTGCGCTGCGTGACGCGTGCTTGTCCTCGCTGAAGACACTGGGCACCACAAGAAACAGCTCTTCATGGGTTAACGGACGGTCACGACGGATAAGATTTGCTGCGCCAAAGCGCGAAGCCAGACGGGTCATAAGCAGACTCCTCATTATGGAAAAATAAAGACAAAAATGCCCTGTCACATAGTCGCGACAGGGCTAAGGAAACAACGAGTTAAGGGGGTTAAGTATTCAGAAGAAGAAATTCCAGACTGCACGGGCGACTGATACCACGGTATCGCGTACAGCATGGATTATTGTCCGAACCGGGGCCGGTATCAGTGGCATGGAACTTACTGTGTCCAGTACCGAGCCGACCGTTTCCCCAAAATCATCACGCGCTTTTTTATTAACGTCATCAGTACGAAGCGGCGCACTGAGCTGAGATACGACCGGGCTGCTGGCCTCGCGCGGCAGGCAACGGATCATCCGTTCGGCCATCACCCGCAGGCCCCACTGCAAACGTACCGACACCGCACAGACAGGGTTTACCGGCTGGAACAACTCATGCAGTAGACAGATTTTGCGACTGATGTTCTGCTTTTGCTCCCTGGAGAGCTTATCAACGCCGCTGGTGGGTTCGGCCTTATCCGACTGACTGATAACAAACAGCACCTTGTGCCGGTATGCCACGCCAATCACATGATGATAAAAATGCTCATCCACGGACAGCGCACGGTCATCGGCCTTAATCAGCCACAGCACCAGGTCGAGGTGCGTCAGTTGTTGGCGATACATCGCAGAATATTCCGCATCACGACTTTCGCTTTCACCGACCCCGGGCAGATCTACTATGGTCATAAAGCGTTCGCCAACTTGTAGGCGAAAGCGCAAAGGTTCGCGTGTGCAGGCGCTCACATCGCTGACTGGAGAGATTTTTCCGGCAAACAGTGCATTACAGAGTGATGATTTACCCGACCCGGTTTTCCCCATAATGCCGATAACGGGCTCGTATTGTGTTAACTGATGAATCTGCTGCATGACTCGCGCGCAGGCCCATTCCGGTAAACCGGTAAGTGAACGATGTAGCGAATGCAAACCATCCTGATTTCTCATGACATCTCCGAGATAAAGAAAACAAAAACAGCGAACCCTTTCGGATTCGCTGTAAATGCGGTGTGTTCAGGAAGATGATATCTATCTGAAATTACTTAGAATACATGCAGGTTGGTCAATATCATTCAGTGATTGAGCCGTTTTGATCTTCAATTGAGTTAGCTCAGACCAGAGCTTCACCTAAAATGACAGGCTACTCTGTGCCAGAAGCGGACTTTTCTAACGGCGCTGATGTATTAATCAATGGAGAGCATGTCATATTTATAATATAAATTGACTGGTGTGATGAGTTTTACAGGAACATCACCGATAAATATTACCGCCTCCATTGCTCTTTCGAGCGCGTGTACAGTTGTACGGTTGGCGGCAATGCCTGTGACCTTTTCCGAAACTGTCATGGATGCCGCTGGGCCAAAGGGTCCTTTGAAAGGGACGTTACTCATTCCAAATTCAAAACCAACCGCCGTTGTTCTTATCGTCCCTGGCTCTGGGCCGACCGATAAGAATGGAAATTTAAGACCTGCCGAGGATAACAAATGACAATGGAATCACCTGAAATCCAGCTCAAGGCGCTGAACAATGCTCTCCGTCGTTTACGTGGGGCCTGTTCCGCACTTGACGGCGAGGAGCTTGATGAGAAATTACTTGAGGTCATGCGACGACTGCTGCTTGCTGAGGTGCTCGCCGATACCTGGATTGTGGCGATAGGCGGCTCGCAAGGGGCGGGTAAAACGACGCTGATGGCGAGCCTGTATGACCTGCATCATGACAGTAGCGGCTGGTTACGCAGTAATGAAGGACGCGGCGAGAAAATGCCGATACTGATCCTTGAGAGTACTGAGACTAAAGTGGCGCAGGGATATGTACGCCGCTTGGTTAAAACTGATAATGATTTGACGCTGGAGGATGAAAGCGTTGATGCCAGCGCGTTTCAGCGCGCGGTCTGCGATCCTGATGCCGGGGATTTACTGCCGGTGCTGAAAGTACCGCAGCGTTATTTTACCCGCAATAATCAGGCCTGGTTACTGCTGCCTGGCTATGAAAAACAAGAACGAGAGAATCGTGAATGGCAGGAACTGATGCGTCAGGCGATGATTGCGGCAGGCGGTTGTATCATCGTGACCGACGAGACGCGACTGGCCAACCAACAGCAGCTCGACATTGTCAAAGATATGATGGAAAAAGAGCTTAAGAATTGTAAACCTTATATTGTCATCTCCAAGACAGAAGCGTATCGCCATAATTCGCAACGGCAAGCTGAATTAAAAAAAAGCGCGGCTGAAACCTTCAATGTCGCTGCCGAAAATATGGATAACAACATTATTTTAACCGGCACCGACGATCCTCAATACATAACAGAATGGATGCCGCACCTGCGCCGCGCCATTGACGACCTTAACTTTTCCGGACAAACCAACCGTTATCTCCAGTTAACCCACCTTACCGGGATCGTCAGTAAGGATCTGCCGCGCGTCATGAATATGATCCGCACCCAGTCACGTTTGTATTACCACAGTGATAAAGGCGGCCAGGACGATGGCAGCCAGGTGCTGGCCGAAGTCTTGGAGGTGTTTGACAGCGCCGCGCAGGAGCTGCGGGAAGAGCACACCGAAAAGGTTAAAACGTGCGTCGCGAAAACCTTTGACGCGGCGAAGCTGATTATGGACCGCACGCTGGTCAAGGAGCATGAGGGATTTGCCAACTGGGTATCGAATGCATTTGATACCACCAGTGAGACAAAAGGCAAATTGCAGAAACTGGTTCAGGGTTCATGGCAGGACGCATCAGTTGATTTCTTCGGCGACTATGTGAACAGCCTGCAACAATTAACAGCGGCGAAACTCAAGCCTATGCCCATGCCAAACGGCAACGATCGCACAAACTTGCCTGCCTCACCGAAGCTGGTGAAGCTGATAGCACTTGGCTATATGGATAGTGCCGGGAAGCCCGTGCAGCACGAACAGTTGGATGCTGACAAAGTAAGCAATATCAAAATGTTGCTAAACCATGGTGCCACGTCGAATGCGCAGAACAGCACGGCGGGGAATAAACAGTTCAGGAACAGTGTGGCATTGATCCCGGTGCTCTCGCTGGAGTACACCCGCCTTGTCTACGCCATGCCAGAAATTTGCAGCGAGCTTCGGCCCTACGTCACGCTTGAGCAGGACCGGGACGAGACATCCCCAGGTAACGTCGCGGCAGAAGGGGTTCACACCCTCAACGCAGGGGTTGACCTTGGCAAGACAGCAATAAAATCGCTGGCGGCGGTGCTGGCGATTGACGTGGTCAGCGACGGCGATTCCGATATCCTCGGCGCGCTCTTTGGTCAGGATCAGCCTTCCACTGACCCGACGGGTTTACCTGTTCCCCCCGCGCCGGTGATGATGCATCCTGCTGCCGTTGCGGTAACCGCCGTTGTGGCGGCAGCCTATGTTACCGCAGCTGCGGTAACGCGAATGCGCACTTTCGAGAAAAAAGCGAGCGCCCAGGCACACGCCATGCTTGCCAGCGTTCATGACCATCATGTTGAGCATTTACGCAATCGGTTCGATGAGACGATGAACGCGGCGCGTAAGCGGATTAGTGAAACCTTACGTGCGCGTTATCACATGGACGAAATGCTGATGCGCAAGGATCGGTTGGGGAAAGCCATTGCTGATGTCAATGCCCTGATTGACGATCTGCGCAATGAACTGGGTTCATCGGCTTCGGGTCTGCAAGTGTTAATCACCAGCCGCGGTGAGTGAGATGACGTCCGGGAATGTTATCGATTACTGGCAGCGCCTAGAGTCACGGCAGTCGGAGTGGACTTTTCGCGCCTGGGAGCGGCTGATTAAAACATTGAGTCCTGAAGTTCAGGAAAGACTCCAGCTCAGGGAAAGCGACGCCGAGCCGTACGTGGTCATCTTTGGTAAGACCCAGGTCGGAAAAACCACCTTACTGCTCGACCTGATGGGCATCGATCTTCAGCAGATGGTAACGCTATCGCAGGTGCTGCGTGGCGGGCGCGAAGCCGGGAAATCGGCCACCGCCACCGCCATGGAGTATCGCCGTTCACCGGACGCGCGCTGGGGATTGTCTGTGCAATCGGAAAAACGCTGGTTTACCTCTGACGACGCGATGGCAGAGGCATTAGCGCAGCTGAGACAACATATGGAACGGGGGGAACTGGTTGTCGATTCCCCCTGTATTGTGCATATTCCGGGGCGTTTTTTCAGGCTGCAAACCACGGGGGCGCCCGGCGTGCGTATTCTGGATCTGCCGGGCGATAATCCCGCGAATGCGCAAGAGCAAAAGCATGTCAATCAAATGGCGAAGACCTATCTTCCCTTCGCTGATTTGGTGCTGCTGATTGGTCGTGGCGACGATTTGAGCTTCCTGCAGCCGGACGTTATCACGCTGCCGGGCATTGAGGACTGGCAGACGATGCCGTACCGGTTTCGCATCGTGACCACCTATTCTTACTCAGCCCAGTCGGTGAAGATGCTGATTCGCAACGATCCGGCTTCCGATATCACGCAGCTACGTCAGCGCCTTATTGAACAGATCGAACGCTTTAACCGCCTGAGCGACGCAGCGAAAGATTTGAACCTCTACTTTCCACTCGAGTTTGGCAGCAGCTGGCTGAGTATGGCGGAAAACGATAGCGCCCTGTTTGCCCGCGTTGCCCCCATGGTCAGCAGCTTGCGTAACGAACTGCTGGAACAGATTGCGGCATCGACCAGCCCGCTCGGACGGCTGCGCAGTACACTGGATACCCACCTCAGCGTTAAATATATTCAGGAGAAAAAAACGGCGGCAATCGAAAGAGAACTGTTGGGGCTACAAAAACAGCAACAAGAGACAGAAAATACACTGAAGGTCTGGGCAAGCGCGGTGACTCAGACGCAGGAAAAAATAAAACAAACGGACAAATTATTAAAAGATAACGCGTTATCTGCCAGCCAACGGCTTATTGATAAAGCCGCGGAAAAGGTATTGGTATTAAAATTACAGGGAGATTACAGTAGCGAAAAATGCACGACTTTACACCGTATGATTGCCGATTATTGCAGTGAAATTAAAAAAATCCAGTTGGCCGTGGCAAGTCAGCTGCCATACTGGCAAAAAGTGGCCCGCAAGAATATTGAACCTACCCGCCAGGCGGTGCAGGATATTCTTGATGAAAACTTCAGCGCTATTCGCTATACGCTCAATGACTATTGGATCGACACCTATCTTAGTTCGGCGAATTATTTATCGGACAAAAACAGCGTCATCCATGCCGCTGATAGAGCCAAAGCGGAAGTTATTCGTTTGTGGACCTCACAATGGAAGGCTGCCGCAGAGAATGTCTGGAATGAATACAAAAGCGAACTCACCAACGAGTGGATGACTCTTGATGTATTGCGGGAAGAGCAGAATAAATCCCTGCGGCAGAAGACATCACTTGAGCAACAGACCGCCTCATACGAGGACGAGTTAGAGAAAATTGCCACGGATTCGCAGGAGGATCTTGCTCGTTGCGAGCAGTTTGTTCACTTTCTTGATGAAGAGTATCTCAACACCTTAAATGAGCTCCTGGATTCGGCCTTTCAGGAACGTGACGACTGTGATGCGCTATTACAAATTTTATCCTGCGTAGCGTTGAAAAATCAGCGGGAAGATTTAATGAATTTAACTGAAAAGTATTCCGGGTGAGATATGAACGTGACCAGTGAAATAAAAAATAAAGAAAAAACGCTCGCCGAGTTAATGGTAAAAATCCTCAAGGAACCTCTCGATCCCCTTAAGGGTTCGGTAAAAAAACTCCATGAAGAGGTTCTGGACACTAAAGATAAGGTTGAAGAAATCAATGATGCCATTAATGGGGTAGGCGCAAACACCGAAGAAATCATCAATCCGCTGAAAAGATCGTTACGTGAGCTGCAAGATGACGATATTCCTGGGGTTATAAGTAAGCTGCGGGAGTTTATTTCGACTCAGGTAGAAGAAAAAAAACAGGATATTAGCACCGCGCTTAGCCAACAATCGGTGCACTATGATAGCCAGTTGAAAGCCGCGACCGGTAAGGTCTGTGAAAAACTGTCGGATGTTCTTGGACAGCAAAATGAGAGTGTCCAGACGGCAATACAGCAGTATCAACAAACGGGTATCGACAGCGCTGAGGCTTTGTTGCAGCAACTGTTGGCTGCTAACCGTTCCCTGGAGGCGAATGCCAGCGAGCAACGGTCGACGCGAGAACGTGACCAGCGGTTGGCTGAACGGCTGGAAAGTGTCATGCAGGCCCAGCAGCAAATAAAGCATTCTATAAGCGAACTTGACCAGCAGCTCAAGGGCGTGAGTCAAGGTGTGCAAACGGCGCGGACCACGCTCGCGGAACGGCAGGAAAGCGATCGGAGGGAAGTGTTAAGCGGCCTTGAAACGCTTTCCACCGACGTCCAGGCAGCACTGGTGCAGCATCTGATCCCGCCAACCCAGGCTATTGAGTCTCTGCAAACCAGCCAGCAGGCGTTGACCGAGGCGGTGAGCCTGCAAAAGAGCAATCTGGAGGCGCAAATTGCCGCAAGTCAGGGTAGGCTCCGCTACGTTGTCATCATTTTTGCCCTGTTTGCTACCTCAACGCTGGCGTATATCGGCTATGACATCTGGAAAAATTTAGCTCCCTGACAGGGCGAAAGCGCATGGTGTCTAGCGTCTAACGCGACAGTGCCATTATATTTTGAGTTGTATATAGGCTTAGACAATGTTGTGTTCAAGGTGTTGGTTGTTGCTCTAATGACCTGCTCCCCGTTGACTCATACAGATTGCTGTTAGCAATGTCCGTTCCTCGCTCAAAGCTGACCTTTAGTTCCGTTAGCTTGTCCGCTCTGTGCCAAAAGTGGAAGTTGCTAAATCAGTCTATGTTAATCAACGGGGAACAGGTCAGGCAAAATTCAGTGTGCTACAACCTCATCCTCAGCCTGGTATTGGTGCTGGCATTCAACCTGAAAGGGCTGCTGCCGTGGGCCATTCCAGTCTCCGGCCCGGCCTTTACCACACCGCGGGGCGTGGTAATGCTGATTGGCGTCATCTGTTTTGCAATATTTCTGGACTCGGCCCCGTCGCACCCGGAGTTTGTTGGTTGAGTGCATATCGCCCTGAATGTCGGCAACAAGCCGGAGATGGATCGGATGGCGGAGCTGGCGCGTCTGACCGGCACACTGCTAAGCCCACCGCACATGACCGGGGATGGGTTTCATGAAGCGGTGATTGCAGATCCGGACCCGAATAAGGTTGAGCTGGTGGGATGTGATCTCTTAAAAAGCGCACACTGATCCCTGTATCGGGTAGTTAAAGTTTCCCGAGATTGATAATAATATATTAAAACTCACACAGATAAGTTATCAAAACCTAGCAAGCATAATGGAGCTCCCGTGGACACAGCAGAACATGACGTCAAATTTGCATGGGCTCGTTTTTATGAGGCTTTTGCCAGCGCGTTACTGACCTGGCGGAACCGGAGAGACGAATTAGTCAAAGGCATTCACCTGATTGCCGCAGATGTCGACGGGATGTCCCATCTGCAGGATAAACCCGCCAAGGGTGAGCCCTTTCCTTTAAAAGACATTTGTCCGTTTACTACTATGGGCCTGTTCAATCGCAGCCTGACCGACACCAATCGCAAAATTATTGCCGCCAAGCTGGCGAGTTTGCTGGGCGTGAACGAACCGGTTCCTGAGTCTTTTGCCGGTATCCCTCTGTTGAATAACCAAAAATCTTGGTTCTTTGGTTATGAAAGGTCGCGCGATCCTGATGATATTGAACGCTTGTGGGAGATGTTCTCACAAGCAGTGACATTTGCGGATAACCAGAATACCAACCCCGCAGACTTCACTTTCGCATATGACATCGCTTCTGCAGTGATGAATGTTGGCTGGAATCTGACCATGGGGCTGTACTGGGCCCGACCCTGGTTCTACCCTACTTTAGATAGCCAGTCGCAGTATTACATCCAGAAAGTGTTAAACATTAAGATCCTTAAAAATGGGGCAAAAGGTCGCTGTAGTGGTCAAAGCTACCTGAGCATTATGCAAGCGCTTAACAAAGCCTTTACCCAACCCAACTATCCGGTTCATTCCTTCCCGGAACTCTCTCTTTCAGCGTGGAATACCGATCTCAGTCAGTCTAAAGATGAAGTGGAAAATCGAACGTGGAAAGCCTCTCTACTTAATAAAATTAAGGCGTTATGCCTGAAAAAAGAGAGCCCTTATTTCACTGCTTCAGAGTTGAAAGAAAGCTACCTAGACGTATTCAAGGCAGAACGTCCTGAGAGCAAAACGGTTACAAGCTCAATCTACTTTTATCTGCAGAAATTACGCAATGATGATGAGTTAAAATTTCTTGAGTCCGGAAATTATGAATACCTGAATTTTGAAAAAAACGAATCCCAGTCAATAACTGAGGAAACAGTCGAAGAGAGTGCGCCTCCACCAAAACTCACTCACGCGCCTTACTCAATCAGTAATCTGATTCAGGAGGGCTGTTTCCTGGAAAAAGCGAAGATCCAACTCACACTTCAGCGCCTACTTGACAAGAAAAACCTCATCCTACAGGGGCCACCAGGGACTGGGAAAACTTGGCTGGCGCGCCGTCTGGCGTACTGCTTAATGGGAGAACAAGCGCCTGAGCGTATTAATGCGGTGCAATTTCACCCGAACCTCTCTTACGAAGACTTTATTCGTGGCTGGCGTCCAGGGAAAGAGGGGCGATTAACGCTAATCGATGGACCTTTTATTCATGCAGTCAAAACTGCGATCAATAATCCTGCCGAGAAATATGTTGTGATTATTGAAGAGATTAACCGTGGCAATCCTGCGCAAATATTCGGTGAAACACTCACGTTGATGGAAGCTGATAAACGCACGCCGACGGAGGCGTTGGCGCTCTCCTACAGTGAAAATCCTGATGAAAAAATCTATATCCCTGAGAATCTGTATATTATCGGCACGATGAATATTGCAGACCGCTCCCTAGCACTACTCGACTTGGCACTGCGCCGCCGTTTCGCCTTTATCGAGCTAAAGCCAGCGTTTAATGACGCGTGGAAAAAATGGGTAAATCATAATTTCGCAATTGATTTAGGCCTGTTAGCCATCATCGAATCTCGCCTGACGGAGCTCAACGAAATGCTGGCAAAAGACGCCACCTTAGGGCCGCAGTTTTGTATCGGTCACAGCTATTTCACACCAGCCACTGGTCAGCAAATCAACGAAGCTCAGGCCTGGTATGCACAGGTCGTCGATACAGAGATCAGCCCTTTGCTCGCCGAATATTGGTTTGATGCCCCAAACAAAGTCGACGAAGCCAGAAAAGTGTTACTAGCAGAATGACGACAATAACCGGGAGTGAACAACATAAAGCGTCACGCATTCCCGTGCGAAATCTTTGGCTGCTGATGCTGTACGCTTCAGATCTGTTTCGCCAGTTGGGACGCAGTCATATTGCGGTTGAAGATAACCCGGCAGAAATACCTGATCTAGTGGCGACAATCTTGCTACATGAGATTGAGCTGCGCCGTCGTCGCAATTTAAGCATGGGATACCAACCCCGTCATTCGGTCCTGAACCGGGTGAGAGGACGCATTGATGTACTATATACAGCCAGTCATCAGTTGCTGGAGCGGGGTCGGGTCGCCTGCCATTTTCAGGACATGACCCTAGACAACCCACGAAACCGCTATGTTCGCTGCGCGTTAGAACGACTAACCCCGATCATAGCGAAGCCGTCTCTGGCAGCAGATTGTCATGTTATGGCAATATCACTTCGCCGTGAGGGAATAAACGGAGGATATCCTGACAACCGCGAACTGCCCTCGGTGCGGCGTTTTGGACGCCATGATGCCGCTGATAAACCGATGGTCGATGCCGCACAATTAGCTTTTGAATTGCTGATGCCGACCGAAGATCAAGGGCAACATCTTTTGCCCGCGCCCTCAGATAATCTTTACTGGATGAGAAGGCTATTTGAAAAAGGTATTGCAGGCTTTTATCGTGTACACCTAGCCAAAAAAACCTGGCAGATTTCAGCCGGGAAAGAGCTGAAATGGGCATTGAGCGATCAAAGTGCGGGCAGCGCAGAAATTTTTCCGACGATGAAGTCAGACATTATTCTTGAACACAAGATGGCCCAGCAACGCATTATTATCGATACCAAATTTAATGCGATTCTGACAAAGGGCTGGTATCGGGATCAATCGCTACGTAATAGCTATATTTACCAGTTATATACTTACCTTAGAACACAAGAGAGCAAGGCGGACCCACTTTCGCTCAATGCCGCTGGTCTTCTACTTCATCCCGCCGTTGGCTATATGCTCAATGAGTATGTTGTCACTCAGGGACATAAGATCCATTTTGCTACGGTAGATATGGCGGTAGATGCCAAAACAATCAAAAGACAATTACTGGACTTAGCCCATAATTGCGCGGGAGTCGCGGCTGATAGTTTAGAAATGGCTGCATTGCAGCCACGTAGCTGCTAGGATCACGTCTGTTTCCCACTGCGAGTTCAACGGGTCGATGCAACGCTATCCATAATCAAGGGGGACGTTGCCAACTTAATGCTGCAGTCATCAATTAAGGAACTTAGCTCTTAGACAGTGGCATACACGTAGCTATTAGCCCAAAAATGTATGTCCTGCTCTCTGAGGGCTGCTACAACCTGCTACATGTAGCAGGTTGTAGCAGGGTACCGAGATACATTATCGAATTTTACCGAGAAATGTGTCAATTATGTTAATTGACAGGGTGAGGATAAATACCTCACCCAGAGTGCTATTAACAGGCTAATCCACTAAGCGTAGACACTGGCTTGTGCCAAAGTTGCGGTAACCGCTATAGGTATCCTTGGTCCTAGTTTTCGCCAGATACGCCAGTCGAATCAGGAAACGGCGATAATTACCATTGCGATCCAGGGCATCTATCCGGCTAAACCTGTAAACAGCATTTGGTGGGAATTCAACTAATGTGGAGTAATCTTCGTGAGCAAGCCCTATAGCACTGCACCAAGCTTTCTGTATTCGGGTTGCCATATTTTTAGCATTGAGTTCTTGGTAATTGCCCAAGTACCCATACACATCTGCATTAAACAACAACATCAGATGATAATGTGGCTGTACGCTTGTATCACGTTCCCTGCACCATCCATAAGATGGTAGTGTCCGATCTCCCTCTCTTCTGGACCGATTATGATCCGCTCGTAACTGGCTTTTCAATGACTCATAGAAGCGAGTGATTGCCTGCATATCATCTCGCTGGAAGCACAGCGGTAAGTCAGGCTCTCCATTTACATGAGATTGCGCGAATCTCATGTCAGTACGAACAGCCATTATTCGCTTATGCTTCTCCAGCGTATCGTAGACCATATTCAGTAATTTGTTGAACATATAGCCATCAATGGGCGAATCATACATTCCGGATGCTTTCGTCGTGAGCATGATTATCTCTTCACTGGTAAGTGAATATTGTGATTCCATAATAATCCTTAAGTATGTAAATAATAATCTTTGGATAATGGGTAGACCTCATGCTACCCATTTGATGTTGGAAATAATCTTTGCAGGATGATGTTTAGGTATAGCGCTAGATCATTGATGAAGGTATATTACATATACCAGTTAAAACCCATGCATTATTCTCCTTAATAATTTATATCGAAGCCTCAGTATTACTAGCCCCAAGAACAAAAAATTTAACCACACAGAATTAAATTGCTCTGAAGTTATTTTGGTATCGGTAGTTTACTCATCGTAAGTGATCCCGAGTCTAAAATAGGAGTATTAGTCCTCTCAGCCAGTTCTCTAGGTTCCATTTTTGAACCAATAAATTTTACATAATTAATTCCATTCCTTTCGAATAATTGCACTACGCCTTCAGACTCAAGCTGTTCTAAAGCAGGCATTAGATTTTCAGAACTTCTGACTGAATATGGACCTTTCTTAATAAGGTCATTTCGTTTGTAGTCGTAAGAACCATTGCTAACGAGATTATCCTCAAGGTACCATGTTAATTTTTCAGCCATCGTAGGTTTTCGGGTTGAGTCAACCTTATTAATAAGGTGGTTAATAAAGCATTGCGCTATTTCCAAAGCTTTCCCGAAAGTCTCTTTAGAAATTATTGGTGAATCAGGTGTGATAAACATTTGCATTATGGCTGCAATCCTTGATGCTTGCTCCATGAACCGAGCGCCAAAATCATCATAATGTTGCAGTTCACCTCCTTTTTTTATTTTTTTCTGAATGTTTTCACTCTGTGAATCCCAGAGGACTTTTGCCTCCGAAGAAAAAATAACACAGATACGCTCTTCATTATTCTCTCTGCGCTTTATCCCATCCTGCATATGCTTAGTGAGAAGAGAGAAAAATTCCTCAAGTACTGCATCATCAGACCATATACCAGCATCAGGGACATAGCAGAGTTCTGGGGTCTGTCCCATGTCGATAAGCAATAAACGAGCTAACCATCCTGAACTCTTTGCCTTTTTTCCCTGTGTATCAAGAAAGTCATCAAACAAACCTGGTTGCATCATCAGCAGCATCGTTAACCGTGCATCATCAACATCGTAGCTGTCACGTGAAGCCCTGCTGTCTGCAATTCTCCCTTCTCCCCAAAGAGAATTGAGTACTGGTGTATTGCGAAAAAGATTACTGTCGACAATCCCTCCGGCCTCATCAGATCCGAGCATCAACGAAGGAGAACCCTGCGCTAATAACTTTCTAAGTCCCTCACATGTTGAATCGTTTTTAGAAAGATATTTTTTTGCTGGAATTGCTGGTTTTCTTCTTTGGCATTCCTCCAGTACTTCAAGCGCTTCAGTCACATCGGTCTTCAGGCGAATTGCTTTGCTATATTGTTTTTTAAGCTCTTTTAACTCAGTTTCCCAAGATATTAGCTTCAACTCATACTGTTTCTCCTTTAACAGAAAATCATCCTTTAGCTGCTTTTCCAGTCGATAGATAGGCTCCATTAACAACTTGAATACTGTAGATTTCCTGCTACCTGATTTTGCTAAAAACAATAGATAAAGTGATGTAAAACTTTTCCCGTTTTTAAGCTGAACATCAAATTTATCCTGGCAGGCATACGCCATTACCCCAAGTAATACAATTAAAATAAGCTCGGCGGCAGCTCCTGTTTTATAATGTATGTAACTTATTAACGGTTGTGCAAAGGTCGGAAGTGCCTGGAATTTAAGACCAAGCTCTTTATTTTGCGGTGAACTGTTTTTTTTAGGCATAGAACCTATCCATCTCATCTTTTAGATTAGTTAATAAGACTACGATGTAATAACCATTCATCGATTTCTGACTCAAGCCAACCAACAGATTGTTTCCCAAGTTTTCTTTTCTTAGGAAAGGTTGGATCGTAACGTGGCGACCTCGGGTTCAACCAGTCATAGATTGTTGCTCGCGAGATACCTGTTTTATGGATAACAGCTGGTAAGCGGAGTATTCTGACTGCTGTTGAAGTGCTCATACTTCTTTGTCTCTCATTGGTTCGCTTTGGTTTTGAGAGATTAGCCGGATTCTGAAGTGTAAAAAATGCAGCTACCAAATAAACATTTTTTACAGTGTTTAACTTATTGATAATAATGGTAAAAATGATATCTCTTGCTAGGCTTCATGAAAAAAACAGACGTAAATTTGAAGAGCTCTCGAAGGCTATGGCAGGTTGCGAATGGAAGGAACACGCTCACGCATTGGATGAACAATGCCCAGCGATGCAGGAGGAGCTTGCAAGAATGAAATTGGTGTATTTTGATCCTGCAAGGATGGGTACAGAAGTATCGTCGTATGTTGAGCTACCACAAGGAGTGTCCAGATACCATCAGGTCAACGGAGTTCTGCAAAGAAAGGATGAGTACAATGCAATATATAATCCTATAAAAGAATGCTGGAGAGATTTGGAAAGTCGGATTTTTAGGGAGACAATGAGGCCATTTATCTTAGATAGTCCGATAGAAGATGTATTCATCTCACATTTGGTGTACGCCTCAATGTCGTATCAATGGGGAGTATCCATTATACAAGATGATGAACAAGTTGCGTTTGATGCACTACTTATGGCTTCTGAGCTATTAGATAAATGTCTCGGAATGGTTTGGGTTAAAATCGAAGATGATAAAATAAAGAAACTGTCTAAGACCAGGCGTAATGCAGGGGAAAAAGGAGGTGCTAAAAAAGCTGGTGTATATAAAATTATACAGGAGGAGCTTGTGAGGTTGATTTATAAAAAATCTCCTGAGGATGGTTGGAAAAACAAGAGCGCAGTGATTGAGGATGTCATCAATCCACTGTGGACTTTCATCGAAAAAAATAACTTTCAAGGTTCACATGTAAGCAGTGAAGAATCACTGCGCGAGATAATCTTAAGAAAATGGTCGGTAAAGGTTGATGATGTGAAACATGCCTTTAACGCTAATGTATCAAAAACTAAGATGATTAAATGAAATGAAAATCCGGATTACCGACAAAGGTGTAAGCGCCAGTGCTGAGCGCTTACATCATTTTTAGCCAACAAGCCTTACACCTCTAATACCCTCGCTAATCATGCTTCCGTGGTCAGCTGCCATCACGAAGTCAGCCCACCACTGCATCATAGGTCGTCGCTGCTCAAGATAATCACTGCGGTTATACGCACGACGAACCTCATTTTTATCCACGTGGGCCAATGCCGCCTCAATAACGTCAGGTGGAAAACCCTGTTCGTTAAGGGCCGTACTGGCGATAGAACGCAAACCGTGTGAAACGAGCACACCTCCAAAACCTGCACGTTTTAGCGACGCGTTAACGGTCTGGCTATTCATTGACTGGTTGGGTTTGATACGGCTTGGGAAGATAAATTCGCGGTTGCCGCTCAACGGCTTCATCATCACTAAAACAGCCATCGCTTCGTCTGACAATGGAACAGTATGGTCGCGGTTCATTTTCATGCGTGCTGCAGGAATCTTCCACTCTCGCGCTTCTATGTCTACCTCTTCCCAGCGAGATTCAGCCGCTTCGGCAGGGCGGGTAATAGTAAGAAGTTGCCACATGAACAGGCAGCGTGTGGAAAGGCTAATGCTGGCGGTTCGCATTGTCTGCATCAGTTGAGGTAGCTGATCCGGTCGAATGCTGGGCATGTTCTTTTTCTGAGGCTTCTCGAAAGCTTTACCGATATTAACGCTGGGAACTGCATCAATTAGGCCTGTGTTCTGGGCATATATCATAACTTCATTGATGCGCTGGCAAAGGCGACGAACGGTTTCCAGTGCTCCTCTGGCCTGAACCGGTTGGACGGCCAGAACCAGTGTATGAGCTTTAATATCTGTAACGCTAACATCGCCAATCGCAGGAAAGATATCTCTTTCAAGAGAGCGCCAGATATCTTCCGCATAGTCCTCTGTCACACTGGCTTTCTTCACATTCCACCAACGTTCAGCTACGAGCTGGAAAGTATTGGTTTTGGCTTTCAGCGAACTGCGAAGTTGTTCTTGCTGATGTTCCTGTGGATCGATTTGTTTCGCCAAGAGAGAGCGTGACTCTGCCCGGTAATTTCTGGCATCGGCAAGGGTAACTGATGGGTAGGGGCCTATGCTTTTCTTTGCACGTTTCTTGGTAACAGGGCGAATGTAGCGAAACTGCCAGATCTTGCTGCCGCTGGATTTGATGAGTAGCTCAAGGCCATCACCATCATAGAGAACGTAGTCCGCTTCCCTGGGTTTAGCAGATTCGATTTCTTTAACGGATAGAGGTTTGGTTTGTCTTGCCATTGCCGGGTTTCCATAGTTTTAGGCACCTCAAAAACAATAAAGCTTTATGAGGTGCCTAACAAGGTGCCTAAAAGGTTCGGATTTAATTAGTTGGCATCAGACATCGCGGGACAAATTGAGGACACAAAAAAGCCCGCAAGGCTTGCGCCGTGCGGGCTCTTAGGACTTCATCGGATGACTCTGGTAATCACCGATGGAGTATTTTGGTGGAGCTGGCGGGAGTTGAACCCGCGTCCGAAATTCCTACATCCTCGGTACTACATGCTTAGTTTGTCTTTACATTCGCCGGGCAGCTGCGAACAAACACGCCACTACCAGACTATCCTGATTAGTTTTAACGCTTCAACCCCAGGCAAGGCATCCACGCGATCTCTTTTGGGTTTGACCTCTCTTGATCCCCGTCCTAAGAGCGGAGGCTAGGGAGAGAGGGCTCTCAGCAGGTTATTAAGCTGCTAAAGCGTAGTTTTCGTCGTTTGCGACTATTTTTTTGCGGCTTTTTACGAGGCAAACCGCCCCTCGGCATGCACCTTGGGTTTCGCGAATCCCGTCGAATCCAGAATCAGCCCCAAAAGTGTTGTAAACAGTATAACACCTTTGCAGGGCGCCATGCCAGTCCATATCGCTTCGACGTAAAAAGGGGATTTTGCAAAGTCGCACGCTCTTACCGGCAGGTTGATTTTTACCCAAACAAAGGCGGCTTTCATTATTGATTCAAATGGAATGGGGAATGATTTTACGCCTGTGAAGTAATCACCGCGTCAGGAAGAGTGTTGGGATGGTTGCATGGCTTTAGCAAATAACAACTTAGATGCGTAGGTTTATCGCCAATAGCGTGACGGGCAGATCATGCATTGGGCTCGCGTGTTTGACTGCAGGACACATATTCCGTATCAATCATTTTAAGGATGAAAACTCTACCAGGATCGTGCGTTTTTATGTCCCTGCGGGGGTAATCAAATTATCCATATCATTAAAGAGGAACGCTATCTCTGTTTGATAAATGCGCAGGGTTCACAAGGTGCGCTTATCTTAAAGCTTCTGAAGGGCACAGAGATTAGGCGGTGGAGTGAACTTTGGGCGTGCCGGGGAGGGGCATAAAAAAAGCCCCACCATCAGGCAGGGCTTGCTATCAGGCGCTTAACGGCCTGCGTTTTTCATAATACGTGCTTTATCAAGCTGCCATTCACGCTCTTTCAAATCAAAGCGTTTATCGTGCTGTTTTTTACCCTGGGCGACGCCGATTTTGACTTTGCACCAGGCATTTTTCCAGTACAGCGACAGGGCGATCACGGTATAGCCTTCGCGGTTTACGCGGCCATAAAGCGAATCGAGTTCGCGCTGATTTAACAGTAGTTTACGGGTACGCGTCGGATCGCAAACCACATGGCTTGATGCAACGTTAAGTGGTGTAAAGTTGGCACCGAACAGATAGGCTTCGCCATCTTTTAAGATGACATAGCTGTCGCCAATGTTCGCTTTACCGGCGCGTAAGGATTTGACTTCCCAGCCCTGAAGGGCGAGGCCTGCTTCAAATTCTTCTTCGATAAAGTATTCGTGGCGGGCGCGTTTGTTAAGCGCGATGGTGGCTGAACCGGGTTTGTGTGCTTTTTTCTTCGTCATAATGGCACTCAGTATACGTAATCCGACCGTAAAATACACCCCATCCAGAGGGGCGGAAAGCCGTTATAATAGCACGTCTTAGGCCGGAGAGTTTTTGTTTCACCCCGGATAAATGCTATTCTTGGCTGGTTGCAGAACGACAGGAAATGTTATGCCTCAGATTAGCCGCACTGCCCTGGTGCCCTACAGCGCCGAGCAGATGTACCAATTAGTGAATGATGTGAAATCTTACCCGGAGTTTTTGCCAGGCTGCGTGGGTAGCCGGGTGCTTGAGTTCTCCGGTACGCAAATGACGGCCGCGGTAGAAGTTTCAAAAGCCGGCATCAGCAAAACGTTCACCACGCGTAATACCCTGATAAGCAATCAGAGCATATTGATGCATCTGGTCGATGGGCCATTCAAGCGGTTGATGGGCGGCTGGAAATTCACGCCCCTGACACCTGAAGCTTGCCGTATCGAGTTCCAGCTTGATTTTGAATTCACCAGCAAGCTTATTGAACTCGCTTTTGGTCGGGTATTTAAAGAGCTGGCAGGCAGCATGGTTCAGGCGTTCACCGCCCGTGCTAAAGAGGTTTACAGTGCCAGCTAAGATTGTGGTGGAAGTGGCTTACGCGTTGCCGGAAAAACAGTATCTGCAGCGCGTAACGCTTGATGAGGGCGCAACGGTCGAACAGGCTATTGTCGCCTCGGGGCTGCTTACGCTGCGCACCGATATCTCGCTTGATAAGAATAAAGTGGGCATTTACAGCCGTCCGGTTAAGCTCACCGATGTGCTGTCTGACGGCGATCGTGTAGAGATCTACCGGCCGTTAATCGCCGATCCCAAGGCATTGCGCCGTCAGCGCGCGGAAAAATCGGCGACAAATAAAAAGTAACGCCGTTACTTTTTTAATACTGCACTTAAGCGCGTGGCGGCATTTTTACAAGGAGACGCCGTATTGAACTGGATCATTCGTCCACGCGTCCAGGTTTTATACCAGGGTACGCCATAGAGTTCGTCATTGCTGTAGCGCTCAACTAATTCAATGACTTGTTGATGGGTATGCGTCTGTTTTTCGAGTAAAACCGGCCAGGAAGTAATAGCGGCATAATCGGCATAATATTTTTGCGCCAGTTTGCCCAATTCATTCCATTTATATCCCGCAGCCGGAAAGTCAATCTTCTCGCCATTGCGCTCCTGTTGGTGCCAGTACATCACCTGTTCACCCCAACCGATAAGATAACTCACCAGATTTGCCGCACTCATTTGTGTGCCCTGAACGTGCCCCTTTAACTGCGGGATAAATGCCTGGTCGGCTGGAATGCGCAGGAGCTTTTTCACCAGCGCATCCTGGCTTTTTTTCATGGCTACCAGAAGTTGGTCTTTATCAACTGGTACAGACATGATTTTCTCCCATAAAAAAAGCGCCCTCAGGCGCCTTTTATTTTAACCGTTGTTTGTTAACGCGGGTTTGTTATCAATGTTGGTCAGCACGCCGCTGCTGTTAAACGTCAGCGTCAGCGTTTGTTGGGTAACATTCTCATGCCCCGGTTGCTGGCGGAAAACATAGAACCAGGTATTGGTGCCGAATGGATCGCTCATCATCGGGGTACCAAGTGCATACGCCACCTGCTGTTGTGTCATTCCGACGCGGATTTTTGATACGTCGTTCGTGGTCAGGTAGTTGCCCTGGTTGATGTCCGGGCGATACACCACTCGCTCCAGAGTGGAACAACCAGCGGTCAGCATCAAAAGGGCCGCCGCGGCAGCAGTCAGCGTTTTACAGCGCATAGTCATGTGATTCCTTTTCGGGCCCGAGCAGTCAGTGGCTCATGGATAATGTGCCGATAATAATAAACCTTCAGCCAGTTTAAAACCTTAGGCGCTTCAGTATGACCGTGAGAGTGGAAAAAAGTTGGAGAAAAGTCGTTATAAAGGAATTTTACTGCAGAGGTTGGTGGCAATTTAACCAGTGGCGCGCTTAAACCTGCACGCCACCGGGAATTTAATCAGGCCGCTAACAGCTCGCGGGCATTAGCAAGCGTGTTACGGGTGACTTCACTGCCGCCCAGTAAACGCGCCAGCTCCTGGAGACGAGCCCGCTTATCCAAAGGTTGCATGTGCGTTTCGGTCATCGCACCGTCGGTTTCTTTGCTTACAAAGAAGTGATGGTGACCACAGCCCGCCACCTGCGGAAGGTGCGTTACGCACATGACCTGGGTTGATTCGCCAAGTTGACGCAGCATTTTGCCGACGATCGCCGCTGTAGGGCCACTAATTCCTACATCCACTTCATCGAAAATCAGCGCCGGGGTTTCCATTTTACGCGCCGTAATGACCTGAATCGCAAGGGCAATACGCGACAACTCGCCGCCAGACGCTACTTTTGCCAGCGCCTGTAACGGCTGCCCGGGGTTAGTCGTCACGCGAAAATCAATGCGGTCAGCGCCATCGGCGGTGAGGTGGTTCTCTTCAAATACGACGTCAATGCTCAGTTGCCCGTGCGGCATTGAAAGTAAATGCATACTTTCAGTAATCAGGCGGCTCAGTTCGTCGGCATACTGGCGACGGGTCTCATGTAAGCGTCGAGCCGTTTCCATCGCTTGCTGATGATGTTCGGCGACGGCTTGCGTCAGGGCTTCCTGTGAGTCGGCCTGCCCATCCAGCAGCGCTTGCTCTTCGAGCAGGCTTTGGTGAAATGCGGGCAATGCTTCCGGAGAAATGCGGTGTTTTCGCGCCAAATTGATTTGGCGGGAAAGTCGCTGCTCCAGTTCATACAAGCGGTTCGGATCCATATCCAGACGGTCGCAATAATGGCGCAGTTCATCACCCGCTTCCGTTAACTGAATCGCCGCTTCTTCCAGCATATCCAGTACACCAGAGAGTTTTTCATCCATACCGGCGAGTTCGGCAAGGATCTGACGAGCGGAATAAAGCTGGCTTTGAATATTGGCGTCTTCGCCATCGACAATCAGTTGCAACGCTTGCTGCCCGGAAGAGAGCAACTGCCCGCTATTGGCCAAACGTTTGTATTCGGCATCAATTTGCTCGTATTCGCTAGGCTGCGGAGCAAATTCATTGAGCTCTTTTAATTGATACTGCAGCAATTCGGCGCGCGCGGTACGCTCCTGACTTTGCTGCTGGTGCGCTGCGAGATCGCGACAGCTTTGATGCCATTGGCGGTAGTGCTGAGTCATTTGTTGAGTAAGCGCATACTCACCTGCATAGCCATCAAGCAAGGTGCGCTGATGTTCAGGCTTAAGCAGCAACTGATGGGCATGCTGACCGTGAATTTGAATCAGCACCTGTCCCAGCTCGCGTAGCTGCGATAACGGTACGGCAGTACCGTTAATGAAGCCGCGGGAACGGCCATCGCTGCTAATGACGCGGCGAAGCAGGCACTCACTTCCATCTTCCAACTGATTTTCTTCAAGCCAACGTTGGGCGGCAGGCGTATCTTTAAGCGAAAAACGCGCGCAGAGGTCAGCGCGGCTGGCGCCAGCGCGCACCATATCGGCTTCTGCGCGCCCGCCAAGACATAATCCCAGCGCGTCTATTGCGATAGATTTACCCGCGCCCGTCTCGCCAGTGATGGCGGTCATCCCGTTTTGAAAGTCGATTTCAAGCTCACGAACAATAGCGAAGTTGCTGATGGTCAGTTGTGCCAGCATAGCCGCTTTCCTGTATATAAGAACATTGCTGTTTATGCATACAGTATATACTGGTTTCTTATACAGTAAAGTGGTTGGTACGGTTTCAGAATAATTTTTTTGACCAACCCAGTTTGGAGCTCAACGTGTTGAAATAACTGTAATCTTTTGGGTGAATAAGGTTGAGGTGATAATCGCAGCGGCGAATAAAAACATCTTCACCTTCCTGAATGGGCAACGCTATCTGGCTGTCGCAGCTGATCTCCAGATCGCTACTCATCTGAGAGAAACGCAGACGAATTGTGCTGCTACTGTTGATGACCAGTGGGCGGGCGGAAAGGGTATGCGGGAACATAGGCACTAACGTAATCGCATCCAGCGACGGCGTTAAAATGGGGCCGCCTGCGGAAAGAGAGTACGCGGTGGAGCCCGTCGGCGTGGAAATAATCAGTCCGTCAGAGCGCTGCGAGAACGCGAATTTTTCATCAATATAGACTTCAAATTCAATCATATGTGCCACTTTGCCCGGGTGGAGCACCACTTCATTAATTGCAGTGCTAATACGCTTTTGGCAATCCTGCTGGCAGACCTGCGTTTCCAGCAAAAAGCGTTTCTCAGCGATGTAGTGGCCTTCAAGCACATCAGCCAACTGCTGTTGGGCGTTATCGGGGTCGAGATCGGTAAGGAAGCCCAGATTACCGCGGTTGATGCCGATGACTTTGATGTCATAGCGCGCCAGAACGCGCGCGGCGCCGAGCATATTACCGTCACCGCCGACCACCACGGCTAAATCCGCCAACTGCCCTATTTCTGCCAGAGTGCCGGTTTTGACGCCTTTAAGCTTGAGCTCAAGCGCAATTTGTTGCTCAATAATGACTTCATAGCCCTTTTCACTAAGCCATCGCCAGAGCATTTCATGCGTGGTGAGCGCGGTTGGGTGGCGGGGATGCCCAACAATACCAATGCATTTGAAATGTTTATTCATTTTCTGGTGATCCTTTGTGATTAAGCCAGCGACAATCTGCCCGGTTCCCTTGAAACCCGTAAACTGATCCCCATAATAAGCGAACCAGCGAGATGAATGCTAAGAAACGCGGAGAATTTCATGAGTAGTAAAGAACAGAAAACGCCTGACGGGCAAGCCCCGGATGAGGTCATCATGGAACAGCACGAGACGGCAGAAGGCGAAGTAGAAGCTGCGGATACGGCTGAACAGGTGGATCCGCGCGATGAACAGATTGCTAACCTGCAGGCTCAGTTAGCGGAAGTTCAACAGCGCGAGCGTGACACGGTGTTACGTTCTAAAGCCGAAATCGACAATATGCGTCGTCGCACCGAGCAGGATGTGGAAAAAGCGCATAAGTTCGCGCTTGAGAAGTTCGTGAATGAACTGCTGCCGGTTATCGATAGCCTCGATCGTGCCCTGGAAGTGGCGGACAGAGCCAATCCGGATATGAGCGCGATGGTTGAAGGCATCGAATTGACCCTGAAATCGATGCTCGATGTGGTGCGTAAATTCGGTGTTGAAGTAATCACCGATACTAACGTTCCTCTTGATCCTAACGTACATCAGGCTATCGCGATGGTGGAGTCTGAAGAGGTTACGCCGGGCAACGTGCTGATGGTGATGCAAAAGGGTTATACCCTGAACGGCCGCACGATCCGCGCCGCGATGGTGACCGTGGCGAAGGCCAAAGCATAATCCTCAAAAAACCCGCCGATTGGCGGGTTTTTTTATTCTTCGACGCTTTGGCGTAACGGTTTGACTGGGATTACGCGCACCTGGCGGATCATATTGTCCTGCACATCCAGGATATCGATATCGTACTGGGAAATGCGTACCCGTGTGCCGTTAGCGGGGATCTCTTCCAGCACTTCCAGCAGCATGCCGTTGATGGTTCGTGCTTCTTCTTCGGGCAAGTGCCAGTTAAAGGCTTTATTGATTTCCCGAATGTTCGCGCCGCCCTCAATAATCACGGAGCCATCATTCTGCGGGTTAACTTCTTCCGCGAGGGTGGGTGACATGGACGT
Organism: Citrobacter freundii; assembly: GCF_011077955.1. Taxonomy (GTDB): domain Bacteria; phylum Pseudomonadota; class Gammaproteobacteria; order Enterobacterales; family Enterobacteriaceae; genus Atlantibacter. Next base: position 44,662 of record NZ_JAALBX010000019.1, read on the forward strand.
GGTGAAGTCTCCGACAATTTCTTCCAGAATATCCTCAACGGTAATCAGCCCCTGAATATCACCGTATTCATTGACGACCAGGCCGACTTTCTTTTTATTGCGCTGAAATTTCACTAACTGGGTGCTGAGTGGCGTACCTTCCGGTACGTAATAAATTTCGTCCGCGGCGCGCAGCAGGATTTCTTTTGTGAATTCCTGCTTCTCGGTCATCAACCGGTACGCTTCGCGCACCCGCAACATGCTGATGGCGTCGTCCAGCGAATCCCGGTACAGCACGATACGGCCATGGGGCGAGTGGGTGAGCTGGCGGATAATGGCTTTCCAGTCGTCGTTTATATCGATACCGACAATTTCATTACGCGGCACCATGATGTCGCTGACACTGACCTTTTCGAGATCCAGTATCGACAGCAACATATCCTGATTGCGCTGGGAAATTTGCGAGTGGGATTCGTTAACGATGGTGCGCAGTTCATCTTTGCTGAGTGCCGTACTGACGACATTGTCGACTTTGATCCCCACCATCCGCATCAATATACGTGTCACTGTATTCAGCAACCACACGAGCGGCATCATGACGATTTGCAGCGGACCCAGTAAGAGGCTGCTTGGGAAAGCCACTTTTTCGGGATACAGGGCCGCGATGGTTTTCGGTAGCACTTCAGCAAAAATCAGCACCACGAATGTGAGCACACCGGTGGCGATGGCAACGCCCGCATTGCCATAAAGACGCATGCCGACGATAGTCGCAATGGCAGAGGCGAGAATATTGACCAGGTTATTGCCGATGAGCACAAGACTAATCAGGCGATCCGGTTTGCGCAGCAGCTTTTCAACACGACGGGCGGCGCGATTACCCTGTTTGGCAAGATGACGCAGACGGTAGCGATTAAGCGTCATCATGCCGGTTTCAGAGCCTGAGAAGTAAGCTGAAACCACTACCATCACTATCAACGAAACGATGAGCGTGGTAGTTGAAATATGGTCCAAGGGCGATCCTCTGTTATCTGACAAACTCTTGAATGACGCGGCTACCGAAATAGGCAAGCGTCAACAATACCGCGCCTGCCACGTTGAACCAAACGACGCGGCGTCCACGCCAGCCTTCATGAAAATGTCCCCACAGCAAAATTATGTACATAAACCAGGCGATGATCGACAGGACAGCTTTGTCGATGTTTTCGAGGCTAAACAGGTTATGCATATAAAAGAGACCGGTGCATAACGTTAAGGTCAAAAGCACCACACCCACCTGAGTGATATGAAACATTTTGCGCTCAATCGTCATCAGCGGGGGCATTTCATTATTGAAGGCTAACTTTTTATGTTTGAGCTGGTAATCAATCCACGCCAGTTGAAGTGCGTACAGCGCGGCGATGATAAGCGTAGCGTAAGCGAACAACGAGAGTCCGATATGCACCATCATTCCCGGCGTGGTTTCGAGATGGGTAATAAACTCGTTAGGCATAAACGTCGCGAACGCCAGGTTGATAAGCGCAAAGGCATATACGATAGGCAACAGCAACCAGCCGCGATTGCGGGAGGCGACGATAGTCATTACGGTGCAAATCAGCAGGCTTACCAGCGAACCTACGTTGAGCAGGCTAAGATTCTGGCCCGACCCGTCTGAGGGGAAAATCCGCGCTTCCAGCGCGAGACCATGGCTTATCAGCGCAATTACTGCTGAAATGATGGCGATACGGCGCCATGCGCTGTTCTTTCGAAGCAGCCCGGGGATAATCAGCGCCAGGCTGATGGAGTAAGCGACGAGCGCAAGTAGTGCGAAAAAAGGCATATAAGGGTGTCGTTCATTCGCCAGAAAGGAAAGTTAATCAGTATACCGTTACGTGACTCAGGCTCCAACCGTTCCATCACACCATATACAACGATCGTGTTATACTCCGACCCATTCTGTATCAGAGTCGCTATGGCGGCCGTAATCTGACCTCTTAGGCAAAAGACCATGTTTGATAATTTAACCGATCGTTTGTCGCGCACGCTGCGCAATATCAGCGGCCGTGGACGCCTGACTGAAGACAATATCAAAGATACGCTGCGCGAAGTGCGTATGGCGCTGTTGGAAGCCGACGTGGCACTGCCTGTCGTGCGGGATTTTATCAATCGCGTAAAAGAAAAAGCGGTTGGTCATGAAGTGAACAAGAGCCTGACGCCGGGTCAGGAGTTCGTGAAAATCGTTCGCAACGAACTGGTTGCGGCGATGGGCGAAGAAAACCAGACGCTGAACCTGGCCGCGCAACCCCCTGCGGTGGTGTTGATGGCAGGTTTGCAGGGTGCCGGTAAAACCACAAGCGTGGGTAAACTCGGTAAATTCCTGCGCGAAAAGCACAAGAAAAAAGTGATGGTGGTATCCGCCGACGTGTATCGCCCGGCGGCGATCAAACAGCTGGAAACCCTGGCGCAGCAGGTTGGTGTCGATTTCTTCCCGTCTGATGCGGCGCAAAAGCCGGTAGATATTGTTAACGCCGCGCTCAAAGAAGCCAAACTGAAATTCTACGATGTGCTGCTGGTGGATACCGCCGGTCGTTTGCACGTCGATGAAGCCATGATGGATGAGATTAAGCAGGTTCATGCCGCGATTAATCCGGTTGAGACCCTGTTTGTCGTTGACGCAATGACCGGTCAGGATGCGGCGAATACCGCAAAAGCGTTCAACGAAGCGCTGCCGCTTACGGGCGTGGTGCTGACCAAAGTCGACGGTGATGCTCGCGGCGGTGCGGCGCTCTCTATTCGCCATATCACCGGTAAGCCGGTTAAATTCTTAGGCGTCGGTGAAAAAACCGAAGCGCTTGAGCCGTTCCACCCGGATCGTATTGCGTCGCGTATTCTGGGCATGGGCGACGTGCTGTCGCTTATCGAAGATATCGAAAGCAAAGTTGACCGCGCGCAGGCGGAGAAGCTGGCTCATAAGCTGAAGAAAGGCGATGGTTTCGACCTGAACGACTTCCTTGAACAGCTTAAGCAGATGAAGAACATGGGCGGTATGGCAAGCCTGATGGGCAAGCTGCCGGGCATGGGGCAGATCCCGGATAACGTGAAGTCCCAAATGGACGACAAAGTGCTGGTGCGCATGGAGGCGATAATCAGCTCCATGACGCTTAAAGAGCGCGCTAATCCCGATATCATTAAAGGTTCTCGTAAGCGTCGCATCGCTGCCGGTTGCGGTATGCAGGTACAGGACGTTAACCGCCTTCTGAAGCAGTTCGACGACATGCAGCGCATGATGAAGAAGATGAAGAAGGGCGGTATGGCGAAAATGATGCGGGGCATGAAGGGCATGATGCCGCCTGGATTCCCGGGTCGTTAATCTTTTAAGACCTGGCTTTTGCCAGTTTGGCGCCGGCGCGTACGCGTTATGCTCACTCATGCGCATACGTGCCAGTGACGATAACTGCGCACCCGTCGGCGCCAAACGGACTGCATCGCCAGCGGTCTTTTACAGCAGAGTATTGAACTGCTGATTGCATTTTCCCCAGAAATCAGTAAAATTTTCGGGCTTTTAATATGACACCGGGCTCCTTCCCTCGAGGGGGCCTGGTGTTTTATTCACTATAGAGGATGTTATGGTAACTATTCGTTTAGCACGTCACGGCGCTAAAAAGCGTCCGTTCTACCAGATTGTCGTAACCGACAGCCGTAATGCACGTAACGGTCGTTTCATCGAGCGCGTTGGTTTCTTCAACCCGATCGCTAACGAAAAAGAAGAAGGCACTCGCCTGAATCTGGATCGTATTGAGCACTGGGTTGGCCAGGGCGCTACCGTTTCTGATCGCGTTTCCGCGCTGATCAAAGCCGCTAAGAAAGCAGCTTAATCTGTCACGGTGGCCATGATGAGCAAGCAAGACGCCGCGAAGGTTCCTGTTAACCCGATTGTCCTTGGGAAAATGGGCTCCTGCTACGGTATCCGTGGTTGGCTCAGAGTGTTTTCCTCCACCGAAGACGCTGAAAGCATTTTTGACTATCAGCCTTGGTTTATCCAGAAGGCCGGTCAGTGGCAGCCAGTACAGCTGGAAAGCTGGAAGCACCACAATCAGGATCTGATCATCAAGCTGAAAGGCGTTGACGATCGGGATGCGGCGAATCTGCTCACCAATTGCGAAATTGTGGTTGATTCAACGCAACTGCCCCCGCTTGAAGAGGGTGACTATTACTGGAAAGACCTTATGGGTTGTCAGGTAGTGACCACTGAGGGATATCAGCTCGGTAAAGTCATCGATATGATGGAAACCGGGTCAAACGACGTTCTCGTCGTTAAGGCAAACCTGAAAGATGCGTTCGGCATCAAGGAGCGGTTGGTTCCGTTCCTCGATGGGCAGGTTATAAAGAAAGTCGATCTCGCTACTCAAACCATTGAAGTAGATTGGGATCCTGGTTTTTAAATTCTCCATAAAACGGTAAAAGACGGCGCTATGTGGATTGGCATAATTAGCCTGTTTCCTGAGATGTTCCGCGCAATTACCGATTACGGGGTAACTGGCCGGGCAGTAAAAAATGGCCTGCTGAGCATCCAGAGCTGGAGTCCGCGTGATTTCGCTCATGACCGGCACCGTACCGTGGACGATCGTCCTTACGGCGGCGGACCGGGGATGTTAATGATGGTGCAGCCCTTACGGGATGCCATTCATGCCGCAAAAGCTGCGGCGGGCGAAGGCGCGAAGGTTGTCTACCTTTCACCTCAGGGACGCAAGCTTGATCAAGAAGGCGTCTGTGAGTTAGCGACAAACGAGAAGTTAATTCTGGTTTGTGGCCGTTACGAAGGGATTGATGAGCGCGTGATCCAGACCGAAATTGACGAAGAATGGTCAATCGGTGATTACGTTCTCAGCGGTGGTGAGTTACCAGCGATGACGCTGATTGACTCGGTCGCCCGGTTTATTCCGGGAGTGCTGGGCCATGAAGCATCGGCAATTGAAGATTCATTTGCCGACGGGTTGCTGGATTGCCCACATTACACCCGCCCTGAAGTACTGGAAGGGATGGAAGTACCGGCAGTTTTGCTGTCGGGGAACCACGCTGAAATCCGTCGCTGGCGTTTGAAGCAGCAATTGGGTCGAACCTGGCTTAGAAGACCTGAACTTTTGGAAAACCTGGCTCTGACTGAAGAGCAAGCAAGGTTGCTGGCGGCGTTCAAAAGTGAACACGCACAACAGCAGCATAAACATGATGGGAATGGCGACGCGTAAGCGGCCACCCAAAACATCAGTTTACCCAGGATAAGAGATTAAATTATGAGCAACATTATTAAGCAAATTGAACAAGAGCAGATGAAGCAGGACGTACCTTCCTTCCGTCCGGGCGATACCGTGGAAGTGAAAGTATGGGTTGTTGAAGGTTCCAAAAAACGTCTGCAGGCATTTGAGGGCGTGGTTATCGCTATCCGTAACCGCGGTCTGCACTCTGCATTCACTGTTCGTAAAATTTCCAACGGCGAAGGTGTTGAGCGTGTATTCCAGACTCACTCACCAGTAGTTGACAGCATCTCTGTTAAACGTCGTGGTGCCGTTCGTAAAGCTAAACTGTACTACCTGCGTGAGCGTACTGGTAAGGCTGCTCGTATTAAAGAGCGTCTTAACTAAGAAACGCTTTCGCGACATCCGTGAAAGTAGTGTAGATACAAGGGGTTGGCATTTTGCCAGCCCCTTGTTTTTTTGTGCAGGGCAAAAAAATGCCCACCGAAACGATGGGCAATGACTACCTGTGAAAGGGTGAGCCGCTCTGATACTTATCGGCATCGCCACTTACGTCGCAAGTCCACTACAAGATGTTATGCATGTTCCTCGTTCAGGCTGAAACGCTGCACGCTTTGCGCTAACTGCTGCGCTTGATCTTCCAGAGAGGTCGCGGCGGCCGTTATTTGCTGAACCAGCGCGGCGTTTTGCTGCGTTACCCCGTCCATTTCGTTTACTGCGATAGTGACCTGGCTGATGCCTTTCGCCTGCTCATCAGAAGCGCTGACGATCTCGTCGATAATGGACTGCACCGAACTTACCGCTTTGGTCATCTCCTGCATGGTTTTGCCTGCGTCATGAACTAACTGAACGCCGTTTTCTACCCGCTGGCTGGATTCGGTAATCAGGGCGGCGATGTCTTTTACCGCCTCAGCGCTTCGCTGGGCAAGATTCCGCACTTCCGAGGCCACCACGGCAAAGCCGCGTCCTTGTTCGCCGGCACGGGCGGCTTCCACCGCAGCGTTAAGCGCCAAAATATTGGTCTGGAAGGCGATGCTGTTAATGATCGCTGTGATATCGCCGATTTTCTTCGCGCTATCATCAATCTGCGACATGGTTTCCACCACTTGTCCCACCAGCAATTCACCCTGGCTTGCGATACGGGTCGCGTTCTCCGTTAAAGCAGTCGCGTTATGGGCGTTTTCAGCGTTGTGTTTCACGGTCGCGGTGAACTGCTCCATACTGGCTGCCGTCTGTTCAAGCGCGGCCGCCTGTTGCTCAGTACGTGAAGCAAGGTTGATGTTGCCGCTAACAATCTCTTCTGCACCCTGGCGCACCGAGTCACTGGACGTCTTAATCTGCCCGACTATTTGCCGCAGTTGAGTCTGCATGGTGTGCAGAGCAAAGAACAAACTTTGCCGATCGTTATCTTTTACATGAATGGTGTTATCAAGCTTGCCGTCCGCTACCGCCAGCGCAATGGTTGCGGCTTCCAGCGGTTCCCCGCCAATCGGTTTGATCACTTTGCGGCTAAAGACCACGGCCAGCAGTGCGCTCACCAGCAGGATGCTAATAACCATCATGATAATAGCCAGCGTCAGTTGATGATTAGCGGCCGCCATAACCTGGCTTACCGGCGCTACCACACCCAGATACCAGTTGCCGGTACCGTTGCCGATTTTCAACGGCTGCCACGTGACCAGTGCATCTTCGCCCAGCACCGGGTCCGCCTGCTCAAACACTGACGTGGTGAAGTTATGGGTATTGCCAGGGTACGGTTTAGTAGTCAGGTTTTTATCCGGGTAAGAGATAATTTTTCCGGCGGTTGAGAGCAGTACCGCGTATCCGCCGCCCTGCCAGGGTTTAATCTGGTTCACTTTTTGTTGTAAAGAGGCGAGAGAAATATCAGAAGTCACGACACCATAGAGCTTGCCTTCGCTGACGATTGGCGCCGCGACTGAAGTCAGTAGCGTCGGCACGCCATTGTAGGCGTAGCTGTAAGGTTCAATCAGCGTATCTTTCTGCGATTTCTGCGGCACCAGATAGTAGTCACCCTGACCAGGGTCCAGATAGGACATCAGCGGATGAACATTGTATTTACCGGCGGGATCACGATCGACAAAGTAGGCATAACGGCCTTCAGGCGCCTGATTGGGTTTGCCGTCGAATTCCGCATCACGCCCGTCCCAGATATTTTTCTCAAAGATGACGGACACAGAGAGGTAATCAGGATTATCACGCATCGCTGATTCCTGCATTTTGATACCCACATTCCGATCGGTCACGCCCGCCATGGGTAGCGCAATCATGCTATGGCCAAGGTTATGCGCCACATCGCGCGCATAGCTGAGTTCGCTCTGAATTTTCAGGGCTTCGCTTTGTGCGATTTGCTGTAAATATTCTTCCGCTAAGGATTTTTGTACACTGCTGGATTGCCAGCTAAGTACACCAATTGTCACGACAAAACCGAGCGTGATGGTGATGGCACCCGTTAATAACACCTGCGCGCGGGTGCTCATTTTTTTATGAACATTTTTTCTGGCCATTACCGCTCCTATGAAATCATTCAATCACGTCAACAAACATCCTCCTTGTTACTGGCAAAGATCCCTTATGAGGGAGATATCGGCGTACATTTTTTGATCTTTAATGGCGACAAGGACCCCGATACCTGGTGTTATTAAAAAACCTTAAGGCTTTCCCGTGTAAAAAGTGACAAGCATGAAAAAATTGAAGGAATAGGCGATCGGCAACCGCGCTCATCAGCATTTTATTCTGGTGAGCAGGCAAGAAAATATTTTACATCGAAGCCACATTGCTTCGCCGCACAGCTGTTTCTCATTGAGAAATGAACCCCAAATGTCAGAGGCCTGAACGCGTTGAAGGGGGCGCTGCACAAATCCTCTTTTAGATAGTCGGGCGAAAACTTCACCTCTTACGGCGCGGGACAATAAAACTCACGGCGCGGGAGAGGAGCGGTCATACTCGCCTTGCTTAGCGCGAGTCCTTTTTCTTTTACGGCTTTGTTAACTTGCTCCAGTATTAGCAACAGTAAAAATTTTATGATCGGGCGCGTCACCATGACGCAGCAGTCATTCTGCGGAGTAAAACTCAGCTTGTCGGATGTGGGTTGCTGGTGGGATAGATGAACAAGGAAAAGTATTCATGAAAGCTAATGGTCGGTTTCTCCTTTCTGTATGTCTCGTTTTTCTGACGGTGTCTTCTTTCGCCTCCGCCGCGAATTATCCGTGTTCAAAATCGAAAGGCGGCGTCTCGCACTGTACTGCAGACGGTAAGTTCGTCTGTAATGATGGAAGCATTAGCCGTTCGAAAAAAGTTTGCCGCTAGCCATTGCCATAATGGGCAGCGTGCTTTGCGGGCAGGATAGAAAATGTGAGGCTGTACCGGGTGTACAGCCTTTTTTTGCCAGACGTGCGCTTTTTATTAACTCGCTAAACGCAAATCATTTACAATACCCTTTCTTATGGAGGGTATGTGACGAACGGTGCAGCGCAATCATACAAGACGAAAAGAGCGGCATGGGTAGCGCTGTTTGCTATGTTGCTGATCCTCGTCGCGCCGCTGATTTCTGTCTCTTTGCATAATGCTCGGGCGAGCGATGCTGGCCCGTCATCTCATTCCCCGCATCATCACACAATGAATATGCCTGACAGCATGGCTGAGCATGTTCACACGCCGGGTCAGTCGATGGTCGATCACGCAGAAGCCTGTGGCTACTGCGTATTGTTAAGCCATGTACCGGGCATTGTGCTTGTGGCCCTTGCGCTGGTGTATTCGTTATTGCAGCAGGTCCGCAGAGTAAGTGAACCTCGCCGTGTCGATTTTTATCACTCACCGGTCTGGATACGTCCTGCGCCCCGCGCGCCACCCGTCACGTCTGCTTTTTCCTGAAAACCTGTAATAGCCGCTCTTAAGAGCGGCCTACTGTACTTTATAAAAAGGAAAAGTATGACTACCTGCATGCCACGCCAGGCCTGGCTTACCTTGCTGCGCCGGCTTCATTTTGCCATCGGATTATTTGTCGGCCCGTTTATCTTTATTGCGGCGCTATCGGGCACGCTGTATGTGGCCACGCCGCAGTTAGAAAATTATCTGTATTCATCGGTATTAACCGGAACGCGTGAAGGCGAGCCACAACCTCTCGCAAAGCAAATTGAAGTGGCGGAACACTATCTTCATCACGCGCTGCGTTTACATGCGGTGAGACCAGGGCTGGATGCCGGCCAAACCACACGGGTGATGTTCAGTGACCCCGCGCTGGCGGCCTCAGAGCACCGGGCCATCTTTATCGACCCGGTGACGCTTGCCGTGACGGGCGATATGACCGTGTATGGCACCAGCGGAATACTACCGCTGCGCCAGTGGATTGATTATCTGCATCGTTCGCTATTGCTTGGCGATATCGGCAGGTTTTACAGCGAACTGGCCGCGTCATGGATGTGGATCGCGGCACTGGGCGGGATAGCGCTGTGGTGGATGACAAGACCCCGGCGCGTACGTAAGCCGGTAACTCGCAGTCGGCTTATGGCCGCAAGGCACTGGCACAGCCTGTTGGGCCTGATTTTGCTGGCGGGACTACTGCTGTTTTCCGCAACCGGGCTCACCTGGTCCCAATATGCAGGCGGTAACGTTGATAAATTTCGGGCAGCAATGAACTGGATGACGCCCCAGGTGAATACCATGATATCCGGCGAGGCGGCGCAAACCGATCCGCACGCCGAGCATCATGGGCATCAACATAACGCAATGGCGGCAAACGCGTTTAATCCAGACGCTATCGATAGCGTTCTGGCCCTGGCGCAGCAGGCGGGCATTCATGCCCGTTTGCTGGAGATACGCCCGCCGCGCAGTCTGAATCAGGCCTGGACCGTGACAGAAATCGACAGGCGTTGGCCAACCCAGGTTGATGCGGTCGCGATAAATGGCGAAACGATGCAGGTTATCGATAAGATCCATTTTAGTCAGTTTCCGTTGATAGCAAAGCTCACCCGTTGGGGTGTTGATTTCCATATGGGGGTGCTGTTCGGGCTGGCAAATCAACTGCTGCTGGTAGGATTTGGGGTCGCACTTTGCGTAATGATTGTTCTGGGATACCGGCAGTGGTGGTTACGACGTCCAAAAGCCGCCTCGACAAATCCGGTCGAAACGCTGACCCAGGCATGGCTGATGTTGCCTGCAATGGGGCGTCTGGGCGTCGTGATGATTACCGTGGCGTTAGGGATCGCTATGCCGGTATCAGGGATAAGCGTCGTGCTGTTTTTGCTGGTGGATATTATACGCTGGAAACGGGCACAGGCTCGTCAGAACGCTGAACCCGTTATTTATTAAGTCTCAGGGCGTGCTGATAACCACTGCAACGCGGCGGTTTTCGGCGCGTCCTTGTCCGGTGCTGTTACTGGCGACCGGATATTTTTTACCAAGCCCCTGGGTGGTTAAATTACTGCGTGGAATGCCTGCGCCTTCCGCCCAGGTATCCGCCACAATATTGGCGCGCTTGAGCGACAGCGCTTCGTTATAGCTGTCTTCGCCGTAATTATCGGTATGACCATCCATACGGGCGTGTTTCAGGCCAAGGGAGGAGAGATTTGCCGCGATGGTTTTTATATGGCTGGCGCTTTCCGGGCGAAGCTGATACTGATTTTTATCAAACAGAATGGTATCGGACAGGCCTAAAGACCAGTCGCCGTTCTGCTCGCTAAAGCCCCAGGATTGCATCGCCGCTATCTGTTGAGGCGTGAATTTTCCCTGGGGTGACTGGCAGCCCGTTAACAAAAAAAGGGTGAGAACGACGGGGGCAAAAAAACGCAGCATAACCATTTCCTTAATGTTTATCCGAACGCCAAACGGCGCTTATTCTTTTCGAGATACATATTCTGATCGGCAACCTCCATGAGGGACTCAGGCGTTGCGGTGCACTTTGCAAGCGCATAACCAATGCTCATCGACATCGTGGTCGTTTCACCGTTATTCAAAAGAATGGGCGGCAGCAATGCGTGGCGTAATGACTGTATTAACGCCAGGAGATCATCGGTCGCGTTGACGCCAGTCAGCAGTATCGCGAATTCATCCCCACCCAGGCGATAGGCGCAATGCGTGTCACCGGCAAAAGCGCGTAAGCGGCTGGCTACTTCAACCAATACCCGGTCGCCTACCGCGTGTCCCCATGTGTCATTGATATACTTAAAGTTATCACCATCCATAAAAAGTAACGCGGCGTCTATTTTGCGGCTTCGATCATTCATCATACTTTCAACGGCCTGATGAAATGCCGTGCGGTTGGCAAGGCCCGTAAGCGGATCATGGGTGGCGCTTATTAATAATGAGGCGTTTTTACGTTGCAGCTGTGTTTGCCAGGTTTCCATTTCATCCAGCAGCGTATTAAAGTCTTGGGCGAAAAGGTGGAATTCTTCTATGCGTTCTGCCGAAACGCGTCTTGAAAAATTACGGTTAGTCTGCACGTCATGTGCAACTTCGGTGATGTTATTTAGCGCATCAACCATGCCTTTATGTAAATAACGCGTAATGGATAATGAAATAAATGATGCAAGAATGAGGCACGCTGTTAACACGCCAAGCGAGGTCCAGACAAAATGGGTAATAATATCGTCCATTGCGGTTAAGTGAATTTCACCCAACGTTTTACCGTCATGATAAATGCTCTGAATAACCGGCGTCGGGAATACCCATTTACTGACAAGGCCGCCCATCATATCGCGATTGTTATCGGCGCTGCCTGACCAGTCGGCAATGATAACGCCACTGCTGTCCACTACCTGTGCACTGGAGAATTGTCCCTGCTTGCCAAGCATCGCCAGCGTATCATAAGCTGCGGGACCGTCACGAAACACCATCGGCGCTTCAAGCGAGTGACTTATTGAAACGCTAAGCAAGCGCAAGTTATTTTGCGCATATTGTTTTAATGTCATCATGGAAGAAACGGAAAGTATCAGCCAGGCGATAATCATGGTTATCACAACGCTTATCATGCTGATGCGCCGCAACGTTCTTTTGAACGTAGGCCGTGGCATGTTGTTGATATCCTTAGTCATGATGTGTATTCCGTGCGAGCATCAATACTTCCGGGTTGACCCGCACACCGCTGCGGGACAACGAATCGAGATTAACGGCGAATGTTACCGGGGTGGCGTTTATATTCAGGCAGAAAGAACTACCGGTAACGCATTGGGTATTTTCTTCAGCGATTAATAGTAACGGCCGTGGTTGATATGCCGCTATTAATTTCATCTGCTCTTCCGGGGATTCAGATCCGAAATAAATACCATCACATTTTGAGGTTAATGTCTCTTCATTATTTTCAACAATAACCGGCGTAAAGGATAACGGGGTAATATTTTTTTCTATTATTTTCGCCATTCGCGACGAAGAAAAAATACAAATGCGCGGAGGCGCTACAAGTTTAGGCCAACGGGTATAACTGATAATGCCAGAAACAATTCGCTGCACTGCCTCGTCATTATTTGAAACAGGCGAGGGGAGGTCGGCGAGAGAGGGTATCGCTACCATCATCAGTGCAAAACAAAACGCTCGAAAGTGCAGCACAGGCATGGCGCGGGATCCCAGCTAAAGCATAAAGCGCAGAAATTATTGTTGTGGAAATTTTCGCGGATAATATCACCTCCTTTGCACGCCGTCATGCTCTTGAAAACACGACTGCTGTGTCGGCGTGATGAAAAAGGTTGTGAAATGAGGCTAAACTGACCTGCGGATGAGTTAAGCGGCTCAGTTTAATAACGAATTTTCACTTGCGCCGGTATAGCCTTCTTTCCAGCGTGCGCGAAGCGGTGACGTTTCTTTCAGATTTTCACATGCTCCAGGGAATTCTTTTCCACTTAAGCCCCAGACGTATACAAAATCATCCTGACATAACCGTTGCTGTCCGCGCGCATAACCTTTTTTATAGTCGGCGATATCAACGCGCGGGTCGTCATATTCCCGAGTCAGTCGTTGAGCGCTTTTGGGCATGCCTCCGGCCATCGCATCATCCGCGCCAATTTGATACCAGTTTCTCTCGCTCCAGGTGGGTTCATGCGTGTAGGGATCTATCTGACAACCCGTGGACAACAGTATGCTCATCATGAGTAAGGCCCGGCGCATTAATTTATCCCTGAGGTGTGGTTTGCAGTTATCAAACGTAGCGCAAAACGGTGGGTTTGAGTACGCCCCGTGATAATTAATGATAAGTTGCTTTCTCTGTAAACTAATACTTACACAATAACCCGTATTGTTGTGAGTAAAATAGCATTTAACTGCCTTTGTAACGATAAATTTACGGATTTTGGATTGAAATGTTTACTCGTTATGATATGGTAGCTTCACCTCTTTGAGGTAATGACTATCGCAAACGAGCAAATTTAAGGGTCGCTATCATGCAAAAAGACGCGCTGAATAACGTTCATATCGCAGATGAACAGGTACTGATTACTCCGGATCAACTTAAAGCTGAATTCCCGCTTACGCTTGAGCAGGAAGCGCAAATCGCGCAGTCGCGTAAAACGATCTCGGACATCATCGCCGGACGCGATCCGCGTTTGTTAGTGGTCTGTGGACCTTGCTCGATCCACGATCCCGAAGCGGCCATTGAATATGCTCGTCGTTTTAAAGCCCTTTCCGAACAAGTCAGCGATACGCTTTACCTGGTTATGCGCGTCTATTTTGAAAAGCCCCGTACCACCGTCGGCTGGAAGGGGTTAATTAACGATCCCCACATGGATGGCTCGTTTGATGTCGAAGGTGGGCTGAAAATTGCCCGCAACCTGCTGGTGGAACTGGTGAAGTTAGGCCTCCCGCTCGCGACCGAAGCGCTGGATCCTAATAGCCCGCAATATCTGGGCGATCTGTTTAGCTGGTCGGCTATTGGCGCGCGCACGACGGAATCGCAAACGCACCGTGAAATGGCTTCAGGTCTCTCAATGCCGGTTGGCTTTAAAAATGGTACTGATGGCAGTCTGTCGACGGCAATCAACGCGATGCGTGCCGCTGAGCAGTCGCACCGCTTTGTAGGTATCAACCAGGCGGGGCAGGTATGCCTGTTGCAAACGCAGGGTAATCCGGACGGTCATGTCATTTTACGCGGCGGTAAAGCGCCGAACTACAGCCCGGCGGATGTCGCGCAGTGCGAAAAAGAGATGGAACAAGCGGGACTGCGCCCGGCGCTGATGATAGATTGCAGTCATGGTAATTCTAATAAAGACTACCGCCGCCAGCCGGGTGTCGCTGAATCAGTGGTCGCTCAGATTAAAGATGGCAACCGTTCTATCATTGGCCTGATGATTGAAAGCAACTTGTTTGAAGGCAATCAATCTTCCGAGCAACCGCGTAGCGAAATGAAATACGGTGTTTCTGTGACTGATGCCTGCATCAATTGGGAAACCACTGACGCATTGCTCCAGGAAATCCACAACGATCTGAACGGTACGCTTGCGGCGCGTTTCGCTTAAGAGGTTAATATGGTTGCAGAATTGACCGCATTGCGCGATCAAATCGATGAAGTGGATAAGGCGCTGCTGGGATTACTGGCGCGCCGCCTGGAATTGGTTTCGGAAGTGGGCGAAGTAAAAAGCCGCCACGGTTTGCCGGTTTATGTACCGGAACGTGAAGCGTCTATGTTGGCGTCTCGCCGTCACGAAGCCGAACAGCTTGGCGTCTCGCCCGATCTGATTGAAGACGTCCTTCGCCGTGTTATGCGCGAATCTTACGCGCATGAAAATGATAAAGGCTTTAAAACGCTGCATCCGACTCTGCGTCCGGTGGTGATTGTCGGCGGGGCCGGGCAAATGGGACGTCTGTTTGAAAAGATGCTGCAACTGTCGGGCTATCAGGTCCGCATCCTTGAACAAGAAGACTGGCCGCAGGCAGAGGTATTAGTGGCCGATGCCGGTATGGTCATCGTCAGTGTGCCGATCCACGTGACCGAGCAGGTGATCGCCAGACTGCCGCCTCTGCCTGAAGACTGTATCCTCGTCGATTTGGCGTCGGTGAAAAGCGGTCCTTTGCAGGCAATGTTGACCGCGCACAGCGGGCCGGTACTGGGCTTACACCCCATGTTTGGCCCGGACAGCGGCAGCCTCGCAAAGCAGGTCGTGGTCTATTGCGATGGTCGCAAGCCGGAAGCTTATCAATGGTTCCTTGAACAAATTCAGGTCTGGGGCGCGCGATTACACAATAGCAGTGCAGTAGAGCACGATCAGAATATGGCGTTTATTCAGGCGCTGCGTCACTTCGCTACCTTTGCCTACGGTTTGCATCTAGCAGAAGAGCAGGTGCAGCTTGAGAAGCTTCTGGCGCTCTCTTCACCTATTTATCGCCTGGAGCTGGCGATGGTAGGACGGTTGTTTGCGCAGGACCCACAGCTTTATGCGGACATTATTATGTCATCAAGTGATAACCTGGCGCTTATCAAGCGTTACTACAAGCGCTTTGGCGAAGCGATCGGCCTGCTTGAGCAAGGCGATAAACAGGCATTTATCGACAGCTTTCGCAAGGTTGAACACTGGTTTGGCGACTATGCGCAACGCTTTCAGAGCGAAAGTCGTACCCTGCTGCGCCAGGCGAACGACAGCCGCCAGTAACGTCTCCAGTATGAAAAAAGCCAGTGTCTCCGCTGGCTTTTTTTATGGGCTATGCCGGATCGACAGGCACGACGTTTTCGCTTGGATAACAGCCCAGTACCTTCATTGAACGAGTAATGTCGGTAAGTTCGCGCAGCGCCAGTTGCATGTCTGCTTGCTGAACATTGGCCTGTATATCCAGATAAAACATCTCTTCCCACGGATTGCCATGAATCGGGCGCGATTCGAGACGTGTCATAATCAGATTATGGTTACGTAACACCAACAGGGCTTCGACCAGCGCACCCGCCTGTTGGCCTGTTGCCATCAATAGCGTGGTTTTTGCCGGCACCTGATCGGAAACGTGAATCGCTTTTCGGGCAAGCACGATAAAACGGGTAATGTTTTGCGTCTGGTTCGCCAAATTGCGCTCAAGCACCTGCAACCCATACAGCGCACCGCCAGCCTCGCTTCCCAGCGCCGCGACTTTTGGCGATTTCATTTGCGCGACTTTTTCCATTGCCGCTGAGGTGCTTTCGCAATACTCGATTTTGAGGTGTGAATAACGATTCAAAAACTGACTGCATTGCTGGAAGGGCTGCGGATGGCTGTAAAGGGTATCAATGCTGTCTAAATCGGTAGAGCCAGCCACCAGGACGCAATGATCGATAGGAATGGTTAACTCGCCGACCAGGGACAGGCTGGTGTGCTGGAGCAGGTCGTATACGTCATTAATCGCGCCGGAGCTGGTGTTCTCAAGAGGGACGACCGCGTAATCCGCCTGGCCGGTTTCCACCTGATTGAAGATCTCATGAAATTTGGCGCAGCCGCTTTCAATAAACTGCTCGAAATGGCGTGCGGCATACTGGCGCGCCGCCAGATGTGAATAAGAACCTTTTGGCCCAAGAAACGCGATGCGCGCTGAATGCGGGTTCGTTTGGTTAAGATGGTGCTGAAGCAACGCCTGCTGGGTTAATACGGAGTCTTCAATAATCAACTGGAACAGCCGCGTAATGTAATGCGCATCTAGCTGATGGCTTTTCCCAAGCGTAATGAGCTTATCCAGCAGGTCGCGCTCGCGGTCAATATCCCGCACCGGACGATGCGTGGCGAGCTTGGCTTTGCCGACTTCAACGGCCAGCGTGCGACGTTCGGCCAACAGCGCCAGTAATTTTTCATCCAACGCACTGATCTTATCCCGCAAAGCCAGTAAAGGGTTTTCCGCAGTCATAACGCTACCTTTTTTATTGTCATAAAAAAGGCCTCCCGATTTGGGAGGCCTGTTTGTTCGTCTTCGCATTCTTTATCACATGACGAAAAGCCTCCCGTTCAGGGGAAGGTAAAAAAGAATGCGAAGAAGAACGGCAGTAGTTTCATATGAGATTCCTTAAAAGGTACGGATTACACTACCCGTACTGTTTTCGCTCTGTCAATAAAAAACGCGCCCGTAGGCGCGTTGTGAGTGTTTGGGTAATTACTCTTCTTTTTCTTCCGCGAAGCTAACGTCTTTAACTGATGGTACTGCGCGACGTGCTTCCCCTTTGTGTTGCACTTTGTTCAGTTGTCGCTCCAGTTTGTTGATAAGTTCGTTAATAGCCGTATACATATCTTCGTGTTTTGCGCTGGCGACAAGATGGCCATTTGGCGTATTCATCGTGGCGTCGGCGACGAAGCCTTGAGGTTCTCTGGATAAAATGATGTGTGGATTAATTAAGTGAGTTTGCCATTTTTCCAGTTTAGCGAGACGGTCTGCGACATGCTGGCGGATTGCCGGGGTGATTTCCATTTGTTTGCTGGTAATGTTCATTGTCATAAAATTTACCTCTCGTCTTTCCCGTCTTGGTGATTTCAGCATACCGTCGTTAGTGTCAAATTGTGTGAGTTAAATCACAAAGTTTTGTCACTTTTTGTCAATGCAAAGGTTTTGTGAGGCAGGACAGGAAGAGGGGATTTTTCACTTGTCGGATAGCCATTTCCAGGCCATATTTGATGGGATGACTCCGCGCTAACCCCAGTGAAATTGGGATGCGGACATAAAAAAAGGCAGCCAGGCTGCCTTTTTTCGTATCTGAAATAATCAGGAGTTGCTGCCGTTAGCCGCGATGATTTTGGCGACTTTCTCAGCCTGCGCATTCATCTGCATCTCACGATAAGCATTTTCCATCAACTTCAGACCTTCGCGAGTGGCCTGGGTATCCGGATAATCGCGCAGCATGCCTTCTACACGGTTAACTACGGCAACATAAGCGCCGCGTTTAGTGTAGTATTCGGCAACCGATAGTTCATATTTAGCCAGGCGATCTTTCAGGAACACCATACGCTTGGTGGCATCGGTAACATACTGGCTTTGCGGGTAGCCGCGCGCCAACTTCGCGAAGTCACGAAACGCATCGCGAGCATGTTGCGGGTCGCGATCGGAACGGTCAACGCCAAAGAAACCCTGTAAGGCGCTATCATCCAGCGCCATATTGGTCAGCCCGCGCATGTAAAGTACATAATCGATGTTCGGATGTGTCGGGTTCAGACGAATGAAACGATCGATGGAAGCCTGAGCAAGCGGCAAATCGGCATTTTTGTAATAGGCGTAAATCAAATCCAACTGAACTTGCTGAGAATACGGTCCAAATGGATAACGATTATCCAGCGCTTCCAGTTGCGTTATTGCCGCTTTCCAGTTACCGTCCTGCAGTTTTTGCTGAGCAGTCGCGTAGATCTCAGATGGCGGATTATCAGGGACTTCTTCCTTAGAACCGGAGCAACCCGCCAAAGCCAGGCTCAACGTGGCGGCAGCCACCAGATATTTCATGCGCGTCATGACGTTTTGACTTTCCTCAGAATGTTTTACTTGTGCGGGAGATTGACAGTTCCTGCTCCCGGTTAAGACCAGCTACAATAGCACACTATATTATACGGCGAAGCCGTAAATCCCAACGTAAACAAAGAAGCAGTATATGGCACAACGAGTACAACTCACTGCAACGGTGTCCGAATCTCAACTCGGTCAACGCTTAGATCAGGCTTTGGCCGAAATGTTCCCGGATTATTCGCGATCGCGCATAAAAGAGTGGATTTTAGACCAACGCGTTCAGCTAAACGGTAAAATTAGCGATAAACCCAAAGAAAAAGTCTTTGGCGGCGAGACCGTGGTTATCGATGTCGAAATCGAAGAAGACGCCCGTTTCGAGCCCCAGGATATCCCACTGAATATTGTCTATGAAGATGATGATATTCTCGTAATCAATAAACCGCGTGATTTTGTGGTTCACCCCGGCGCGGGCAACCCTGACGGCACGGTTCTGAATGCGCTGCTGCATTATTACCCGCCGATTGCAGACGTTCCGCGCGCCGGAATTGTGCATCGTCTGGATAAAGACACAACCGGTTTAATGGTAGTGGCGAAAACTATTCCGGCGCAAACCCGTCTCGTGGAGTCATTGCAACTGCGCGAAATCACCCGCGAGTACGAAGCGGTAGCGATAGGACATATGACAGCGGGTGGAACGGTAGAAGAGCCTATCAGCCGCCATCCAACTAAACGCACGCATATGTCTGTCCATCCAATGGGCAAACCTGCCGTTACTCACTATCGGATTATGGAGCATTTTCGTATTCATACCCGATTGCGTTTGCGTCTGGAAACTGGTCGTACTCACCAGATTCGTGTGCATATGGCGCATATCACGCATCCGCTGGTGGGCGATCAACTCTATGGTGGTCGTCCGCGCCCGCCGAAAGGCGCATCGGATGAGTTTATCCAGGCACTGCGGCAGTTTGATCGTCAGGCTCTGCATGCCACGATGCTACGCCTGTATCATCCAATAACCGGTATCCAGATGGAGTGGCATGCGCCTATTCCTCAGGATATGGTTGATCTCATTGACGCGCTGCGTGCCGATTTCGAAGCGCATAAAGATGCCGTTGACTGGTTATGACTGAGCTTATCGTCCCTGAATGGCCATTGCCGCCGGGTGTGGCAGCCTGTAGCAGCACCCGAATCGGCGGTATTAGCAGCGGGCCATACGCATCGCTCAATCTGGGTGCCCATTGCGGTGACAATCTGGATGATGTTGAGGAAAATCGGCGTCGGTTATTTGCTGACGCCCGGATGCCCTCTGCACCCGTCTGGCTGGAGCAAGTTCACGGCGAGGCGGTGTTAAGGCTTCGCGATGAGCCTTATGCCTCGAAACGCGCCGACGCCTCCTGGAGTGATACGCCAGGGCTTGTCTGCGCGGTCATGACGGCGGACTGTTTGCCGGTGCTGTTTTGCAATCAGGCGGGAAGTGAAGTCGCTGCCGCTCACGCAGGGTGGCGCGGCTTATGTGGCGGCGTGCTGGAACAGACCGTCGCACACTTCAAAGACCGTCCGGAAAACATTATGGCGTGGCTTGGCCCGGCGATTGGCCCGCAGGCCTTTGAAGTGGGCAACGATGTAAGAGATGCCTTTATCGCAAAGGACAATAGCGCCGAACGCGCATTTCGTCCTGTGGGTGAAAAGTACTTTGCCGATATTTACCAACTTGCGCGTCAGCGCTTGAATAACGCTGGCGTGACAAAAATCTATGGCGGCGATCGCTGTACTTTCACGGAAAAGCGCGATTTTTTCTCATACCGACGTGACAGAATCACGGGGCGTATGGCAAGTTTCATTTGGCTGATATAACCTATCGAATCAAGACGATCCAAAACGCGTTGTTTTCTTTTCACATAAATCAGGTCAATTAACCTTGAATAATTGAGGGATGACCTCATTTAATCTCCAGTAGCAAATTTGACCTGTTATGGGAGGAGTTATGCGTCTGGATCGTCTTACTAATAAATTCCAGCTTGCTCTTGCCGATGCCCAGTCGCTCGCACTGGGGCAAGACAACCAATTCATCGAACCTTTACACCTTATGAGCGCCTTGCTGAAACAGGAAGGGGGTTCCGTTCGTCCTTTATTAACCTCAGCAGGCGTTAATGCCGGTAAGTTACGTACTGATATTGATCAGGCGTTGGCCCGACTACCGCAAGTTGAAGGCACTGGCGGCGATGTGCAGCCGTCTCAGGATTTGATTCGCGTTCTGAATCTTTGCGACAAGCTGGCGCAAAAGCAGGGCGACAATTTTATTTCTTCAGAACTGTTTATTCTCGCAGCGCTTGAATCGCGCGGCACCCTGGCGGATTTATTAAAAGCGGCCGGGGCGAACACCGCGAATATTACTCAGGCGATTGCGCAAATGCGTGGAGGTGAAAGCGTGAACGATCAAGGAGCAGAAGATCAGCGTCAGGCTTTGAAAAAATACACCCTCGATCTGACCGAGCGTGCTGAACAGGGCAAGCTTGACCCTGTTATTGGCCGTGACGAAGAAATTCGCCGTACTATTCAGGTGCTGCAGCGCCGTACTAAAAACAACCCGGTACTGATTGGTGAACCTGGTGTGGGTAAAACCGCCATTGTCGAAGGGCTTGCGCAGCGTATCGTTAACGGCGAAGTGCCTGAGGGGCTTAAAGGCCGTCGCGTACTGGCGCTTGATATGGGGGCATTGGTCGCTGGCGCCAAATATCGCGGTGAGTTTGAAGAGCGTTTAAAAGGCGTGCTTAGCGATCTTGCTAAACAGGAAGGCAATGTCATCCTGTTTATCGACGAATTGCATACGATGGTAGGCGCCGGGAAAGCCGATGGCGCAATGGACGCTGGCAATATGTTGAAACCGGCGCTGGCGCGTGGTGAGCTGCACTGCGTGGGCGCGACAACGCTTGATGAATATCGTCAGTATATTGAAAAAGATGCGGCGCTGGAGCGTCGTTTCCAGAAAGTGTTTGTCGCAGAACCGACGGTTGAAGACACCATCGCTATCTTGCGTGGTCTGAAAGAGCGTTATGAGCTGCACCACCATGTGCAAATTACTGACCCGGCTATCGTGGCGGCGGCGACCTTGTCGCATCGCTATATCGCTGACAGGCAGTTGCCTGATAAAGCAATCGACCTTATCGATGAAGCGGCATCAAGCATTCGCATGCAGATTGACTCGAAGCCCGAAGAGCTGGACCGGCTGGACCGGCGTATTATTCAGTTGAAACTCGAACAACAGGCGTTGTTGAAAGAGTCTGATGAAGCGAGTAAAAAGCGTCTCGACATGCTGAATGAAGAGCTTTCCGATAAAGAGCGGCAATACTCGGAGCTGGAAGAAGAGTGGAAAGCGGAAAAAGCCTCGCTTTCGGGTACGCAGACTATCAAAGCTGAACTTGAGCAGGCCAAAATTGCCATCGAACAGGCGCGCCGTATGGGGGACTTGGCCCGCATGTCCGAGTTGCAGTACGGGAAAATTCCTGAACTTGAAAAACAGCTGGCCGCCGCAACCCAGAGCGAAGGCAAGACCATGCGGCTGCTGCGTAATAAAGTCACTGATGCAGAAATTGCAGAAGTGCTGGCGCGCTGGACCGGTATTCCTGTCGCCCGAATGATGGAAAGCGAGCGCGAAAAACTGCTGCGTATGGAGCAGGATCTGCATCAGCGCGTCATTGGCCAGGACGAAGCGGTCGAAGCGGTATCAAACGCAATTCGTCGTAGCCGTGCGGGCTTATCGGATCCTAACCGCCCCATTGGTTCGTTCTTGTTCCTTGGGCCGACCGGGGTTGGTAAAACGGAGCTTTGCAAAGCGCTGGCGAACTTTATGTTCGATAGCGACGATGCAATGGTGCGTATTGATATGTCCGAGTTTATGGAGAAACACTCTGTATCACGGTTAGTGGGTGCGCCTCCGGGATATGTCGGTTACGAAGAGGGCGGTTACCTGACCGAGGCGGTGCGTCGTCGTCCTTATTCCGTCATCCTGTTGGATGAAGTAGAAAAAGCACACCCGGATGTCTTTAACATTCTATTGCAGGTGCTGGACGATGGGCGGCTGACAGATGGGCAGGGTAGGACGGTAGATTTCCGTAATACCGTGGTCATCATGACCTCAAACCTCGGTTCGGACTTGATTCAGGAACGCTTTGGCGAGCTTGACTATAGCCATATGAAAGAACTGGTTCTGAACGTGGTAAGCCAAAACTTCAGACCGGAATTCATCAACCGTATAGATGAGGTGGTTGTGTTCCATCCGTTAGGGCAAGCACATATTGCCTCTATCGCACAGATTCAGTTGCAGCGGTTGTACAAACGGCTGGAGGACCGTGGGTATCAAATCCACATATCCGACGAGGCTCTGCGGTTGCTTGGCGAAAATGGCTACGATCCGGTTTATGGCGCGCGTCCGCTTAAACGGGCGATTCAGCAACAAATCGAGAACCCGCTCGCCCAACAGATACTTTCTGGCGAGCTGATTCCGGGCAAACCGATAGAGCTGACTGTAAAAGACAACCAAATCGTTGCGGTTCAATAAGTCGTTTTAATCACAAAAACGGGCTCCCAGTAGCCCGTTTTGTTTAACAAAGCGTCAATTTGATTCTGTTTTGAACTCTATTGCTTAAAATATGAGCGGATGGAATTTTTTTTGAATTTAACACTTGTCAGATTCTGATTACTCCCTATAATGCGCCACCACTGACACGGAACAACGGCGAATAAGCCGGCCGGTCAGCGGGATTCCTCCGGGAGTTCCGGCAGAGAAAAGCGCAAATAAACGCTTGACTCTGAAAGAGGAAAGCGTAATATACGCCACCTCGCGACAGTGAGCTTAACGCCGTGTCGCACTGCTCTTTAACAATTTATCAGACAATCTGTGTGGGCACTCGCAGGATTGATATCTCAGTACCTTCGGGTACACAAA
The DNA here is from genome assembly GCF_011077955.1 of Citrobacter freundii. Taxonomy (GTDB): domain Bacteria; phylum Pseudomonadota; class Gammaproteobacteria; order Enterobacterales; family Enterobacteriaceae; genus Atlantibacter. The sequence continues at coordinate 68,188 of NZ_JAALBX010000019.1, forward strand.
GAATTATCAAGTCTCTGAGTGAACACGTAATTCATTACGAAGTTTAATTCACGAGCATCAAACTTAAATTGAAGAGTTTGATCATGGCTCAGATTGAA